>DATDNF010000062.1:0-144170 GCA_036518435.1 Geobacteraceae bacterium
GTCTGTTAGCCCATTCAACAAGGGCGCAGCATGCTGCGCCCCTACACGACAACCGTCATTTCCCCTTGAACGCCGCCTTCCGCTTCTCGACGAACGCCCCCATCCCCTCTTTCTGGTCGTCGGTGGCAAAGAGTACGCCGAAGAGGGAGGCCTCGTAGCGGAAGCCGTCTTCTTTCCCCATGTTGAGGCCGTTGGCGATGGCATCCTTGGCGCAGGCAACGCCGAGCGTCCCCACGCCGGCTATTGCCGCAGCCGTCTCCCGCGCCTTGGCGAGGAGCTCCTCCGGGGCGAAGACCTCGTTCACGATCCCCCAGGCGAGCGCCTTCTCCGCATCGATCATCTTTCCGGTGAAGATCAGCTCGTTCGCCCTGTTCGGCCCGATCAGCCGCGCCAGGTTCTGGGTGCCGCCGAAGCCGGGCATGATGCCGAGGGTCACCTCCGGGAAGCCGACTTTGGCCCTTTCCGAGGCGTAGATGAAGTCGCACGCCAGCGCCAGCTCCAGCCCGCCGCCCAGGGCATAGCCGTTGACCGCGGCGATGACCGGCTTGGTCATCTTCTCGATCAGCATCATCACCCGCTGCCCCTTGAGGCCGAACCGGTGCCCCTCAAGGGCGGTCATCGCCGCCATCTCCTTGATGTCGGCGCCCGCCACGAACGCCTTGTCGCCGGCCCCGGTGAGGATGACGGCCTTGACCGCACCGTCCCGGTTCAGCTCAAACAGGGCGCATTCCAGCTCCCCCAGCACCTGGCTGTTCAGGGCATTCAGGGTCCGGGGGCTGTTGATGGTGAGGGTGGCAACGCCGTCGGCCGTTTCGATGAGCAGATTCTTGAATTCCATGTGTGCCTCCAGGGCGGGCGCCGTCCGCCTCTTGCATAATTGGCCAAAAATCAGGATAGAAAGGGCTTTGCCAGCCGGGTGCGAGATTTCGGCCAGATCGTCGCCGGCCCGGAGAAACCGTGCCGAGGCGTAGCGGAGCTACGTTGAGGCAGGGTTTCGAGGACACGGCGGCGAGATGGTCGGAAGACCGCACCCGCTTTAATACGTATAGAATCCACGGCCCGACTTTCGCCCCAGATACCCCGCATTTACCATCTTCACGAGCAGCGGGCAGGGTCTGTACTTCGGGTCCTTGAACCCGTCGTAGAGGACGTTGGCGATGGCGAGCACCGTGTCGAGTCCGATGAAATCGGCCAGCGTCAGCGGCCCCATCGGCTGGTTGGTGCCGAGCTTCATCCCGCGGTCGATGTCCTCGGCGGTGGCCACCCCCTCGTAGAGGGCGAACACCGCCTCGTTGATCATCGGGATGAGCACCCGGTTGACGATGAAGCCGGGGTAGTCCTGGGAGACCGCCATCTCCTTCTCCAGCCGCGCCACCAGCCCGGCGACGGCCTGGAAGGTCTCCTCGCTCGTGGCATGGCCGCGGATCACCTCCACCAGCTTCATCACCGGCACCGGGTTCATGAAGTGCATGCCGATCACCTTGTCCGGCCGCCCGGTCACGGCCGCGATCCTGGTGATCGGAATGGAAGAGGTGTTGGAGGCGAGGATCGCGCCCGTCTTCACCGTTTCGTCCAGTTTCCGGAAGATCTCCAGCTTGAGGGGCTCGTGCTCGGTGACCGCCTCGACGCAGATGTCGCACTCCGCCAGATCGGCCATGTTCCGCGTGGTCCCGATCCTTCCCATGGTCTCGCCGATGAGGCTCTCCGGGATCGCCCCCTTCTTCGCCTGCCGCTCCAGGTTCTGCCGGATGACGGCGAGCGCCTTTTCCAGCTGCGCCGCCGCGATGTCGCAGAGAACGACCTCGTGCCCGTACTGGGCGAAGCAATGGGCGATGCCGTTCCCCATCTGCCCCGCTCCGAGTACACCGACTGTTGTGATCATTTCCGTCCTCCAAGAAATAAAATCTATCATGCAAATCTTAACCCTCCCCCATGCCCCCTCCCATCAAGGGAGGGGGTCCCAAATCTCCCTGTCCCCTGGTGGGAGAGGGTTGGGGTGAGGGGGGAAAGTCACACTCGCTCGAAGATCACCGCCACCGCCTCCCCCCCGCCGATGCAGAGCGTCGCCAGGCCATAGCGGGCCTTTCTGCGGTGCAGCTCCCGGACCACGGTGGCCGCGAGCCTCCCGCCGCTCGCCCCGATCGGGTGGCCGATGGCGCAAGCGCCGCCGTTGACGTTCACCTTGTCGAAATCGAGGCCGAGCGATCGTATGGCGATGAGGGGCACGGAGGCGAACGCCTCGTTGATCTCGAACAGGTCGATGTCGGCGATCTTCAGACCCGCCCTGGCGCAGACCCTCTCGATGGCGCCGACCGGCGCCTCGGGGAAATGGTCGGGGTGGCGGCTCTCGGTGGCGGTAGCGACGATCCGCGCCCGCGGGGTGAGGTTGTGCTTCTTCAGCCCCGCCTCGTCGGTCAGCAGCGCCAGGGCCGCCCCGTCGTTGATGGTGGAGGCGTTGCCGGCGGTGATGGTGCCGTTTTTCCTGAAAGCCGGGCGGAGCTGGGCAAGCCTGGCAAAGTCCACCCTGAACGGCTCCTCGTCATCGGCCACGGAAACGTCCCCCCCCTTGCCGCTCTTCACCACCGGTACGATCTCGTCGCGGAACACCCCGTCCTGCACGGCCCGCTGAGCCCGCTGGTAGGAGCGAAGGGCGAAGGCGTCCTGCTCTTCGCGCGAAATATTGTTGCGTACGGCGCTCTCCTCGCCGATCTCCCCCATATGCCGGCCGGTGCAGGGGTCCTGGAGACCGTCGTAGATCAGCAGGTCGAGGAGCTCGCCGTGCCCCAGCCGGTAGCCGGTGCGCCCCCTCTTGAGGATGTGGGGGGCAAGCGACATGCTTTCCATCCCGCCGGCGATCACCACGCCGGCATCGCCGAGGCGAATGACGTCCGTGCCGAGCATGATCGCCTTCAGGCCGCTGCCGCAAACCTTGTTGACGGTAAGGGCGTGGGCGCTGTCCGGGACCCCTGCCCCCCGCATCGCCTGGCGGGCCGGCGCCTGGCCGCAGCCGCCCGACAGCACCTGGCCGACGATCACCTCGTCCACCGCCCCGGGGGCGAGGGCGGCCTTCGCCAGGAGCCCCATCATCACCGTTGCCGCCAGCTGCGGCGCCTCCACCTCGGAAAGCGTCCCCCCCAGGGAACCGAACGGCGTGCGCAATGCTTCGACCACAAAGACGTTATTCATTGTATCACCTCCATCAGCGATAGCATTACGCATGAGCATACATTACGTTTACGTGCATGTCAAGCGTTTGCAAAACACTATTCTACTATATCGAGATGCCGTTTCCATGGCACAGCTCCGGGCGTTCCGGATCGCTGCAAAAAAGGGCAGCCCGTCGGCTACCCTCTCTTTCATATCATGGTCGGAAAAGATGAAACATCACAGATACACGATCTCGTCGGCAAGGTCGGTGAGCTTCACCCCGCCCCGGTCGCTGACGGCGAAGGTATTCTCGATGCCGATCACTCCCTGGCCGGGGATCACGAACTTCGGCTCGATGGCGATGGTCTGCCGCGCCTGGAGCGGCGCCTTGAACCCCTGGGCCAGGACGGGAAACTCGTCCAGCTCCAGGCCGACGCCATGGCCGACGAAGCGGGCGTTCTCCCCCGGCGCCCCCATGAAGTTCCGGCCGAGCCCCGCAGCTTCCGCCATTTCCGCGGCCTTGAGGAACAGCTCCTCGCAGACGGCGCCCGGCTTCAGGTTCTCCGCCAGGAATCGCTGGATGGCGAGGGCGACGGCAAAGGCCTGCTCCAGCTCGGGCGCGAGCCGGCCGATGACGAAGATGCGGGTCATGTCGACGATGTAGCCGTTGAAAATGCCGGTATAGTCGATCAGGACGGGGGTGTCGGCGGTGATCGCCTCGGTGGAGGCGCCGTGGGGAGACGCGCTGGAAAGCCCCCGGCCGGTGACCGCGCCGTCGAAAAAGCCGGGATGGCCGGCGGTGGCGCCGCTCACCGCCAGCCCCAGGAAGAGCTCCTGGTTGAACGCGCGCATCCGCACGTACCCTTCGTTGCCCGCCTGGCGCAGGCGGTATTCCAACTCCGCGGAGAGGTCAACCTCCCGCATCCCCTCTTTCAGGAACCTGGGGACCTGGCGGAACACCTCGCAGAGCCGGGCGCCGCTGGCGCGCATCAGGGCGAGCTCCCCGTCGGACTTGACCGAGCGCAGCTCCCGGTTGACGGCGGAAATGTCGACGAACTCCCGTCCCGGCAGGAGCCTGGCGTAGTAGTTGTACTGCTGCACCGGCACCACGTCGAAGGTGACGCCGATTTTCCGCACCTCTTCGCCGAACAGGGCGGAAAACTCCTTGCTCGCGGGGAACGGCACGGTCTCATCGATGACGCTCTCCGCAACGGCGCGGGCAAGGCTCTTGCGCACGAGGAGGCGCGGGTTGCCGTCCGCCGGGACCCAGAGGGTGGAGTTCTGGCGGGTGCCGGAAAAATAGTAGACGTCGATGGGATAGATCAGGAGCGCCCCATCTATCCCCCTGCCCTTCAGTTCGCGCTGCAGCCGGATGATCCGCTGCTCCGATTCCATTCTGGTCAGCATCAACAGCACCCCCGTTCTTTAAAATTCAATTGATCGCGTGACGCCCCACCAATGCCCGGCAGCTGTGGTGAGCCGCCAGGTAGCGGGAGATCCTTCGACATGGTATGTACCGTTGAGTATAGCCGCAATCCGGTCAAAGGAAAGGAGGCTGGTGTCTACAATATAACCAGCTTACGTTTATGTCAATTTACAATAAAACATTTTTTTACATATCCGGTCAACCATCCACCTTTCCCGCCCCGCAGGGTGGCCCATAAGGAGTTGACAACCGGTGCGCTTTTGGACTAAAGGTAATTAAATATTTTACGTAAAGGTGAGGCTGGATGAACAAGACCAACGAAAATGAAGAGCTGGTCCCGATCGGCGATGTCGCCACGAGCCTCGGGTTGACCACCCGGACGCTCCGCTACTGGGAAGAAGTGGGGATCATCGAATCCTCCCAGCGGCCGGAGGGGGGGAGCAGGGCATATACCCCGTACATGGTGAGGAGGATCAGGTTCATCCTGAAGCTGAAGGAGCTCGGCCTGACCATAAGGGAGATGCAGGACCTGTACGAAGCTTACGGGGACGCGCGGCGGACCGAGAACATGATCCCGCGCCTGATCGACGTGCTGGACGTGCACATCAACAAGGTGGACGAAAAGATCAGCCAGCTGTCGTCTCTGCGAAAAGAGGTCGTCGACTACCGGCAGAAAATGGTCGAGAAGTTCAACCTGAGCAAGAAATAGGCGGCAAGCATGCCGGATGCCCCAGCATATCCCTTACGGGTATTTTTCGACGGCTCCTGTGCGGTCTGCGCGGCGGAGATGGAGGTGTACCGGCGCAAGGAACACGACGGCCGCCTGGTTTTCGTCGACATAGCCGCGCCGGATTTCGATCCTGCCCCCTACGGCATCACCCTGGACGCGTTCATGTACGAGATGCACGCCATCGACCGGGATGGGCGCGTCTACCGGAATGTAGAGGCGTTCCGGGCCATCTGGCAGGCGTTTCCGGCCTCGACCCGGTACGGCCTGCTCGGCACCCTGGTCACCCTCCCCGGGGTGAATCACCTGGCTCGGCTGGCCTACCGGAGCTTCGCCCGGATCAGGAAGTATCTGCCGAAAAGCCATGGTGCCTGCAAGGACGGGACCTGCGGACTCGGCAAGGATCGTCCCTATCGATGAACGCCCTGCGCCAAGGTCATTCACGCCAATTTCGATGCTCTCGCAAACGAGAAACACAAGAAACTAATCGTTTGACGTTTAACGTCTTTCGTTATATAATTTCCCTATGATCAAGACCTTCCGTTGCAAGGACACACAGGCATTGTTCGAGGGCAAATGCCCGCGTAAATTCAAAGCATTTGCCAATGTTGCCGAGCGCAAGCTGCAAATGCTTGACGACGCATATGCTATCGAAGATCTCCGTGTCCCGCCGGGCAACAGACTGGAAGCCTTACGCGGAGACCGCAAAGGCCAGTGGAGCATTCGCATTAACGATCAGTGGCGCGTCTGCTTTCGGTTCGAGGACGGTAACGCCTTGGATGTAGAGATCAAAGATTACCATTGAGGAGATAAATGATATGACCCCGACAAATAAAATGCGCCCTGTTCATCCCGGCGAAATTTTACGTGAAGAGTTCCTTGTCCCATTCGGAATGAGCGCGCATGCACTGGCGATGGAACTCAAGGTCCCGGCACCGCGTATCAACGATATTGTGCGTGAACGCCGCTCCATCACGCCTGATACGGCACTACGGCTGGCACGTTACTTCGGCACAACACCGCAGTTCTGGCTGAACCTGCAAACAAGTTACGATCTGAAAATCACAGAACTGGAAATTGGCTCTAAAATCGAGCGCGAAATTCATACGCGGCTTGTGGCATGAAACAGCCGAACCAAGCCACTTGACAGGACTTGGAAGTTCCGAGCCATACAAACCGTAGGGTGTGAGTCTTGTGCCCGCCCAATTGTGACGCGGGTAATCCAGGGGATGTTCCTGGCTCCCTGATATTTTATGTGCACAGACTAAATATTCCATTCGGGTAGATCACCGGTTCACGCGCGCGTGCGCGTGAACCACCCAGAAGAATAACTTCGTCGAGCAGATAGCCCCGGTTCACGCGCGCGTGCGCGTGAACCGGTCAATAGCAAGTTGGAAGCTCGGAATATTACTGGAATCACGTAAGCAAATTACGAATATCTATTCCGTAATTGAAATGATTTTAGTAGATTTTTTACAAATATTTGGTATATTATCCATAAAATTCCAAAAATGAGGGCTCCATGTTAATTCAATTCACGGTCGATAATTTCCGATCCATAAAGGATCCAGCTACTTTTAGCTCAGTTTCCGGCACAAACAACAATATGAACACTTTTACAGGGAGAGGTTACACGCTCCTTTCAAGCGCCGTTATCTACGGTGCAAATGCAAGCGGGAAAAGCAACATTTTGAAAGCCTTCGGATTTATGAGGTCGATGGTGCTTAATTCCAGAAAAGTTATTCAATCTACAGACAACCTATCACATGAACCATTTCGTCTTTCAACTGAAACGGAGTCCGCCTCAAGCTCATTTGAGGTAACATTTATTGCTGCATTTTCTGAGAAGCCCATTAAATTCAGATACGGTTTTGAAGCAGATAGCAATACTGTATATTCAGAATGGCTTTTTGCGGACGAAAAAGGCAAGGAAGCAAAGTTATTTTTTAGAGATGTCGAAGAAGGCGAGTTTTATGTCAATCTGGATAAATTTAGAGAAGGCAAAGGATTAAAAGATAAAGTTTTAAAAAATCATCTTTTTTTATGGAAATGCGATCAAAACGGTGGTGAAATATCCAAAACTATTCTCAGATGGTTTCAAAACCTAAACTTATTAGATGGAATAAAACATTCTGATTATATGGCCTATACACTACAACAAATGAGTAACACAGATTTTAGTTCACAAATAATTAAGTTGGTTTCTATTGCAGATCTTGGCATTCAAGATGTCTTGATAGAAGAGAATGAAATCCCTGCTACCGAATTTGAAAGATTGTCTTTGCCAAAAGAATTAATTGACCAAATACGTTCTTCAAAATCTCCTATTATGGAGGTCGGAATAAAAGCTATACACAATAAATATGATGAAAACCAAAACATAGTGGGCACAGAAAAGTTTGATATGGAAAATGACGAATCAGAAGGCACTAAGAAATATTTCGGCCTTTCAGCTCCATTTATTGATACCTTGATGAACGGAAAAATTCTTTTGATTGATGAACTTGACGCAAGTTTGCACCCTATGTTGACAATTTCGCTTATTTCTATGTTTAACAACCCTAAGATTAATACTAAGAATGCGCAGTTAATATTTGCTACACATGATACAAATCTTTTAAACTTGAAACTGTTTCACAAATCGCAGATTTGGTTTACCGAGAAAGATACAAGTGGGGCAACACATCTCCACTCACTTGTCGAATACAAAAATATTAGATCCACAGATAATATTGAAAAACATTACATCCAAGGAAAGTACGGGGCTATTCCATATATTGGAGCTTTTTCATTCGAGGATCAAGAATAATGGGTCGTAGACAAATAAATCTCCAGAAGGCCAAGTCTCGCCAAAAAACTCAGAGCTTAAAACGAATTGAAAACGTTCTCTTACAACGTCTTTTAATTATCATCGCTTGTGAAGGAGCGAAGACAGAACGTTACTACTTTGAGTCTTGGTTTCAAATTCTTAAAGAAGCTCAGGCCTTGTCACCCATTTCTTGCGTCTTTGCTCCCCACCAACATACTAATCCTACCGGAGTCCTTGCTGATTTGATCAGTTTCCGAGATACCTATGGGCGTACGTACAAAGATTACGAGCATCGTTGGATCATAATTGACCGCGACGAAGAACGATGCGGAGGTGGTGGTCATACACTTCAGGATTTCAATGAAGCCATCTTAAAAGCATCTGCTAATCGACCGGAGATTAGTGTTGCATGGTCCAATCCAAGTTTCGAACTGTGGTATTTAATACATTTCTGCTATCACAACACTCCTATTGACCGCGACCAAGTTAACATTAAATTGAGTCGCGCCATCTCTGGCACGTATGAGAAGAATGACCGCACCATGTACTCTCGGTTAAAGCTCAAGCTTCGTGACGCCCTTAGAAATGCAAAGCGACTCCATGATGAGGCTAAGGAATCCGGGGCGCTGCCAGCAGCAACCAACCCAGGAACAACAGTATATGAACTGGTTAATCTCTTTTTGGAACTACTGAACCCTCCCCAACAGGTTGAGAATCCTCAGCCTTCAGATGTAGGCACCACACCCGCGTGAATTCTATTTCTTTAATGATAGGCCCCGTCATCCTCTGGACGGGGCCTCAATCGTCAATTACTCACTGCATCTGTGCTTGCGGAACGGGCGCAATGCGTTTCTTGCTCTTACGACTCGCCCCATCCCAGAGCTGTTGCAAGCAACCTAACGCTTGCTCCGAGGCACCGTTCAAATTTTGCAGGTCGAGAGTTCCGACACCGGAAATATTCGTGCATTTCGAACTTGAACGCGCAATTTTTGTCAACAGGGCATTGAGTTGCGCGGCGATGTCGTTTAACCGCGCATTGTTGCGTTTTGTTTCTTCAGCCCATTTCAGGGTTTGTTCCGACATCTGCTTTCTCGCCCATTCCAAGTCGCTTTCTTTAGTTTTCAGTGCTTTTTCGCGGTCAATCAGTGCTTTCCGTCGCTGCTCCAAAACACCGCTATTCCTGTCCAGCTCGGCGGCCTCTGCCAAAAGACGGTTTTTATCGGCATCCAGCGAAGCTTTCCTTGCGTTCAAAGCCGCAGCCTCGGCGTCCAGCCGGTCAGCTTCAGCGTTGTATGCGCTGACCGCAGAATGATTATAAGGGTCCGGCTTCCATGAGTCATGTTGTGCGTGACGACTGTTAAACGCGTCGATTTCTGCCTTGCTGTTCTCCCTCTGTCCTTTCAGAACGTCAATCTCCGACTGGAACGCCCTGAGCGCGCTGTCGGCAGCACTTCGGTCAGCCTTGTAGCTTGCGACATCGCTGGTAAATTCCGCTTCAGCTGCCTTCAATTTGGCAGATTCCGATTTGTCGGTTGCAGCCATCTCGGACAGTAAGTCTTTCGTCTTCAGCAAACTTTGTTGCTCAGACTGCGCGGCCTTGAAGTCAGACTGAAGCGACTGGACTTGGTTCTGATAACTCTTGATCGTGTCTCGGTCCAGAGCAAAAGCACCGGTCACTGAAATTAATACTGCGACAACTGACAAAACGACATTCTTTTTCATAGTTAACCTCCTCAAATTATAATTATGCAGACCGGTTGACAGCGTTATTCCCTTTAGTCATCAGCAGGGGAAACTCAGGAGACATTCTTGTCTATTAATCTGATTTCACTAATACAAAAACAAACAAGAACTTCCTCCAAGTGAGCCATGCTTTGTTGAAAAAAGCAAGCATATTTATTGGAAATGCATGCGAGACACAATCGATTAAAAAACCTGTCTCGCACAACGCCGCAAAGGCGCAAAGAAAGCCTTGCAACCTTCCAGTGTAACGCCATTTGCGTGCATCGCAAATGCGACGAACGCCGGGAGCGTTACATCATAGTGGCGGGGGCGAAAAGAATCGGGCAAAAATCGCAAAGAGTTGGTATACTATCCGCGAACGGGACTATCGAGATGGGGGAAAAGGAGGGTGTCGTGATAAAGGGGAGCCTGCCGATCTCGGGCGAAATCCTGGACTCTGTGAACGACGGCCTGTATGTCACCGACACGGATCGTCGTATCCTCTACTGGAACAAGTCTGCCGAAAGAATCACCGGCTGGACCGCGGCGGATGTGGTGGGACACCGGTGCATGGATAACATCCTCATCCATGAGGACAAGGATGGGCGCAGGCTCTGCACCACGGACTTCTGCCCGCTCTTTCGCTGCATGGTCACCGACAGGATGAGCACGTCCCCCGTCATCATCTTCGCCCAGACCAAGGCCGGCGGCCGCGTCCCCGTGGCAGTGTCCGTTGCCCCCCTTCACGACGCCGACGGAAAGGTTATCGGAGCGGTGGAAACCTTCCAGGATTATTCCGAGACCTACGCGAACCTGGAGCGGGCAAAACAGATCCAGACCCTTTCCCTGGAACACGACCTGCCGCAGGACAGCCGGGTCGGTTTTACCTCGTTCTACCTGCCGCACGACATGATCGGCGGGGACTATTTCGCCATTCGCCAGCTCGACGCCGACCACTATGGCTTTTTTCTGGCCGACGTGATGGGGCACGGCGTGGCCGCCGCTCTCCATACCATGCACCTGAGCTCGCTCTGGAGCCGTTACTGCAATACCCTCATGCATCCGAAGAAATTCGCCCAGATCCTGAACCGTAACCTGTGCCGGATCGTCAAGGGGGAGTCCTTCGCCACGGCGATCTGCGGCATCCTGGACGCCTCCGGAAAGAGAGTGCGGATCGCCTCCGCCGGCGGTCCACCCCTTGTGCTGGTACACCCTGACGGCCGGTCCGACCAGGTGTCCGCCCCGGGACTGCCGTTCGGCATGATCGCGGACGCCGACTACGACGAACGCGAATTCCCGTGCGCATCCGGAGACAGCCTGCTGATGTTTACCGACGGTGCCATCGAAATTAACGACGCCGCCGGCCGCATGCTGGGAACGGAGGGACTGATCGGCATCCTGGGCTCCCTGGGGTATCCGGAATCGCGCCTCGGGATCGAACCGCTGGAAGAGGCGTTGCTGAACTTTTCCAACGGCATACGACTGGAAGACGACCTGACCCTGCTGGAAGTCCGCTTCTCCTGACCGGCCTGCACAGCGTCATCCTTTACGACCAGCGGTTGCGCTTCACCTTCGCGTACTGCAGCTCCCCCGCCGGTATGGGCCTTTGTGTCTCGGCCGGGTGGCCGATGCCGATGATCGACTCCACCGCGACATGCTCCGGCAGGCCGAGGAGTTCCCGGACGTACTCCTCCGCGGACCTGCCGCCGTCATGCCGCCGGTTCCGTATCTGCACCCAGCAGCTCCCCAGCCCCAGCGACAGTGCCGCCATCTGCACGAGTATGGAGGCTATGGCGCAGTCCTCGATCCATACGTCCGACCTGGTGCTGTCGGCGCATACGACAATGGCGAGAGGGGCTGCTTTCAGGAATCCGGAGCCGTGCTCCTTCGACCGCGAGAGCCGTGAAAGAAGCTCCGTATCATCGACCACGACGAATTCCCACGGGTTGAGGCCCCGGGAGGATGGTGCCCGGAGCAACGCCTCGACGAGCAGCTCGACGGTTTCCGGACCGACCTTTTCCCCGGTGAATGTGCGGATGCTGCGGCGTTTTCTCAGCAGTTCGATCATGTCGCCCACCTCTTCTCCTTCACGCTGGTGATTGTGCCTGCTCTGCTTGACACCTATTGTATAATCCGTTTTACCGGCGTGTGCAATCATGAAAACAGCTGCGATCATCCGGCATCGGCATGACATAAAAAGCATTGAAAGGCGGGTCACCATGGCACAGCCCTGGAAAATAATCGAAAGCATCTCCACCGACGAAGGAAAACTCGAACTGCGTCAGCGCGGCGAGCGGGACTTTTTGATCATGATCGGCTCCCAGGTACTCATGAACAGCCTGGCAAACCGTTCCGAAGTGGTGCTCGGCCGGCTCGGCTGCGGCCACCTGAAGGACGGGGAAAGCCCGCGGGTGCTGGTGGGCGGCCTGGGGATGGGCTTTACGCTCAGGGCGGTCCTCGACACGCTCCCCCCCGGGTCACGGATCGTCGTGGCAGAACTGAACCCGATCGTCGTCGCTTGGTGCCGTGGTCCCCTTGCGTCTCTCACGGAAAACGCGGTCGACGACCCGCGGGTAACCGTGGAGATCTGCGACGTTGCCCGCCTGATCCGCAGGAGCGCCGTGAACGGCGGTGAGTCGTGTTTCGACGCCATCGTCCTCGACCTGTACCGCGGCCCCCACGCAAAAACGGACCCCGTCGATGATCCGCTCTACGGCAGCCGGGCCATTGCGGATATGCGGGCCGCCCTCAAGCCCGGCGGCGTAGTGGCCGTGTGGGGGGAGAACTACGATGAGGGTTTCGACAAGCGCTTGCGGAGCGCCGGCTTCACCGTGACCACCGACCGCCCCGGCCGGGGCGGCCTCCGCCATGCGGTCTTCGTGGCCCGCCTGCAACAATCGAAAATGACGAAAAAACACGCATCCTGAGAGGGATGCCATACACAGTGCACATCGTCATCGATTGAGATGCCCCGATTGCCGCAATTCCCGGCAGTTTGTTATTTCCACAAACATAATCGTCACATTTCCCTTCAATCATCATCTTTTCCCCAGGATTTTCCACAATCTTTGTGGACAGCCGGGGAATTTTACATCCTTTTCATTCGACCGTAACGCAACTGTAACCAGTTTCCTATAGTCTGTTATTCCGTAACATACCTCGTGATCGAATAGTTACAGGGAAACCATGGGAACGAAAACAATCCTGATCGTTGAAGACGAAAAAGACCTGGCGGAATTGGTGGCGTTCAACCTGGGAAAAGAAGGATACCGCCCCATCATCGCCCTGGACGGTCCCGCCGGTCTCGATGCCGCCCGCAACAATTCCCCCGACCTGATTCTGCTCGACCTCATGCTGCCCGGCATGCCGGGAATCGAGGTATGCAAGGCCCTTAAGGGAAATCAGAAAACCGCAACAATCCCGATCGTTCTTCTGACGGCAAAGGGCGAAGAAATCGACCGGGTGGTCGGTTTCGAAATCGGGGCCGACGACTATGCGGTAAAGCCGTTCTCCACCAGAGAACTCCTGCTCCGCATCAAGGCGGTGCTCCGCCGCGCCCGGCCCGAAACAGCCGAGGGGAAGATCATCCGGATCGGTGCCATCGCCGTTGACACCGAACGGCACATCGTCACCATCGAAGGCGCGGAAATAATCCTTACCACGACCGAATTCAAGCTCCTTCTCACCCTCGCCGAGCGGCTCGGCAGGCTGCAGAGCCGGGAACTCCTCCTGAAGGATGTCTGGGGGTATAATTACTCCGGCGATACCCGCACGGTGGACACCCACATTACCAGGCTCCGGACCAAGATGGGCGATGCCGCCGGGATGATCAAGACCGTGCGTGGCTTCGGGTATAAGATGGAGATCGAATGAGGCAAAGCCTCGATATCATCCCCGCCGTCGCCCTGCTCCACTTTGCCCCCTCATTTCATCAAAGTATCACCTCCCTGTAACACGGTTCTCAAAAAACTTCCCTATACTGTACCGAGATCAACGAAAGGGGCGCTCCATGGCACGTTCTACCGGTATCATCCCCCATCTGCAGGAGCTGACACGGGCTACCGAAGATATCAGTCCGCTCACCGCCGTCACAAAGGAAATCATTTAAACGGCGCCGCGGAAACAAGAAAGGAGCGGCTTTCCCGGCGCTTCCAGGATTAGCTCATGCGTGGTCACATCGACCACGTTATTGTTAAAGAAATATGGCTGGTGAGGATTAGTAAATGGCCCCCACACCTCAAACGGAATGGGGGCCGTGCTTGTTGTATTTGGGGCAAGGAAATCAACTTTACTTCGTATCAGCCAAGAAGGGCGGCCACGGTGATATTGTCGTGTCCCCCTCGTGCATTAGCCTCTTCGACCAGCGCCTGACAGATCACATCGGAAGTTACGTCTGCACCGAGTTTTTTCTTAATTTCGCCTATTTTTCTGACAAGGCTTCCATCCTGTTGGAAATAATTCCAAAGACCGTCTGAACATAGAAGCAGAGTTTCGTTCGGGGCGATTTCTGTTGAGATGACGTGGATTTCGACCTCATCGTCCTTCATGCCGAGAACCTGCGTTACGCAGTGTGCTCGCTGATCCGCGTTTGCCTCTTCACGCGTGTGAAGCCCGGCTTTGACCACTTCCTCAACCCAGGAATCGTCGACGGTGAGAAGTTTTTCCGCGGTGTCGGTCAGCAGATATGCCCGCGAGTCGCCTACCCAGCCGATGATGACGTTTCCCTCTCTGACCTTTGCTGCAACTACCGTACATTCGGGCCCGTCGAGGTCCGGGTTATCGCCGCTCGGGAGTGCCATTATGGTTTCATGCGCTGTCGCGATAGCCGTTTTCATCACTGACATCGCTTCATGGGGGGCATAGGCCGCCAAGAGCATTTCCTTGACGATCCTGGTAGTCGCTGCCGAGGCCCCGGCCGGGTGGAATGAGGTAGATACGCCGTCCGCTACAATTAGGACCACATCCCCGTTTTCTCCCTTGGCGACCGTTCCGCAATCCTCGTTATGGGCGTGCTTTTTCCCTATGTCGCTTACTAGGGCAAGCCGTTCGTCGATCTCTTCGTTTATCCGGTGGGGGTTGCTCACACCACCTTCGTACGCAGCCGCTACGCAGCGGATGCCGCAGTTTTCGCAGAATCCTTCGGCGTCCGGCTTGCTCTCCCCTGGAGGGCAGCTACAGAGCGACGTTGTCTGGTGCTCCGCACAAAATGCCGGGTCGCGGCCCGGGGGTGTGCTCCCGGGAGCAAGTGGCGCACCACAGGCTTCACAGAACTTCGATTCCGCTGCCGAGGCAGTATCACCGCATACAGGGCATGTCATTGCGCCGCCTCCTTACAGTAATGTTTGCGGACGGATAGCATTCGCCATATCGACCCACATGATCTTCTCAGGGTGGCTTGTCGCATAATGTGCGGCCTTGCGGAATTCTTCCTCGGCTCCCTTTCGCAGTGCAACGGGGTGCATCTGGTGGCCGAGGAGTTTCGTATTCCTGTCTTCCTTGACCTTGCCGCTGGTTATGACCGAAACAGTGCTTGCGAGAAGTCTTCCTGACAGATGGTGCACTACCCCTCCTTCGGCGGATATGGATTCAATCGTCTCCGCCGCTTTTTCTATGAGTGGTCGATCCAACCCCGTTTCATCGTGCAACAGGATCTTGGCAAGAGCTATCCGGGCCTGGTTGAAAAGGCTGTGCTGGGCCGGCACCGCAGCGAGTGCCTCCATCGCGCCGTTTATGTCCTTTTTCTTGCTGAGACAGCGGGCCAGTCCAAAGCAGGCTGTGGTCTGATTCGGGTCGACCTTGGCAACACGTTTGTAATAGCGGGCCGCTTCATCGTAATCGCCGGTAATCTCCGCTGCATAGGCTATCGCCAGTTTGGGGGCGATTTCACCAGGCATTTCGAAATAGACCTTGCCGAACTCCATGCGGGCTACCTGGCCGTCGTTCTGGGCGAGGAGCGATTTCCCCCGATACCATGATACCCTCCAGTCGAATTGGTCCTCGGCATGCAACTGGTCGAGGAGCTTGTTGGCATCGCTGAATCTCTTCACGCCAAGATATGCGTTGGCGAGCCTCAGCCGCGCCTCAGCCGATTTTTCACCGAACTTGTCAGCTACATGTTCGAGGGCCACCACTCTTTTTTCCGGGTTGGTCACCGCTGCCATGCGCAGGAGTTCGTTGGCTGCCGGGTCTCTGACGTCCATTTTGAGCGTCGGAAGAAGCCGAACATCGACCTTTTCCGTTCCTGCGACATCGTCGGCATCGAACAGGTTGTCCGAGGTGAACGTCTGGCTTTCGGCAGGCTTCGGCTCAGTCTTGAGGGCGACAATCTCCCTCAGGACCCCGTAAAGCTGGTCGGCCATTTCATCCGCCGATTGGAACCTTTGGTCCGGATCCTGATGGGTTGCCCGCAGGAGGAACCGGTAGAGTGACTCATTCTCCGCCAGGACCGGCTGCTCTGTCGGGGTCGGGAGGGAATTCTCATACTCCTTCATGTACTTGAAGTCCATGATGAGGACCGCAAGCGACCGTCCGAGAGTGTAGAGGTCAGACACCTCCACCGGGTCGTCGCCTGCCTCCTGCGCCATGAAACCGCGTGTGCCGTAGATGTCCCCATCCGGGTCGCCGATCCTTCTCACGCCCCCCATGTCGACGAGCTTTACGTCGTCCCCTTCGATCATGAAATTTTCCGGCTTGAAGTCGCAGTAGACAAAACCGTTGGCGTGGAGATAGGAGAACGCCGGCAGGATCCCGAGGATGTACGAGATCGCCTCCTCCACCGGCAGCACCCCTTTTTCCTTGAGGATGGTTCCTATCGGCTTCCCACCGACGTACTCCATGACGATAAAACCTTCGTTGCCGCTGTTGACGAAATCGTAGATCCCCACGATCTTCGGATGCTTCACCGCGGCGAGGAACTGCCGTTCGGCGACCGCAGCTGCGGCTGCGGCCTCGTCCTTGGCATTCAAGAGACCCTTCATGACCACCCAGCGGTTGAGGACCTTATCCCAACCAAGATAAATCCAGCCGAGCCCGCCGAAAGCGATCGGCCCCTTGATCTCGAACTTGCCGTTGACGATGTCGCCTGCCTTGAGGGCCGGCTCGAAGTTGTATTCATGGCCGCACTGGCCGCAGAAACCTCTGGTTCGTGTGACTTTTGTATCACAATGAGGACAGCGGCGTTTGCGCTCGGGCACCTCGGCTTTTTCCATGAGGAGAGCCAGCGGGTCCTGGCTGGGGAGCGGCGGCAGCGACACGAGCCCGCCGCCGAGGGCGGTGCGTCGTGACGACGACCCTTTGCTCGAACGGCTGGTGTGTTTTCTGGTCCCGCTCGTATGCCCGGTCCCGGTCATTCCTGTCCCGGTGCTCCCAGTGGCAAAGGTACCGGTGTTGTCCGAACCTGAGTTCGCACTGCCGTTTCGGGCAGCGGCAAGAAGACTCGCCCCGACTGGCGGCATGCCGCATTCATCGCAGCAACCGTCGACTATATTACCAACACATCCGTTTCTTTGACATTTATCCACGCTGTCCTCCGTTTTCTAACGGTTGGTCTGTCTATGCAGGTTATATTGCGTATTGAGAGCCGATTCGTAAGCTTCTACCGCACGGCGGCCCATTTTCAAGTCAAAAGGGATTGTGTTAAGGGTTTGCTCCGCTTCCAGGGCAAGTCCAAGGAGTGTGTCACCAAGCGGCACGCCCTTCGCCTTGAGCGCCTCTGCTTTGACGCAGAGCGCTTTGAAGCTCCCCTTAAGCTCAGCCCTTTCATCGAGTGCCGCCCGATTTCTGGTGTAGCCTTCACGTTCGGCCATAAGCCGTGCTTCGCCTTCGGTCTGCCATTTTCCCATGCCAACCTTCACAGCGCCGTAGTGACCTGTAGCTGCGTTTCCTTCAAGTGAATCGAGCCAGGCAGAGAGGGACGCGATCGCCTCTTCGCTTATTGGCAGCACCAATCCTTCCGGTTGCCTGATCTTCTCCTTGGCTTCTTCAATTGCTGCTGCCGAGCGGGACGACAACTCCCTAAGTTCGCTCACTATGGACCTGGCGTGTTCAATTGACTGTCTGGTTGCCGTATGCTCCTCTTCGATTGACTGGAGGAGGAGGCGCTCTTTGCCAAGTTCGCTTTCCAGCCGGTCTATTTCTGCTGCACAGCAGAGCGGGTCGCTGTCGAGACTGGCAAGAACCTTTTCCAAATCATCAGGGAGCCTGCTCGCCGCCCCGAGGGTCTTGGCCCAGTTGGCGAGCGTGACCGCCTGTTGTCTTATAGCGGCCAGTCGGGGTTTAGCCTGCGCTATTGCCCCGGATATTTCGTTGACGCAATCGCGGGCCTCGCAAAACTGCTGCTCCATCGCCTGGAGCAGCACATCGGGGGTGACCCGTTCCACTTTGCTGGCGGTGGAAAGAAGTCCTCGAGAGGTGATCGGGATATGCTCTGCCGGCAACTCGATAGAGTCCCCTTCGAGCAACTCTCTTACCTCTTCTTCCGTATTGTGAAAGAGGCCGTTTTTACCGGCCAGGTCGCTTGCCTCCTCCACCACCCGGGCAAGGAGCAGGTAGCTATCCCAAAGTCCATCCAGGGTCTTGATCGCCTTGGCAACCTTTTCCCTGGTAGCCCCCATGTATCCGTTGATCGGGTCCTTGAACCGCACCCGTACTGTTTTCACCGCCTCAGTTTCCCCAAGTTCCATAAGGTTGCGGCTGATGGTGGTGACGCTGGCTCGCAAATTATCGATTTTTTCACAATCCGACACGATGGCGCGCCCTTTTAGTAAGTTAGAAGTTAGTTTCTGCGTTTTCAGGCAGAAAATAACTTCGTTAACGCACTTATCCTGTTTATCAGGGCTAGATTAGAACCGGTATTCGTCGAGCCGCGGCTTCATTCCAAGGATGCAGGCAACAACGACTGCCACCAGGGCTATGCCGAGCACGTACGGGAAGACGCCAAGAAGCTTGAAGGCGCGGTTCACGCCGTCCTGGAAAGCTGCCTGATTGATATCCAGGGTCTTGCCGATCGCTTGGTCGAACTGATCGAATGCCCAGTTCGATTGCCCCGGAGCCGTTCCCAGGTCCAGTTTGAGCGCTTCCTGATAGCGACCCTGCTTGAGCAGTCCCGTGATCTGGGTATCGATCTTCCGGTACTCACCCCAGGTTCGCAGCGTTTCCCTGGCTGCCTCCTCCTCTCCGGCAAAGGTGACGTTGGCAAGCTCATCGCCCAGCAGCCCCTGTATCCTTTGTTTGGCCGCCGCCGCTGCTTGAGCCTCCTCCGGCTCGACTGCGACCAACTCCGCAGCTTTCGCCTTGTAAGCAGCGAACGCTTTCTGCTGTTCAGCCGGGCGACCGGTGTAGATGAGGTAGAGGGATTCGTCAGCGTTGGCGTCATAGGCGATGGCCTTCGCCTTCCACAGAGCGTGGATGGAATCGAAGCAGTCCTGCTTGATGGACACCAGTGCCGATTCGGCCGATTTCAGGGTATAGGCACCGTAGATTGCGAACACAAGCGCAATGGCCGTAGCAGCAGCCATAGCGGGATTCAGCATCCGGCGCGTCTTCCTGAAGAGATATATCTGCGTAGCGACCAGAACGGCCAGGTTGACCAGAGCGAAGACGAGGAAGGGGAGAGCTGCCAGCAAAGCATTATTTCTATGCGCATCGTATGTGGCCGTGAGGTGACGGAAGTTGGCCTGATCCAACTCGACTGCCGCCGGAAGTATCTCACCCCGCATCAGGGTGTTCGAAGCAAGGATTGTCGCTATGGCGCTGTCTCCCGATTGTACCCTGGCCTGACCGAGCACCCGCTCGTATTCGCCGAGCTTGGTCATCAATGTCAGGATAGGCTTCGCTTCCTCATCGCCGTAGGTGATGTTCTGGGCGGCAGAGAGCAAGTCGGCGTGTGCCTGGTCCATGTCTTGGCGAAATTTCTTGAGAGAGGGTCCATTTTCGCCCTCATTGGTCACCACCGCGTTCATGGCATTAGCGTGGGCATCCCCCAGGGTTGCCCGGATACGCTCGGCGGCAACGATCGATGGGACAGCGTCCTTCCCCACCGTCTGAACCGCCTTACGCGTGCCACGATAAGCGCCGAAAGCGCATATCGCCATGATGACGGCGCCAACGATGCACCCGGCCAGCGCCGCGGTCATCTTCCCGGGGGTGGTGGCAAGGTAGCTTTTCACGTTTTCAATTGCGGTCTGCTGGAAGCCGCTGACGGCGGCTCCGGTACCTACTGCAGTTCCCATGGTTTCTCCTTTTGGTGAACCCACAAAGCGGCTAGCGCTGCGTTATGCGCAGCCTGGTCCACATGCCGATGACAAATTCATCGCCGATCTTGACCGGGGCGGTGATGCCAGGCTCGAGGTCGACGTCGTTCAGTTTTGTGCCGTTGGATGAGCCAAGCTCGAGGGCCGCATAGCCGCCATCACTCTGCCGGATCAGCTTCAGATGCCGGCGCGAGGTGCCCGGATCGTCGATCTCGATTTCCGGATATACTCCCTTCACGTCCGAGCGACGTCCTATCAGATTCTCGTCAAGGTCAAGGGGGAAGGTTCGTTTCGGCGCGTCCTTCGGACATTTGGCGACCATTTCTGGATCGGTTACGAGAGCGGGGTCTATGTAGATTTCGACATTCAGCCGTTGGGCCGCCACGAATGTGGCAGCCGTTGTCGGCGCCGCGTCTGGCGCAACTGCCGGCGCTGGTGGTGCGGCATCCTGCACCTGTTCGGCCGGCACGGGTGTGCTTTCCGGCGCGGTTGCCGAATAGGATTTCTTGTCCTGGAAGTCATAGCGGCAGACCTCGCAGAAGCGGTTGCTGCCGTTACGGGGCGTGCCGCAATCCGGACAGATGCTGCTATCGGTCGCTGTGCTTGCCATGCTGTCACTGGCTTGTGTAGCCGCCAGTGACGATTGACCGATCAGGGCTCCGCATTCAGAGCAGTAATCCGCATCGGTCGATTGATGACCTTTCGGGCATATGGGCATAGTTTTTTCCTTTCCTGAACTTTTTATGCAACCGCCGGACGCCGGCGAACGGTGCGGGTGCCACCCATGTCGAGTTCCATCTCGTCACCTTTGCTCGCTCCGGAACGGAGGCGCACAGTCCCTTCGGCAGCATCAACAACATCGACAACCTTTTTGAGGCGCTGGGTCACTTCGTCATTACCGGTTTCGATGGCAATCTTGGCGGCCTTGCCGAGCAGGACGGTTGCCTGGTCCACGTCTCCACGCGCCTTGGCCTCGAGGCCTTCCTTAATAGAGCTCGCCAACTCTTCCTGCCCGGTGTAATGGGCAACCTGCGCGTTGATTCGGGTGGTCAGCGATTCATCAGAAGACCATGTGGCAACAATCCGCTGCCCTTCGGCCGCAACCTCATTGCCGTTGTCCTGGTAAACCACCTTGGGTCGGCAGACCATCATCTCCTCCCCTTCGGACTGGGGTGTGAGATCGAAGCCGATGTGGTAATCGCGGCTTTCTTCGCCCCATGCGCCCAGCGG
Organism: Geobacteraceae bacterium; assembly: GCA_036518435.1. Taxonomy (GTDB): domain Bacteria; phylum Desulfobacterota; class Desulfuromonadia; order Geobacterales; family Geobacteraceae; genus JAMPXD01. Next base: position 21,312 of record DATDNF010000062.1, read on the forward strand.
CACCTCGATCGTCTTATCGTCAACGCGGCTGCAGAGCTTTTTCAGGTCGGCAATCTCGGGGGACATCTGCTTGATGGTGGCCGCCTCGACACTCTTGGGCATCCAGAGGCGCAGCTTTACGTCTCCGATACCCTTGGCCATCCCCTGTGCCAGAGCTTCCCGGAATTTTTCCTCGAGTTTCTCGGGGTTGGGGACAGCATCGGCGGTTCCCAAAAGCCGACCGGCAATCTTGCGCAGATCACGCGGATCCCAGTCGGTACCCACTCCCCAGCAGTTTGCCTGCAGTTTTCCCTCGGCGGAGGATAGTGCCATTTCGAGTGACTTGCTGTCACCTTGTTCGTTCTCACCATCCGTAACAAAATAAACGAGGACAATAGCGGCATCGGCGCGTTTCGCCACTTCGAGGGCGGCTATGAGAGCATTTGACATTTCCGTCCCACCGATGGCCCTCAGCTTCTGGACTGCATCATTTGCCGCCGATTTCGCGGCGCTAGTTGCCTTGGTCGCCGGCACAATCGTATTTGCGCTGCTGCTGAAGCTGATTACCGAAAAGAGACACTCCTCGTCAAGACAGTTGATGCCTACCCGGATCGCGTGCTTCATCTGCTGAAGTTTGTCTCCATCCATCGATCCGGAAGTGTCGCCAATGAATATGGCCAACGTCTTTCCCTTCCGCTGGACGGTCGCCGAACCGTCGCCTGTTGCGCAGACCGTGATGACAGCGTCGACCCGCTTGGACCCAACCGCGAGGTGTGGGTTGAAATATGATTCAGCTGTAAATTTCATGTTTTCCCCTTTCGTAGTTGAATTATATCGATTGAAGGGCCAACGCCTTGGCATTCGCTTGCAGGCCATCGAGGAGCTTCGTCTTAATTTCTCCAAGCTGCTGTTCGGTTGCCTGGCGTTTTTGCCGATTCTCCTCATCGAGCCTGACACCTTTGGCGATCGTCTCCAGGAGCTTGTCAGCGGTTTGAGCGAGCATCGCTACATCTTCGGCGCCGCTTCCCTGGCTCTCTTTTGCCTTGGTATATGCCTCGTCGAGCATGTCACTTCCGATCGCGCCGATCTGACGGGTGATTTCACGTCTCGCTTCGGTCTCTTTCGATGCGTCAGTGATCTGTTTGAGCGCCGCGACCCGCAAAATAGCGCTTTTGAGCCGGGGCAGATCGAACAGGATTGTGTCCATTATGTTTCTCGCCTCGATTCTTGCAGCTTCCTGCGTCAAACGAATCTGCGGAACGGACAAGAGGGCATCGGTAAAACCGATGTGCATCCGGAGGATCCTTGTCTCGAAAGCGTTGATCTGCTCTGCGCCATCCCGGAGCTTCATGAGGGCCAGCTGGTCGGTGGACTGGGCAAGCTCAGCCTGCTTGGCGGCGAATTGTGCCTTGGCGCGCATCAGGATCGACTGACCGGCTGCAAGGTAGAACTCCATATCCTTAAGGTTCTCAATGGTTCTGTCTACGAGCTGATCGAGCTTCGTATTGGTGGCCGCAAGCTTACCCATTTCCCTTTGTGCTCGGTCCTGAATCTCCTGCAGGTATTTTATGACTTCGGCGTGGTTCAGCTGAAAACAGCGGAGCGCAGAGACGTATTTGCCGACTAAAGGCAGTTTGCCGAATGAGTTGGCGACCCAGTCACCTCCTTCGACTTCCTTTTTCACCTCGGGGAGGTTCATCCCTTTGATATGCCTGGCAAGATCGAGCGTTATGGCGCCAGCTTCACCCACTTCGGATGTGCGGATACCTTTGAGAAGTTCGTCCAGGAAGGCGTTCATCTGAATCTGCTTCTCAGCGCCAAAGCTTGTCACAGCGGCGCTGTCGAGCTCGCCCACGCATGCAACGATCTGATTAATTCTCGTTCTTTGAGCCTCATCGAACTTGGCCAGATTTATCTTCTGGCTTTCCGTCATGGCGTTTGCCAGTTCCGGCATTACCATCACACCCTTCTCCGGTACCGCGGTATTTTCGTTCATTTGTCCTCCTTGTTTTGCGGTGTCAAATAATGCACTTTCTCAAAGGATTAACAAGTTGATGCAGCGCGTGCCGCCGCCTAAACAGGAGTTGAACCGTTCTGCTTCAGCTCCGTGACCTGAGACTTTATCACCGGTACTTCGGCTGCGGAGATGATACTGATTTTATGGTGATATTTCAATTAATAGTTTTATAAGGGTTCTGCTTTTTTATGCCTACTCCCTCTGCTTTATGAGCAAATCGCCGACGACCTCGAGTGGAGAGCTCGATTTCAAAGAGGCCCTACCGAAACAAAGTCGCGGGAACCAGCCAAGGATGGCAATCTGTCTCAACTTGTTAAAGAAGTATGGCTGGTGATGATTTAAGAGCCTATAAGTAAATAGCGCCGCGATGTCGAAGTACTCGGACCAAGTGGGGGCTGTATCGCAATGGGCTAGGACTCATACCGGCGGGATGTGACTTCTATTGGCAGGTGGGGGATTCTCCTCATCTTCCTGCGGGCATATTCGCTTGGAGGAGGAACCTATACCGGACTCGAAGCGGTTTCCAACGGTCTGCAGATCATGTGTGAACCCAAGGTGTAGACGGAGAGAAAAATCGGCGTTGTCTGATGCAATCTCGCATCTTCGGCAATGGTGCCTCGGCTCCCTATGGGGGCGGTTTTTAAAGCCGCGTCCTTTGGGCGCGGATTCTTTACCCCCATGGCCCTTTTAGACTTTTTGCGTACAGTTTTGTGTACAATCGGAAATGAACTTGCAAAAAATGGAACTGTAGTATCTCTAAGTCACTAGTTTTTGTTGAGGTTACTGGGGAAGGATTTGAATCTTCGACCTTCGGGCTATCAGGAAGGTGAAACAACAAAAAGGGATTCGGTAAGCTACCGAATCCCTGAGTTTTTTGGTTGCGGGGACAGGATTTGAACCTGTGACCTTCGGGTTATGAGTGCTTTTGGCACCCTAACCAGTTTACCTCTAAAAACAAATATTTAACGCGATTTCGGATAGTTGTATAACACCACTCAGCGACCCATGTCAACCATTTTTACCATCTTTTCTAAATTTTAGGGTACAAAATAGGGTACAAGTTTTTTCTGAAATCGATATTCGTTTGCATTTCACCAGATTGAAAAAATCGCAAACCGTTTATTCTAAAACAACACCGAATTCTCCCTCTATTAAGTTCTTGCTCTAACGGGTATACGGTTCCGAATGCGTTCTGTGGGTCTCGAAATTTGCTATGTATTTGTCCACTAAAGGCTTATTGCCCTTTATTACCAAAAGATTCTCAGCGTTCTTGCCTTCTGCGGCAGCTGTAAAATTAAAGCTCCCGGTAATCAGGGTGCTTCTGTCCAAGACCATAACCTTGTTGTGCGCAATCGCATGCTGGCTGTCGATATAGACCGGGATTCCAGCGTTTGCGAGAAAAGTAGCCCCAGAGTATTTCTGAGTGCGCTGGCTCTTGTCCAAGACGGCTACAACCTTCACCCCCCGTTTATGGGCATCTAATAACGCCTTTGCTATCGGCTTGCTTGTGAAAGAGTAGGCTTGCACTAAGACCTCTTGTCGGGCATGTCCGATTTCTCCGACTACCGCCTGGGTTGCGCCGCCATTTGGAGAGAAAAAAACCTCTGTGGTGCCAGTGGAGGTAATAGGTGCCGCGATTACCGAAAGGGCGCTGCTAACTTGAAGTAGAATAAGTAGCGAGAGGAAAAATCGTTTCACGGTAGTCCACCTATTGAGACTGCTCAAACGGATTCAAATCCGCCGATTTATATCAGAAAAATCACACATTTTCCAGCAATTTAGCCATTGCCTCAGTTGTTTTTTTAATGTTGGGGAAAGAAGTCCAGAGAAAGGCTTAATTTCATCTAGGTAAAGTAAGATCATTTCACATCCACGTTCCTGATCCCGCTAGGCCGCCATGCCGGCGAGATCACGAACGAACCCTTCTCCGCGTCATCCGCCAGCAGCGAGCCGTAGGTTACAGTGAACTCCCCGTAACGACCGTTCACAACGTCCATCGCCCGGGTGGCCAGGACCTTCCTTCTTTCGTCCTCGAACAGGGGAAGCTGCTCCTCATGGTGCCGCAGGTTCGACAGCCGGACCCCTAACAGGCGCACAGGCTGTTCCAGTTCGACGGTATCCAGAATCCGAACGGCAGCCCTGTAGATCTCGTCGCTCAGGTTTATGTACCTAGACAGGGTCTGCTGTTTTCCGAAGCTGGTAAAGAAGTCGGCGTACCTCACGTACAGGGTGACAGTTTTGCCGGTGACCCCATACCTGCGGGCGCGCCGCCCCACCATCTCGGACAGCTGGAGGATGTATTTCAGGATATCCTCGCGCCTCTCGACGTCTCTCTCCAGCGTCTGGCTGTGGCCTACCGACTTTACCGGGTCCGTCTCCTCCGGAGGCACCACCGGGGAGTCGTCTATCCCCTGCCCCATTCGGTGCAGGTACTCGCCGATCACGCCGAACTTCCTTCTCAGGATCTCCACCGGGAATCTTCCCAGGTCGCCGCAGGTCTTGATTCCCAAAAGGCTCAGCTGTCGCTCTGTCCGCTTGCCGATGCCGCACAGGTCCTTGATCGGGGTCCTGTTCATGACGGAGGATACGTCCTCCGGCCGGATGACCGTCAGACCGTCCGGCTTCTGCATGTCCGAGGCGAGCTTGGCGAGGAGCTTGTTGGGAGCGATGCCGATCGAACAGGTGATCCCGAAGTGGTGCCTGATCCGGGCCTTGAGGAGGTAGGCGATGTTCTCGGCGCTGCCGAAGATGGAGAGGGAGCCGGTCACGTCCAGGAACCCTTCATCGATACTGAACACTTCAACGAGAGGCGTGTAGTCCAGCATCATCTGCACTATCCGGGACGAGGTATGGGTATATTTCCGGTTGTCGCCGATGACCAGGATCAATTCGGGGCAGCACCGTTTGCCCTCCCACGTCGTCATTCCCGTCTTCACGCCGAATTTCCGGGCCTCGTAGGAGCAGGTGGTGATGATGGTCCGGTGCCCTGCGCCGATGACCGCAATGGGTTTCCCGCGGAGCTCGGGATTGTTCTGCTGTTCGACCGACGCGAAAAACGCGTTTTGGTCGCAATGCATGATCACCCGGCCGTCCATCACTTCACCTCAATCCCGTTCAGCATCCAGCTCTGCTCGGCCGTGTCGTAGATCAGCTCGTACATCGCCTCCCCGTCGGTGACGGAGAAGTGCAGAAGACAAGTATTCCCCACTTTTTCTTTCCAGAAGTAGGTCGTCTCCAGGATGGTGTGCTTGCGCCGGTGCCACTCGAACCAGACCGGCTTCAACTGGCGTCCCGGCGTGAAGATCGTGGCGATCCGAATCGGTTCCTTTACCCGTTCCACGGCCTACTCCATCTGCCGGTAGATGCCGACTACTTTGCCGACAATGGAGACATCCCCCTCCCCGGCCCGGACGACGATCGGTTCCAGGTTCGGGTTCTCCGGCTGAAGACGGATGCGGTCCCGCTCCCGGTAGAAACGCTTCAGGGTCGCCTCGCCATTCACGAGGGCCACCACGATGTCCCGGTTTCGGGCATCTGACTGAGGCCGGACCAGTGCGAGGTCACCCTCCTTGATGCAGGCGTTGATCATGGAATCACCTCGGACCCGCAGAAAGAACACACCTCCCAATCGCTGCTGGGAGCGGTCGATAGCAAAGTAGTCCTCGATGTCCTCGATCGGAATCTCGGGAGAGCCGGCTCTGACGGTACCCACCACTGGAAGACGCACGGAAAACTGCTCTTCGTCCCCCATGATGATGCGCTCCTCGGCGATGGGGTATTCACCGCGCCGAGCTTCCGGAGCAACAAGCGCTATACCCCGTGAACTACCCTCCTGTCGGCGGATGTAACCTTTCTTCTCCAGGGCTTCGAGGTGACTCATCACGCCGGCATTGCCGCTTATCCCCAGATGGAGGGCAATTTCGCGCAAGGTGGGAGGATAGCCGCGTTCGTTTAAATGCTTGGAGATGAAGGAAAGGACTTGCTGCTGTCGTGGGGTAAGGTCTTCCATTTGCACTCCGCACCATACCATTTAGTATACTTACCAAATGATATACTACCGAACAAAATGGATGTCAAGGGAGGAGCTCTCAGCCCAGGATTCCAAGGATTTCCAGGGCGTTCTTCATGGCGTGGCCGGCCCGGCAGTTGTTGAACATAACGAAGACCTTCTTGGCTCTCGATGCGACCTTTTCCACCGCCGCCGCGAAATCTCTCAGCTCTCCGGTGGAATAGAGGTAATCGTACCTCTCCGAGGTCTCCACCCCTTTCTTGAGCCACGCCTCCCTATTCCGGCCGTGCAGGCGGAAATAGGCGATTTCGGTGGTTACCTCGGGGAGGAACGGCACGGTCGCCAGCGTCCCGTACTGCGGTTCGTCGGCGGTGACGTAGGTGATGCCGTGATCGCGCAGAAACTTGAGAACCCCTTCCCGGTGGGGCTCGGTGAGCCAGCTCCCGTGGCGGAACTCGACGGCGATAGGAAGGTCGCCCACGAGCTCCCTGCACTTAAGGATGTAGTCCAGGTCTGCCGCCTTGTACAAGAACCAGGGGGGGAACTGGAAGACGAGGAGGCCCAGCTTGCCCGCGGCCCGGAGAGGGGCAAGGGAGGCGGCAAAGGCGTTGGCGACGGCCTTCAGGAATTCCGGCTCGTTTATCCGGATGGTGCGCTTTTCCCTGTCGGCGGCCGGGAGGAGCTCCCGGAGATCTTTGGAGAGCGTCCGCGGATCGGTGCCGTGGCCGGTGAGGGCACCGTAGACCTTGACGTGAAAGAGGAAGCTGGCGGGAGTCCGCTCGGCCCATAGCTCGGTTGTGTGTAAAGCGGGGATGGCGTAGTAGGTGGAATCCACCTCGAGCGTATTGAAGCGGGAGGCATAGAAGCGGAGACGTTCCTCGGCGGAGGAAACTCCCTTGGGATAGAACTCGCCGCTTTGGATGAGAGACTTCTCGGCCCAGGAGCAGGTGCCGACATGGATGTTCGAACTTGGGGCCATAAGCGTCCACTATCTCCCTTCCATAAAAGAATGTACCACCAATGTAAACCTGCAGTTGACATTCGGGCATTTTTTCAAACTCACGCCGTACAAATTCACGCCAGCAAGCAATTTATGCACACTTTCAAACTTGTTACCGATTTCCGCCGGAAGCACCTGCCCCCCCTATAGATTATATACATGGGGGAAGAATGCGCACTCGCATCATGGCATTGATACTGGGGATGATTGTCGGTTCCGGAGGAACGGCACTTGCCTTCTGTTTTGATGAGGCGGGCGCCATGTACGGCATCTCGCCCCAGCTTCTCTGGGCCATCTCCAAGGGGGAGAGCGACTTCAATCCGGCAGCTCTGAACCGCAACACCAACGGCACCTATGACTTCGGGCTCATGCAGATCAACTCCTCATGGGCCCCGACCCTGCACAAGAAGGGCATCCCTTGGGATGCGCTCGCCGACCCCTGCACGAACGTCAAGGTTGGGGCCTGGCTGCTCGCCCAGTGCGTCCGTGACTATGGCTACTCGTGGGCCGCGGTCGGCTGCTACAACTCGCGCACCCCGTCGAAGCGGGACAGGTACGCCGCCAGGATCGCCCGCCTGCTGAGCCGTGAAGGAGCGACGCTCCGGCAGGCGCATCGGCAAGAGAGGCTGGTGGCGGACGCCAGGGAGCCCTTACTGGCAACGCCATGGGAAGAAGTCTTCGGCCATGCTTCCCGCTGACCTGCTGACCAGATACGGACTGCCGGAAGACGAAGCCCTGAAGGCAATTGAATATGTGGTAACTAGGACCCTGACAAATGCCTTCCGGACACACTTGAGCGTCAGAGTGAACAGCCTTCTGGAGATCACCTCCTTCCCCCGCTCCGGTGCCCCGTTCGAAATCACCAAGGAAGCAGTGAGCCGGAAACTTCGCCGTCACCTCGTCTACATGGTCGAACTGGAACTGCAAAAACGGCAAGCCCTCTTCGAGGCGGTGGGGCTGATCGATCTCCGCAGGAAATGCATCGCCGGGGAGATCAGCCGGATCGCCGCCGACGGCACGCTCTGCATCACCTTCGAGATCGCCGAGCTGTTCACCCATCTGGCCATTTCCGGGGAATGTCCGGTGCGCCACCAGCCCCCTGCCGAGCGGGACCGTTACCGCGTCGGCGAGGTGAGGGAGTTCCTCGTCACGAGCGTCGTGCCAATCATCGTCAACAAGAGATCGGCCCGCGTCCGCATACGACTCAGCCGGGCATCCAAGGAATTCCCCGCCCGGCTCCTGACGGAGCGGACCGGGATTGCAGGGATCGAATGCCGGCGCAGGATTCTTGGGGGTTTCAGCGACATCGTAACCCCCGCCCGCCTCCCCAAGGAGGCGATCAACTCTGTCGGAAAGGAACTGGGAGAGCACCTGAATGTTTTCGTTGCCAAAGCGTCCAACAGATGAACCCATGACCAGCATCGGAACCGGCGTCAACATGGATCGCCCCACGAAGATCGTCCCGATCTCCATTCCCGACTCGCACCGCAAACGGCACATGTTTGTGTTCGGCACCACCGGCGTCGGCAAGACGCGGCTCTGCGAGAACCTGATCGAGCAGGACATTCACAAGGGGTATTCGGTCGTCTACTTCGACCCCAAGGGAGACCAGCAGATCTTCACGAAGATATTCGACGTGGCGCGAAAGGCGGAGCGGCTCGATGAGCTGATGCTCGTGACCCCCATCTTCCCGGAATACTCGGCAGTCGTCGACCCGATGGCCTTCTACTTCATGATCGACGAACTGGTGGGGCACATCATCTCCGGCATTCAGGGGGGGAAGGAGCCGTTTTACCGCAACATCGCGAAGGAGATCACCACTGCGGTCATCACCGCCAACATCCTACTTGCCAGGGAGGAGGGACGCCTGCCGGTCATGAATATCGACACCATCCGGCAGAGCATCCGCCGTGATGCCTTGGAGCAGACGATGAACTCCCTGCGGCGGATCGGCAACCAGGACGCGGACCTGACGGCCGGCATGCTGGAGGACATCCTCAAGTCCCCTATGGAATACTACGCGAAGGTGTCCTCGACGCTCCGTACTGCCCTCATGGAGCTCTCCTCCGGCAATATCGGGAAAATCATCGGCCAAGCCGACTCGAACCGTTTCATCAAGCGTCTGGAGGCGGGAGAACGGGTGATCCTCGTAGTCCATACCGGGGCGATGATAACCCGCGAGGCCGCCGCCACCCTCGGCAAGGTCCTCCTCTCGATGATCCAGTCCTTCGTCGGCCGGGTCTACCTGTCGAACAAGCAGAAGGTCGATCCACCCCTTTCCGTCTTTATTGACGAAGCCCAGAGCATTCTTTACCCAGGGGTCGAAGACCTGTTTGCAAAGGCCGGGTCCGCGGACGTCATGGTGACCGCCTTCGCGCAGTCGGTAAATCAGGTGTACGCAGTCCTTGGCGAGGAATTCGGCAAGAGCATCCTCGACAACACCAACACGAAGATATTCATGCGCTGCTCCGACGCGGAAACGAGCGAATACGTCACCAGGCACTTCGGGGTGCGCAACGTCCTTACGGGGATCTACGGATCGAACCAGGTGACCACGCGGGAGGTGGAACAGGACATTCTCAAGGTCCAGGACATCCTGGGTCTTCAGCCCCGGGAGTTTTACATGCTCACCTATTCGGGCAAGTTCAAGGGAAATACCCTCAATGCCCGTACCCCGGGACTGAAGATCGTCTTTCCTGAAGCTCCGGCAGTCGTCTCTTCACTCAACTCATGCCGCCCCCGGGAAGAGGAGGCCACTCCATGAAAGAAGGGGTGTTCCTCGCCGCGGCCCTTGCCGGGACCGGGCTCGTTGCCTATGCAGCCAGGAGCCTGTTCCGTCCGGATCGAAATTCGGAGCCCGATGATGAGGCACTCGCCGAAAAGAGCGAGAAGATGACCCTTGCCGAGGCGAGCAGACGCTGGGCCGGCCCGCTGATCGACATCGCGGACGCCTCCCAGCTCTGGCGCGAGCGTGAACCGGAAGAACCGGCAGAACCCCTTCCCCGGCCGACCTTCAAGCACGATGAGATCGACCGGTTCTTCTCCGACATGGTGGAGAAACGCCCCCTGGTGAAGGGAGCACGCCGGACGGTCATCGTCAAGCTTCTGAAAATTCTCGACGAGGAGGGCGATTGTCCGTCCGTCGTCAATAAGCACCCGCTTGAGGCCGAAGGGAAGCTGGCTGTCGAGACCTTCGCCATGCTGGCCACGATCCCGCTCTACCGGCACACCCTGAGCGTGGCCAGGAAATGTGCGACGAAGATCGGCCAAGAGGTCCTGCTGCCGGACTTCCTCATCGTCGCCCTCGGCCATGACCTCGGAAAGATACCGTCCTACCACGACAAGATGTACACCTCCGGGGACCACCCCCTCATCTCGGAGATGATCCTCAACAAGATCACGGAATACGCTTCCCTCGCCAACCGGGACGAGCTCGACCGGATGGTCAGGGGGCACCACCTGCTGATTACGGACAACCCCATGACGGAGATGTTCAAGCAGTGCGACCACGAGGTGCGCAGGGATGAACTGGCAACCCTCCTCAGTGAAGCGATGGAGCGGGAACGTGAGGATACCCGGGCAGTGAGCGATGGCGGAAGATTGCCGGATCAAGGCGCCCCGATTGTCACGGAAAAGCGGGCGGCGAACGATCCCACCCCCCCGGAGGAACAACGGGCGCACCCCCTCGGATTAATGGAGTCCCGCGACATCCCCTCCCCCGTTATGCAGGAGCTTCCTTCCTGGTTCGACGCCGATGCGGTCCTGGCGGCGGTAAAGACGAGGATCAACCGGATCGAGGAGACGCCTAGGGGAAAGCGCTGGGAGGCGGTGTCAACAAACGGGGGGCTCGTCTTCGTCAACCCCGATGGCCTCTGGGGTGCCATCAAGGAGGTGAGCGGCGCCGACCCGGAGGTCCTGGCGGCCGACGGAAACGAGGGGGTGAAGAGGAACCTCCTCTACACCGTCGTATGCGAACTGAGCAGGGCCAGGGATGCTATTGCCACCGAATACGTGGCCGCGAACTACTACACCACCCAGACAACGGTCGTGACCGGTGGCGGCAGAGGCATTACGGTGCTCCTCGTGCCGTTCAGGGCGAAGGCTTTCGGGGAGAGCGTTTCCACCCTTGAGGAGATGAAGCCCTCCTTACTGAAAAAGATGGTCAGAGAGATAAGACCGAAACAGACGGAGGTTGAAACATGCGTCATGTGATCGCGGCCCTGGTACTCGTCTCCGTTGCCGCCCGGGCCGGCGCCGGCTACTACTCGGACTCAGGAAAGGGTTGGTGGTGGTACGAGAAGGAGCCCGAGAAAAAGGAGGATAAGGGAAAGGAGCCGGCGACTAAGAGAAAGCCGAAGAAGCTCCCATCCCTCAGGGACTATACCTACGACGAGATCTGGAGCATGCATCCAGACGACTTCGAGAAGTTCGCCGAGGAACTGAAGAAAAAGGCGGTCCAGAATCCGTCGGAGGAGAACGTCAGGGACTATTACGAGGTCCAGGAGATCGCCCGGAAGAAAGCCCTGGCGTTCACGAACGTCGCCCAGTACGTCTGGCAGAAATACCCGGAGCTGACGACCGCGAAGGATTACCCGGTCGCCACCCCCGGAAACCTCAGCCGAGTCGGGCAGATCCAGGAAGAAAAAAACCGGAAGCTCCGTGACAGCAGGGAGGAGTTCGCCCTCATCTACTTCTACAGGACGGACTGCGGCTACTGCCAGCAGCAGCAGCCGATCATCGACTGGTTCAGCGGCTCCACCGGCTGGCAGGTGAAAAGGATCAACATCGAGGAAAACCCAGGCCTTGCCGGAAAGTTCGGCGTCGAGACAACGCCGACGATGATTCTGATCCAGAAGGGGAACCAGGACTTTTTCCCGGTCTCGAGCGGCTTGATAACGGCCGAGGAGATCGAGGACAAGACCTACCGGGCAGTGCGGCTCCTGAAAGGCGAGATCACCCCGGAGGAGTTCAGCCTGTATGACTTCCAGAGAGGAGGTGGCTTCGATGTCAGGAAGAGGCCGTCGCAGACCGACGGGGAAACAAAGTGAGGATTACCGGCGAAAGCCTGATTCTCGAACGGAAAGGAGGTGAATCAGCCCATGAAACACAAAAGAACAAAGAAGATCATCGCGGCAACAACGGCGCTTACCATCGCCACGATGCCGGCCCTTTCCTGGAGCGGCTGGGTGGACGACTGGATGACCCAGAAGACCTCCACCTCCCCCAGCTACTATGAAGGGGCGAAACGGGGCTACTACACCGGCGGCACATTCTCCGCCCGCTGGCCCAACGGCACGGACTATCCGGTCACCGTGACCCTGCCGTCGATCAAGTCCGGCTGCGGCGGCATCGACGCCTTCCTCGGGGGCTTCAGCTTCATGAACGTCGATTACCTCGTCCAGAAGCTGCAGCGGATCCTTTCGTCGGCGCCGGCAGCGGCCTTCGACATCGCCATGAAGACGCTCGCCCCCCAGGTATCGGACACCATCAAATCCCTGGAGGCGATCGCCGACCGCCTGAACAACATCCAGCTAAACGACTGCAAGGCGGCGAAGGCCCTAGTGGCGGTGGCATCAGAGCCATTCTCGCCGATCATGAGCAACAGCGTCAAAAACGAGATGAGCAACTCCATGAACGACTTCATGGTCTCCAGCGGCATTAACGACATGTACCAGACCTCGAAAACCAACCTGACCGCGGTGATGAATTCTGCCATGGGAAACGCACCGGCGGCCGGAAACGTTGTCTCCCAGGCATCCCAGGGGGGCACGGCCGGCTGTCCCAGCGACATCACCGATATCTTCGGCGGCGGCTCAGTGCTCGACAACCTGGCCGCCAAGAAAGGGATGAACGCGAACTACGTGAAGCTCATCCGCGGATTCATCGGTGACGTGGTGGTGCAGTCCCCCACCACGACGAACAGCACCTACGTCGCCAGCTATGTCCCTCCCTGCGACAAGAATACGGACTTCGACACGTTCATCGACGGATCGGCGCAGGGGAAGGATTCGGCCGGCGTCTGCACCACCATAACCGATGCCAACGCGAACCTCATGCAATACGTCTCAACCCGCATGCAGGCGATCTCGACAAAGATGAAGGCGAAGCAGACCCTCGACGCGACCAATGACGTGCCGTTTCTCAACGCGACCCCGCTTTCGATCAGCCTGGTCCTGAAAACAGCCATCTCCACCAACACCGAAGGGGAGGTGATCGGAAAGCTTTCCGCGGTGACCGCCAGGGCGTTCGCCTACTACATGCTGCTCGATCTCCTGCAGGAGGCGACACAGCTGCAGAACCTCTCCGCCCAGATCCAGTCGCAGAACAAGGACAACAAGGCCGGGGCCAGTCCCAGCAGCTGCCAGCTGGCGCTTCTGTTCGACGGGATGAAAAACGTCGAGCAGTTGTCCAACAGGACGCGGGTCCTGTTGACCACGGCGCAGCAGGGATATGCCAACGTCGTTAACGAAATGAATGCCATCGAGATGCTGGTCCTCACGATGAAGAGATTCGATGATACCGTCTTCTCGGAACTGTCCGGCCGCTTCGGAGCAGGAGTGGCCCGCAGGGTGACCGGGAGAAGCTAAACAGAAAAGGAGTAGCCTATGAGCGACGACAGGAAGAAAGAAAGCGGTGAACAGGGAGGCAAGCGCCCATCAAAGCGCGAGGCATGGCAGGAAAAAAAGCTGGAGAAGGCGAAACGGGATGACATCGACGTCATCTCCCGGCGCACCCTGGATCAGGGTGATTTCATCGGTCTCCTCAACAACCTCGACCATGTTCTCTATCAGCTCCGGATGAACATGGGACGGAACACGAACATCAAGTTCGACAAGGCGCAGGAATTTATTGAGCGGGGCCAGAAGATCAAGGAGGATATCAATCTCCTGATCGCGGAGATGTTCCAGGTGATGGGGTACGAATACAAGCCTCCCCGTGGCTTCAGGAATCCTCTTGCGGAGGCGGAAGAGAAGGAAAAGATGAAAAAGGGGAGTGCCAAGGCTCCTGCGGCTGACAAGGTGACGGAGGCGGCTATCTCGGCAACTTGAGGCAATCCTTCAAAAACAGGGGCGGCCGTTTCGTCGGTCGCCCCTATTAGATGGAGGTCACTTGGTTAATTGCGATGTGGAAAGTTGCAGCTTCGTTGCAGCTATTACTGCAGTAGTTTTTGTTCTACGAAGGTGATGAGTTGTGAGGGGGAGACTCCAAGAGCCTTGGAGAGTTGGAAGATAGTGACAAGGGAGGGCTGCTGGCGACCGGTTTCGAGCAAAGAAATAAAGGAGCGGTCCAAGCCGCTTTCATGGGCAACGTATTCCTGGGAAAGCCTTTTCTGCTTTCTCAATTCCCTGATGGCTTCCCCGAATGCTGATTCGATGGTCAAACTTTGCACCCTCCTCAAAAATTGAAAGGCTACCACGAACTAAACATTAAATCTGTTGACAATTATCAACAAGATTTGTTATGCAACCATTAGAATGTATCAAGAATACCGTTCTTCCCTCCTGGGAAATCGTTGCGGATGGGCTGAATCAATCATCGGAAATCTACCTCACACCGAGAGAGATCAAAATCGGAGAAAATATGGCAGACATTCTGATAGTAGACGATGACAGACAGAATCTGGAGCTTCTCAAACTGCTTTTGGAGTGCGAAGGGATTGAGGCTCACTGCGCATCGAGTGGAGAAGAAGCCCTCCCGAAGATAACAGAGAGAACCTTTTCCCTGATGATTACCGACCTCAATATGCATGGAATGAACGGTTTCGAACTGTCTCGAAAAGCCCAGGAGATAGCGCCTCGAATGCCCATCATTATGAGCACCGGCGACTTTTCTCCGGAAATCACCCGATTGGCTATGGAAATCGGAATAGCAAAGATTTTGGCCAAACCCTTTCACCCGCATAGGATGCTGGCTACGATAAGAGGTGTATTGGGCAAATGGTCTGTGAGAAAAGATGCTTCTTCAGCCAGGTAGATAACGAGAAGCGATGTCCTGCTAAAGAGCTGCCTGTCAAAATCGAAGCGAAACATTCAGAAACAATTGGAAATACAGCTAGTTACGCAATAATAAAACTTGACAGCATTGCACAAAAATGCTAAAAAAGGAGCCATATTTTAGACTCTTTCACCGAAAGAGACTCCGCGCGGACCATTTGGTCCCCGGACAAACTCTTCTGGATAGCCCAGAGGAGCAACGCCCCGGCAGGGAGAATCATCTGGGAAGACCGGCACGCCTAACGCCACTTCCCGGCGGAATTCACTCGATAGTCGTCCTTGGGCAAAGGCGACGGAAAACAGCAGCTATAGGTGCGTCCTGAATAGAGGTAGCGCCTTTTTCATTCAAAAGAACCTCTCACGGACCTGTTTCGGCCATCGCGCTGAAACGGGTTTTTTTGTACCTCAAACCCGCGACAAGCCTTGCAAGCGGCGGGCATTTTACCAATCCCGACCGGGGAGACCAAACCTCTCCCTTTAAGGGACTGGCGACCGTCTCCATGTTCGGGAAAAATCAACAAGGAGGCAGTCATGGCAAGTCTGAACAAGGTTCTCCTGATTGGGAACACGGGCAGGGACCCGGAGGTCCGTTACACGGCATCCGGCACGGCGGTCGCAAGTTTCTCCCTTGCGACGAGTGAGAAATTCAAGAACAAAGGCGGAGAATGGGAAGAGCGGACCGAGTGGCACAATATCATTCTCTGGGGCAGGCTGGCGGAGATCGCTGGGGAATACCTGACCAAGGGAAAGACCGTGTACGTCGAGGGACGCTTGCAAACGAGGAAGTGGCAGGATCGGGACGGCAAGGATCGCTTCACCACGGAGATCGTTGGTGAAAAAATGCAAATGCTGTCCAGGAAGGAAGGCAACGGCCGCACTGAAGAGGCAGCTCAAAGCCACGAAGAGCCGGCGCCCCCTCCAAATGACGACGACGTGCCCTTCTGAGAACAACCTCAACTGAAACTGCAACACCAACCAGCCCGGCAGGGGAGACAAACTTACCCCTGGGGGGTGGTCCGTCTCCTCTGTCCGGGTACAACCGACAGAAAAGGAGACAGACAATGGCATTTGTGAAAGCAGTCAGAAAAAGAGCGAAAGCCCGTATCGGTATGTGTGGCCCCGCAGGTTCCGGTAAAACGATGTCCGCCCTCAAGCTGGCATTCGGCATTGTCGGTCCAAACGGGAAAATAGCTGTGCTCGACACGGAAAACGAGAGCGCGTCGTTGTACGCTCACCTGGGCGACTACGACGTGTCGGTAATCAAGCCCCCCTTTACCGTTGAGAAATACATCAGCGGTATCAAGGAAGCGGAAAAACTCGGCTACGATCTCCTCATCATCGACTCCCTTTCCCATGCATGGGCGGGGACCGGCGGTATTCTGGAGTTCGTTGACGCCAAAAGCGAATCTGCCAAAGGGAACAAGTTTGCCGGGTGGCGCGAAGCGACCCCCAAACACAACTCACTGGTCGATGCCATGCTGCAGTCGCCGATGCACATCATCGGGACAATGCGCAGCAAGACCGAGTACGTCCTCGTAGAGGATGAAAAAGGGAAAAAAGTTCCGAAAAAGGTAGGCATGGCGCCAGTGCAACGGGAAGGCCTCGATTACGAGTTCACGCTTGTGTTCGATGTCGACCAGGAACGGCACATTGCCTGCTCCAGCAAGGACCGGACCGAGCTTTTCGACGGCTTCTTCGGGAAACTTTCCGAGGAGCACGGAAGATCGATCCGTGAATGGCTGGATTCGGGAGAAGCTGCAAAGCATGCTTCCGACAATTCGGAACAACAGCCGAAGTTCATCACCAACGTTCAGGTGAAGGAGCTGGAGGAGATCATCAGAAACGTGGGAGCAGATCGGGTCAAATTCCTCGCCTTTCTGGGAGTAAAGAAGCTCGAAGAGATTCCCGCCGACAAGATGACCGCCGCAGTGAAAGCCCTAGAAGCGAAAACGAAGAAAGGCGATTCGGCAGCAAACAAGGTGACGGATATTACCGCCGCCCTGACTGCCCATCGCATCCCGTTCGAGACGAATGAGGAAGCCGGCGAGGTGCATGCCAAGCCGTCGTTTCAGGACACGGCCTCCAAGGAGTTCCTGAAAGCGAAAGGCTTCCGGTGGCATCCCTCCAACAAGGCATGGGTCTACAAGATGGCAGCTTGAATCTTGCCAGCCCATCTCTACAGGAGGAAGCCATGCAACCAACCATCTCACTCCTTGGCCAACGCGCCTCGGCAACCATTTTCTGCAACAACCTGATCCTGGATAACGACAGTCTCATCGTCATGTTGTCCGCCTACGGGCCCTCCCAGGAGGTCCGGGCCTTTGCCCAGATCCTCTATGACAAGGAGGCGCCTCTGCTGGAAATCCCCGGCAAAAAGAGCAACCGCATAAGTGTGGGAGGACCGGTGAGCCTTATCGGCAAGATGGATAACGGCTACTCGGGGTTGTACATCCTTCCGGGCAAACAGCGGCGTCTTATTATCGGGAACAATCGGGAGGAGTGCTTCACCATCTACTCCCGCATCCTGGATCAGCAGCAGTTCGTGCACCGGGACTGGTATCTCCCCCTGTTCGACATGGCGGAGTTCCTGGTCCCCCAGATCGGCAACAAGATGTGCTACCGCCTGATTGAGAACGTTCCGGAAGAAGTTAGGAACCGGATCAGATACGGCGGGTTTGCCTTTCCTGAGACCACGACCGGCATCACCGTCGAGGTGAAACAGGAAAAACAGCAGTAGTAATATTCTATTCCGACAGGGGTAGGTGGCATGGCCTCCTCCCCGAACAAGGGATAGCCATGTCACCTCCCCTTTTACGAGGAGCCGACATGGAATTCACTGAAAAAATCAACACCCACTCCCGCACCAAGGGTAACGAGCTGGCAAAGGGCTTCTATCCCACTTTCCCGCGCGATGTGGAACTGGTCAGAAAGGTCGTCAGCATCAATTTCGGCTGGGACCGGACGAGCGTTCACGAGAAGATGGTTACCATCTTCGACCCGTGTGCAGGCGAAGGGGCGTTCCTGGGAAGCATGGTCCGCCATGCGAAACAGGCCGCCACCAAGGCGAGCGCCAAGAACACTGGCGTTGCCTCCTTTGCCGTGGAACTGGACGCGGAGCGCTTCAAAAAAATCCGCGGCATCGACCAGAAGCTCAACACCTCCTTTTTCGACACCACCAACACCGGATCGTTCGACATCCTCCTGCTGAATCCCCCCTACAACCGAAACGGCGGAGAGCTCATCACCTGGATCGAAAAGGCCGCCCCCATGGTTTCCAAACGCGGGGTCATGGTCCTGATCATCCCGGAATACGAGCTGAAGGGAAAATTGATCGAGCTTCTGCGCGGGAGCTTCACCTACCGGTATGCCTACAGATCGGAGGAACATGCGGCTTTCAGGCAGGTGGTCATTTTTCTCAGGAAGAATGTCAGTAACGAACCAACCTCATACCGACCACCCTACTATCACAACTACGACAACCTGGACAACACCGGGAAGGATCTGATCCTGACCTATGCGGAAAACCCGACCGTCACCATCGAGGTCGAGGCAGGCGGAACCAAGACCAGGCCCATGCTCCAGAGCAAGGACCTGAGCTCGTTCTATCAGGGCTGTGAAGAGCGGCTGGACAAGGCGATCACGGTGATGCTGGACAAGGAATACCCTGCCAGCTACGACACCAGCATTCAGCCCGTATCCACCCTCAGAACGGCCCATGCTGTCCAGCTTGCCGCCATGAACAGCCAGATCGAAAGCGTCACCATCAACGGTACGCATTACCTGGCCAAGTACATGCTCGTCGAAAAGCCGGAAACGTTCGAGGATTACAGCGACGGCACCAAGACGACGACCGTCATCCACAAACCGACCGTAGAGACCTTCCTCATGGACAAAACCGGCGAAATCAAGGCCGCCAGGGAGCTGGGTTTCGATTACGTCGAACTCAACTCCCAGTTGTCCACGATCCTTCTCAAAAAGCTCACCACCATCTACAAACCCCTCCACGAAATCGGCAAGGATGAAGAATACCTCGCTGAGGAATTGAGGGAGATCGGCCTGAAAGCCCCCCAAAGGGAGGCAGTGAGGGCGGTCATGAAGGCGTTTGCTTCCGGGAGGAAAGGAATCGGCATCCGGGCCAACACAGGTACCGGAAAAACCTGGATGGCCAAGGCGGTGAAGTATATCGCCGGTGCCAAAAGGTCGATCATGGTGACGGAACCGCAACTCGTCCCCCAGATGGTAACCGAGTACGAAAACGAGGGCTTTGATGTCCATGTGATCGACTCCTGGGAACGGCTGCGGGAACTCAGCCGCACCCGGCCGAAAGGACTTTATCTCATCGCCTACACCCGGCTCCGCATGCACCCGGACTTCGTGCCCGTCACGAAAACCAGGCTGGTGCGGACCAAGGAGGGACCAAAGTACACCACCTGCTGCCTCAACTGCCTGGCCGAGGTGAAGAGCATCACCAAGGGGAGCAAGGAACACTGCCCCGTCTGCGGCGATGTCCTCTACACCTACGTCCCGGAAAACAAGCGGCCACCCCTGCGTTACCGGCAATGGATCGCCGATATCGAGAGAAACGGCACGTCAGTCGAGGTGAAATCCCACAACAAGCAGCTCCCCTATATCCGCTTCCTGAAGCGGATACCCTTCGACCTCGCCATCTTCGATGAGGCGCACAATGCGGCCAACCTGATGTCCAACCAGGGGACCGCGTTCATCCGTCTGGCGGCTTTCGCCAAGCGGGTGCTCTGTCTTACCGCGACCGTCACGAACGGCATGGCGAAGAGTCTCTACAATCTGCTCTGGGGAATCAATCCGGTGCAGATGCGGGAAGCGGGATGGGACATGAAATCAGCCACCGACTTCCAGGCGAAGTACGGCGCCTTCAAGGAGGTCAGGAAATCCGACGAGAGAAACCGCCACCGTGATTCGGAAAAGGTGCAAACCTACGATACGGCGGGGATCTCACCGGCTGCCCTGGTCTACACGCTGCCAAACTTCGTGAACGTCGACTCGGAGGATTTCGACGATCTCCCTCCGGTCGAGCGGGAAGTCATCAAATGCGCTCCTCATGCTGAAGTGGAAGAATGCATGAGGACCATCGACAAGATCATAGACGACGCGGAACTGCCGATCGAGGACAAGATGCCAGCCGCAAGCGTCCGGACGGCGGCTTTCCTGCGGGTGTCCGACACCTTCAGGCACGCCGACGACGAGCTCTGCCTGCGGGGCGAACTCCTCGGCACATTGTGGAGAAGGCCGGTCGATGAGCTCCTCGAAAAGGAAGCCGAGCTGGTCAACATCGTCCGGCTGGTCGTGAACTGGGGAGAGCGCATCCTGGTCTATACCGGCAACACACAGAAGATCGACATGAGGGGCCCGCTCAGGCGGATCATCGCCGACAGCGTTCCCAATGTGTCCATCGACGTTCTCCCCGACTCGGTAGCTCCCGGCAGACTGGTCGCGTGGTTCGAGAAGACCACTGCCCAAGTCGTCATCGCCTCTTATCACCGGGTCGCGACCGGACTCAACCTCAGCCAGTTCAACAACCTCCTCTGGTACGACTACACCGACAACACCAGAATGGCCGAACAGGGGGAAGGAAGAATCCGGCGCGTCAATACCGCTGACATACATCGAAAAATCTATGGGGAAGTCCGCCCCTGCCGTTACTGGTACCTCACCTCTTCACCGATCCAGGAGGCTCAGCTCGCCTACACCCTGGAGAAGAGGATGATCGCCAAGCTGGCCGAAGGGGAAACCCCGGACATCGACCCCGCGGAATGCACGAGCGGCAACCAGTCGTTTTCCGCCCTCATCACCATGGCGCTCAAGAAGGGAAACATCGACTATCAGGACCCGAGCGCCCTGCTGAAGAAAATGACCCGAACCGACAACGCCCGGGTAAGGGACGAAAACAAAACCACTGCACCGGCAACGGCCAAGGTCATACCCTTCCCGCAGCCGGAACCGATTCCCGTGCCCGCTGTCGTAACCTTCCCGGTCATCGTCTTTGAAGATGGCCTGGAGGTGGTGAAACCGTTCCCGGAAGAGAAGTATCACGAGTACCTGGCCGGAGGGATGTTGGAAGTAACCCTTTTCGGCACCTACCTCGTGACCGGGAGACCGGCCAAACGCAGACGGGCCTGAGCATTGACCAACAACGACCCCGAAGGGGAGATGACGTCTCCCTTCGAGGGATTCGTGTCTCCTCTTGCTGGCAACCCGAAAGGAGACACGAAATGCGAGCCAACACCGTACCCATCAGATGCGCCGACGGCAAGACCATCTACATGAAAGCGGAGAAGTCGCCAGTCGAGATTTCCTGCAAAAACATCATTGCCGGACTCATGGTAGGGACTTCCCTGCTGGTGTCGGCGGTCATCGCCTACGCTTGCATGTAGACCCTCACGCCATCTAACCCGTCAGGGAGACGACCTCCCTCGCGGGGATGTTCCGTCTCCCCGGGCAACTTACGAAAGGAGACCGACATATGAGCAAACTCGTCACGTTCAATACCCAGGCGCTTCTGTTGATCGAAAAGGTCAACACGAAGAGCCTCGACGACTTTTCCCGGCCCCGGAATGAGATGGCCACGGCTTCCGAGATCTGCGGCTGCTATCGCAAGGTGATACTGAAGATGAAGTCGCCTGCGAAACCGACCGCCAAGGAGCTGCGCCAGAAAAGAAGGGGGCACATCTTCGAGATCGATCAGGCAGAACGGTTCAAGGTAATGGGATTCCGGGAAGTATCGCCGGAAGAATTCCCTGATGCCTCGGGACCTTGTTTCACGCGCCAACTCGTGGTCGAGCACCCGGATCATCCGATCGGGGCACATCTCGACTTCGCGATCAAGCACAAGGATGGGTCCCTCCACATCATCGAATGCAAAACGACTGACGGCATACCAACGGAACCTTACGGCAACTGGATTGGACAGCTCCATATCCAGCTGGGGCTCCTGGCGGTCAGTTTTCCGGGGATCGAGATCAGGGGGAGCATTTTGGCCGCTGATCTCAGTGCGGGGGAGGAGCAGGAATTCAACTCCTTTACCCCGGACATGACCCTCTTCGGATTTTACGTCAAAAAGGGCCTGGAGCTGATCGAGGCAAAGGCCGGGAGAATACCAGCGGAAAGCATGCCGGGCATTCTCTGCGGCTACTGCCCCTATCGCGGCGGCTGCCCCTCGCACAACGACCAGGAGATTCCAATCGAGGTCACCTGCAAGGTCGCCGAGTACGAAAGTCTCGACCGGCAGAAAAAGGACCTCGAAAAGCGGATGGAGCCGATGAAGAACGAGCTGATCGCCTTCTTCGGCGGATCATTCCATGGAGTCACGGAAGACGGCATAGCGGTTGCGACCACCAAGGTTGCCGCATCCGAATACGCCGACTCGAAGAAAGTGAAGAAAGACTATCCGCTCGTGTTCGATGACTGCAAGAAGACAAAGGCGGCTTACACGAAGCTGGAAGTGAAAAAACTGCCACCGGCGCCGCTAGCCAAAGCGGCCTGAGACTTTAAACCCCAACAGGGGGCGGAACACGCGCTCCCCCCAGGGGAAACTCCTTTCACCGGAGGCGTGGGTATGCCCCTGGAAAGGAGCTATCATGAGACTGCGAACGGGCGTTCTGCCCAAAGATTACAAACATCTCTCCCGGTCGAAGTTGAACAGCGAGGACCTCAAGGAACTCGCCCGGACCATCCTGGCGGCAGTCGTCATGGTGATTGCGGTCTGCTTCTGCTTCCTTGCTGCAGCCACCGCTCCGGAGCCCAAGGCTCAGGAAGCGGTCACCCGGAAAGGAGGTGGTCAGCTTGTCGGTACTCACACTGTCGCTGCACGGCGCCAATCGAATCCTTGAGCGGTCGATACCGCTTGAGGCTCTGGAAGGCGTCAAGCTCGCCGTCCCGCTCCTCACGGAAAAGCCCCTGCGGTTTCGCTACAGGGGGGTCACCGTGATCGCACGGATGGCGTCGTCGGGATACCCGAAAATCATCTCCGCCTGGAAGGAGTCGTGAACCATGAGTGCCATGGTACCTGTCGATCCTCGCCTTATGTCTGACGGTCTGCATGGTCGGACACCGGAAGGGCAATTAAGCAAACTAATCTCCTGCTCTCTCATACCCGAAGGTCAAATCCGAGGAGCATACAAACACAATAACAAGCTGTATGCGATAACAGGGGCGATGTTCGGTCCTCCTGGAGGCATGCAGGCAGCATATGCTCAAGTTCTTGTTCCTCTCGAACAGTACGGTGGCGAGGTTTATACCTACAGCGAGAAAACTGCCACCAGTATCCGTGGAGAACAGTTCTATACGGGCATCAAGGTGAAGTGTAACGGAACCTGGTTCGTCTTGGGCGATGAACAGCTTCAATTCGTTCCCGGAGAACGTGACAGTCGCTTTGATGTGCTGGAACAATTGCTTCTCTTCTAACATCACAACTTCAACCCCATGGGGGCGGATTATTCCCCCAAGGGGAATGGTCCGCCTCCGAAAAGGAGACAGGCCATCATGAAGAAACCCATCACTGAAGTATTCGGCATTCAGGCTCCTGCCACAATCACCGTCGATGTCCGCGACAACGCGAAACACGCGATGATCCCCCGCTCCAATCCGGACTATGTGTTTCGCAGAGAAATTCTGTCGGACATTCTGGCTTGGATGAAAGGGGCGGCGGGGACTGATCCGCTCTACGTCGTCGGTCCCACCGGCTCCGGGAAATCGTCCATCATCACCCAGATTGCCTCTCGGCTCAACATCCCTCTCTACGTGGTTTCCTGTCACGAGCGGATGGAGATGCCGGAACTGTTCGGACGCTTCGTCGTCAGAAGCGGCACTATGGAATGGGTGGACGGTCCCTTTATCCAGGGGCTCAAGGACCCGGCATCGGCATGGATCCTCCTTGACGAGGCCGACACACTCGACCCGGGCACCTTTGTCGGGCTGAACGCCGTCAATGAAGGCCGGACCATCATGATCCCGGAAACGGGCGAAACCATTGATCCCCTGCGCTTTGGCGCGAGAATAATCTTCGCCGGAAACACCGCCGGCAACGGTGATGCAACCGGACTCTACCAGGCGACCAAACGCCAGAACCTCGCCTCCATGGGGAGGTTCATGATGCTGGAGGTCGGCTATGCCGACCCGGTGGAGGAAAACCAGGCCCTTGAAAAGGCGGTCCCGGAAGTCCCCTCCCCTATCCGGCAGAAAATGGTCGAAGTGGCCAATAAGGTCCGCGATCTCTTCATAAGCGGCGAGATCGAGGTCACCTTCTGCACCCGCACCCTCATACGGTGGGCGCAGCTGGCCACCTTTTACAAAGCGAAACCGGGAATAAACCCCATCGTCTATGCCCTTGACCGGGCGCTCGGCTTCCGGGCCGAAGTGCAGTCCCGTCAGGCTCTTCACGAGCTGGTACAGCGGATCGTCGCATAGGGGGTGGATCATGTTCGTTCCCGGCAACACCCAATACGGCATCTGGTTGAGGGCACCATCCTCCAGCGGCGGCAAGGACTGGCTCGGGTTTCTCACCGACAGGGAAGTTATCAGTCAGTGGGGAAAGACCGGCCAGGTGAATCAATCCAAGACCATCGGCCCGGCCCCATCCCGGATATTTCTCGATCAAAAGATCGAGGAAAAGAAGGGAAAGGGCTACCGTCTGGTCGGGGAATGGTTCCCCGGCTCCGGCTGGTCACACCAGCGTCAGACCCCGCCAGTGACACCGCCTGATCCACCACCACGTAACAGGCCGGCAAGCAGCACTCCGCCCTTGGCTAGCCAAGTCATGAGCGAGTGGCTGTCCGACCAGAACAGCGATCAATGGTTCTAATCCACCCAATCAGGGGAGACACATCCCGGATGGGGTGGCGCGTCTCTCCTTACACCAATACTGAAAGGAGACGTCATGAACATATTGGACAACATAGTAATTCTCGTACTGTCGGTTTCCCTCTGGACGGGGCGGAAACAGCTCCGCGAGGAGGACCTGAAACTGGCGGACGGCAGCGAACTCCCACCCCAGAAGCTTGCCTCGCTGGGGAGCAAACGGGTCATGGACCCGGCGGCGCTTGCGCCATTTGCGACCTTCAAGAGGCGGGCGGAGCGGACCGTCCTTGCCGTGGGAACCAGGTTTCTCAGCGGGTATGCAGTTCCCGTGGAGAAGCTCGATGGTCTCATGGCGGAACTCGACGTCATCAAGGACGAATACAATGCGGCCAGGATCGAATTCCTGTCGGAGTACGACCAGGCGGTTCAGGACTGGAAAGCGCAGAACCCCGGCTGGGAGGAAGTCATCGCCCGGGCGGTGGAAAGCCTGGAATACGTCAGGGGGCAGCTTGCCTTCAGAGTACAGACATTCAACATCAACCCGGTTGAAGGGCATGAGACCGGTCTTGAGACGGAGATAAACGGCCTGGCCGATCAACTCCGTCACGAGGTCCGGCAGCAGGCCCGCTTGACCTGGGAAGGCTCATTCCGCGGCAAACTGGAGGTTGGCCAGAAGACAGTGCGGCCGATCAGGGCGATGCTGGAAAAGATCGAAGGTCTGGTCTTTCTCGAGCCCGGTCTGAACGAGCTGGTCACCGGCATCAGGTCAACCCTTATCAGCCTTCCGAAAACAGGGCCGATCAAAGGGGGGGATTTCGCCGCCCTGTGCGGGGTGATCCACCTCCTCGGCAACATTCCTGAGGCCAGGGAGATCGCTGAAAACCTCCCTGTCGAGGAAGAACCCGCCGAAGAACCGATAGAAGAATCGGTGGAGGAACTGGAAGCCACCGAAGAGTCCATCGAGATCGAGCTCATACCGGACCTTTCCTACGTGCCTCAATTCGAGGAGGCGCCTTCGGAATGGTTCTAGTCCTGGAAAGGACACTCCCACCCTGCGGGGGAAGCATCTACCGACGCTCCCTGCAGGGGGGAGCGTCGTTTCAGGAGAGACCATGACACCGAAAATATCCACCGTCATCGGGGGGCTGCGGATCGCACTGCAGGCCCTCGGCGAAAAAATGGGCGTGACCCTCCGGATCGAGGGGGATCAAGCCTACACCAACGGCAGCGAAATCATCATCCCTACCCTCCCCCCCGATGACCACAAGGCAGCACTCCTCGCCCGCGGCTACGTCGATCATGAGGCCGCTCACGTCCGCCACTCCGATTTCGAAAGAGACATGGGGACCTGGGGTGAACTCATCGAGGAAGTCTATATCGAGAAGAAACAGTGTGCGGATTACCCTGGTTGCGCAGTCAATCTGCGGGACATGGTTGCCATCCTCAAGCACGAGAACGGCAGTTTCAGGGGAGCGAAAAGCCAGCCCATGTCGCTTCTGACGAGCTGGCTGATCTGCCGCGGCCGGGCGGCTGTCCTTGGACAACCGCTCGGAGACTTTGCCTCCGAAATGGAGACATGGAGCCGGCAAACCTTCGGCGATCCCTTCTGCGATCGATTCGCAGCATGTGTCGCCAGAATCGGTTCGTGCGACACACTGGCCGATTGCGTGAAGCTCGGAAATGAGATCGAAGCCCTCATCGCAAACCCGCCACCGCCCCGGCAGCAGGAGAATAAGCGGGCGGAAAACGGGATGAAAAATCAGAGTAACGGCGCCGGCAATGGCAACGAATCCACCGACGACGAACGCAGTTCCGGGATTTCCTCCGGGAGCGGCACGGGGAAACCTGTCACCGCGAAGCAGACGGACAACCTGGAGAAGCTCCGGACTGCCGATGTCGGCAAGGCCAGCCAGAATGTTGACCTGGGGAACATCGTCGCTCAAATGCTCGGCAAAGAACACAACAAAGGAGAGCGGACAGGCAACCTGGAAGAGATCCCCGACACGCATCATCCAAACGTCGGGGCCGGCAGCGGTACCGGAGATCAGAGAAGGATCGAAGGTGAAATGGGCTTTGACGATGCGCGTCGCAAGACAAGCAGAATGCGGAGCCAGCTTGCCGGACTCCTCCAGGCAGTCCGAATGCAACAGAGCAATGCAAAGAGGGCCGGCCACCGAATCGACAGCCGGTCGGTATATCGCGTGGCTTGCCGAACACCGGACACCCGGATATTCGAGGCTCGGAGGGACAAGCAGGACGACAACACAGCGATCGTGCTGCTCACCGACCGCTCCGGATCAATGAACCCCGAGAAAATGTCCGTGGCTCTACAGGCAACGTTCGTCACTGCCGAGGCGCTTGAGCTCCTCCCGGGAGTGACCTGCACCGCGGGTGCCTTCCCCTGGGGCAGAGACCTGGTGGAGTTGAAAGCCTTCGGTGCGAAACCGAGGGCCGGATTCTTCAACATCGGCTCCAGCGGGGGCACCCCGATGGCAGAGGCCCTTTTATGGGCCGGAATGCTCCTCACCCATCGTCCGGAACGCCGGAAGATCGTCATTCCGATGACCGATGGGAGCCCGGACGATATCGGAAAAACGAGAAAGGCGGTGGAACGGCTTAAGGAATGCGGAATCGAGGTTTATGGAATCGGTATCCTCGACTCCTCCATTTTGAACTGGCTTAGAGAATCCTCCGTCATCAAACAGATCGATGAGCTGCCCGCCGCGCTGATCGGTCTTCTCAAAGAGGCCCTCATCACCAGGCGCAAGGCCGCCTGACCTCCTCAAAGGAGGCCCCGCCCATACCGGGAGTATCAACCTACACTCCCGTAGGGGGGAGTGTCTTGAGGAGACCACCGTGAAAAAGAACAAAGTAACCATAAACCCTGACTACTTCGGCCCCGGCAACGGCCTGTACCTCATCCATTTCGAAGAGGGATATACCACCCTCGGCTTCGACCGGGTAATGGAGTTGGGCAACCTGCTCGCTGCTGAACTGGACCGCTGGGACCTGACTCCCCTGCCGACCGAACGTGGCACGATGAAAGCCTACGAGAAGTACCGGATGCTGTCGGATCTGGTTTTCCGGAAACACAAGCAGACCGGCTATCGCTCCAGGGCGGAACTCACCCCTCAGCTCATCGGCCTCGAAGGAAAAACGGTCGAGGTTGTGGACTGCTACGGAGAGAAGCGCCGCTTCGTAGTCGGCAGATCGACCGGCTGGATTCCGTGCCATCTGGAGATCTCCACCAGGAGATCATCAGGGGGCCCCGCTGTCATGGGAGCACCTTTCCAGTCAGTCAGAATAGTCTGAAGAGAACATCATAACTATATCGATGAACCATCACCCTTCGGGGGGCTCAAGTCCCCCATGGGGACGTCCGCCCTCCGGAAAGGAGCCAGCGAATGTCCCCCTATCTTAGAAATCTCTTCGGAGAAGAACTCCCACTGGAGAAAAAGAAAATAACGCTCCTCACGATCGAGGCCAGGTACCGGAAAGAGGTGGTGCGTGAAGACGCTCCCGCGTGGGTGTCCAAGCGCTTCACCTCGGCACAGCAGGTCTTCGAGATGTTCTATGACCTCCGGCTGGAGGCGAAGGAGCACTTCATTGCGTTGCACCTGGACGGTAAGAACAGGATCGCCTGTCTCGACAGGGTGTCCGTCGGTTCCCTTAACCAGAGCATCGTGCATCCACGGGAGCTATTCAAAACCGCCTGTCTGTCCAGTGCCGCCGCGATCCTCCTCCTCCACAACCACCCTACCGGCGACACTACACCATCGCGTGAGGACCTGGAGATCACCCGGCGCATCAAGGAGGCGGGCGATCTCCTCGGCATCAAGGTGCTCGATCACATCATCATCGGCGACAGCTATCTCAGCTTCGCCGAACAAGGCCTTATTTGACAATCCGGCAGGGACAAGACTTCCCTGCACGGGGCTTGTCCCCTGTCCAACCAGAACAGAGAGGAGACAAGCATGAAAAAGAAACTTGCATCCAACCCGACACCTTTCACTAAGAAGCTCATCCTGCCCGTATCCGACAACAGCGATTTCTTCGAGTCCGCGGATTACGCAGTGATTGAGCTTACTGCCGACATGAGGGCGCGGATCAGGAAGCTTTCGAAAGCAGTCCGCCATCTGGGCGTCAGCAGGGTTTCCGAGTTCAACTATGCCTGCGTCTTTATGTGCGCTGATTACGATCAGGAGTGGGACATCGGAAAAGTGCCCCTGAAGGAATACCTGAAGGGAACGGAGTGCAACTTTCTGAACGTCACCGATAACGGCTTCTACTGGTCCGGGCTGTACCGGCACACCGACGTCCGATGGTCAACCGAGACCGTAATGCTCACGGGGCTTGACGATGCCGGCGACTATGACGAGCGGGAAGAGTATCCCATCCATGAGAAGCAGGAATCCGTCCCTGTGGCTATGGAGGGGTCCTTATGAAGCACCCCTACTACGACTACACCCTCGACGAAGCACTGTCACTGGCCAAGTCCCTCAAGTACGGGCCGTTCATGAAGCCTTCCTACCCAACTCCGGAGGTCTCGGAGGCGATCGAGATAATCAGGAAGGCGCTCAAGGCCACTACCTTCAACTGGATCACCGGCCGTGTCGCTCTCGAACTTCTGAGAAACGCCAACGGCGGAGAAGTTACGTGGTCCTGAACATCACCCCAACCGGGGAGACAATCCCCGGCGAGGGCCCTGTCTCCCCTTCTCAATTCAGAGGAGACAGCGATGGCAAATGAACCAACCAACGAGGAACGTGCAGACCGGATCGACACGGTCATGCAGGCGTATTGCCTGACTCTCGAAGGTCGGGATTTCGACGGCGACGAAGACGACGTCAAGGATCTGCTCACGGACCTCATGCACTTCTGTGCGCGGATGGAGATCGACTTCGAGGAGAATCTCCGGATCGCCAGAGACAATTACGAACATGAGAGAGTGGCCGAAAGTTAATCCACCAGCCAACCCAATAGGGGGCGGAACATCCCCCATTGGGAGAGTTCTGCCCCCTTACAACAGAAAAGGAGACAGAACATGGCAAGAAATCTTCTGCTGGAACTGATAGAAAACTTTCCCCAGGCCGATCCCGCGAGCGAATTCCATGGCGAGGAGATCAACGGTTGCGACGCCGTCAATTTCCTCTCCGAATTCATCCCGGATGTCAGGGAGCACCTCGATGACAATGAATACCGGGAGAGCGAAGCGCTCGGGGTTCTGAAGGCCTGCTGGGACTTCATCGAAAACGTGACCGACGAACACCCTGAGCGGACCGACAAGTTCTTCGCACTGCGCGAGCGGGTGCGAAACATCTTCTCGGAGCGGCGACATGAACCACCGACCGTGGCCGTCATCCTTGAAGGGGGCCTGGTGCAGTGCGTCGTTTCCGACCGTCCAAACGCTATCCAGCCGATGAACCTCATGGTCCTCGACTATGACACGGAGGGAGCGGACGAGGAAGAACTGCTGCAGGTACCCCAGAAGGACGGCTCGGTCTCAACCGCGACCGGCCGCTACCTGGGCTTCGAGCACGCGGACATAGGCCTCGCCACCGTCATGGATCAGCTTGACGCGAGAGGATGGTAGGCAAAACAAAAGGAGGATACATATGAGCCCGAAATCACCACGCCCGGTCGCCGCGCCGGGTTACACCATTCAGCGGCGATCACACTGCGGCAAGATTTTCGTGACCGTCACCACCATGGAGGGAAAGCCCTTCGAGGTCTTCATCCGCTTCGGAAAAGCGGGCGGCTGCGGTTCAGCAATGGCCGACGGCATCGCCAGGCTGGTCTCCTACGGACTTCGGTCCGGCCTGGAGGCCCAGGATGCGGTAAAGGCCCTGTCGGGCATATCCTGCCACCAGGGGCCGAAAACCTGCCTGAACGAAGTGGCCTCGGCGATCCGGCTGATACTGAAGCACCTGGAAACGGGTGCGGACCTGAACAGCCTGATCGAGAACGAGGAGTTTGCCGAGGCAAACGCCGCGGAGGTCACAGGACCATGAGAATGATACCCGACAACGTCAAAAGGGAGATCCTCACCTACGGAGCAGACAACATTGTCTCCATCATCGGCGAGTACGTCCCTCTCAGAAAATCCACCCGCTCATTCACGGCCTGCTGCCCTTTCCACACGGAGAAGACCCCGTCTTTCACCGTGGACCCGGACCGCAAAACCTGGCGCTGCTTCGGAGCCTGCTCCGAAGGTGGAGATGTCGCCAAGTTTCTGATGAAAATCGACGGCATCTCCTTCCCCGCCGCCCTGGAGTTCCTCGCCAGAAAGGGAGGGATCGACATTCCCCATCCTGACACGAGGGAGGAGAAGGAACGGTGGGGGATGCTGCAGGCGCTTGAGAAGGCGCAGCAGTTCTACCACAACAGCCTGCTACAGAACCAGAACGGCGCAAGGGCATACGTCGGCTCCCGGATGACGCAAGATATGCCCAGACAGTTCGGGATCGGCTTTGCGCCAGTCGGCACGAAGACCCTGGTGGAGTTTCTCGACAGGGAAAGGGTGCCGCCTGACATTGCTGAAAAGGCCGGACTGATAAAGAAGGATGCCTCGGGCGGTTTCCGGGACATCTTCCGGGGGCGCGTGACGTTCCCCATCAGGGACAAAGGGGGGAGCATCATTGCCTTTGCCGGCCGAAAGATCAGCTCCGCCAACTCACGATTCAAATACATCAACGGTCCGGAGACGCCACTTTTCAGGAAGTCGGCGACCCTTTTCGGACTGGACGGCGCCATCGAGGCGATGAAGGAAAAGGGGGAGGTCTACGTAGTCGAAGGCTACATCGACCTCTTGCAGATGCGGGCCGCGGGCATCCTCAACGTCGTCGCCACCTGCGGGACGGCATTCACCAAAGAGCACGCAACCATTCTGAAGCGATACGTCCGACGTCTGAACCTGATGTTCGATGGAGACGACGCCGGCAGAAAGGCGCTCCAGAAGGCAATACTGCTGGCGGTGAAGGAGGAGATGAAGGCCCGCGTCTTCATCTTCCCGGAAGGCCAGGACCCCGATTCTTTCTACAAGAACGGCGGCAAGACTGAAGAGCTCGTCGCCATGTCCGGCTACGACTTCCTGAAGCAGGCCGGCGTTGAGATGAACTCCATGATGCTGAATCTCCACCGCCTCGAGCGGCTGGAGAACGGTGTCGTTTACATGGCAAGGAAGATACCCGATGTCGCCAGGCTTCTGGCAAGGCGGGGGAACCTGGGGGAGCTGTTCAGCCCGGAGATCCTGCCGGACATCGAGGCAACCATTACCCAACAGAGAGGAGCACGACAATGACAAGAATGATCATTTTGACAGTTGCGGCGATGATCCTGGCAGGTTGCAGTCACAGCCAGTGGGCCAGCGTCGAGCTTGCGACCCAAGGGGCTTCCTGGCTCAACCCGGTTGCCACTGTGGTCCACATGACCGCCAGCGCCGGCAGGGCCATGACCGATCCTCAGGACGAGCTGCGGGAGAAGGTGCAGAAGCTGGAAGAGGAACGGAAGAAGGAGCCGTCCCCGGAGCAGCCGGGCCCGCCCCGGGCCGAGACGAAATAGCAGGTTGAAGTGGTGGCTTAGTCCGCCTTTCAAAGGATAAGGGGAGCGGCGACTCGTGCGCCCTCCCCTACCCTCTCCCCACGCCCAAGAGGGTTCCTCGGAGCCTCCGTAATGACGGTGGTTGCGGGGAGCCCTTTTGGGCACCAATCACACAGATAAAGGGGAGAAGGCCATGACAGTAAAAGCACGAATCAACGGCAGGGAGTATTCGCTTTCGTGGGAGGAGTTCGAGAGGGCCGTACTAAGGAACGAAGTTTCCAACGGCCAGATCGAGGTCATTTCCATTCTTGCAGGAATGCGACCCTGCTACAGTCTTCAGGTTGGATGATGTCCGTCCGGTCTGGATAGAGGCGGCCCGTATGTGGCCGCCTTTTTTGTTGCTCGCTGGTTGATATTGATATTTCGTGACCATCGGGATCAATCCGCCGAGCATAGCTTCCCTCTCCTAAATGCCGTTCTTAAATCCCATTTAAGAAAAGGTGTGAGCTTTGCCGGGTTGACCAGTCTGGCTCGGCGGCCTCAGCAGCTGTTTCGTTTTTGCGCGTCATCGTCGCCCAAAAGGTGCCATGGAGGGTTATAATTCGAACGAGTTCAGAACCTTAGATCGCTGCGAACTGCCCCAATGCCTTGCCCCGATTTTTCCTCTCCCACAGGCGTGCCCCATTGAAACTGCGCACCCTGTTACCTTCCACCTTTTCAACAAGAACCTGGATAAGAGCGTACCAATGTGATATTATGCGACTTTCTGGCATTGTGGACGTGAAGACCGGACAGCGCAAGGGGGGTAAATTCTTGGCCAAGATCAATAACTGGTGCAAGAGAACCGAGACGAACATCAAGTCGCACAAGCTTACATATCTCGAAGCCGATGCCGCGCAACGCAACTTGGCGGTCGCCTCTGTTGCCGATGTCGTTCCGGGTCATTATGCGGACCCCTCCCGCATTGCCCACATTCTGGCCCGTCTCGGTAAAGCGGAAGCTGCAGAATATGTCGCGACGAAACTGCCAACGGGTGCGAAGTCCCGCTCAGGCGACATAGGAGAGATCCTCGCCTCCAGCTTCCTATCCGAATTCTCCGACTACAAACTAGGCATTCTAAAGCTGCGCTGGGCTGACCATCGCGAGATGGCGATGCGTGGCGATGACATCCTTGCCATCAAAATCAATCCAGATGGGAAAGTGATGTTTCTAAAAGGCGAGGTTAAGAGCCGCGCCAGCCTTACGAAAAGCACTGTCGCGGAGGCAAGGAAGGCCCTTTCCTCGAGTAACGGACGTCCAACACCGCATGCGCTGGCGTTCGTCGCGGACCGCCTCTACGAAATTGGCCGAACCGACCTATCCGACCTTATCGACGAGTTTCAACTCAAGCGCCGCATAGCCCTCGAGCAGGTGTCGCACATGATGTTCGTGTTCACCGGCAACAACCCTTGTGCCCTATTGACGGCCGATTTGATAACATACACTGGGAAAATCCCCCAACACTCTATTGGTCTAAGGGTGGCTGCACACCAAGCGTTCATCAAAGAAATCTTCGAAAAGGTCATTGCCGATGCCAGCAAACCCTGAAGCGACATCCAAGATCATCCGTGAGGCAATCGCCCCGGGATTCCGGGAATCCCTCCTCGCCAAAGGCCAGGCACGATCAATGATTTGGCGGGATGGCGTGCTTCCTCCTGAGGCGCCAAAGTTTTCCCCTTTACTGACGTATGACCTGCTCTCCTATGCCTATTCGTTGATGACACAGGGTCTTCGTCTACTCGACGAGGATTCGGAGACCGACATCGCTCGAGCGGCTTTCGAGAATGCAGCATCTGCTATCGACGCCGTTATCACGCGGGGGCGGGATAAAAGAGATGGCGATTTTCATCGTCTAATGGCCGCCGCCTGCTATCATCTCGCTCGTTATTCGGCTCGCGCATTTTCGCTGCTTCATCAGAGTTTAACTGAAGCCAGCCTTACCCGTCCGGAACGGGCTCTTGCACTTCTCATGGTGCGCGATATTGATTCGCTCACGGCATTCATCGCGGAACATCGGTTGAGGGCAGGCACCTCGGACGAAGTGTTGATAGACATGCTTGCCGAGCTGTCAAAGGAAGGAGAAAAGAAAGACGAAGAAGACACCGAGGACTCCTTGATTGGCGCTGTCGACCTTGCACTCGCAGATTATTTCCTAGGCGCCGTGGGTATCGCGCTTTTAGCTTTTGAGCGAGGCGAATCGGAGCTTCTCGCGACTGCGCTCGACCGGTTGAAAACCGGTCTTGCCTCAGCGGGGGAGCTCAATCTTGTGCCGCAATGGTGGTGTCACCGGCTCGCGATCCATCTTCTGGCTGACCTGTGGAAGTGCAGCTTTCATACGCGGTTGCCCATCACAGCACCAGCTACGGGTCAAGCAGATTGGGCTGACTATCGAGAATTATTCATCGCGACGTTGCTTCGGCGCCAACGGGCCGAGATCGATCTTTGGCCGTCACAGATTGAGGCCGCCGAGCGTGCGTTGGATATTTCCCACAATATGGTGGTGTCTCTGCCCACAAGCGCTGGCAAAACCCGCATAGCCGAACTCTGTATACTAGCCTGCCTCGCATCAGGGTGCCGTGTCGTCTTCGTCACGCCACTACGCGCCCTATCGGCCCAAACGGAGGTCTCACTTCAGCGAACGTTCCAGCCGTTTGGCAAGACTGTGTCGAGCCTTTATGGGGCAATTGGCGTTAGTGAGGTCGACGAGAATTTTCTCCGTGATAGCAACATAATAGTCGCGACTCCAGAGAAGCTAGATTTTGCGCTACGGAACGATCCAGATCTACTAAACGATGTCGGCTTGGTCGTTCTTGACGAAGGCCACATGATCGGCCTCACAGAACGGGAGGTACGGTACGAGGTCCAGATTCAGCGGCTTTTACGGCGACCCGATGCAGCTCACAGGCGTATCGTCTGTCTGTCCGCGATCTTGCCCGACGGCGATCAACTTAGAGATTTCACGGCATGGCTTACTGGCGACCAGCCTGAAGGGCTGGTCAAGAAGGAGTGGCGTCCGACACGCCTACGATACGGCGAGGTTGCCTGGTGTGGCGATCATGCGCGATTGGAAATATCTGTCGGCTCGGAGAAGCCATTTATTGAGACGTTCCTAACGCCGAGCCTGCCGAAGGGCAGAACGAAGCGCACGTTCCCATCAGACCAGCGTGAGCTCTGTCTCGCTGCTGCTTGGGCGCTCGTTGCCGAAGGGCATTCCGTGTTAATCTTCTGCCCGCTGAGAAAATCGGTTGAACCATTCGCCGAAGCGATCGTTGACCTCTTCAAGCGGGGAACCCTACCGTCAGTCTTGGAGCATGACGTCGAGGTATTGACCAATGCGCTTGTCATCGGAGCGGAATGGCTTGGGGAGGATAGCGCGATTCTGGAATGCCTGCGGCTCGGGGTGGCGATTCATCATGGTGCGTTGCCGACACCATACCGCAAGGAGGTCGAGCGACTATTGCGGGTGGGCGTACTCAAGGTAACGGTGTCGTCACCGACACTTGCGCAGGGGTTGAATCTATCGGCTACCACCCTCATCTTCCACGGGCTTGTGCGCAACGGCCAACCTATTGATATCGCAGAGTTTCGAAATGTAGTCGGTCGCGCCGGCCGTGCATATGTTGATGTCGAAGGATTGGTCTTGATGGCCATGTTCGACGATATCGCAAAGCGGCGCGAGCAGTGGCAGAAAATGATCAAAAGCGACAAAGGAAAGGAGATGGAGAGTGGCCTTCTCCGCCTTCTCCGCACATTGCTTGACAGGATGATCAAGAAGTATAAACCCAAGAGCGTCGAGGAGATGGTCGCCTACTTGGCTGGAAACGCCATATGGGATTTCCCGGTGCTAACTGAGGACAAAGTCTGGCAAACCGAGTTGGAGAAAAGCCGCTGGGGCGGCTTCCTCGTGACACTAGATACAGCGATCCTCAGTATGCTTGGGGAACGAGAGGTTGCGGATGACGACATTGAGGAGGCGCTCGATGAAGTTCTCTCGTCTTCACTGTGGTCGCGGCGGCTTCTCCACCAGAGTGACAACTACAAGCATATTCTGCACGCTGGCCTAGTCGCGCGGGCTCGTTTCATCTGGGAGTATTCCACTGCGCCTCAAAGACGCGGTTATTTCCTTGCCGGGGTCGGCCTTAAGACAGGTAGGAAGCTCGACGCCGACGCCGGGGAGATGAACGACCTGCTCGCGACGGCAAATGGCGCAATCCTCAATGATGATGCTGAGGTAGCCATCTCCGCAATAACGGCCTTCGCCGAAAAAGCTTTCGGAATCGAGCCATTTGCGCCCGATGACTTGCCTGAAGATTGGCGCTCCGTCCTTCGTGCATGGCTTTTGGGAGAGACCATGACGGATGTCGCCAGCGGGAACGAAGACGAGGTTTTGAGCTTCGTGGAACAGGTATTGGTCTACCGCCTCCCATGGGCGATGGAGGCGGTACGCGTACGTGCTTTGGCCAATGGGGACGTTCTCGAAAACGGTATCGCGATGGCAGACCTTGAACTAGGTGTCGCCGTTGCTGCTGTCGAGACTG
Organism: Geobacteraceae bacterium; assembly: GCA_036518435.1. Taxonomy (GTDB): domain Bacteria; phylum Desulfobacterota; class Desulfuromonadia; order Geobacterales; family Geobacteraceae; genus JAMPXD01. Next base: position 58,258 of record DATDNF010000062.1, read on the forward strand.
GGACGCTTAATCTCTCCGCGGCTGTCCTCTTGCATGCTGGGTTCAGCTCTCGGATCGGCGCAATCGCCTCTGTAAGAAAGACAGGTGCTGACTTTACAACGATGCGACAGCTTCGTCGGTGGCTGAAGAGGGATCACATTGCCGCCCTTTTTGATGATGCGGAATGGCCCACGGCGCAATCCCATGGGCTTTGGCAACAGTTCGTCCAGAGCCTCACACCATCCCGCGGCCGCATTTGGCGCAAATGGGAAGGCAGCCTGGAGGTTGTTTGGGATGGTGCCGCCCCCGTCCCCCACACGCCCGTCCGTCTACTTGACGAGGCTGGCCGTACTTTGGTTCTTGGTGCGGACTTCACCTATCTCGGAACATTAGCGTCGTCGGTGAACCCAGGACGTTGGGGGTTGGCCCTCGCCAGCGTCGCAGCGGACAGCGATTACATCGATGTAGAGTATCTCGGGCCACACGATCTACTATCAGCTTCACAAGGGAAGTGATAACAGTGACTCTTCCCTATTTTTGCTCCCCCCAAAAAGGGGGCAGTCATTTGGCCGCCCTTTTTCTAAGCATCAGTCCGCACAATCCCTTATGCCTTTTCTCCAGGTGCACTGAGTGCTTCGCTTCCACCGCCTTCTCTCAGCTTTTCCGTCTTAGTGCGTCTCTTGCGCTCATGTTTCCTTCGTCTCCTTAGGATAGCCTTCGCAGGGTCTTTTCTGCCTGCTCACCCATGGATTCCATCAAGCGGTAAAGCGCATCGCACTTGTAGGGGGCAAAGGCGCCCTTGAAGAGCTGCAGGCGGGCAGCCTGTATCTTCTGCGCGAGATCGGCGACGCGGGTCAGCACCAGCCGCGGTTTGATCCGGACCTCCTCGGCGAAAAGCTCCCAGTGCTTCTTCCGGATTGCACCCGGATCGTTCTCGCCGCCGATCTTCATAGCCAACCCTTCCGCAAGGCCGTAGTGGGCATAGATCCTTGTCGACAGGAGATCGTAAAAAGGGGCCAGCATCGGCCCTTCCGGCAGCAGCAACAGGGAGAGGTTCTTTCCATGGGCGTCGGAGTTGCCGATCAGGTAGTTGAAGATCACCCAGTTCAGGAGCGACAGTACGTCCTTTCCGGATTTGGTGCTGGCATTTCGCAGCAGGTTGAAACAGGCCACCAGGGATGGGCCCCCTTCGGTCTCGTACTTGAACTCGGGTGGAACCCCGAGCGCCTGGCAGAAATCTTCCTGATGAAGCCTTCTTGTCTCATCAGCCCTGGTGACACGATCGTACCGCTTGACGACAAAGACCCTGGTATCCTCGTGCTGATAGATAAATGACCGGGGTACTTCCAGGCCGACCTCCTGGGCCAGGGCCATACAGAAGGCCTCGTTTTCCACCGTGCCGTCTAGATCCTCTATCGCCGGCTTGATGATGTAATTGGAAGGGAGATTGCCGTAGCCGAGATAGAAGCGCTCGTCATCGTAGAAGATCGGCAATTTCTTCTGCGCCCCTGCCAGGGAGAGGCGTATCCCTTTCTCACCGGCGAGAAGCGGTCTCCGTGGCAATTCCCTGATGATGGCGGCGAGTTCATCCGGCGAGAGCTGGCGATATCTGCTGGGTTCAAGCTTCGGTTTTCCGGTTTCGGTGAAAAGAGAAACCGCGCCGGCGCAATCCCCGCCGATCCTCTCCAGCAGGCCGAAATCGTTGTTCACGGAAACACCGAGATTCCGGGCGATCACGGCCCGGATTTTCTCTTCCGGAAGCAGGTTGGCAAAAAAGGGATGCGACTCGTCGTCGAGGTAAGGGTCCGGCCGCAACGGCAAAGAGAGCGACAGCGGGATTTTTGACTGCTCCAGCCACTCCTTGTCGTACTGGAAGCAGAAGCGTTTCTTCTCGTCCAGCCACAGCCGTCCTACCACGACATCATCAATCCTTACCAGCAGGGCAGCGGTCATGATTCATCTCCAGGCGCCGCCCAGGTCCGCAGTTTTGCCTCCAACTCGATCCCCAGGCACTTCAATACCTGGAACACCTTGTTCAGGCGAACCGTTTCCTTGCCGTTTTCCAGGGCGGACATAAAAGCATAGCTCACCCCGCACACGGCCGCCGCTTCCTCAAGGGTGAGGCCATCGTCCTTGCGCTTCTGCTTGATGATTCGACCGATGTCTTCCGCATTCGTAATCTTCATTCCACCCTCGGTCTTAATATACGTTCGTATATCTATATCAGCAATAGCAGGAAATTGCCAGTAAAATATAAGATCGTAGATGTTACTTCAAACTCTTGGATGGCTGAAAGATTTATTTGCGATTGTAGATGGGAAGGGATTTGTTTGGAAAATTGTTGCAACTTGTGGTATTTACAGGGTCCACACCAATTCGATGAGAGGTCCGAGGGATGACAAAAGCCGATTTAGCCGATAAGGTTTATGAAAGACTCTCTTGCCAGAAGAAGGAAGCCGTTGAATTGGTGGAACTAACCCTGGATATTCTCAAGGAAGCCATTGCGACTGAAGGGCATGTGAAGATAAGCGGGTTCGGGAATTTTGTGGTTCGAAAGAAGGCCGACCGAACCGGAAGAAACCCGCAGACCGGGGAGACCATTACCATTTCATCTCGGAAGGTTCTGTCGTTCAAGCCGAGCGTTATTTTGAAGAATCGGATTAATCAGGAGTAATTGACACCGATCGCAATCAAATATCTGTGACATCGCAAATGATTTCGTTATTATCAAACCATCCTTGTGTCACAGCATGGTTCTTAACTTTGTTCGCTTCCTTGGTGTACGCAATAATGGCCAGACTTTTCTCCGCTCGACTGCAAGTAACATAAAAGAGACGGCGCGTCCTATCAATGCTGGTCTCTTTTCCTTCCGACTCATTTTTCATGTCATTTGAGGTTAGCTCTTTAGCACCAAACAATTTGTCATAACTAAATAGAAATCCACGTGCTTCCTCATCATCCAGAACGACCATAACACGGGGAAATTGTAAGCCTTTTATTCCTTGGTGCGTCCCAAAACGAGATTGGTCAGATATGTAATTGACATATTCCTCAAATTGACTGAATGAGCTTTTGAGTGCTTCGTCCCAGGCATCAATAATCGTATCCTTGTCTGAGTCATTTTCAGTGGCGGCAGCAAGAATCTCGTCCTGTTTATTTAAACGTGCTGCAATTAGCTTGAGTGTATCAGGGATTAGAAATAAACCGCTACGATAAATTTCTTTAAGAATATCGTTTAAGATAGGGCTATTCCCCACATCCCAGAGGGCATGCAATTTTTTTACAGCATCATTTGCTTTTAACATATCCTCACGAGGTGTCGAACTATTTTTTAGAGTCTCTTTTTTCAGGAGAGGTGAGTGCTTCCTCACAATTCGTGAAACTGCCAATTTATCGCCAGTTTGCATAGCGTTAACCAAAGGAAGAACTTGATTTGCAAACAGGGAAATCCCAGCAAGTTTTCCATCAAGTAATCCAGTTTTGAGCTTATCAACTGCATAAAGCGAATCAAAAAAGTTACCAAAGCCCCCTCGCTTTGCAGCCATGTGATGCTCAAGAGTCAGAATTTTCACACCATTCTTAATATTTTTCCAGTCATCATCGCCAGTTATTTCAGCCATTTTTGTCGAAACCGCAGCCTCAAATCCAATTTTATCAAAAGCATGTGTTGTTGTATCCGCAATAAACAACCGAACAACACCTTCCTCATCTGTCTTGGCTGCTTCCTGGATCTGATTATCGGCATGGGACCTAATTTTATTGATAAGGGTGACAACCCGTTTTGGACATCTATGATTAATAATCTTTGCTGGTTTTGCCCAATCATCTGGAATATTTTGTCCTAAGTCAGTTTTCCCGTCCGTATAGATGCGCTGCATCGTGTCACCAAAAAGTCCGAGAGTGAAACAGTCTGAGTGCTTTGACTGAACTGTAAAGAACGCCTCTACCAACTCTTTTTTTGTGTCTTGGCTCTCATCAATCAATAGAATGGGAAATTTTCGTACTAAGATTTTCTGCATAAGAGGTCGATTGATGAGAAAGTCTGCGGTTAAGCTAATCACTTCTGCATGATTAAGCGAGTCTCTGGTGATGTTGTCACCATTCGGGTTGTAGGTAAACTTTCGTATGGAGTCTAGTGCGTCAAATCTGGCCTGCTTAGAAGCGATTTGTCTTGGACGGTCCACTGCGGCTTTGCTACCCGCACGTCCTTTTCTCTGGGCCTCTTCAAGTTCTGCTATTTCCAGCTTTAGGAGCTTTTTCAACCATTCTCTGATGTCACTCTGATAGGGTCTAATCAATTCCCATGCAAAACTGTGGATAGTTGAAATTGCGAAAGCCTGGTCAAAATCGAGCCGGCGTTGAATCTCATCACAAGCTGCGTTGGTATAGGTGATGATGGCGATTTTTTGCCCATTGAGCCGCAGGCGCTGAATATTGCGTTCGCGAAATCTTTTCAACACCTCAACCAATGACCTAGTTTTCCCAGAGCCTGCACCTGCAAAAAGAAAAAAACTATTAGGCTTGTCTAAGTCAAGACAGCTATAGATTTCTTCATCGACGGGCATGACGAAATTTGTTTCGGTCATGATACACCCCCGTCTGCCGTATTTTGGACAAGGAATTCTTTATTCTTTTGATTCAATCTATCCATTAGCCATTCAAGGCCTTCCTGGATGTACTTTGGCGGTTGGAGATCACTGGGCTCTGTGGAATAGAGTAGTGCCAGTGCCATTTCAGCCTTCTTGCCGGTTTGAAGTGCATCGAACATTTCAATGCGAGCCTCTTCAAGAGTAGGTTTGTTTGCAGCAGCAGTCATCTTCTTGATTAGACCGGTTGCGTCAATCTGTTTTTTGAAGAAGGCAAGATTGCTTAGTACCAAAGCATCTTCAAAGGTGTAGGGAATTACAACTTCCGTTTTATTGTTTTCAGTCACTGTCATTGAGCACTGATAAGCAGCCCTGACCTCTCCGTTTGCAGTCACTTTGTTCTCATCACAGGCACTCAGCAGTTCGTCTAAATCTGTTTTACATGGAGCCCAATCTTTGAGGGTATCATTCCCCGTCCGATATTTTTTACCCTTTTCAGGAAGAACCTTTTTGAGACCGTTTTCTTCAATTGAATCCAGATCGGTCACTACAAGTGTTAGTAGTCCCAAGGATTCTATCAATGGCCTTAAGCGATGTGCGTGACTTCCCCCGATTTCAAGTAAAGAGATATAGCTCTTGTCTAACTCAGGAAACTTACAGCGAATAAAATGAGGAATAAGCATTCTTTCCGCAGGACCTTCTACCAATATTGCGGCATCGGCAAAAAACAGATCGCAGTGAGTTGTTTTGAGATATCGTGTCGCAAATTTTGATGTGTCTGTATTGCTTCCAAAAGTAGTTGTCAAGTTCGCTACTGTCGCACACGGAACCTCACTGGCACTTGCGGCTGGCCTTCTCTGGAAATAGCGCAAACAGGTAAAGTCAATTTCATGAGCAATATGACTGGAATGGGTACTTACAATCATCTGTGTGCAGAACTGATTCTTTTCGCCTAGATTTGAGTGTTTTCGCAATACACCATAAGCCTTCTTGATGAAGACCTGCTGTACCTGTGCATGAAGATGCGCCTCAGGCTCTTCAATGAGTACAAGGTGAAGCGGCTCAATTAAACTTTCAATCTCACTTTCTCTCTTTGCAGCCTTTCCAACCCTCATCCATTCATCCCTAAAACGGATTAAATTGAAAACCATAGATATGAGATTCTGGAAACCCAGACCATTATACTTCTCTGGCAGACACAAAGCGGCACCGGAAGATTCAATATCCCGAATTACATTGAATTGCACAGCTGTATCATGATTCAAGCCCTCAAGCGGGTTTACCTTGCTAGATAAAACAATCTGCGGATCGCTAAACCCTGGATAATTTAGTCCTTCAAGTTCACTGATAGCAGGGTCAAAACTAGTCCTCAATTTTTCATCAAAAGCCGTCCTTGCTGCTTCTATGGCTTCCAATGCGTCAAGATCGTTGGCATCCGGTAGCTCAGTAGGATCTAAGTGCTTATCAAAATATTGCCTAAGCTGTGATGAGAGTCGTCTGTCGGATTTTCCTGAACCTTCTCCCGTGTTTGAATCAGAAAATCCCCGTTGAGCATTGATAATGTCAATTTTAAAAAGGCCGTCGAAGGGATCACCTTCGAGCGGTTCTGATCCCAATGAAAGGCTCTGAGGTTTACAATCATTCCATTTTGCTGGATCAAGAACATATGCACGAACTACAAAATATTTGTGCAATCGCTGATCTAAGAAATCACGCATAGATTGTGGCCACAAAGACAATGAAGTTTTCTTGTTGTCCTCTGTTCCTGAATTGTGTGAATCTATCGTACTTTTTGCTGATGCATAAGCGACTGTATATCCTTTATAAAGATCCTCAATTTTATCAGCTTCAAGGATGAGACGAACTCCAAGCAATCCACCAGACCAATCCAGTGTTGGAATGATGTGGCTTACATAATGGATTTCTTTCTCTTCAACCTGAAGCCAAACATCAATGGTTGGCATAAGTGGCACCCATGATGAGCTGTCAAGACTGAGAGCGTCTTTATCAGGATTCGAAACCCAATCCTCCCCAATTTGGTTGATAGCAGCCCAATTGGATAGAGTGAAATCAGTGGTCGATATATCCTTTCTTTTTGACTTTTTTAGAAACATCATCAAAGCATCCATCGCGGATGTTTTGCCACTATTGTTGGCACCAACAAAAATCGTTTCCTTATTGGACAATTCCACGCGACAGCTCTTGAGCTTCCTAAAATTCTGAATATCTACGTGGGATATCCACATGTTTTACCTCCACCTGATTATTCCGCTCTGGGAAAACCAGGAATATTGATAGGTTGATATTGATTATTTAAAGATGCGCATCCACTTCACTGTCACACCTTCAATTTTCGTTGCATTAACGAATTTCGCCGGATTCTCATCAACAGTTAGCGCAGCAAAATGCGCCGCAGCATTTGATCTTGACGCACCCCTTATCACGGGAAATAGGAACACTTCCTGTAATCCCTGAAACCCTCCTAGATCAACTCTCCTCTATCGCCAAAACCTGCCGACACTTGGGAAAAGCCGAACAGGCCCAGAAATACTTCCCTGCATGGGGACCTTTGGACGCCTGTCGCTTGACCATGACCGCCTCACATTTCGGGCAGACCGGCACGGCCGTTTCTTGAATTGACATTGCAGGTGCCACATGAACTGGAGCGATATTATCTGACATCTGCGCCGCAGACGCCACCTGGGCAGATGCTGGCTTTTCGGGCGCAGGCACGCCATGTACCGCAGGTGTGGCAGCAGCCACCCCAATGGCAAAACTCTCGGCCAGCTTCGCAAGTACTTCTGGGAGCGCATACCCCTTTTGGGCCGAAAAATGGATAACCGGGATTCTGGCACCCGCCAGTGCCCGGTCAACCAACTGATCCCTCCCGACACGGTCGTCCCGCTCATGCGATTTGTCGTCCAGTTCAACAACCATGACTACGGTCAAATCTGATGACTTACAAATCACGAAGTCAACGTGTTTCTGGTTGATCTTGTTCTGTGCCGTTGTGCGCCTGCTGTTCGATAGTCCCTTTGCCGGCTTGACAATATCCCCCAGCCGAACCTTGCCGAAAATCCGGTAGCTGCTATCAAGTGCTTGTTCCAGGACGCCAAGGAAAGAGCGTTCCGCTGGAGTGAACAGTACCTCTCGCGGCTGAAATGCCAGCCCGTCTTCCTGGGTAGACAACTTCACTTTCAGAACGGCAATGATAATAAGCGCGGCTATGAAAAGAAGTACGGTAACCGAAATGCTCATATGAACCCCATGGCTGAAAAAAGAACAAAGATTCTCACATCCTCAGATCATCCAAAAATTCAGACGGTACATCCCCGCTCGTCACAAGCAGGTGGTCCCTCGCACGTGTACAGGCGACATACAGAAGATGTCGTTCGGTATCGTAGACTTCCTGAAGGTCTGCATCGTCAGCAACTGTTTCAATGCGTTCCTGTAACGGAATGATCTCATCGTCACAGGCCATCACAACAACGGCACGGAACTCCAGTCCTTTGGCAAGGTGCATGGTGCTGATGGATACCTGGCCGGCCGTGGTTTCAACGTGCTCGTCGAGCACCTTGAGGTCAAGGCCGGCCTGCTCTACTGCGTCACAGGCTCTGTCCAGCTCTGTCGCTGATCGCACAAATACGCCGATTTCGTGAGGCTTAATCCCTTCTCTTATTCGGTCGGCGAGCCATTTTCCGACAGCTTCCATTTCCTTTTCTGGCGTGTCCAGCGCTTCGATGGTAGGCGCCGGTCCGTTGAAGACCGAAGTTGTACCACGCCGCTCTTCCGTATTCCCGTCCACGTCAGACAACTCGGGTCCCAACAGCCTGTCAGCCTGCATCCTGATCTGATGTGATGTCCGGTAGTTGATACGCAGAGTTCGAGAGCGTCCGCGAATATCGATGCCGAGCCCCTTCCAGGAGAACGGCTGCTGAAAGATCCTTTGGCCAAGGTCACCGGCAAAAAACAGACTGTTTGGACGACCGCCTCCCAGCGCAGCGAGAAACCGCAGCTGAGCAACATTAATGTCCTGTGCCTCATCCACAACGCAAAAATCGAATGGAGGGTGTTTGCTTTGTGCAAGACGATTTGCCAGTCTGGTAAACATATCTGCGGTAGTAATCAGTTTACGCGATAGAAGAGTGGACCGTACCTGTTCGAAGATGGACCAGAGCAAGCGACGCTGCTGTTCAGGCAAACGAGTCTTGCGTCCCAGACGGGTGACATCGCGGTACGACTCCCAACTATCCAACTGCCACGCATCAACCACCTGGTCCCACTCCGTCCACAAGAAGTGCTGGCTGAATCTTTGACCTTCGATAGATGCTGCGGCCTCCGCCAATAGCTGATTGACTGTCTCGCGGATTGCAACCTGTGCCCGGCCAAAATTCAGCTCATAGAGCCGTAGGCCGATTGCATTCATGGCATGTACATCCAACCGTTCGCCGAGGCGCGGCTCACTACCGATCAACCGTCTCAGCTTTGTTCTTAAAGCGCTTGCCAGAGTATCGGAGAAAGTGGTCAGCAGCACCCGTGCGTCAGGATTGTTGCGGGTCAAAAAAACTGCCCGGTGTAGGGCAACGATGGTCTTTCCCGTGCCTGCCGAACCAGATACCCGTGCCGGACCGCTATAATCCCGTTCAACCAGTTGCCGCTGTGCCGGATGGAGAAAAACGGTCCACTTCTCCCAAGGATATTCTAGGGCGAGTTCCAGCTCTTCCACGTTGTTCATCACCCGGAACCGGCGCTGTGCATCTGGGTGATCGAAGGGACCGGTGCCGGGTTCCATCGGTTGTGGGACTTGAGGTGTTACGCCCGTGGCGAGATCCAGCAATGCCTCGGCAGCTTCACCAGGGAGATGCTCGGCCAATATCAACAGGGTGTCCTCATTGGCCTGACGTACATCAGCCAGCCACTCTTCCGGTACGCCATATCCAAGTAGAGCATCTTCGGATACATGCGCAAACAGGGGCAACTTGGGCTGCACTGAGATTACAGCTTCCACATACCTGGGGATAGTGATTTCTTGCACTGTCTCCCGAATCTCAACCAACTGTGCCGCGCCGGTCTTAGGGTGAGTTTCCAGCTTGCGACGCTCAGCCCATTGGTAGGCTGGGTCGTGGTGGCCTACAAAGCACAGGAGCAGGCTTTCTGATGTTTTATGGACGATTATCCGCAAGTCGCTACTGACCCGAACCGACCAGAAGTTCTTATCCCTGGCTTTGTCAAGCTTATGGAAGCTCATACCTGGATTGGCAGAATTCATTTGAAGGTCAAAGGCCGTGGTCTTCACAGCCTTCTGCTCTTCTCCTGTCAGTTTGGCGAGGCTGTCAGTAAATGTATCTGCTATACGGAATTCCATCTAAAGGCCTCTAATCCTCTTTATTACGGTTTCTTTTTGACTCTATAGCATTTGCCCATTCGACTACCTCAAAGAGGTCCGGAGCAGGTGGGTCAACGTGATGCAGCGAATACCTTTGATATATCTCCAAGGTTGTAATTGTTCCACCTTCAAAGAATATTTCACAGTTCAGACCATACAATTCACTTAAAAACTTTGGATCTGGATATTCAGATTTATCAAATAAATTCCCGAGTCTTTCTTGTGCATCAAGCAGCACTTCATCCCAATTTTGCATTAAAACTCTTACAGCATTTTCAACGATGCTTTTGGCTCTTCTAATATCAGAATAATTATCAGTCAAGTGGCCAATTGCGAGATATTTATTGGATTTATTCGCCAAACTGAAGGTGAATGAATTGATAATTTCCTGAGCCTTATCTAGTGATTCGTCGATTATTTCGATATATTTATCAGCTATTAAGCGCTGATCATGTAATTCAGAAGTGTTGTGCCACTTATGTGGTCGGATATCACATTCGACCATTATGGGTGCATTTCCGGACTTATCCATGCCCCATCTCCTTATGTGTTCCGACTGCAATGGCTTCCCATACAGTCATATCATTTGAAGGGCGCAAATGAACCCGATAATTGTCATTTAGTCGTAGAGAGAACAAATCTGCAAACTTCTCGAATTCAGGATGTCGAGGGATAGTTTCTACAAGCAGCCTTTTTTTCTTTTCCCATCTTTGTCGAAGTGACTTATCAAGTTTTTTACAGGCTTTTTGGAATGCTTCGGTCTCGACGATTGTCGGGATTTTGAGAATGAAATTTGTCCCGATTTGCGGAATACCGAATCGGTCTTCGTTATGAATGATCGTGATAGGGCATTGGTTCGCGTCAAGATTGTCTGCAAGTGAATAAAATGCAGTGATATCAACTCCAGATGCCAGAAGGTTAATATCCTTTTCTAAAGCATGAATAGCTACATACACTTTTGAAAGCTCAGCAAGGTTGGATTTAAACGAAAGGTCGTCTACACAAGCTGTTCCATCTTTATAACCCGGAGGAGAACATTCTACAGCTGTTCGGATAAGTCTTCTTCCAGATGGCGTCAATTGCTTATTAAGTTGACGCAGCATGTATGCATTGGCAAGCTTCTCTTCTATTTCCAGATAACCGATACCCTCTCTTTTACGATAATCTGTCAGCGCTGACCAACAAGGGGCTTGTAACAAAATTTCCCATTGGGCACACATGTAGTCTGTCGCAAAATGAAACATTTCATGCTGTTGCAATAAATCATATCCTAATTGCCACTTCCTGAATCGAGTTCCTCTATATCTTTTAAGAAAACGATTTTCTATATATGCAAGGCTTAAAACTGGGATGTATATCCCCCATGGTCCGCCATTATGGAAAGACACGTACCACGCCAACGCTTCTATTCCACGTTCTGCATAATCCCTGTCTATGGCCTGAAAATATTCAAATTCGACATAATCTGGATAATCAAACTCCTCAGGAGTATGAAATATTGGTGTTAATGGAGAAGCTTGCTCATGTTTTTGATTTCTGCTGATCGCTGGTGGCATTAATGGATTATATTCTACATAACCCATTGCCTTCTTGATCCTTCTGAGACATTCAATCACATCATTTATATTTTGCATCATCACTCCAACGCTCAAAGGAATCTGCCAAGTATTCAATCACCATGAATGCGCCCATCTTGTAATTATAGATTGGCCTGCGAGGAAGTGAGTTGCCGCAGATTGCCGTACAATTTTTGCTCAACATCCTCCAGTGGTATTTTCCACAGGTCCGCCAGTTGAGCAGTGGCACGCTTTGCATCCCAAGGCATTGCGCTCCGTCCATCAACTTGCGCGAAAGGCCCATCAGTCTCAGTCAAAATCCGCTCGCGCGGCATATTACTGACCAAATCTCGTGATTTAGCAGCTAGAAGCATGGCAGGCCCCACGCTAAACCAGCACTTCAAAGATATCGCTCGATCCATTTCGCGACGACTCCCTGAGAACCAGTGCAGGATAGGTACCCCGGAATGGGGGAATGCTTCCAATCTGTCCAACACCGCCGAGGTGGCCCGACGGCTATGGATGGACATTATTCGGCCACCTAGACGAGTACATCCATGGAGGATGTGCTCAAAGACTGCAATCTGATCATCCCAGTACTTCTTGAACTCTGGAGCCCCATCCAGACCAATTTCGCCAACGTAAGATGTGTCGGGTAAATACGTATCGAAAAGTCCTAATTCACTCCTGCGCAGATGTGCGATTTGAGGGTGCAGGCCTAGAGCGGTGCGGATTCGCGAGCCTGGCACCACTAACGCTGATGTTCCTTTCCAGGCGCTTGGCGTTGTCGTAACAGACAGGACATAAATACCTTGAGCGGTGCACTCCTTTGCCACTGCTGATGGATCAGGATACAGATCAAGGTGAGCATGAAAATCGATCATCGCACTCCCAACGCAGTCAACAAGGCTTGCATCTCAGCCAGACCACGTTCTACAGTTCGCTTCAGTTCATCTTTGTTTGCAACAAGGTCAGAACTGAGTGTTGCCCCTAGCCAACGGGTGATGCCCACCTCACCGCATTCGGCAATACCAATTAATGCTGATCTCACGTCATCGAAACCAGCGTGATCTTCGTCATTAATCGCGAGATTATTGTATTTGTAGTGCGTTGAGTCTTCACCTTTCCATGCATAGAATGCTGCCCGCCTGACAAGACAGGGAACACAACGACCACAGTGGTTGTACCCGAACTGCTTGAATCTGCCACAACTCGTTGTCTGAAACGCATGTGCTTCGAGTAGGGCTTGATCTGCACATTCCCGCAGCATTTCACCCTTGGTTTTGAAGCGGTAGGGATTGAGAATGCGAACATGCAACCCCGCTGCGTCCAACAATTGCTGGAACAAAGACAGCACAACAGGATGCGTTGTGCGTGTGCTAAGACTTCCGAGGCGACCTCCGGTAAGCGGCGGGTTAATAGCAATGAAACCATTTTCGCAGACGTAGAGAGTGACTTCTTCGCCGGAGTGATAGCGAGCAAGCGTAGTAGCAACAAAGACCCCATAAGCGAGAAAAACTATTGAACGTGCCCGCTGAGATGGAGGAGTCTCAGGATCAGGCACATCTGCATTATGATTTATCTGCAAGTGACGTAAACCGCTACCTATTTCAGATGCAAAGGAAGACTGCTTTTCCGCATCGCCCCGCACGGTTTGGCTGACGGCAAAGGGCTTTTTCCCCGCGGACACCAAATCGATAGCACCCACGTAGCTGTCGAGGCCACCCGACAATAGCACAACACAATCTTCGTCAGGGAGCGACGGGTTTCGATCAGGCTTAGGAAGGATTCCGCCATCTATGAACGTTAGTGTCCAGCGGTCAGTGGTAAGATATGCAAGCAGCTTCTCAACCGTTGCAGTGTGGGAGTTCCAGAACCGAGCATCTGTGACTGAAACAGTTAGATCAAACTCTCTTGTCCAACCATCAGGACTGAGATTTCTATGCCCCGCCAGATCGGCAGAAACTATGGCCAAGGCCAGAGATAACAAATCCCAAGCCTTAGGAGCTGCATGAAGTTTGCTCCGGACAATCCTATCTTTCAGCGCTCCACCAACAGAGCCATGCTTCGGGTTGTCAGCGTGTCCGTACAAAACAACGTTGAGATCGCTGTTAGTATTCTCAAAATTAAAATCGGGAAGTGCACAGGTAATTTTCATTCCGCATACCCCTCGAAAACCTTAAAAGTTTCCCTGAGCGCATTCTGGACCATCTGGGTAATGCGACCCGCTGCTATTCGTTGCCCCGCATCTCGCAGTTTTCTGAAGGAAGCGGCAACAGTCTCTTTTATATAGTCCCGAACCTCTTTTAGTCTTGAGAGTCCTGCAGAAGCACTCGGAGCCATATCTCGAATTTTCTTACCGACATCCAGATCAAAACGACGAAACACATCCGCAGCAATATAGCGCTCGATGGCAAATTCACGCTGCTGGTCTTCGAGGTTCAGCAGATCAGCATCAGGAAACTTTGTGAGTACTTCTGAAAGTGCATCTTTGATTGCTGCACGGCTTGCCTCCGTGTCCTGCGTTCCATCAACCGGGCGTACAGCTTCAACTACCACGTCCATAACATCATCAGCTGAACGACCCGTCATAAGAACAGGGTCTAGCTGGTCACCTGGTGTTGCATATTCCCCAGAGAGAGCCGAATACAAGGCTCCCGCTGTCTGAGCAGTGCCTCCGAAACGACGAGTTGCGGTCGAACTCCCACCATATCCACCCCGGATATAGCGTCCGACTCCACGGCGCATACTATTGCGATCCCCACTGTGAGCATATTCACCTAAGCTGCGTCTGGTATCTCCGAAGCGTCGGGCGGGTGCAACGGGAATTGGACGCCTAGGCTCAGTGTTAGGTGGCGTACTTTCGTCATCACCATCAGTTGGAAAACCTTCAGGTATCCCTCCTTCCGGAGGTGCTGCAGGTAATGGAATATCTGGTACCCATGGCGGCACCATCGGGACACCTGATGGCGATCCCTTACTTGACTGAGATGTTCCCATTCCCCCTCCGTTGCTTGATCGCACTCTTAACCGGCTTGCTTACATCGGTATCCTCTTCCCAAGCAGAGAAAACGCTTTTTGCCCATGCCAAATCGGCGATTTTCGGAACAATATTCGGCTTGACCTGTGCGCCCGGGCGGTCTTGAAGAAAACCTGCAATGCGCTGCCCTTGAGACGGATCGGACTCGGCGATTACCAAGCACGCTTCCAATATGGGCGGCACCCCCCATTCCTGCTCTTGACGAGCACGGTCAAGCAGGCGGTCCATTATTACCGAAATTTCCGGGCGAGGTAGTGAGCCAAGGCGGTCCTTGACACTGCTTGCCATGTCTGGATGTTCAAGTAATGCTGTCAGCATCTCGACAGCCTCTGAGGACAATCGATCCTCTGGAGTAATAAGCGGTGCATGCTCACGACTGACATAGAGAACGCCACGGAGATCTCGATCACCGAGCTGCGGTGGAAGTCGTAACCACTCTGTGATAAAAGGATCGTCCCATGGCGCTTTAAGCTCCAATGGGTCCCCATTTACTGCCTTCAGTTCCCAGGTTGTGAGAAAGGCGGGTTTACCCTGATCGCTCTCCGTGACCGACTTAATCAAGGCTGCGTAAGCTTTCGGATCTCCGCAACGTTCGAAAAGTAAAACCTTGGCGAGCACTGATTCATCTACACCGACCCCCTGAGAGCGCGACATCGCCATGCGTATAGAAAGAGCATTCAAAAAGCGCTTAATCAGGCGAGGATTGCCCGTGATGCCCGTGGCGCTGGTCATAAGCGGTGCCAGCCGATCTGCAGCATCCAAGCGTGAGATCAATTCGTCCGGCAGATTGCCGTTCAGAGTCCTGATAAATGGAAGATCGACCCGTTTTCCTTGCCATGTTTTGCCGAGCTGCTCGCAAACTTTCCCTCGAATTATCTCCTTCTCTTCCACATCGAGGCTGCTATTCTCGATGAACAACATCATCATGTAGGCACGAACTTCCTGTGTGCCTAATGGCGGTACTCTGATCGGTACTTGGATGAGCTTGTCAAAATAATTGGTTACGACATCGTCATCAACACCTTCGAAGTGCCGTTTGACGGCGTGTTTTATCATCTGATCATCGGCTGCAATAACGAAAGCGGTGTGCTTAAGGAAAAGGAGCAGCCGGATTGCCTCCAAAGTGGAAATAGTTGTTTCTGGCAGGCACCGATCCAGATCGTCTATCAGCACAACCAAGGTTACGCCCATCTCTTCGAGCGCTTCTTCAAAGCTTCTGCGAAGCGCATGGATTTCCTTGGGAGGAGATGAGGCTCTCTTCTCTTTGATCAAACCGGAAGCTGATTCTCCGACTTTTTCGGCCGTCTCTTTGGCCTCACCAAAATCATCACTGTCGAACTGTACATCCACTGCTTTTTTACCCAACTCGAACACTTCCCCGATGAGTCCGACGGGAGGCAGACCAAGTGCGAGTGCAACTGCGGAGCTGGCTGTCACCTTCGCAGCACGAAACCAATTAACGCGCTTCAGCAGATCCTTTGTTTTTTCAATGCCGCTTTTGCTTTCCTCAGCCTCTTTCAAGAGCGCAGACGCGACTACTTCAATCAGCGCTGCACGGGCATCGTCATAACCCTGATAGAGCCAGGCGTTGAATTCGACAAATATGAACTTTTTATTTTCGCCGGTCGAGCGTCCTGCCAGCTCGTTATGGATCAATTTGATCATCGAGGATTTGCCAATGCCCCAGGCACCGGATACTCCGATCGAGATCGGACGCGATTGAGCCTGCACGATGATTTCAGCAACAGTGCGCGCGACTCCCCTGAAGTTCAGAAAGTCTTGTTCGGTTTCATGATCTGTCCACATTGACTGTCTCCACTAAGCAATCTTCTGTATGTTTCGCCTTTGGCCACGACTTACATCTTTGTCCCAACATGATGTTTTTCAAATAATTGTTGGAAAAAGTCGATAGCAACCTGCTTAGACACAGGCCCTATAGTGCATTTCCCATCCGAAAGGACTGCGTCTTTGAACTCAGCTCCACCAAACCTGTATAGCTCATATCCCATCAAACGAAGACGTCGGTCTTCGGCTGCCATATCTCCATATTTGACTGTCGAAACCTTGTCACCGTCAGCATAATGGTGCTTGCCATCGACCTCGATCACGATGCGAACATTACGGTCGAGCAAGAGCAGCAAATCCATGCGTTGACGTAATAGCACCGGGTCATTGCCACGTTCTTTCATCGTGCGGGGGTCGTAATGCAAATAGACTTGAGGGATGAGCGCCGGGAATTGATCTCCGAGCACTTTCGAGAACTCACGATAGTACGTGTCGAACAATGTAAACTCACCAGGCGAGGAAGTCGCCTTTACGGATAACACAAGCCGTTTATACAGAGATTGTTTGGCCTCTTTCTGTTCAGCTATTCCTTTACAATCCTGCCACCACTCGGCCAGTGTGTCCCAAAGAAGACCAGACTCGGCAAGGAAGCGGTCGTAAATAAGTGCATCAGTATCGTTGCGAATAGCGATATTGTTGTTAATCGCATCGGTGAAATACAGATCTGGCTTGTTGTTTATCGAGGCGAATATAAGATTCTTCGGAACTCCGGCAACGCCGGCGGCCATCCGCTGCACCTTATAGATGGGATGCCCGGACACATCACCGGCCACCACAGCGTTGAAACCATCTGCCTTCATAACTGAGTTCAATGATCTGGCCAAATGGGCTTGTTCGTCACCCCGCCGAATAACTGGGTCGAGCAGTTTTTCAAGCAAGGCAAAGAAACGAGTCTGGCTGCAAACCAGTGCGCCACATTTTATCAGCAAATCTTCGTTTGAGATGTCGTCGTTTCGGATGTAGTGTTGTTCAATCTCCTTTGAAAGAGACGGCAGGAAATTAAGATAGTTGTCGAGCCCATCATAAGAAAGCTGTTCCGAAGAAATGATGTTTAGTCCCTCGAAAAGATCAACATCGCCGAAGAGAGGTGTGCCAAGGTCGTTTAATTTTTTTAGCAAATCCCGGCGTGTTATGTCAGTAATACGAAGATCTGCGTGCACAGTCATCTCGCTGACCATATCAGCCAACGCTTCATCATTAACATCTTCCAGCACATCTGCGGCAATTCTTAGCAAATCAGGCTTTTTGAAACCCATGAGCCGATTTTTCACATAAAGCCGCTTACTGCGATACGCCTCATCACTCTCGCCAGGATCCAGTCCAAGCCTTACACAAACACTAGGGATGTTATAGGACTTAACATGATCCGCCAGTGCATGTGCAATCCTGTCTCGCAATGTGTCCAGCGGGATATATTGCAACTTTTATCCTTTTCTCTTCATGTATTGCGAAATCTTCAACTGAATGGCTTCCAGCGCTTTCTCCTTTGTTGCATAGAATCCATCAGCCATCAGGTGAACGGGTTTCCCGCTCCTATTCAACTGCACAAAACGTGGAATTGTTTTTACTTTTGCTGATATGGCTTGGGCTCCCCAATCATCATCGTCACAATCGCGAACGATCAAAATGGTCCAGCCTTGGAAATGCGCCAAATAATGATCCTCAAAAGGCCCAACGACGGCGTTTACCTTGTGTAATTCCCCTTCCTGCCATGGTGGCGCAGCGTGGGGAATCATCGGCTTTCCATTTGGTACCCTGCGTTTAAGCTCTTCGGTTTTTCCCATAGGAATAGCACTCACACACATTCGCTGAAAAAGGAACCCATGTGGGGACTCAACAAGATAATCGCCTGTTTCCGTATCCAACCTATGGATCGATATTTCCCTGTTTCTAAAAGCTTCAAGAGGCAGTGGCTTTTCTGCATATGGGTTTAAAAAGAGATTAATCCCATCCAACAGTGTTTCCTTGTAATCCTTCTTCTCTTGAGCAATGTGCAAGGGCTGCAACCCATGGTCATTGTATCTTTTCGCAATAAAAAAGATGGGGAAATCAGCACTTTTTGAAAGGGCACGTACCTTTCCGAATGTTGCACAATTGCTAAAAATGACGGCACTTACCTCCTTCATTCTGTTGTCTCTAAAAAAGCCCAGCTCTATCTCAGTGCCACTAGATTTAACTATGCTATCGAACATTGCCTCACCAAATATTATACGTTTTTGTTCTTCAGGCATGTCCATATGCAAGTATCGGTCAAAACTATACAGAACGCGTCTAATCGCATTGTCGCTTTGCTCAAAAAAGAATGGCTGCTCAAAAGGCGCGATGCAGAGTACAAATGGAAGACCTTGAACATGCTCTAATTTGGAATACGACTCCAGGTATTTTTTGTGTTTTGCTGCCAAAGCATTCGCAAGCCTTACCGATGCCAACTCAACAATCTCCTCGGCGTCGAGCTTTTCTACCGCTTCTTTTGAAATGTCACGTTCCCATTCGGCCGTATATCCTTCCGGATGGCTTGCAATTGTGGCCTCAGCCACTATTTTGTATCCGTCTTTTGAAAGAATGAAATCTGGCGTTTCATAGCCGTAATCAGCGACAAAACCCAGCTCTCTAAAAGACGCATGTAAATATAGTTCCCAGAATGTCGAGTTGAAGGTGGTTTGAAACTCTTTAACCATCTTGCCGTCACGATCAACAAAACCATCTGCCCACGATTTTATGACCTCTATTGCAGGTTCATTTATGCCAGGTGTGGTAATCATCCTGAAGTTGGGATGTTGTCTGTCTTCTGGTACTACTGGCGTAAAAAAATCAACTGCCATACTGTCCCCTTAGCCATATCAAACAAAGCCTTCAACGGGTACATACTCAACTTTGTGACGTTTCTTCAAAATAGGCAGGTCAGACCCTGAACACCTTCATCACCTCATCCCCCAGGTGATTGATGACCTTCACTGCGATGCGACCGGTCTTGGGTTTATCGAATGGCCGTGAAGTGTCGCTATTCAACGTCGCCCAGGCATCTTCGTTAATCTCGGCCTTGAGGGTAGTTTTGAGGGCCTTGTACGGGTCGTTCGCCCCCAGGAAGTAGGCGTGGCGGACGAAGAAGCTTTCTTCGTTGTAGTCGGTGTCGATGAACCAGCAGGCAATACCTTCGGCACCGTCACTGCGGACTTCTCCTGTGTTGGGGTGGAAGACGTCCACGCCGTTGACTTTGACCTGGATCTGGCCGTTGGCTACATCGCGGATATCGATGTCCGGCTCGCCAAAAATGACGAACAGGTTCCCCTTGCCGGTGTTCTTGAGGTCGTCGGCCATGTGGAGGTCGGCGTTCATGCGGGCCTTGAGCACCGGGATGCGGCCGAGTTTGTCGAATTCCGACGAGTGGGCGTCGTAGTTGAAGGCACAGGCGATCAGCACATCGAAACCGGCATCGCCGGCCTCACGGGCAGCCTGTACCAAGTCGGGACGGGAAACAGTTCCGAACTCAGGTCCGATGAATATTGCAGCGCGTTTTTCGGCGCCTGATTCCTCATAGCTCCCTTCGGCGCAGACCATGTCGCCTGGCCAAGGTGTGAGGGAAGCGAAGGTGATCTTGTCTTCCTTGTGGGCCTGCTGTACTCCAGCAGTCTTGAGGTTTTCCAGGATCATCTGGACAAAGTCACGTTCCTTGCCGTATCCATCCTGTTGTTCTGCAACAGTGTCAATCAATTCGTCGTCGGCACCCACTGTCAAAACCCTGTGCGGCGACAGGGTCTCAACTGTGAACGGCCCGGCAACGCGGACCTTCTTCTTATCTTCGTAAGGCTTGTCGTAAAGGTATTCATGCTCGGCTTTGGCGGCGATAGAAGCATCGATTTCCTTCTGACGGGCAATGCGCTGTTCCCACCACAGAGCGTGTAGATTTTTTGCTGCCTCCGACCATTTGGCGTCCGCGTCGCTTGGGATTTCCCACTCTTCCCAACCCTTGCCTAGTGCCTGGTTGACCTGTTGACGCAGTGGCTCCAGTTTTTCTTGGAACTTCTCCCAGATGACGTCGATCTCGGAGTTGTTACCGATTGAGCCAAGAGTAACATATGGAATTCTTTCGTACACAAAGCCATGACGAATGTCACCGCGCGTCGGTTGGCTGGATGGCACGGAACGTGTGATTTCGCCTTCCTTCTGCTGACCGTCCTTGGAGTCAGCCAGCAGATAGTAAGGGTAGCGAGCACCCATGATGCGAGCACGGGCTAGTGCCAAGGCAACACGGGAGGTATCAATAGTGATCCAGCGGCGGCCCCATTGTTCAGCAACATACGCGGTTGTTCCAGACCCGCAGGTGGGATCAAGTACGAGATCGCCTGGATCGCTTGACATCAATAAACAGCGTTCAACTACCTGCTGCTCAGTTTGTACAACGTAAATTCGATCCGTAGACTTTCCTGAAGTGTCATCCCAAACGTTAGTCATCCGCTTGAATGGGCTGTCAATATGATACTTGCGGAACCATGGTGGTCCACCCCGTGCTTCTAGTCGTCCAGACTTATTTACACGCTTCATCCCGTCGATTGTTGTTTTCCAGTGAGCACTGTTACCAGCTGAGAATTGCTTTCCCTCAAACTCTAAGTATTGTTTTTCTTTTGATGCACCGGCTGATGTTGTTTTCGAGAGCGCATAAACTCGCCCACCATCTGGAACCAATTTGGGATCGCGCCTTTCAGCTGGGGTCAATGGTCTCGATATCTCATCGATGGTAACCCCCCATGATCCTCCGCGAGTTTCTGTAACCCATTCAAAAAGAGGCTTTTCACGTAGTAATTTACGAAACTTGGCTTTGTCTCTGGATTTGCTGTACCAAAGAATAAAAAAGTGATTGTCATCTAGAAAAAGACTCGGCGTTGCAGTCTTGCGCACCGATATTTGGGACACAAAATTATCTTCCCCAAACACTTCGTCGAGGAGTGCCCGAAGTCTATGCACGTTGGCATCACCTATTTGAACAAACACTGAACCACTGGGTGCAAGAAGATCTCTAGCAGCAGTAATTCGATCTCGCGCATAGGTCAGATACGAATGGATTCCATCCCGCCAAGTATCACGAAACGCCTTCACCTGCTCCGGTTCACGAGTGATGTGTTCAACATTTCCATCATCAACAGTTCGGCTCGTGGTAGACCACTGGAAGTTGGAATTGAACTTAATACCATAGGGGGGGTCGAAATAGATGCATTGCACCTTACCGCGCAACCCTTCCCGTTCAGCCAATGACGCCATCACCTGCAAACTGTCACCCAGGATCATCCGGTTGGCCCAGTGGGCGTCGTGCTGGTAGAACTCGGTCTTTGCGCTCTCGCTGGGCAAGCCGTTGAAATCGGCAAACAGGTCGAACTGTGCCTCGGCCGCCTTCTGATCGGCCTTGCTGCGGCGCAGGAGATCATCAATCAGCACCTTGGGATGGACCTTCTCCTGGATGTAGAGAGGAGGGGCATGAACCACCAGGTCGGACCAATCCTGCTCATCCTTGCCGCGCCAGACCAGTTGTGGGTCAAGATCGCGATTGCGCCGCTCATAGGCGATGCACACCGGACTTTTATCCGCATCGTGCATTATCGACTGATGCTCGGCGGTAGGGATATTCTTTCGCGTTGCCTCATCGTGGGTGAGGGTTTCGACGGCTATCTTGGTTGGTGCTTTAGCCATTACAGGTTCTCCTCATTTTCATAAACATCCCCATCCACATCGTCAATCTCGACTTCTTTCTCGTTTGTACCATGCTCTTCAACCACAGACTTACCCATGGCATCTGTGACAAGTGATGATAGTGCCTTGATACGCGCATCGAAGAAAGCGGTAAAGTCATCGGTACGTAAATGCACTGGATCGATCAGGTGACTGCGGAGTATATCGTCCAAGTCTTGAGTTGATAGCCCCTGTTTGCTTTCAATGCGCTTCAAATAAACAGAGGGGGCATCGCCACCAATGGCGATGTTCGACAACTTGGAAAGGGGTGTCTTGTTGACGATCGAGTTGAAGACGCTCGGTGGAATACTCTGCTTCTTGCACCATGCCTGAGGAAAGATATGATGGATGTCGATCTTGTCGTTGAAAAAGGTCATCAGATCGGCACCGCGACCATTAATGAAATCTCGGCAACCATGCTGCATCAGGAGTGCATGTAATCCTTTGTAGGCTGCCGATAATCGTGAACGTAGTGATTTCAAACGATCACGTTGAAACAGCGCTTCATCCAGTGAACGCGGCTTCGAACCACGACCGGCAATCCACTCAACAAGTTCCGGAACATCAAGGGCTATTCGGGATTCGGTACTGGACCCATACAATTCTCCCAATGTTACAGACCAGAACCATTGAGCAAGCTTCTGCTTTGAGGCAACAGTACGAGCATTCTGACCAAGAATTGCAAATACAGAGGCCAAGGCAACGATCTGAGGTGGGTACGGGATGTCTCTATGCCAAATAATCTTCAATTCATTGAGGAATCCACCTGCTTCTATAAAACCTTGTTCAACCGAATCGGCATGCTTGCGGTACGCATGCAAAGGTAAACCAAGAAGGGATTCACGGTTGCAACTGATTTTAGGCGCTTCTTTGCCCTTGAACCCTTCAGCCTCCTTGGCAAGTCGAACCTCACGCGTGTGTAGCAACGTACAACTTTGCAGAAAATCAGTATTTGCAACCTGACTCAGAACGTCGCGGCGGTTCGGTGAGCCGATCATTTTGGCCCGGCGACCAATCTGAGGAGTACCATGTGATCCGCTCCAATCCTCGCGTAAATCGAAGTGGTCAGCCGCATAGATGGCGGTCACCAATTCGAACGCATCGAGTTTCTTTCCGCCTACATTGACCTTTTCGAATACCAGACAGATAGCTTCCCGGTTATTGCTTCGATCCAATCGAATGATGGGCATTTTGTAACGTTCAATGGCTTCGATGGTACCTTTCACAAAGCTTTTATCCAACGCAGTTACGTCCCGGTTGCGAGCACGCCAATAGTCACGCCAATCATAAAACCAGTCTCTGCTGTCAAAAACGTAGTTCAGAGGGAACATATCCTTTTCGAACTCAGCTTCACGTGTCGAGAGATCAAGCTCGATATCTTTTCCAAAATTTGTCCGTTTGATCTTGTCGGCTGGGACTCCGACAATAGCATTTTCCAACTCAGCGGAACTTTCCACTGCCATCTTGATGTCCAAATAGTAATAACGATCAATCGTAGTGTCGCGCGGGGTCTTGGTGCGAACTGGAGTCTTAGCGAACATTGACTGGTAAAGAGAGGTCATTCGCTGCTGGCCATCTAGTAACAATTCGTTAGGTAGAATATCCTTCTGTGGAACACCTGCCAGGAGGCGTGGTTTGAACTTCACGTCACCACCGTTTTCAAGCGTAAGCAGTGCTCCGACGGGAAATCCTTTGGCTATTGAGGCGATCAGGCTTCTGACGTCGTCATCCCCCCAAACGTAATCGCGCTGGAAATCGGGAAGCTGCAACCTTCCTTTGTCTACTTCGTGCAGGATATCTTTAAGGTCTTCCTTAGTCGTATCAAACATGTGATGTCTTCCCTCCAGTCTCGGTGGCTATCGTTTGGTCGATCATCTTGTTGAATTCAGCTTCGACCCTGGCCTCGAAATCGGTTTCGATTCGGTAGACCTCGGTGAACTCGGCAAAGGCCCAGCGGCCATAACTGCCCTGGTTGTTGACCCCCGGCACCCAGTAGTTCTCCATGGTGGACTTCTTCTCCTTGGCGTCCTCACGGCGGTAGCCTTTGATCTCGACGATCAAGTGAAGCAGATCGTCTTCTCCTTTGCCATCGTCCACCAGCACAATGAAATCAGGGAGGTATCGGCGAGTCTCGGATCCATATCGATACGGCACTTCAAGACCTAGATTGTGGTTCTTGACGTATGCCATGACCTTTGGATGTGCCTCCGCCACACGGCAGAACTCGGCTTCCCAATCGCTGTCGAGAATGACCCAGTTAATATGACAGCGGCGGGCATCGGTTTCCCATCGATCCTTCTTTGAAGTATTGAAATTCACATGAATGGTAGAGCCGGTTGGATTGTATGGGTCAAGCACGGCCTTGATGGGTCTCTCACCAACAAGAGCACGGGTAATGCCAGCAGTGATCCGCTCACAGGCCATGTCGGCCAGTTCCTGATACATAAGCTGCGCCGGATAGGTGCCCCCTGTGCAGACCAGGCAGCTATCCAGCCATTCCTTGGTAATCCGCTTAAGCTGACCAAAGAGATGGAGCTTGGCCTCCTCGCCTGGATCGCGCCATTTGGTGTAGAGCAGCCGCTGGGTGACATGGAACAGCAGCGTGGATCGACGCATGTCGCCCAGATGCGTAAGACTGAGATTGACGGATTCGCCGATAATGCCCGAGTTTTGGGTAATTGAGGGGCCGACAATATCCGGATTCAACTCAAGTACGGAGTCCTCGTTGAACTGAGCGGTCAGACGCTCCTCGGGCAATTCCACCCGGTAGCCTGCTACGCGTGGGAACTGGATTTCGAGGGAGTCACGGTCCGGCCGGACGGCTTTTACATGGATGGTTTCGCGGGGCGGTTGTGGAGGGGCAATGACCGGCTTGGCGGTAAAGTCGAAGGGGATGCCCAGGACGTCGGCATACTCCACGTTGAACAGCCCGTCCTCATTCAAGTCATAGGACTGGCGGCGCAGGGCGCGGCCGATGACCTGCTCGCATAACAACTGTGTGCCAAAGGCTCGAACACCGAGAACATGGGTGACGGTGTTGGTGTCCCAGCCCTCGGTGAGCATGGAGACCGAGACAACACAACGGATTGATTCGCCCAGGCGATCCTTCTTGCCGACGGTGTTCATTACTTCCCGTAGCAGTTCCTGGTCGGTGAGGTTCTCGGCCTGGCGGCGGTCGCCGGTCCGTTCGATGATCTCGCGACGGAAACGGTCGATTTCATCGGTAGCCATGTTACGGAAGTTGTCATCAAGGGCATCGCCGGATTCCAGTTGCTCGCTGTCGATCAGCAGCGTACGTGGGCGAGCAATCGGGTTGCCATGTTCGTCGAAGTTGCGGAACAAGGCCAGTCGGCCATTTTCCAAGGTGGTTGAGCCGTCTTCGTTCTCCCTCTGGAAACCGGAGATGTAATCATAAACCAGCTTGGAGGTGGAAGTATTGTTGCAGACGACAATAAAGCAGGGAGGTACCATTATGCCGCTCTGCTGCCAGAGGTGGTAGGTTTTCTCGTAGTGACCATATAGGGCTTCCAGGGCGGTCTGGAGTTCCACGGGAATACTCAGGGGGTCAAGCGCATTGGCCTTGCCACGGCCTTTCTTCGGCATTCGTTTGCGGATATGCTCCCACAGATTGCGGAACTTCGGCATTTCGCCGCCTGGGATGTTGTCAGCCACCGGCACGCGCGGAAGCTTGACGATGCCGCATTCGATGGCGTCCATCAGCGAGAAGTCGCTCATGGTCCAGGGGAAGAGGGTCCCTTCGGCATAGCCTGAGCCACGCAAGAAGAATGGGGTCGCCGACAGGTCGATTACGCGGTTAAGTCCCAGCTTGCGGTTGACGACTTCCAGGCCGGAGATCCAGAGGCGGGCGGCCTCATTGTTCTTTTCCGCTTCCTTCTTGTCATCACCTGTCAGGTTGTCATCTTCGTCTTCATGGTTGGGCTTTTCACGATAACAGTGGTGGGCCTCATCGTTCAGCACCATAACATTCTTTAGACCCATCAGATCCGGCATCACACGCTGGAGCATCTGCCCTTCGGTTTCCAGCGTGTTGAGCTCTTCGCCACCACGCCCCTGGAGGAGCAGGCGACCGCCCTTGGAGAGTTCCATTCGCTCCCGCAGCTTGAAGGCATGGTAATTGGTAATGACGATCTTTGCCCGTTCAAGGTCGGTCAGCATGTCACTGGGTACAATCTCCCGGCTCTGGTAATAGCTGTCCGGATCGTTTGGCTGCAGTACCCGCAGACGGTCGCGGATGGTCAAGCCGGGGGCGACAATGAGAAATCCTCGCGTGAAACGCTTGCTGGAAGGCTTGCGTACCGCATTGATGGTCTGCCAGGCGATTAGCATGGCCATGACGGTAGTCTTGCCGGCACCGGTCGCCAGCTTCAGCGCCAGACGCATCAACTCAGGGTTCGCATCGTTATTGGCGTTGGCCAGATGTTCGAGGAAACCCTCCCCGGTTTTACCGAGATTCGGAGCGACCTCGGTCAGCCAGATGGCGGCTTCCACGGCCTCAACCTGACAAAAGAAAGGTCGGACGCCGTTAAACTGGTGATGCCGCCAATGTTGCAGCAAGCGGGCAGTTTCCGGCGTAACCTTCCAGTCATTCGGGTTCGGGATGCTGCGCCACTTGTCTACTTGGATACGAAGAGCGTTGATAATCGAGGTGGGATCGTACTGTTGCTGCTGTGTAGAGAGCCCCTTGCCATCTTCAAAAAGCAGGTTCTGCTGGTCAGCGGCTGTCCCCTTCCGCTTTTTTGGTTTGGGAATCGGAGTGATGAATTCTGCCCTGCGTCGCTTATCGAGAATCTGCTGGGTCGGCTGGCCCGAGGCATCAAGTTCCCAGTGGCGGGCAGGATATTCGTATGGAGAGTTGAGGATTGGCTGCTCGAAAAAACGATTATCCATAGTTAGCTTATCTCCGGATACTATTAAAAAAGGAAAGCCGCCCATCTGCATAAATCAGACAAAGGCGGCTTTCAGTTCAACCGATATTTTCTAAGGGCAGTGAGCCCATTTCTCTACCCTCCATAAAACCATGAAATTACGCCAGTTTAATACACCTTTTCGCCTCCAATGTCAATTGGATTCCCCCAAGCAGCGGAAACTCCAAACGATTAATTGGTTTGGTTTAAAAAGTTCTTATCAGCTTTCTCATCCACATCCGAATCCTCCTCGCCACGTATCGGTGTGCATCTGCCGGTCCTGGAGAGCGGCGGCAGATCACGCCGGGCTTAGTTCGCAGGCGAGAATCGTTGGAGGATAAGAATAGCACATTATTCAGCATAGTTAGTATGTCTACCAAGATTAGACGTACTATGCTGAATAATAGAGGTGAGAGCAGACGGAGGTTTGAAGAAACAAGCCGCCCTCTCTGAGCGGCTTATTCTCTGCAGAAGAGGCCGATTACTCCTTGGTCTCTGGAGTTGCCTTTGCTTTCGCCGGTTTTGCCGGTGCAGCTTTCTTCACCTTTGAAGCCGCCTTCGCCGGCTTTGCGGGCGCAGCTTTCCCGACCTTTGGAGCCGCCTTTGCCTTAACCGGTTTAGCAGGCGTGGCTTTCTCGACCTTTGGGGCAGGCTTTGCAGGAGCAGCTTTCTCGACAGGACCTTTCTTGGCCTTCAATTTAGCAGCCCTCACCTCCCGCGCCTTCGCCAGATTGTCAGCCAATCCCCTCTCCTGGGCCATCTTGCGCCGTGCTTCAGTCAGGGCCTTGGCCGAAAGAGGCTGACTGCTCGAGATGCCAAACTGCTTCCGGTATTCCCCGGGCTTCATGCCGTGAGCCAGCTTCAGGTGACGGGTAAGGGTCTTCATCTTACCCTTGCCGCACACCATACAGATCACCTCATTGGCCTTGAATGCCTGCTTCACAGTCAGGGCAGGCTTTGCTTCCCCGGGAGCAGGCGCCTCCTTGCCCGCTTCAAGACCCTGCAGCGCCGAGTGGACCTTCTGGATCTCCTGGAGAAGCTCGTCAGTTGTCATCGGCGTGGTGGCGGCATGAGAAGAGACGATGGATGAAGCAAGTTCGACCAGTGTAGGCATTGTGACCTCCCTCATTAGATGGCTTTATTCCTGTCTTTTTAACAGATAACAGAGCTTAATCCAAGAAAACAATTACAAAGAATGATAACCATCCCTCATTCAAGTCTCCGCTCCCCCAATGGCGCCGCTATTTGCAAATTCAGCAGCATGGGCAAAGCCGTCGATGAATGCCTTAACCTCCCGTGGAGATCCGCGATAAAGGTCCAGGCAGCCTGGCCTTCCATTCTGAGGTTTTCTGTAGAGACGCATCACAACATACTCTTCACCGCGCCGCTCCACCTTCAGACCGGAATCCCAGAACTTGAGCTGCTCGCTGTTGATCCTGCGGCACATGTCGACCAGTGTCCGTTCGGTAACCTTCATGGTGACACACCGACAGTTCCGGGAAACTGTTCCCTGTCCAGAGCTGTCCAGGGCGCCCTGGCAATGGCTCCCAGCACCGCCGCAATAACGGCCTCTGCTTTTTCACCATCGAAATATGTCCCCGCTACCCCCCTCACCTCCTGGCAGATGAGGGCGTGGTTCGAGATGCGCCGGCGATACGGACGGTCCTCGAGGAAAGCGGCAATTCTGTCTGCTGTGGCAATGAGACGAACCCGGTCGTCCAGCTCTTCATGCGCCAGCCCTTTCGGGTATCCCGCACCGTCGGGAAGCCTGTGATGGCGAAGGATTACGTCTCCGAACGGTTCGAATACCGTTCCCTGAACGTAATCATGGCCCCAGGCGGGGTGCTTCTCCATGACCTCCCATTCCCTTTCTGTAAGTGGATACCGTTTGTCTAGGATTCTGTCCTGGACAAAGAGCTTGCCAACATCATGGAGCATGCCTGCCAGGTACACTTCGGCGGCAGAGAAGTTGAAGTGCCCGGTGGCACCGACCACAATGTCCCATGCAATCTCAGCGGTCAATACGGAATGCCGGTAGAGGCAGAGATTGCGGGCATGCAGGCACTTCTGCACCAAGACCAGCGAATTGGTCTGGAGGGCGATCTCCAGGGCTTTCTTGTCGATCATGTATCAGCTTACCTCCAAAACAGGGCTGACAGCTTCTTCACTTTCGCAAACTCCTGCATGGCGTGCCCGGTAGCAAAGAACCCGCGGTCCCAAGCGGAGATGAGGAAAAGCCCCGTAGCAGACAGGGCCAGAAGGGCTTCCGACATGGCCCCGGTGACGTACAGTCCTGCGCCCCTCCGGGGACTACCCGGGGACCGGAACGGGATTCCCGTTACGCTCAGATAGTCCTCAACCAGGTGAAAGAGCGCGCCGGTAAAGATAAAGAATGAGAGATACAGCCAGATGTTCGGGAATAGCCAGCATGTCCCGTAGGCGCCGACGCCCAGAACGAACCAGGGTGGCGGCCAGTGCGTGGCGGTCCGATGTCGGACAATCCCCATCTCCAGAAGATCCGGCATGATCGAGCCGAGCATCGCCATGAGGGTTGGGACGTACCCGCCTGTTACCGCATAGATCGCGGCCCCCGTCGTCAGTTTGTGGTACTGCCACCGCATCTACCTGATGCTCCTGCCAAAAATCAGCTGATCCGTTCCAAAGCACTCGCGGAACGCTGCCGCCAAAGGGCCGAAGTCGTACCAGGGCATACTTGGGTTGCGCTCACGCAGTCCCGCCACGATCCGGACAAGTGACCTACCCGCCCGATCCTTGGCGAGGATCTGCGCAAACCCCTTCAGTACCTCAGCGAGAGCCGGGATGTCAGGCCCCGCGGCCAGTCGCAGCAGATACCCGACCAGCCTTCCGTCAGGCTTGAGCCGCCCTCCCCATGAAGAGACCAGAAAATTTATGGCGACGTACAGATCGCGGCTCAGAGGAGACATGGTGGAGCACCATTTCCTGTTCCCTCTCCCGAATAGGTCGAACAGGGGAAGCGGTTTCAGGCCAGCCAACCTGATAAGCTGCAGGGAACAGTCGCTGCCGGCGTAGAGTCCACGCTTCTCCCCAGTCTCCCGATGCGTCGCAAGAAAGAAGTAGTACGTGTCCGCTATCCGGTTGCCGCAGCAGCACCGCACATCCAGCCCATTGAAGACGGTCTGGCGAAGAACCGGAGTGAGCTCGTACTTCTCGGTGATCCGTTTCTTGGTCTCCATACCTCTCCCTCTCGTTATGATGGTGTCCTGATCTCTCATAGCCGGTCCTCAAAATGACTCACTCTGTCCTGGTAAGACTGAGTGAGCATAATAAGCTGTAATAATTGCATTTTTTCCGCATTTTCTATTGACAAACAAACTGAATCTGCTCAAAGTAGTCATATCGAGACCAGACCTTCAGAGAGGAGGGGCCTGAAAAATGACTAGAAGAATGTATGCGTTCATGATTTCCGTTTTCTTGACCGTCCTTCCCTGCCTTCTTGCCGGTGGTATCGTAGGAGTATTTCTCCCCAAGGTATTCTGGGGGTGCGTAGGATACGTTTCCTCGTTCACTCTTTTCTTCATGATTTTCGATAGAGTGCCTGTCCGACTATATTCCGCTTCCCTGAAAGGCCAACGGCTTCTGCCCCTTCTAAAGTACGGATTCACGAGCACCGACAAGTGGCCGGTCCTGACTACTTCCGACCTTCTTGGACCCGGCTGGTTGTACCGAAGGTATTACCGCTTCAAGCGGTAATCACGGAGCCTTTTGATGAGGAGCCTGGTATTCCCAGGCTCCTTTCACTTTTAGTACTTCATCTCGATCCAGCGTCACATTCCCTTTATACGAAGCAACGAGCGCATATGGGTCCGACTCGTAGAAGTGGATGTTCGTCGCCTCAGCCTGCTCAAGATGATCAAGGACTGAAACTGGTAGACAGATAGCATTACCGTCTATCTGGAGCTTTGCCCCGTACTCAGTCACAGCAATGCCAACGTTCTCCTCTTTTAGTCCTGAGACCTCAATTGAAACAGCCGTGAGCACAATGATCCCGTCCGATACCAGTAATATCTTGCTCACCTTACCTACCTCCTTGGTCCTTTCAGCGGTTGATGTCCTCCGCCCTTCGGCAATGAAGACGTCTTGCTCTGATTCTGGAGTATTTTCGCCGTCCTCTGTGTGTTTTGCTGCACACGCACTCTTGCCTCCCTTTCAGCATTTGCTGTTTCCCTTGCTGTAGCCGCTTCCATATTCTGTCTGTTGCCCACGGCTGCCCGTGCGGGAGATGCGACGGTAGCGACGTCACTGAAGAGACTCGCGGTTTCCCCAACGGCGTTTCTTCCGATTGCGAGCGTTGTCGCCACCGCCCCTGCATCAGCCGATCGACCTTCCTTGAATTCTTGCGAAGCGAACGATGAAGCATGATCCCCGATAGCAGATACCGAGATGCCCGAAACCTGCCTCGATGAATAATCGGCTTTCACCCCGCCATCGGCATGAATGCTGGCAATGATGCCTCCGCTTCCCCTCGTGCTGACAACGGCGTTGCCTTGAGAAGATGATTGAACGAATTCCTGCTCGGTAAGCTCCGTAGTTTTCCCACTGACCAGGTTTCCCTTCGTATCGAGCTTCCCTTCCATCTTTGCATAATGGAGGTTCCCCTCCCTGTCCTTCGCGTACATGAGTACGGAGCTGTCAAGCCCACTGCTGAAGGAACCTCCGATTACTTCCATTCTCCCGGTCTTGGGATTTTTTCCGTAATACCAGTCACCGTTGACCATCATCGGTTTCCCTCCGGCAACGCTCACGACGTGGGCACCAGATCTCCGAACAAGATTCAGGTCCGTATGCTCATACCCGGTTTTGATGAAACTCCCCACGGTTTCACGAAGCCCCCTGTCCACGGTCCTGACGTCCCTGTCGACTCTCTCGGCATCCCGTCCGACCCGGAAGGTCGCCATGTCCCTTCTATTGACATCGCCGCCGCGATTGATTGAGAACGACTCGACCTTCCCGTTCCTGTCCCTGGCGAACTCATACGAAAAACCCTTGCCGCTCTTCATCATCCGGTCGACTTCCGCGACGGCATTCTTCCCAAAACCGCCCGCTTTCAGGTCCCGCTTTAACTCCTCGGCCCGGGCCTTGTCGCCTGAAGCTACAACCCCCTGCTCGGTCGAGTTCACCACATTCCCGTCCATCCCTACATTCATCGACTGTCTGCCGTCCGCCGTCGTAAAGGTGATGTTCTGCCCCTCCATCGACTTCTGCATCTGGGCGAACCCCTTGTCGGTAAGCTTCCCGTCCCGGAACATCTCCGGATCGTTCTTCAGCTGAGGTGCGATCCTGTCGACCATCTGGTCGGTCGTCCCCCTGACTAGGTCATACCTCGCACTCTTTCCGGTCACGTCATGGGAAGCCATGGTCTGGAAGTGATCGTACCCCCCGGACATGTAAATCCCCTGGACCTTCCCGGCGCTTTCAGCGGCAACGACCTTCCCCATCTCGGTGCCGGCGCTGATCGCCCCACCCATTTTGCCGGACATCTCGCTGGATTCAGAAATCTGCTTCGCATTCTGGAATTGCGCCTTCATCTGCAGCGCCTGGCCGGAGCTGAGTCCGTATCTCGACGCCACCTGGTTTACCGCGGCGGCGTTAGTATAGTCCCCGAGGCCCTGCATCTCGGAGCGAAATGCGTTGAACTGACGCCAGTTCCCCTGGAAGCCGAGCGCCTGGGCTCCGTCATAGGCTTTCAATTCGCCGTCTATCTGACCGACATTCTTGTCGAGATTCTTTTCCAGGAAATCCTTGTAATTGTCGGCATTCCCGAAGACCCTCCCCAGAGCGGCGTCGTTCGCGACTTTCATCTGCGCGTGGGCGTTCAGGTCGCCTCCATAGTTCTGGCCGATGACGTCACGGAGCGCCCCGGATTGCGCCATCCCCGCTTTCGCGTCAAAAATGCTGAGGCCGAAGGACCTGTCCAGCCCCGCCTCACGCATCGCTGCCCCCTTGCCGCCAAAGCCGACCGTCTTCCCGATGTTGCCATCGGCCATCATCCGGGCCGCCCCGTCCATCCCGAAACTTCCAATCATGTCGTTGGAGGCCATCGTCTTGGATGTCATGTCGAGATAGGACTGGTTCCCCCTGGCCCAGAAGCTGTGCTCGTTCCCCCACGCCTGGGTCGGCATCGCCGAAGAGTTCCTCTGAATCGAGGAAGCTCTGCCGGCCGGGTCCTCCACCTCATGCGCCGAACGGGTGCCGGCCGACTGGACCTGCCCGGAAAGGGAACCGGCCATCATCGCCATGGCGTGCCCGCCGAACTTGACGAGCATCCCCGTCAGGACCGTGGCCAGCATCATGCCGCTCATCCGCAGCGTCCCGAACATGCCGAGGATTTTCGTGGTCTGGTCGGGGAAGAAGTAAAAGGCGTCCATCCCCAGATTGTTCTGGCGCACGAGCTGGTAGGTGCTGTTCGCATAGTCGATGGCGAACTGATGGATGATCGCGTCAACCACGCCCCATGCTGTCAGCCAGACGAAGAACCCGAAGATCGCTCCGACCGCCTTGCCGATGATGGGAGTCGGGATGAACAGAGCAAGGAACGGGATCAGGCCGACCGCTACCGCCGTAAGGACCGCTCTCAGGACCGGCAGCCATTCGTTGGCGGCCTTCATCGACCCCGAAGCATTCAGCAGGAACTGGTAGTTGGTGGCTCCCGTCGCGTTGCCGCTCCGGAAGATCTCATCGAGTCGCTGGGAGATGTACGCCTGCTTTACGAAATCATCGATGGATGCCGCGCCGAGGCCGGCGCCCGTATTGACGTTGTTCAGCACCGTCTTGCACTGAGTGAGCGACGCTGCATCCGTGGGGTCATAGCCAAGGGCCGAGCAGACGGCCGAAATATTGTTCTTCAGGTTGTCCGGCGTGAGCTGGGCGCTGATGTTCGTCCAGGCATCGGTACAGGTCATGGACTGCCCGTTCGGCGTGGTCGAGTCGTAATAGACGGTATAGACCGAAGGGTTCTGCGCCTGAGCAAGAAGGGGTGCGAAGTCGATGGAGGTTTTCCGCAGGGCATCGACGGTCAGCGTCGTCCCCGGGCGCATGATCTCGTATGCGACGCAATCCTTGATGTAGTTGCGCATGGAGGTGTCGATGTTGCTGTTGACCGCCGACAAGGGGAGGCTCGTGATCTGGTAGAGCCCGAGGAAGCCTTTTCCCCCGGCCTGGCTCTGGTAACCCAGGGGATCGCCCGCGGTAGTGACGATATCCACCAGCCCCCTTTCCACGGAGTTCAGGATGCCGGCCACCGCCACCACCCCGGCAGGAATCCCCCCGATCGCCTGGTTCTTATTGTAGACCGGATCGTAGATATGAAGGGTCCCCTTCGGGACCGCCAGGGAGAGATAGATGCCGATCCCTACCAGGGCGGGGACTATCCATGACATGGGGGAGCCGCTCCCCGCCCCGAGGATTCTGGCGGCAATGGTGACGCAGCCGAAGAAGATCCCTGCAGCGATGGAGAACGCATAGAAGGACATGTACCCGTTGTCCCCGAACACCAGGGCCAGCTTGTTGAAGGCGTTGACCACGGCATCGAACCCGCCGTAGACATAGTAGTCGAAATCCACAGCCAGCGCGGCGGAGGGAATGAGAATGACCAGAAGGAGCGATGTGAAAATGACGGATTTCGTTTTCATGGGGTTCACATTTCGTTTGATTCGACGTTGACGAATCCGGCAGCGATCAGTTTCTTGTTCCGGTAGTGGGCGAAGAGCATGGCGATCAGGGGGATCATGAGGAAAATGGCGGTGGTAACGAGGATGAAATACGCCGAGGTGAGAAAAACAGTCTTGAAGCCCTGTACCCAGTTGAAGATGCCGGCGACCGTCTTCTCCGACAGCCGGGCATGGTAGAGCTTCGACACGGTCCACGCCACATGGTCATCGGAAAGGACCTTGAAATAGATGAAGTGGAAGGCGATGAAGGCGACAATCGCCTTGAGAATCGCCCCGAACGCCATCCCCCCTAGGAGGTTCAGGATCATCGCCCTGGTGTACCTGCCGATGTAGCAGGTGGCGGTCTTGGCCATGAAGATTGCGTACCCCAGGGAAAACCCGAGGGCAAGGAGGAAGGCACTGAACTTGTCGAAAAGAGACGGATCGGTATCCCCGAACATCGGTATGTACCGCTCGATCACTCCGATGGCGACCGGCGTGAGAAGCGCCGTGACGAGGCCGGAGGCGAAGGCGCTCCGGAAGCCAACCTCCATGAACTCCAGCCGCTGTTTCGTGGTAAGGAACCGGGCGTGGATCATGCACCCCCCCAGCTCGTTCGCGTAGTTCTGGTCGATGTAGGAGATCGCCTCCAGGAGCCCCCGCGGGTGGATCTCGCTCCCCTGGGGGATCGGCATCATGTCGGGGGTGTTGTTGCTGCCGCTGTTGCGTGACATCTGTTTCCTCCTCTCAGATCAGGGACCTGACCAGGTTAAGTACGCCGCCGCCGTACGCCACGACCGCCGCCAGGAAGAGGCAGACGGCGGCGAGCGTCGGGTTTCTCTGTCGCACCCCGACCCAGAAGGCCAGTGCGACCAGGGAAACGAAGAAGAACCTCCCCCAGAAACCGTACAGGGCAGTGGCGAACAGATGCTGCCATCTCCCGGTGTAGTCGGCGGAGTTCATGTAGTGCAGGGGATTCAGTTTCTCGATGGGCATGGCGCTTTCCTCTCAAAAAATGGGATAGAGTCTGGACCGGACCCGGCTCTTGTCTTTGAGTCCGAAGTACCGGGAATCGTAGCTGTCCCGGTGCTCCCCCATGACGAACATGAACCCGGGGGGAATCTTCCCGTTGAACGTGAAATACTGCATCTTCTCACCCTTGCGCGAATAGTCCTTTGCGGCCCCGAGGAATTCGCCGTTGCAAAAAAAGCGTTTCGCCGCGTCCACAGTCAGGATATCCCCCTCGTCGCACCGGATGCGCTTGAAGATGTCGGGGGTATCTGGCTTCCCCACTTTCCTCGCGAGTTCCGGATCCACGAAATGGACGTAGTCCCCTCGCCCGACATGGTGCGGGTTTCTGCTCAGCCAGAAGATCCGGTGGTCGAGGGACGGGGTGAGGATGATACCGATATGGCGCGGAATCACCGTGCCCGCCACGACTGCGGCCAGGATCACCACACAGAGCCGCCTATGGTTCCTGAGCCGGCGTATTGCCTTGCAGAGTTCTGCGGAGTAATTCTTCATACTGTTTCAGCTCTTCCTCGTGGCCAAGTTTGAAGACCTCGGCATTGCGTATCGCCGTGTCCGCCATGATGGCCACCCTGTTTTTCGGGATGGCGTTCATCATCCGCTCCAGCCGGTCGAACGCCTTGCGCAGGTCCTCGTCGTTGATCTTCCCGTCCTTGTACTTGTAGCGCTGCAGGGTGATGTACCCTTTCAAATCGACCGCCACGATCTTCTGCGCGCACCATCGGTCGTAGGCGAACAGGGTGACGGCCGATGTCGACAGTGATACGAGGAGGCACAGGCCAATGCCGGAAAGCCGGCTCTTCAGATTTCTCCCCGGTTCAGGTGACACCTTCGTCCCGGGGACGAGGGCTTCCGCAGGTTGAGCGCTTCGTTCAATGTCTTCCACACCAGCACCTCTTGTAATTGTCATTAGGAGGGAGCAGTCAGCTCCATCTGATCAACTATCACCTTCAATAACATCGCCTTTTATAAGGAGTTCTTCTCTTAAGAAAAGCAGCCCTTCGTATATTAATTTTGGATCATCGTATTTTTGGCTTGCCATCTCCAGACGGTCAATAAGCTGAACTATCATCACCTCATTAAGTGCGACATGTTTCTTTAAAAGGCGTATGGTTTCATCCTGTAGTTCCTCAGTTCTTTCGAAACTAACAATAGTCCTGGATTGTATTTCAATACATTCTTCAAGCGTATTAATGGTTATTGCTCGGATTTCACATATCTCCTTATATCTGGCAACCAGTTGGTCATTCCTTGTATTTGCTGTATAAAGCGTAAATCGCTTTTCGAATTGTGGCGCTATAAAAGTGAGAATGCGGCCTAGTCTATTCTTGATTTTGAATCCAGATCGCTTGTTATTTTTCACCTCAGGTTCTTTACAGATGTTTGCCGCAAAAAAATCTTTCAATCGCGCTCTTATGAGTTCCAACATCGAATCCCTCCTTGAAACTGCGGGGTAATTGTTCTAGTCTTTCCGTGCCACAAGGTCCCTGAGCGAAGAAAAACCAGATTCACGTGCGATCATTTCCAGGACATAATCAAGCGACGCATCGCCAAAAACAGTGTAGTTATCCGTGACACTGGTGTTCTTCATATCCCCCTCGCTCAGCGCCTCATCGACGGATCTGATCCCCCGGACATAGACGACCGCCGGTACTCTGTCGATGCCGTAACGGCGGAAAAGGAGCGGATCGACAACCAGATTCGCCGGCCGCATCCGGCATTCAGTATCGGCGAACGCACAGGAAGGATCCTCCTTCAGGACATTGCTCACGAAGTCGATGGTCGGCTGGATCTTCGTCATTCCGCCGACGAACCCGCGCATGACCATGATCACCCGGGGGTCGCGCAGCCTGGATACGGAAGCGGCATAGTTCCGCACCGTCTCGAGCGGCATTGACGAGGAGAGGAAGAGGTAGACTCTTTCCGATTTCCCGAGCCTCCCCTTCCCCTCCCCCGCCACGGTGTCCGGGTAGAACCTGGCAAAGCTCTCCCCGAAGGCCTGGCTCCTGATTCTTTCCGTCTCACTCCTTAGCCGTCCCTGGAATGCATCGGAGCGGTAGTAGGAATAGAGCTTGTCGGCCGCCCCTCTCATCTCCTCCTCCGCGGAGTTCCTCGGAACTGTCAGGGTCCCCGCCAGCTCGCCGGCCTTCGACAGGCTTGCAGAGAGGTCGGAAACTGTCATCTCCTCGACCGGCACCTCTTTCCAGAATTTCCCTTCAACGAAGACCTTCAGCTTCTCCCATTCGGTCCGGACGAACGCCCGGCCGGGCTTTCCGTTGCAGGCGCCTACAGCCTTCAGAGATACGGTTTCCCCCTCGACTTTCTCGGGGACGTAGCAAGCGTCCGGAGTTTCGACGTACCCCTGCTTTACTGCGGCAGAAGCCGCCAGGGGCGTCGCAAGCAACATGAAGACGATCAGTTGAGCCCGTAGCCTACGCAACACACCCTCCTTCTGGTCATTGACCAGAGAAAATTGTCAGGGGAATTGGAGCCCGCCCCCCATGGCGGATTCTTGGCCGAGCCCCAGATCATGGCCGGCCGGCCGATCGGGTTGCAGGCTGTCCCCCGCACCGGCTTGACGATCTGGAGGCGGTAGTTGCTCTTCACCAGGATCGGGGTGATCACCCCAGCCGAGGAACACTGGTTGATGCCGGTATCGAACAGGAGGGACTCGCGCCCCAACTTGAAAAGCATGCGCGCGGCGAGGCCGGCGTTGACGCTCAGGGGATCGCTTGAATTCATACTGCCGG
The DNA here is from genome assembly GCA_036518435.1 of Geobacteraceae bacterium. Taxonomy (GTDB): domain Bacteria; phylum Desulfobacterota; class Desulfuromonadia; order Geobacterales; family Geobacteraceae; genus JAMPXD01. The sequence goes on from DATDNF010000062.1 coordinate 96,763, forward strand.
TCAAGGGGTAGAACGACCCCCACGACCCCATGCACCAGAACAGAGGATCGACGGGAGTGGTGACGGTGGCCGCCACGCTGTCCGCCACGCAGGCTACCTGGGAAACGGGATTGGCGAAGAGGAGCGCCTCCGGGTTGATGATGAAAGAAAGGCTGTCGTCGTTCCACATGGGGTCCACCTCGGTCATGTAGGCGAGATCGAAGCCCCCCTGCTCGGCACAGGGGAAATCCATGAAGAGCTTCAGGATCGACCAGGCAGGAAAGGTATAGTAGTGCGCCTGCTGGAACGAATACTCATTGTCGCTGTGACCTGGCCCCCGGGACGTTCCGGAGGAGAAGCCGGGCTTCGGGTTGTCCATGCCGGCCCCCAGGATCGGGAAGCAGTACGGGTCCTTTACCGTCTCGATCATCCGGGCGTGCTCCCAGAAGGCGACTGAAACACCCGCGATGATCCCCTGCTTGCTGTCCGGGCAGACACAGGCAGGGGTGGTGATGTTCCCTGGCGCCGACTCCTGACCCATGCCGAAGGAAACACTCCCGATCTGCGCCGGGAACATGCACTGCCAGCAGATATCCGTTACAGGATTGATCGGCGTCCCCTTGCAGGCGACGCCGGCATGAGCAACTGCGGCAATCAACCAGAAGGATGCCGCCACGACAAACAAGACCCATATGCTGCTTTTCGTTTTCATGGTTCTCCCCGTTTCCCGGAAGCCTGATGAACTGCGTGCTCATGGACTACCATGACCTTTCCTTCCTGCCTCACGACCGAGGGGAGCGCCGAAAGCCCCAGTCTCTCGATGATCGTGCTGTCCGCGTAGAACAGGGGAATGTCGAGCTTCTTCCCCAGGCTCCGGTAGGGGCCCTCGGTGAGAAGGCACATCACGTCGATGCGCCCCTTGTATCCCGATGCGGCAAACCATTTCACCTGCTCCGGATCGTTCCCGTTGATGACGACGATGGTCCTGGCGAAGGCGACGTAGTCGAGGGGATTGAAGGTGTAGCCTTTCGGATAGAGAACCCCTCCCTTGCCATCCGGGATGTCCGTCTCCAGGGTGTAGGTCATGTCCACCGAAAAACTCCTGTCCCTGGTGGCGCGGGGAAGGCTTGTACGGTCTGCCGGGCCGTCATACTCCTCGATGGATTTCCTCGTTACCACCTTGCTCCAGTCGATCCCCTTCGCCTTCTGCTCGATCTCGGCAAGGGCGTCCTTCTCGGCAATCGCATATGTCAACCCGACAGTCCCCAGGACTTTGGCGTGAGCCGCAGAGGCTATAAGCATGGCCATCATTGCGATGCACAGCCTCTTCATGGCGTTGCCCCCGTTGTTGCCCCGTACTGCTGTTTCACCCTGTTCTGGATCGTCGTCTGCGCTCCCTGGATCTTCGTGTCGAGATCCTTCTGGATGTCGCCGAAGTATTCCGAGAGATCAATGCGGGAGAAATCGAGCGACTGGAATTCGTCCGGGGTGAAGCCCCGGCAATTGGGTGCGCTCGGCACCCCCCAGCCGCCGTCCGTCCCGAAAGACACGAGTTGCGGCCGTCCCTGCTCGTGGATGATCCGCGCCATCTTGGTATTGAAGCAGCAGTAGCTCTTCGCCTTCTGGACGCAGCCAACCAACGGCCACTTCTTCTCGCAGTAGTCTCCTATGTAGTGGCAGTCCTTGGATGCGGCCTGCATCCCGGTCTGGATGTCACCCTGATCGCAGCCGCTCCCCATGAGGACCTTCATCACCACCATGACGACGATGGCAACGGCGATGGTGGCGGGATTCAGCAGAGCGCCGACATACGCTTCCATGGCCGAACCGATGGCCGCGGCTCCGGTGGATCCGCTTGCCGCCGCAGCGGAGACACCAGTGGCAACGGCGCCGCTGACCGTGGTCGTGCCGGTTGCCGTTACAATGCCCACAGATGTCGTGCCGACCAGTGGTGTCAGCGTGGCCGCCCCGCTCGTAACCAGATTCGAGTAGTAGGCAACTTGCCCGATTTCGTAAGCAGTCTGGATGCCATTGGCCACCATGGAGATGTTGCTCCCCATGTCGTCCGAACCGACACTGTCGCTCTGGCAGCAATCATTGATGTAACCGACGGTGAGCCCCGGCGGCCGGCAGCGGGATGCCTTGCCGTTGAAGACGTATAGCTGGTCGAGGCAGTTCCCGTTCTGATCGCGCTGGCCGTCATTCTGCATCATCGATTCATCCATGGTGGTCGTCTGCTCGGTGCCGCTCGTACCGGCGGTGAAGCATGGGTTGGGAGAGCATTGCATCGTCCCGTTGTTGCTCATGCATGAGTATTGTGTTCCCAATGGACAGGTGTTCAACCCGAGGAAGCAACTGTGGACCGTCGTGTTGTAGATGCCGTCGCCAGTACAGATCGGGACCGCCTCGCATTTCTCGATGGGAAGCCCGTTGTAGGTGGTACCCGCAGAGCAATCATGCTGTGCGTCTGAAACACATTTGTCGAGGGTGGGAGAGTAGGCGACGGTGCTGCTGAGAGAATAACCGCCGTCTTTAGGGCAGACGATCTGCCAGGTACATTTGCCTTGCGCCGATGACCAGCCGTAGGTACCGCAATCCTTGGTAACCGTGGCCCGGCATTCGTTTGCCGTGGCATCGTACGCGCCCTGGTTGCAAAGGGGCGGGGAATAACAGACTTGGGCCGTACCGTCCCACATCCAGGAACCGCAATTCACCGTGGCCGCCGCCTCGCACTTGTCCGTTGTGGCGTTGAGCGTTCCTCCGGAACAGCTTGCAGCCTGGTAGCATTTGTCGACGGCTGGATCGAGAATGAGCGGAGAACTGCAGACGTTCGAGCCGCCGTCGCAGAGATCGAGGGACGCATTGTAGCTTCCTCCGGTGGGACACGAAGGAGTGGCCTGGCAGGTGGTCCCGTTCAGCGCGTACCCGGACGGACAGGTGCGTGAGTAAGACTGCTGGCAGACGTCGAGGGAGCCGTTCAGGGAGCCGGCGCCGCAGTTGGCAGTCTGATAGCACTGGCCATACGTGGCGCTGTAGGAATAACCGGCGGGGCAGTTCCAGGTTGGCGCGGTCTTGCAGTAATCTATGGAGCCGTCCAGGGTCCCGCCCGAAGCGCAGTAAGGAGTTGCCGTGCAGATGGAGCCGGACAGGGTATAGCCGCTGGCGCAGCCGGCATTGGCGCTCTGGTAGCAGACGTCACGGTTGCCGTCGAGAAGGCCGTTACTACAAGTTGGAGCCAGGGTGCAGGAGCCTATGCTGCTGTCATAGGTTGTACCGACCGGGCAGGTAGGGGTATAGGCGGCGTAACAGACATGGGCGCTGTAATCGAAGCTGCCATTCGGGCAGGTGGGGTTCTGGTAGCAGACGGTCCCCGACAGTGTCAAACCGGAACTGCAGGCGTTTACCGGGGCGGTACAGGAATAAAGGCCCGCCTGTGTGCAGTCGGTGATCCCCGTCTGGACGCCCCATTGACTCACGATCGTCGTACATGTGGAAGTAGTTGGCGGAGCCGTCAATGTATATCCGGCAGGGCATGAAACGAACTCGGAGAGAGCTGCGCTTGCCGCCGCTCCTGTCGTGTAGGCCTTGTAAGTCGGGTAATAGACCGTGTCGCTGCAGTTGTAATAGGTATACGTAACCCATTGATACAGGTCATAATCATAGTAGGTATCAGTCACCGGGCATCCGGCGCAGTAATAACCTCCGTTGCCGTCATCGGTTAAGGTGTAGCCGGATGCGCAATAAGGCGAATTCCAGTCGGTACCCCAGTCATAAATGGTTGCCGTAACAGTCAGCGTATTCCCGCTTGTGCTCTGGTTCAAATCCGTACCCGCCCTGCACCAGCCGTTCCAATGGGGCCTGGGGCAGCCGCAGTTGCCTGATCCACCCCAGGCGCACTCCTGTTTGAGCACTACCTGACCGTTCTGGAGGATGAAGTCGAAACTCAGACTGTCGAGAGCCGGCGGTGATGTGGAGTACTGGGTAATTCCGGTGCTCGTATCCCCTCTTGCCTTGTACTTGATGATCTCCGTTTTTCCCGTTATGGGCTGGGTATACCCGGTGATCGAAGTCGCCGACGCTTCGCAACGGTTCGTGATACTGTTGAACGTTGTGCCCGAGGGACACGTGGGCGCCATTTCGCACCGGCCGGTTGTCGAGTTGTAGCTGTAGCCGGACGGACAGGTATGGATAATGCTCTGGAGACAGACATTGTAGGTGGCGTTATAGCTCCCCTGGCTGCAGACGGGCGCCTTTTCACAGCGGCCGGCACCGGCGTTGTAGGTGTAGCTGGCGTCGGGACAGCTGTACGAAGGGGTGGCCTCGCACCGATTGTTGGCGTTACTGTAGGTTCCGCCAACACAGGAGGGGCTGGCGATGCAGGTCCCGTAGGTTGAACTGTAGGTATAACCTGATGGGCAGATGGCCCCGGTAGAAGGGGTGAGACAGAGATCGTAGGTCGGGCTGTATGCTCCCGGCAAGGCGCACGTGGGGGTAGATTCGCACTTGCCGGTGGCCGCGTTATAGGTTGTCCCGGAAGGGCACGAGATGGAACTGGTTATCTCGCATTTGTCCGTGGTCCCGTTGAGACTTCCCCCTGCCGGGCAGTTCACGGCAACCGTGCATTTATCGAGAACCATATTGTAGGTGTAGCCGGCAGGGCAGCTGCCAAGTGGCGCTTCGCACCGGTCACGGGTCGTGTTGTAGGTAGTTCCGGCAGGACAATACGGGCTTGCCTCGCATTTCCCGCTGGTCGCATTGTATGAAAAGCCGGTCGGACAGACCCAGGTGGGAGGAATCTCGCAGCGGTCCTTTGTCGGGTTCAGCGTCCCTCCAGCGCAATCCGCGCTCTTTCGGCAGACATCCAGGGTGCTGTCATAAGTGTATCCGCTGGGGCACTCGTTCAGCACCAGCTTTTCGCATTGATCGGTGACCGCATTGAAGGTGCCGCCGTCCGGGCAGGTGACCGGCTCCACACATTTGTCTATCGATGCATCGTAGGTATAGCCGGCTCCGCATGTGACGGCGGCGTCCGCCTGGCACATGTCCCGCGACGTTTTCAGGGTCGAGCCCGTCGGACAGACAGGAGCGGAATAGCTCTCCACGCAGTTGACCGCGCCCACGGGACAGAGCAAGCCCTGGGCCGTCTGGAGACAGTTGGCAGTTTCACCCGGGTCACCCGCATAACCGTTACCATTGAGGTCCTGGCCACAGACAGGTTTTGTCAGATCGGGCCCGGGAGGTTGGGTCGTGGTCGAACCGCTCCCTGAGCCGGTTCCCGGCAGTGGCGAAGAGGGAGATGGCATCAATACGGCGCAATCGAGAACCCCGTCGAACTGCACGATCTGGGTGGTTCTTACCCCGTCCACCCCGCTTGTCCATTTCCCATCGGCCCCCATGACGACCGCCTGCGGATCCGGACCGGTATAGGCAGCCGATGCCCAATTGGTGTAGGAGAGAGCGGTTCCGTCCAAGGCGGTGAACTCACCGGCGCCAAACTCCTTCCAGGCGTCGATGTAGGTGCTCCCCAGGTACTTGCCGTATATGGACAGGATGAATTTCTGGGTGTCGGCGCTGTCTATCCTCACCGGTATGGCTGCACCGTACTGGCCGAGGGAGAGGAGATTTTTCAGAGATCCGGTATTGTCGCCGGTCATGGAATAGGCGCGGGTGATGTTGGCCGAAAAATCGAAAAAAGTTGCCGCGTCAGAAGTGTCACCGGTCGCTGACTTGGCAATGGCATAGGTTTTACCGTTGTATCCGAAGATGGCGGCAAGGGCGTCGATGTAGCGGATCGAAGTATTCGGGTTGATCGTATCCTGGCAGCTGACGGCAAGGGCCGTCTGCGGGATGCCGGTCAGGATCACAACCAGAGCTGAATAGATGACGGCGTAAAGGAATCGGAAAATCATGCTGTCGTACCTCGACCTACAAAGGTTTCTTGTTGCCGGTGCTGCAGATGGTGTCTTTCCCCGCCACCCGGAGCGTCTGGATGATCGTTGCCGCCTCGGCGAACTCGTTGATGCACTGGCAGTTCTTGACGATCTCTTCACCGGTGCCGGCAGGACAGTGGTTGTTCTGGTCGCACACCCTGTAGAAAAAGTCATAGGAGGTAGCGGGATTCCGCATCATCGTTACGTCTCCTGAAACCGTCACCTGGGTGTCGTTCTTCGGGATTCTGGTCTTGCACGCCTGCTCGCAGGTTGCTGACGGGTCTCGTCCAGGAAGTGCTATGCTTCCGCTTGCGGAGGTCCAGCCACCGGCCGTGAGCATCTTGTCCTGGAAGTCGAGGCTGCTGGTGTTATCGGTGGCTGAGGTAACGACGGTACCGAACCTGGTCCCGATCGCGGAGAAGTCATACGCCTGGCTGCCGCAGACATAGGTGCGCTTCTTCTGCCACCAGTCGCGGCAGATGGTATTGGTCCCGACCTGGCCGGTGAACTTCCGGCAGCTCGGGAGAGGAGTAAGGCCGGTGGAATTGAAATTCGAGAAAGTCTGGACTCCGTCCACAGTCTCGCTCTGCAGCCGGCACGTGGAGTCGTTTTCAAGGGTGGTGCACTGGTCATCCACCCCTTCCGTGTACTGGTCTGTCTTGATCTGGAAGTAGTAGCTCCAGTTAAACGTCGGGAATTGTGCGCCGGAAGCCGGACACACTGTGCTGGTCTGGATAGAGGTGTCGAAACCGTTGACTATCCCGTCCACCGAGCCGGAGCCGGAGGAACAGCCCGGGCCTTGGATGTTGGAGAGGGTCAGATTCGCCTGCATCATCTTTTCCAGCTTGTTCGGGTCGGGCGGTGAGAGGACTACGTCCTTTATGGTATGCCAGCCATTGCCGCCAGGATTGTCGCCGCAGTTGGCGTGAGCCGTTCCCAATCCCCCAGGGCCGGTGTCTACGTACTGCATCTGGTACTCGGAATCGCTGACCTTATGGACCTGGATAAAGATCAGGTGATCGGTGCAGGCCTGGCTGCTCCCCGAATCGTTGACCGTCCGGGTGGTGGTCTGCACCGAGCTGTTTCGAGTCATGGTGCAGGCGCTCATTTTTCCGCTTGCCTGGGTGGCGGCCCCGGAATTCGCGATGAGGTAGTAGAGGCTTTGGGGATCGGTAGCCTGGGCAATAGCGGCGTTGTCTCGTGCGCTGGTAAGCCCTCCCCAGTTGGTGTAGTACCCGGTGAGGGTGCTGACCGTGGGTGATGAAACGAGGGAGGCGACCGAACCGGTGGCGGTGGTTGCGCTCCCCGTAACCCGGCCGAAGTAGTCGATAGTCGTGAGGTCGTAACTCACGTTGGTGATGGTGAACGCCGTATCGCCATTGTGGATGGCGTTGACGATCCCACCCCCAAGGTCCTGGAGGATCACGGAGCTGTTCGACCAGACGAGGTTGCTGCCGCAACTCTGATTGATGCAGTAGCATCCGCCCAGATCGGTGATTGATGCGGAAACGTCCGCTATCTTCCCGTCAGCACCGGCCGCCCATTTGAAGTACTGGCAGTTGGTCCATGTCCCCTGATTGCAGGAAATGTAGCCGTTGCCGCATACCCCGGAAACCGGCCTCGGGAGGGTGTAGACGTTATCGAACGTCCCATCGGTGTTGAGGTCCTGGCTAATGATGACCTTCTGGAGGTCGCCGGCCCCACCGGGCTGGATGAAGACCTCCAGGAACTTGGCCGACGCCGGCGACGTTATGTTCGCCTGGAAGCTCGTTGAGCCGTCCACCGTCTGCATCAGCTTCGTCGGGCTCGTCAACGGCTGGGAGATGTTCAGGTTGGAAGTGTCCCTACTGCCGAAACGGGTCAGTGCTGTTTGCGCAGCCGTCGCTCCGGCCGTTTTACCGGCATCCACACTCGCTGCGGAGGCGCTCCCTGCCATGACGGTGAGGAGAAGGCTAATTGCCGCGATATTTTCTGACCATTGCCCTGATTGCATCTTCATAGTTCATCCCTGTGAGTACCATCCGGTCGATTTCCGCGATCTCCTCGCCGTCCGAGGTGAAGGCATAATAGGAGAAGGGATCGACTGTGAGCCTGCCGACGCCGATCCCGAGCGGCGTGTCCATGAAGATCTCGGAGTATTTCGGCTTCAGGCTCTTCGTCGACTTGAGAATCTGCATGGTGAAGTCGTCATAATCCAGGACCCCCTGGTTCTTCGCCTCCTCGAAGGCCGGCGACTCCAGGAAGAACTTGAAGGCGGAGTTCTCCCGGATGACGTTGCCGACCGCACCGAAACGGAGAGTGTCGAGGATCGACTGGAGGCAGATGGTGAACGAGCCGTGGTACTTGCGCGCCCGCCGGTACCCCTCTTCAATCACCTGCTTGAGGGTCGAGCTCTCGCCCAGGAACTGCCACGCCTCATCGAAGCAGACCAGGCGCCGGTCCGACCGGTCGGAAAGATAGAGGTCCATCGTAACGGCGTTGATCACCTGGAGGGTGACGACCTTGAAAAGGGACTTCTTCGGCAGGAGGTGTTCGAGTTCGAGGACGACAAAATCGTCGTTGGAGATGTCGAAGGTGCTCCTGCCGTTGAAGAACCGCCCGAAACTTCCGGAACTCACGAAATCCGCCATGTTGAAGGCGAGCCGCGTGGCCGACTCCCTGATCTCCCCGCCTGCGGACGAATAGCTGTCGAAGTTGGCCAGATATTCATGGACCGTATCGATGCAGGCGTCGGGCCCGTCCTGATTCCAGGCCCACCGGACCGCCTGGGTGATCAGGGTCATCTCCGTTTCGCTCGGACTGTTGTTCCCGGAGGAGAAGATCATCTGCGCCACGATGGGGGCGATGGTGGGAATGTCGTGCTCGACGTCTACGATGTTGGAGAACGGGTTCAGGCAGACCTGGGACTCCTCGGAGAAATCGAGGTAGCGGGCGCCGCAGAGGGTGGTCATCTTCCGGTAGCTCCCCCCGATGTCGATCACCCGGACCTTGGCATTCATGGCGTAGTAGTTGAAAAGAAGGTAATTGAGGAAGAAGCTCTTGCCGCCGCCGCTGGTCCCGCAGATGAGGGCGTTGTGGTTGTTCACCCCCTTCTTGTGGAAGATGTCGAGTCCGAAGAGCTGCCCCTTCCGTGCGTTGAAGAGCATGGCGGGACGGCCGAGCCCCGCGAAGTCTCCCTGGATCGGGAGCGTTACGGCAATGGAGTCCACAGGCATCACGTGGTCCCGGTCGAGGGTCTCGACATTTACCTTCACGTCGTAAAGGCCGAAGGGAAGAGAGAGGAGGAAAAGAGGCATGAGAATCCCCTTGTCCTCCTGCATCACGAAATTCTGCCCCTCCCAGACCCGCTTCGCGCGAGTAACCGACTCGTTCACCAGCCTCTCGTCGCTCCCGTAGACCCAGAGCGTCGGGATCACCTTCAGGAAGAGTGTTCCCCGCTCCAGTTCGTCGGCAGCCCACATGTGCTCTTCCTGTTTCCTGGCCAGCGACGGGGCAAAGGAGCCGACCCCCTTTTGCTGCAGGATGACGTTGCACTTGGTGTGGAGCTTTGATTTCTGGTTCTTCATCAGGATGTTGATGCTGTAGAGAAACGGGGTCCTGATCTGGTCGCCGTCCGTGAGCTGCCCCATGATCCCGCCGAAGAGCTTGTTGGTCTGGATGATGCTTCCCCTCTTGGGGAATATGCGGGGAGTGATGCAGCGGAAATATTTCTTCCCGATCTCGATCCGGGAGAACTTCGTCTCCACCGGGGTCGAGAGGAAGACCTGCTTCCTGATCTCCTGCGTATCGTCATAAGTGTCGTTGTTCAGCGACACCTTGTCGTTCATGAGCCTGCGCAAGAGGTCGAGCAGGTATGACGGGTCAACGTTCTCCGGGTGAAGTCCCGCCCCGTGCAGGGTCTCCTGGATCGTCCCCCGGATCTCGTCCAGATTGATCTTCTCCGTTTCCGAGACCGGGAACTTGATCGTGAAGAACGCGCGGAAATTGCGGACGGGTATGCCATTGAGATTGCTGAGCCCCTCGGTTCCCCCTTCGTAAAACCGCGCGAGATTTTCACTCACTTCCCGCACCAGGCTGTTTTCCCTGGACTTCATCGCTTTGAAGTCGTCGAGGATAGGCGTGACGTGCGGATCGGCGAAAAGGATGAACTGGATGACCGTCCTTTCCGGGACGTTCAGCCGGAAAAGCGCCTGCAGAGTCGTAATCGTTGTTTCACCCGCAAAGCACATGGGAGAGCACTCCCACATCATCCCCAAGGTGTCGTCCGCGTTGAAGTAGAACTTTCTCTCCTCGTCATAGGCGATCCAGGGGAAAAAACAGCCCAGCCTGTCTCTCTCCGCCAGCGAAACTATGTCGCTGCTCGCCGGCCCCACGTCGGGCCCTCCGATTATCCTTGCCAAGAGACCCACGGCTATTCGTCCTCCCCATCGGCTGTTACCGAATCACCCAGTATCCACCGCGGCTTGTCCACGAAGAAGTAGACATACCGGAGCATGTAGAACTCGTTCTCCTGCCCGGTGTACGGCAGGAGAAGCACGCGCATGACCTTCGGGGGAGCGACTATCGGGGTCTGCGGTTCCTTGAGGAGGCCGTTGAATTTATCGTAGAGGGCGGAACGGTACTGGTTGTAGTTCTTCTCCTCGATGTTGCCCGTGAGAGGCGTGGCCGGCGCTAAGGTTCTTGCTGCGACTTTGTCCGTCTCGCCAGGGGAAGGCTCGGAGCAGGTGGTTTCCATGCCTCCGCCCTCCATCCCGTTGTATGTGCTCGTGCAGCGAGATTTTACGGGGGCATGTTCCGCGTTGTCTTTCGCGCCTCCGGCCGCGTCTTCCATGTAGACCTCCCGGACCGATGCGCATTTCCCCTTGAAGGTGTCAGGACAGCTGAATTCACTTTGATAGGGATTGATCATGGAACAACCGCACATAAACCCCGATGCCACTATTAACCAGAGAGCCTTCTTCATTGCGCCCCTCCCTTGCGGATCTTTTTAATCTCCAGGTTGACCCCTTCGCTTATCACCAGAGTCACGGGCTTCGCCGCCGACACCTCGATGACCGGCATGGTCTGGTGGGCCAGTTCCATGTAGAACTTCTCGATGTCCTTGAAGCCGTTGGCCAGTCCGTTCCCCACTCCCGCCTTGGCCAGGTCACCTGCGCTGACGGTCTGGGTCGTGCCGAGCGGGCTTATGGCGGTGGTGGTTGCCGAGGATCTGATCACATCCCCCACTCCCCCGAAAAACCCGGCGATCATCGATCTGGCGATCATGCTCCCCATCTTGGCGACCACGCGGCCCCGGAGACCGATCTTCGAGTCCTGGTCAACGACGAATCCCTTCACCTTCTGGTCGATGACCGCTCGCCCCTTCCGGTCGAGACACGACAGGGAGACGAGCAGAAGCTCAGCCCTTTCCGTGGCGAGGTTCCCCCGGCCGTCCGCTATCACGTAGCAGCCTTTGAGATCGGCGCGGACGGAGTTGGGGAGGAAGGCGGGCGTCTTCACTTTCAGGAGCGCCGGCACTGGGTTACCTTTGGCGTCCGACGATGTAGGTGCGTCCAAGCCACTGAGCAGGATCGCCTCCATGAAAGAAGGGGGCAAATAGAGAGCCGTCGCCTCTTTTTTTTTATCCTCCGGCGGCGGGCTCTTCGGCTGGGCGTTACCCGATACGAGCGAAATATCGCCGATCTCCGTCTCGGGAGGCGCTGCGGACTGGCCGGACGCATCGCCGCCCGGCAGCGGCGGAGGCGGAGGCAGTGGAAGTGTCCCTTTCGGGAGCGCCGGAGAGGAAGCCGAGGCGACAGCTATGTTCCCTTTCGACCCCTTGTGTCCGGCATGAACGGTTTCGGGCTGCGTACCTTGTCCCTGTGCGACAGGAACGGGTTGCGTCGAAAGAGGAAGCTGACCGGCCACCTGGGCGCCGGTGGACGGAATCGGCGGCTGTCCGGCCGGAACCGGCGCGCCCGCTTTTATGGCCTCCAGCTGTTCCTTGTATTTCTTCAGCTCCTCGTCCTTCTGTGAGAGCTCCTTCTGGTTCTCGAGCATCTGGTTCTTTTCCAGCAGTTTCGACTCAAGACCGAAAGTTACCGGCTTTTTCGTTTCCGATGGCGGTGCGATTTTGTCCCGGGTGGCGAGATAAAACAGAAAGCTGAGGCCGATCAGCGCTAAGCCCACCCCGGTTATTGTGAGGTCGCGGCGTTTCTTGGGATTCAGCCCGCTCCAGAAGGCTATGAGCCTATCTTTCATCGCTACCCTCCCGTCTGTCGGCTGCGCCCTTGTCTCCACCCTTGGCAGGAGAAGTCCTGGCAGCCGGTTTTGCGTCTTCCATTACCGGCAGATCGGATTCGAGTTTCCGGGAGAGGCTCTGCCGTTCCCCCCGCTGCTCAACGACAAAGGCCCTGGTCGTATCGCCGGGACGGACAATGTGCCGCTCTACGGAGACCGCCACCGGGTTTTCCGCCAGCTCCGTCCGGATGAACATCTTCTCGTTCAGTCTGAATTCCTTGATGCCGTCCTTGAGTGACACCTGGTACTCCTTTATCCGAAGCCCTTCGCCCTCAACGTCCACGACCCTTTTCAGGACCATCCTGATCTCCCGGAACGAATCGAAGCGCTGGTCGGTCATCGTGACGGTATAGGAGTCGGGAATCTGCTCCGTATAGACGTCCTGGATCGCTTTCAGCATCGCCTTCTCGAAGGGAAGTCCCGCGTAGAGAGCAGCGTTGTCTTTGATCTTTCTCTCTTTGCCTGACGAAAGCCTGATTGTCTGGGAAGGAATCCGCTGCGGAACGGCGACCATGGAGTAGGTCTCATCGCCGCAGACGACGTAGAGTTCCGTGGGTGTGGTGGAGTACACCAGCCTGTCGGCCCGCTTCACCACCTTGAATTTGACGAAGGCATCCTTTCCGGTGATCTTGATGACGACCCCCTTCTCGGTGGAGGTGAGCGCGTCCCTGATTTCGGATGAGCAGGAAATCCGGTTGAGATCGGAGCTGGAAAGACGTATCTTCGTCGTCACCTCCGGCGGGATAACCGACGGCCACTCCCCTTCGAGGTTCCCCTCGTTACCCTTCTCACCGGTTACGAGAGGAAGCCTCATTTTTGCGTCACCGGGATCGGCCGGCTTTGCGCCTCGATCGGCTGCAGCGGCAATCGCAGGCAACATGAAAGCAGCAATTATCAGAGCCCTGTACATTACTCCCCCTTTATTTCGCGTTCGCAGCATTGGTACCGGCCGGTTTTTCATAGAGCCGGGTGAGCATGAATCTGCCGTTGTCGAACCGGTATTCCACGATGTAGGCGGTCTGGACGATATCGGCCTTCATCTCGCCGATATAGGTCATTTTAGACCCCTGCACCTCGACCTGGTTCTTGTCCGGGTAGTTCGTCATGGACTGTATGTGAAAGGCGCTGGAGGCCCTGGTGTTTTCGATTTTGTCGGCCAGCTCGTACAGCTCTTTCCGGGCGTTGGGAAAGCCTGCCGGATCATAGACGGCCAGAAGTTCGCTGAACTGCCCCCTTGCATTGGCGGGATTGTAGGTGAGAGCGAGGCTCACGATGTACCGGGTGAATTCCCGGAGATAATCTTCGGACGCATGATCCCCGGTGATCATCACCTTTGAGTTGATGACCGGAGGGACCAGGATCACCCGCTCCCTGTTCATGGCTGTCAGAAGAGAGAACGAGAGAACGAGCACTGCTGACAGAAGGACCAGAATGGTGAACTTCAGCATCCGGTTTTCTGCGAAGATATTTGCGGCTTTGCCGGTGAACAACTTGAACTCCACTTTGAGCCTCCGATCAGTCGATAAACTTGCTCTGAAAGAAATGCGGATACCCTTTGAGCGGGGCTAACCCGATGAAATAGAGGGTATGGCGCAGGAACCCCCTTGGATAACTTTTCTTCAGGCGGCTGTATCCCCAGGGGAGAAGAATCATGACGCTCCATAAGACCCCGCCGAACTTCTGCGCCAGGACATACCCGATGACCATGAAGGCCAGCTCGTCCGACTCGAACATGAGGATCTGGAACGGCTTGCTGAGGTACTGTGGGTAGCGGACTTCGTTCATGCAACAACCTCCCGATAATCGAATTGTCTCTGCGGAACCTGCTAAGGGGGGGATACGCTCCCCCCCTTATGGCATCAGTAGATCGCGCCGAGGGCGGTGACCATGTTCGACACGTTGATCAGCACAATCGCCGCCGTCAGGCAGATGAGCCCCGCAACCATCTGCTGCTTCACGAGCAGGATGATCGTCACCAAGAAGAGGAGGATGGCGGCAATGGCGCCGAACGGCCCCTTCAGTATGGTGTTGACCAGGAAGTTGTACGCCTCGTAACCGAAGGAACCGGCTGCCGGAGCGGTGATGGCCATGGCCTGGGTGGCGAAGAAAGTAAAGAGAGCCGCGATGGCGGACACAGCGGAAAACTTCTTGAACCTGAGATTCTTCATTTCGTCTTGCTCCTTTTTCGATGGTTTTTGTCTGATGTCGCTGCTGAAAGCCTCCTGTCTCTGAATCCGGTGCTCGTTATTGCTTCACCCCCTTCCCGTCAAGAAGTGTCGAGATGCGCGGAATGTCCGCCCCGTTGACGGGTGTGCCGTCGATCCAGATGGACGGGGTTCCCTGCACTCCGATGCTCTGTGCGACTTTCTCCATTTCCTCCAGTTGCGTGCTCCTGTTTTCCTCCTGCGGAACCGGCTTGCCGTCCATTGAGCCGCTGAAAACCTCACGGAACGCATATTCCTTCTCCTTCTGCGACAGGATGTAGCGGGCCTTCTTTTCCGAATCCGGATGGATTTTTCTGAGCGGGAAGAAGAAAACGTAGCGGGTAACGTCCGTCCGTTTTGAAAGGTATTCGTCCACCTTCCGGCAGAAGGGACAGTCGGGATCGGTGAACTCGATGACCTTGTGCGGGCCGGAGCCGATCTTGAGGGCCTTGTCCAAGGGGATCTTCTTTACCTTCTCCGCGAGTACCTTCTCGCGCATTTCCGCGGTCAGGTTCTTTCCCTCCTTTGTCCAGAGCTCACCGAACATGAGGTAGCCGTCCGGGCTGAAGTAGAACACCTGGTTTCCGGCAACGACCTCATAGAGGCCTTTGACAGGCGATTCACCTACCCTGTCCACCTGCAGATTGGGAAAGCTCTTCTTCAGTCTCTCCTTTTCAGCCTTCAGATTCTCTTTCGCCGCCGCGAAGCCGGCCACGGCGACGATGCTGAGAATCAGCCCGCCAATCCTGATTTTCCTGCTGATAGTGCTTTTCACTTCTCCTCCTTTCGCTCTGTACTTATCTCGACCCGCCTGTTGAGGCGTCTGTCGCCGGACACCGGACAGCACTTGCCCAAGCCTTCCACTTTCCCCACGGATATCCCTTTCCCTTTCAGGTATGCAGCGACCCCTTGAACCCTTCTGAGCGACAGCCCCATGTTGTGGGCAGAGCTGCCGAGGTCGCAGGTGTATCCCTCCAGACCGACAGCGTTGCCGGCCTTGATCCCCCGGATGAGTTCATCGAGTCTTGTGCGCTCCCCTTGCGTTATCTCCGCGCTGTCGAACGGGAAGTGAACCGTGCCCAACAGGCACGAAGCGCACCGCTTCTCGATGCCGGTTTTCGAGTTTGCCTCCGGCTCTTTGACTTGCGTCCGAGCTGGCTGGGGTTCGGTCATGCTCAGCCGCGCCGCAAGCCTTGGAGGAGCGGGGAGCAGCGTGAGGCGATCATCAGGACAGCCGGAGCAGACCACAAAGGCGTCGCTTTGCTGGGAAACGACAATCTCATGGGAAAAGGCAAATGGCCTTTGTTTGATGACCGCGGCATGGCCTGACAGAGGGACAAGGATTACGAGTCCGGCAATGAGAACTTTTCCAGGCATGTGACCTCCGGGATTTGGGCTTCACATAGACAATCTATAGGGGGGGCAGGTGGGCCTTTTGAAAAGCTCCATGTTTCCTCGGGGATAAAGTCAGGCAGGTTAAGATCTCTCAAAAATTACGCATAAATTTGCGTGCAATTCCGGTTACATATATTATATTGCATATATTAATTTATATTAGCACTTCACTTTCCGCGTTGTTTTGTCCAAACAAAAACTTAATAAAAATATTACGTAATGATTTCTGATGGTTACGTTCAACTTACCCCCATCCTATGGGTAAGATACCTGCCCCCCTCATAGATTGTTAAACAGGAGGCAACATCCTGAATGGAGGCAAGACAATGGAAGATTTGATGAGTCAAGGTGACCTGTTGAAATTCATGAATATATCAAGGGCAACATTCTGGAGGATGCGGAGGCATGAGGATTTTCCGAAGCCGGTGATACTCATGGGATGCCAACGCTGGCAGCCGGAAGATGTCAAATCGTGGCTGGAAGCAAGAAAGGAAGTTCCGGTTGACTGATACGTCCCGCAAGACTGGCGGTCCCGTTCATTCCGATGCAAGCACTCCCAGGATGCCCGAATCCTTTGAGCAGATACTGGCAAGCCTTGCGTCGAGACCGAAATACCTTCCCGAGTGGCCGGAAGGGCAAAGGGCGATGCCGAATGAGATCCTGCGCTCGGCCCTTTTCAACTGCCGCAACCGGAAGCGGCCCCGCATGTTCATGAAAGACGCGGAAATAGCTGTTATCGGCGACGGCCAGGTGATTTACCGCGGCGAGGAACTGCGCCAGGACGACGAACTCGTCTGGCTTCACCTCATGCACCTGGCAAAGAAACTCCCCCTTGGCGCATGCGTCGACTTTACCCCCTATTCCTTCATCAAGGCGCTTGGGTGGCCGATCAAGGGACAGAACTACGACCGGCTCCGTGTCTGTCTGAGCCGCATGCAGGCTACAGCCATCCGGATTCAGTCGAAGCGCCTCGGCTGTTTCATCAGCGTCTCCCTGATCCTGAAGTTCAGGTCCAGGAACGAGCAGAACGAGAGTCTTTCCAGATGGGAGGTCTGGGTCGGTGAGGAAATGCGGCTTCTCTTCGATGAGGAGTTCCTGACACGGGTGAACTGGGAGATCAGGAAGTCTCTGCCCGACGGTATCGCCTCGAAGCTTTTCGGCTACTGGGCCAGCCACCGGCAACCGTTCCCGGTGAGGATCGCTACCCTGCTGCAGCTGTGCGGATCGGAAATGTCCCCGAAGCATTTCAAGGCCGAGCTCAAGAAGTCCCTCGACCTGCTCGGCAAGATTGGTTTCCTGGAAACATGGGAGTTCAAGGAGGACCTGGTGCTGGTCAGAAGGAAGCATTGACTTTTGACCGACCGAATATTGACCCAAGACCGACCGGGCATTGACCTTTGACCTACTGCCATTGACCTTTGACCGGCGCAGTTATTGACCTTTGACTTGCCAGACTATTGACCTTAGA
This sequence comes from Geobacteraceae bacterium, assembly GCA_036518435.1. Taxonomy (GTDB): domain Bacteria; phylum Desulfobacterota; class Desulfuromonadia; order Geobacterales; family Geobacteraceae; genus JAMPXD01. The sequence goes on from DATDNF010000062.1 coordinate 114,018, forward strand.
CCGACTGCCACATTCCTGGAAAGCGCAGTCTCGCGGACAGTTACCGGGTTTTCCGCAGCCCACTAACCTGTATCTAACCTTTTTTTAACCAATTAGATGGCATTTGATTGATTGATAAGGGGGGCAGGAAGAAAGATGAAGTGTTTTTTCCCGAACGATGCGATGAAGACCGTAATTTCGTACCTGCGGCGAACCAGACAGACAATCACCTGCACAGAAGGCACGTATGCTCTCGCCGACGGCACTCCAAACCTCAACATCATAGAGCATGCATGCCGCGATCGGGCTATTTCACTGGCTGCAAACGGTGCGATCCAGATATGCGGTATCCAGATCGGTTCCGAATGGGACACCGTGACAATCCGGCGAAGGGTGGAAGACCATCTGAGAAAGTGCGCTTCGCCGGAGGAGATTATCCGCATCGCTTCGTGCCTCGGAGTGAAGCTGAAGTAAACACTCCCGGGTAAGTCGCCTTCAGAATTGGCTTTAATGCAGCAGGGACCAGTGCGCCTAATTCCGGACCCGGCGCGACTTTCCATCCGGATTTAGTCAGCTGAAGCACAACAATACCAGATTTCGTTCTGGCACGGCCACGTGTTGATGTTTGGACACTGGCAAAGCCGGTCATCGGAGTTCGTCTCCGTGGCCGGCTTTTTTTGTCTGGAGGGAGAGCATGGATTTCTTGGAAGCGACAGCATGGGTCAGGGGCAATGAAAAGGTCATCAAGGGAAAGATCGCCAAGTATCGCAAGTTTTCGCCATACGAAGAGTGCGATTACATGCAGGAAGCATTCGAGGCGGCAATGATCGCCGTAAGAAAGAGCAGGGAAAAGGGAATTCGGTTTGAAGCCGCCTTCTGGACAACCTTTCGCAACCAGATAGGCGTGTTTACTCCGTGTCCGGACATCAGAACCCATGGATCGAATTCGGTGCCTTCACACCTCTGTTCGCTCGACATCGACTCGGTTTCCCTGAAAGCACGGAAAAGACGCCGGCGTAAGCCGGACATCGAGGCGATCTATTGCTCGATCTGCCACCTGCTCACCTACAAGGAACGGCAAGTCCTCTACCTGTCGCTGGGCATTGGAGATGAAGGCGAGCTTTCGAACTATGAGATCGCCGAACGTCTCGGGTGTGTGGTCTCAAACGTCCGTGACACGCTCAGCAGGGCCTATGAACGGATCAAACGCCTTACCAGGGAAGGTGTCATTGACCCTCGCAGGCTTTACTGAAAAAACCGGTAAGCGACCCGCATGCTACGAAACGGAGCAGATTCCCACGGGAGGTAAGCAATGGATCTCAAATCAGCGTCCCGGAAATTCAGGCCGATTCCGGGGAAGGTTCTCAAAAGACTGGCAGACGACGGCATCATTACCGTGCCGCTCTCCAGGTCCGACCAGAAAATCATGGCGGCTCTCTGTCGCATCTGGACGAAAGAATGGTATGTGGCGCAGATGAACAAGTCGTTCCGGCTGGACAAGAGAGCCATGATGCTGGCTTTCCCGGACTTTGGAAAGATCGAGCGTTACATCCTGAGCTCATACCTCAACCTGAAGCCGAAGATGAAGATTTCGGTCGAGGAGATGGCCTCGAGAATAGAGGAGTTTTTCAAGGTCGAGTATCCCCCCCACAAGATCATGCGCGTACGGCAGATCGCCTACAATCTTCGCCGCAATGACCGGGAAGAAACCAGAAAACGGACCATCATCCAGCTGGCCCTGCTCCACGAAGCACAGCAAAGAAACGACCTTTAACGTCTGTCAAATCTGTCAGATAACAAACTTTTCTAAAGGAAGTTGTTTAGAAAAGTTTGTATAGGCGCAGCTCCTAAGGAAGGGAGAGATGATCAGGAGGAACCATGCAGATTGAGGATTTTGAAGCACTGCTCAACAGCCGGATCATAGCGGCGTTTTCCCTCGGCATGAGCGTCGTGGAGATCACCAGGATACTCAGGAAGAGCAGCGTCGAGTACGTGCACGGCTTGCTGAGGGAGACCGGCTACATCCAAGCGATGCCCAAAAGCGACTTTCGCCGCTCATACGACATCGATTGCAGCATTGAAGCAGCTCTCCGGAAAAAGGGGTACTCCTTTGCGCGGTGGTGCCTGGGGTGGAAATTTGATCCGAACCAGGCGGAAGCCGCTCTCAGGACCAGGCCGGGAAATGGCCAACCGGTCCCGGTACATGAAGCGCTACGGCATGACTTTCCCGAGGTTTACGTCAGGATTTTCGGCGGGTCATCACCAAAGAAGGAGGCAAAAATCAGCTCACCGCCGTTTCACCCATCGGTGGCAATAACATGGGATTCCACCCGCAACGGCTATGTTGCCAGAATCGCGGAGCATCCCGAGATCGAGGCGGTCGGCGGTGATTGGGACCAGGCGTTTGAAAGGCTTAAGACGGCCCACCGGACTCATGAGAGTATCTGCCGGCTGAACGGCGCCATCGAGAAAAGGCGTGGGGTGAGTTCCCCATAACAGGTGCCATAAATGGTTCCATTTTGGCGTACCGGGCAGATGATCACCATCAATGGATACGTTTCCGTATCCATAATAGCCACCAAAAAAGCAGCCTATTTGCCTGTGCACCAAAAAAGTCGCCATTTTGGCATCCATTACCTGCCCCCCATATAGATTATATAAGTGGGGCGATCAAATCTCCCCAAAGACCAAAATGGGGGTACTCATGGACGTTCTGGTTTGTGATCTCGGATTTTCTTCGGTGAAGTGGATATATGGGGAGAGAAAGGGGAGGATAATCTCCGCCTTCAGCTACAGCGGCGAGAATCTGCTCATCGGTGAAGAGGTGCTGCTGTCATCCGGTTCTTCCTACCTGAAGACAATGGAGGAACTGGTAAGGTATTACCCGGTCTTCGTCGAACACTGCCAAAAGATCGCCGCAACCGGAGGAGATCTGCTTCTGGCCGTCGGCCTTCCGTACTCCTTTTGGCTGGAGCAGAAAAAACCAGGTGGAGCCGTTTCCGCACTGGCAAGGTCATTGACCGGGGGCGCAATCAGGGATGTCGCGATATTCCCCCAGGGCCTCGGCGGCATCAGGGACTACCTGGACAGGTTGCCAGTTCGCCCAACGGGAAACGTGCTCGGCATCGACATCGGGTTCAACACCATCATCTTCACCTTGTTCTCACCGCAGCGGAAACAGATCATTTACGGCAAGACCCTTAACAAGCGAGGCGTCCATCAGATGGCAACGGGTTTTCTTCTTCCACGCATCAAGAGCCTTGCTCCATCGGGAACCTTCACGCCGGTCGAAATAGCGTTCCTGATCGAAAAGGGCTATCTCCAGTACGGTTTCGAGCGACATGACGTCACCAGGGAGATTCACGAAGCCGGCGTTGCCTACATCGACCATATCATCAGGGATGTTCAGGGGGAATTGCAGGCGCACGTCGGAATGCATGCGGATTTTGACCGGGTGCTGCTGTTTGGTGGCGGTGCCGCTCTGCTCAAGGAGGAATTCCCCGCCAAGAACATCGAGGTCATTATCCTCCCGGAGCCTGAGTTTGCCAACGCCAGGGGCTTTCTGTCGCTTGCGGGCGGAAAGTGACTAAGCCATGCCCCAGTTCACGATCAAGATAAACACATATGATCCGGCCATAGTCGAAGCATTCGAACGGTTACGAAAAAACCGCAAGCAGGCTGCTTTCACCCACGAGGCGTTGAAACGTTTCCTGGAATCAGAGACAGGAGCACGGGTGATTGACCTCATGAGCCGCGATCATTTGTCGCCTTCGCACATCGTTCATACGGGTAAAGTCGTTGAACCATCCAGCAACGCCACTCCTTCAGCACAGGTATTTTCTCCAGGCCCCTGCGACTCGGCACGAGATCAATGCTCAGGCGTCCTGGAGAAAATACTGGAGTAGAGAAAAAGGATTGTCAGAAGATGCGAAAAGTGAAACCAGCGAAAACCGATGGCCAGCCGGAGAGTCCGGCCGAGTCCCCTTATATATCCCCCAAGGAGCTCGCGAAGCGCTGGCGCTGCGCCCGGTCATCGGTGGACAGGATCGCCGACCGAGCCAGGCTGAAGAAGATGTTCCTGGGAGAAGGGAAGAACGGCATCGTGAGATACCTTAGAAAGGAGGTGGAAGAATATGAACGGTCACGAACTGTGATGGCAACGCAATACTGACAATCGAATACTGCTCCACGAACTGCCCCGGTCCCGCAAGTCCACCGGGGCAGTTCATTTGCTGAAAGCGTTTTCTCACAACGCGGGTTGTGCGTCCTGTATTGTGTGCGGACGAGGCCGGAAGGTTACGGTAACTTCAACATCCTCATCGAGCTTTCCGAGTATCGCTATGGGTAGCGAGGTTGAGACCGAACCCCTCCGAGCCGGTTTCCTGGGTTCCGTGCCTACCTGGGAGTTTTATACAGAAAGGAGCTGAAAAAAGGCTTGACAGCTTTGGACCGATCGGTCTAAAGTATAATTATGAAACGATCACACAACAAAGATGACATCATCCAAGCAGGACTCGAAATCATCCATAGCGGGGGATTTAACGCTACCGGCATCGAGTCGATCCTTAAACAGGCAAATGTGCCGAAAGGATCTTTCTACAATTTCTTTTCCAGCAAGGAAGAGTTTGGCCTCGCTGTTATCGACCTCTACCTTTCCGAAATGCGTGGGTTGGAGCAACCGTTCATGGGAGACGTCTCGTTACCTCCCCTTATGCGGATAAGGAAATCATTGGAAGCACTTATCGCTCGGTTTGAGGAAAATAACTTCTCAAAAGGGTGTCTGCTCGGCAACCTAGCGCTCGAAATGTCCGATCAGAGTGAGGCGTTCAGGCAGCGTCTGGAGGATGCTCTTCAGCGGTGGATCGGTTCCATTGCTAAGATACTCGAGGAAGCGCGGAAAGAAGGGGCTGTCCCCATCGATGTCGAACCCATGGTACTCGCGGAGAATATAGTTGCTTCCTACGAAGGTGCTTTGTTGCGCGCAAAGGTGAAGAAGTCGGTCGAACCGCTGAAAAACTTTATACATCTCTATTTCGACATATTTCTGGCCTAGAGGGTAGCAGGGGGCTTTAAGTGGCTTTTCAGAACCCTCATTTTTCGAACCCGTAATTAAGTAGACCGGTCTAAATTGAAAGACCAGGACACAATAAAACTCAGAGGGGGTAGTTTGAAATGGGACATGGTGCAAATGCTAAGGAAGCGGCTTACATGTTACTTGCCGAGCGATTGAACAGGAATCCGGTTGGAACACCAATTAATGAGGAGTTGATGGAAATACTCCACCATCTCTATTCCGAGAGTGAGGCCATGGTGGGCGGCAAATTTCCTATGGCACCTATGAAATTTGAACAGGTCGCCAGTAGCACAGGAATTGGAAAAGAAGAGTTGGAAAAAACGCTTAAAAGCATGATCCACAAAGGCTTGGTACTGAACATACCCACGCCGGATGGTACAGTTTATATGCTCTCACCAATGATGATTGGCTTTTTTGAGTTCACCTTTAATCGGGTTAATAAACCGGATTACGTGGAGATGAAAAAACTGGCGGAACAATTTGACAAATATCTCAACGATCCTGAGGTTAGAAATGAATTATATGGGAGCGATACCAAACAGTTCCGTACCCTGATGTACGAAAACGTGATGCCCTTTGCCGTGCAAACGGAGGTTATGACTTATGAGAAAGCTTCTGAAATAATCCGCCATGCCGGTTACGGAGCAATCGCCCTTTGCACCTGTCGGCATAAAGCCAGTCACCTGGGAAAAGAATGTAAAATAAATGCCCCAATGGATGTGTGTACCACTTTAGGCAACGTTGCGCGAATGTCTGTTGCCAAGGGATGGGCAAGGGAAGCAACGGTGGATGAATTGCTGGAGGTGCTTGACCGAACACATAAGTTAGGCATGGTACACCTCTGCGATAACGTACTCAACGAACCGGCCTTCATTTGTCATTGCTGCGGCTGCTGCTGCGAAGTTTTAGGAACTATCAAGGAATTTGGGATATCCGCGGCGCACCCCAGTAATTTCATCCCGGCTTTAGACCAGGATAGCTGCGTTGGGTGCGGCGTCTGTGAGAAAAAGTGCCCTATTGATGCCATCACGATGACCGCTGTCGGAAACGGGTCAGACATGCCGGAAGTTAATAAGCAAACCTGTATGGGATGCGGAGTTTGCGTTTCCGCATGTCCAACAGGAGCGCTGACTATGACGCAACGGACGGAATTACACGTTCCGCCGGAAAACAAACTGGAGCAACGTAAGCAAATTGCGAGAGAAAGGGGGAAAGAACTGGCATAGTGACCAATCGAGTGACGCCGAAGGCACAAACCCCAACCTTGGGTATCGTGAGCATTCGGCGACCAAACGAAGGAAATATCATACACAAAGGAGAATTTACTATGAACATCGTTCTGTACAGTGCAACCGGTCGAGCCGGCAGCACCATCCTCAATGAACTCATCAGCCGCGGACACCAGGTCACAGCGGTTGCCCGCAACCTTGACAAACTCCCCGAGCAACTCCCCCCTACCGTCAAACGCGCATGGGACGACCTGAGCAACGTCGACCGGATCGCGGAGATCATATCCGGGGCAGATGCCGTCGTCAGCGCGTATGGTCCACCGAGCAGCGATCCTCGCTACACCTCGGACGCGACTTACACCGATCAGCTGGTCAGCGTTACCGAGCGGCTGATTGCAGCGGTGCGCAAGGCCGGCGTTTCCCGTCTGATTGTGGTGGGGGGATGCGGCTCGCTACAGTTCTCGCCAGGCGTGACGGTGCTCGATTCCGGCTACTGGCCGGAGCAGTACGTTCCGATCGCCACCTCACACATGAAGGCTTTTGCGGCCTTGAAAGCATCGGATATCAACTGGACCTATTTCAGCCCGCCTATGCTGATCCAGTCCGGCGAGCGCACAGGCAAGTTCCGCCTCGGCGGCGACGATCTCATCAAGGATGAACAGGGCAACAGCCGGATCTCTTTCGAGGACTATGCGGTCGCTCTGGTCGATGAGCTTGAAAAGCCGGCGCACGAGCGGTCGCGATTTACCATCGGCTATTAGAGACAGAGAGCTATGCTGGCGGTCCGATACCAGACCTTTGGTAATTACGAGGCATCGGGTCGCCGGCATAAGCCCTTTTGTACAAACATGTGCTCGGCATATGGCCTTTGTGGTCACCACCTATACTGTGGCACATCTCAACAGAAAGGAGCCAATCAAGATGTCATCTACACTAAATTTCAACGTATTTACTGCGCCGTCAAAGGCAATGGTAGGCGAGCGGGTCCGGCCGTTCGGACCGCCGGCTGCGTTTGACCCGATTACCTCGACACTGATCTTCGGCGAGAACGACGCCGTCCTCGTCGATTCCCTCGGCACCGTTGCCGAAGCCGACGCACTGGCCAACTGGGTTGCCCTGCACCATCGCAACCTCAGCACGATCTACATTACCCACGGCCATTTCGATCACTACGTCGGGTTGAGCGTGCTGCTGCAGCGGTTCCCCGATGCGCGGGTCATCGCCACCCCGAAGACGGTACAGCAGATGTGCGAACATAACCAACTGATGCCATTGTTCCGCAAGTGCTGGCCCGGTCAACTGCCCGCCAAGATAACAATCGCCGAACCATACGACGACGAAGTCTTCACGCTGGAGGGGCACGAGTTGCGCATCATCGAACATGGCCGCACCGACGGCCCTGATACCACCTCCCTATACGCTCCATCGATCGACCTCGTCGTCTGCGGCGACGTCATGTACAACCAGTGCCACATGTACGTCGGCGACACCACGCCGGAAAGCCGTGAGAACTGGATTGCCGCGTTGGACCGTTTGGCGGCGTTGAACCCGAAGTTCGCCGTAGCCGGCCACAAGAAGCCGGGCGCCCCGGATATCCCGGTGGCTATCGAGGAGTCGAAACGCTACCTCACCGATTTCGGCCGACTCAAGGAGTCCACCTCCAGTGATCTAGAACTCTACGACGCAATGACCGAACTGTATCCCGACTGGGTCTGCCACCAAGCGTGGCTGATGTTCGGCTTTGGCGGCTAAAAACAGACCTGCGTCCGCCCCACGGTGTTAGAGGTTTTTATAACCGAACTTCTACCACAACGGGTGGCCGTACAGAATCCAAGGAGTAATCATGGCGTATAGAACCCTCAATCCATTCACCGAGCAAACGGTCCAGGAGTTTGCCGACCATACTGATGCCGAGGTCGAAGCTTCCCTCGCCAAGGCAGACGCCCTTTATCATTCGAGTTGGTCCAAGGGCGACATCGCGCCGCGACTTGCCGTCCTTGGCAAGCTTTCCGTACTTCTGACCGAGAACCGCGAGAGGCTTGCCCGGACGATGGCTCTGGAAATGGGTAAGCCTGTCGCTCAAGGCCAGTTTGAAGTAGATCTCTGTGCATCGATCGCCCGGTTCTACGCCACGAATTCGGCCGACCTGCTGAAGCCACAACCCGTCGCAAATGACGTTGGAGAGGGCTGGATCGAGTTCAACCCGATCGGCGTCCTGCTTGCGGTTGAGCCATGGAACTTCCCGATCTATCAGCTCACCCGCGTGATTGCACCGGCGATTGCAGTCGGCAACCCGGTGATGTTCAAGCACGCCGGCATCGTTCCGCAATGCGCTGCCTTGTTTGAAGAAATCGTGCGGCAGGCAGGCGCTCCGGATGGCGCAGTCACCAACCTCTACGTCTCCTCCTCCAAGGTTGCCGAACTCCTGGGAGATGCCCGCATCCAGGGCGTTGCGCTGACAGGCTCAGAAGGCGCTGGCAGCAAAGTAGGCGCTCGTGCCTCGGAAATGCTCAAGAAGTCCACGCTGGAGCTTGGTGGCAGCGACGTCTTCGTTGTTCTGGACGACGCCGACATCGCCAAAGCGGTTAAGGCCGGCATCTCCGCTCGTATCGCCAACGCCGGCCAGGTCTGCATCGGCGCCAAGCGGTTCATTGTCCAGCGCACCGTTGCCGACACATTCATCGACGCGTTCGTCGCAGGAATGAAGAGCGTGCCCATGGGTGATCCGATGGCGCAAGAGACCATGCTGGGGCCGTTGTCGTCCCTGGAGGCTCTGGTAGACCTCAGCCGACAGGTCGAAGAAGCCGTGAAGAACGGGGCGCAGGTTATGACCGGCGGCAAACGTGCGGATCGCCCCGGCTTCTTCTACGAGCCTACTGTGCTTGCGGAAGTCACCAAGGACAATCCCGCCTACTACCAGGAGTTCTTTGGCCCCGTCGCACAGATCTTCGTCGTTGATGACGATGACGCCGTTGTGGCGCTGGCGAACGATTCGCTGTTCGGCTTGGGCGGGTCGATCTTCTCGACCAACATTAAACGTGCGCGCCTGCTGGCATCGCGGATCGAAACGGGAATGGTGTTCATCAACACGCCGACAACCTCTCGTCCCGAGCTGCCTTTTGGAGGCATCAAGCGGTCTGGCTTTGGCCGTGAACTTGGCGACACCGGACTGAAGGAGTTCGTGAATCGTAAGCTTGTGGTCGTTAGCAATGATTGAGCTTCCGATCGGAAGCAGCCGGCACTCCGCGAGGCACTCGGTGTCCCGGAGGTCTTACCGGATTCCATTCGAGGAAGGCTGCCTTTCGGTTGCGGGGAGTTAACCCGGGGCACCGGTATAAATCGTCAACAACTATCGGCGGAGCCGAAGCTGTTGTCCCTACTAAGGATATTAAATATGGATAAGCGCCTCATCGTACTGGCCTGCGGCATGTTCGCGATTGGCACGGACAGCTTTGTTGTCTCCGGCGTGCTGCGCCAAATTTCTGCTTCACTCGGCATATCAATCGTATTGGCCGGCCAAATGGTTACTCTCTTCGCATTGAGCTATGCGCTATCGTCGCCGGTCGTCGCTGCAGCTGCCGCTCACTGGCCGCGCAAGCGGCTGATGCTGGCTGGGCTTGCGGTCTTGATGCTCGGTGACGTCATTACTGCCGTAGCGCCGAACATCGAGTTGGTCTTGGCGAGTCGGTTGCTGTCTGGCTTAGCCGCAGCCATGTTCAGCCCGACGGCAACTGCCACCGCTGCATCGCTGGCGGTACCCGAACAGCGTGGCCGTGCACTCTCTATTGTCATCACCGGGCTGTCCTGCGGGACGGCGTTTGGCGCGCCGCTGGGTATCTTTGTCGGAGGTCTGCTTGATTGGCGCGCAACGATGTGGTTCGTAGCCATCCTCGGCTCGTTGGCCTGGCTGGGTGTGGCCTTGTTCCTGAAAGACACCCCGTTGCCGCCGGTCGTCACCCTTGCACGCCGACTTGCGCCGCTTCGCGATGCACGCGTGATGTTGACGCTGCTGACCATCTTGCTTGTGTTTACCGGCCTCTTCATTGTCCATACGTATATTGACCCAAGTTTCGACCGGGTCACCGGTGGCGATCCTGGCTTCTTGGCTGGATTGCTGCTGCTTCGAGGTGTGGCGGCGACTGTCGGTAGCCTTGCTGTCGGCCGTCTGACGGACCGCTTCGGTAACCGCCGCATCATCAATGTGACCATCGCTGTCCTCGTACTGGACTTTGCATTGCTGCCGTGGACATCGGCTTCACTCGTGACCGCCGTGCCGGCTCTTGTTGTTTGGGGGCTGTTCGGTTGGGGCCTTCTCGTGCCGCAGCAGCTCCGCCTGATCGGCATCGCGCCATCCGCCGCGCCGCTGCTGTTGGGGCTGAACCAGACTGCCATCTATCTCGCGGTGTCGGCATCGGGCGTGCTCGGCGGAGCAGCCATCACCTTGTTTGATCGCCACGTGCTTGGCCTCGTCGGCGCGGTCTTCATCGTGGTAGGACTCGTTTTCGCCGAATGGGCTCAGCACCGTATTGCACGACCGCACCGCCAGCCCGCATGCGCTGCCGCGGTTCACTCCGGCGCAGCTTGATTACGTCGTACGGTGGGCGATATTCCATCGAAGGCACCAACACGCACGCGTGGATTGTCGAGGGTCAAGCCGTCATGCGTTGCAGCAACGACGGGTTAGACGCACTATTATTCCAGAGGATAAAGGAGAATGTATGAATGTTGTGGCATTCAATGGCAGTCCAAGGAAGGAAGGTAATACGTGGCACGCGCTAAAAATGGTGCTTGCCGAGCTCGAACATGAAGGGATCGAGACCGAGATTGTGCATGTGGGCGACAAGCTGATCAGGGGCTGTGCCGCTTGTTACCAGTGTGTCAAGATCAAGAATGAGCAGTGTGTGCTGCCCGGCGACGAGGTCAACGAATGGATCCGGAAGATGAAGCGGGCGGACGGGATCATACTCGGTTCCCCAGTACATTGCGCTGCCATCGGCGGGACCTTTAAATCATTCCTGGATCGTGCCTTCTTCGTCTCCAGTTCCAATAACGGCATGTTCCGCCACAAGGTGGGAGCCGCAGTGGTGGCGGTTCGGCGGTCCGGGGGACTGCCGGCTTTTGAGCAGTTGAACAATTTCCTCAATTACTCCGAAATGCTCCTGCCGACATCCAACTACTGGAACGTGATCCACGGCCGCACCCCGGGCGAAGTGGTCCAGGATCCAGAGGGAGTGCAGATCATGCGGGTCCTGGGGAAGAACATGGCCTGGCTGCTGAAACTGGTCGAACATGGCAAAGGGACAATTATCCCGCCGGAACGGGAACCCAAGACATACTTCAGCTTTATTCACTGAAGCCGGGAAAGGATGCAACCCATGAGCAATATCATCTGGCCCGAGAAGTATCTGCCGGGCACGACCGATAACTACGTGTCCAACGAGATTGTTGTGGCCGGCCTGACTGCGGCCGATGTCTGGCCTTGTCTTAACGACACCTCGGCATGGCCGACATACTACAGCAATGCCTCGGAGATTCACTTCCACGATGGCATTGGGCCGGAACTGAGCCGGGGCGCCCGCTTCCGTTTCACCACCTTCGGTTTCCCGGTTGAGGCACTGGTAACCGAGTACGAACCACCCGCTCCAGGGAGACCGGCGCGGGTGGCCTGGCACGGCTGGGTCGAAGGGGATGTGGAGACGCGCCTGGACGTGCACCACGCTTGGCTGTTTGAGGATCTGCCCGGCGGTCGAGTGCGGATCCTCACCCAGGAGACACAGATCGGCAAGCCGGCGCAGGAGTTGGCCCGGACCAGACCCAACCCCATGCTCAATGCGCACCAGGAGTGGATCGACGGGCTGGCCCGCGCCGCACTGGAGCGAAAGTAGAACTGTCTTAACTCGAAATAAGTAGACCGGTCCAACTATGTGTAAATCTATTAAGAATGGTGGTCGGCCCCAACGCTGCCTGATCTGTCAACTACAGATATACGAAACTTGCGGAGGAGAGACGGGATCCGATCCTTGGAGGGGGCTGGAAGTATCGTGTGTGACGGCATCGCCGACTTCATATCCATGTGCCGTCCCCTCATTTGCGAACCGGATCTGATAGGGCGGTGGAAGGCCAGTTACACGAAACCTGCTGAGTGCATCTCGTGTAACGGATGTATCAGACCCGCCCGGGAAGGTAGCGGGCTGCAATGCGTTCTGTGACGCTTCGGCTACTTCCGTTGCTGCGCTCTCTGACGAGACCGACCGAAAAGACGAAAGACTCAATTTTTGCATCATTATTAGTGACGTTCCGTGAATAATGGAATTAATAGAAGACTAAAACAATGCAGCACGCCCCTAATTGGTGGTATAGATCTTGACAAATAACAGAACCCGAATCGAGCGAGAAAAGAAAACCATCCAACGTATGATTGCGATTTACTGTCGGGGAAATCGGCACACAAAAATAGCACTCTGCGGAAATTGCAGTCATTTGTTTCAGTACGCTATGAAATGCATCGATGAGTGTCCGTGTCTGGAGACGAACAAGCCGGTATGCGGTCTTTGTCTCTCCCAATGTTTTGAGCCGACTATACTCAAACAATTCACGCAGATCATGCGCTACGCGGGGCCACGCATGCTTATTCTTCACCCGGTCCTTGCGATACTGCATTATTTCGATGCATTGAAAGCCAAGCGATGAACCTAAATACGGCTGTTGTCGCGGTTTCCTATCTTCAACAAAAGACGAAAGACTCTTTTTAGTTTCAGCTGACAATCGCATGTTGCGCCGGACCGGCACAACGCCTCTCTTGCTGAAGTTCCGAGAATATACCCGGCCTTTCCCAAGTCTCTCCTGCCGACATCATCTGCTGATAACAAGCCGCAGCCGCGGCCTTTCGTTTCCAACCGTGGCATTCTTCGCCAATGAAGCCTCAGCCGTCGCGGACGACGGTGTTGGTTCGGACGGCTCCGGCCGCGCCAAGACAGCTTCGCCGAACTCCACCGACTCGTACAGACTTTCGGGCATCAAGTGCGCATAGTGTTTTTCGCAGACTTGGGGACTGTTTCCCATGATCTTGCTGATCTTGTACAGACTCTCCCCCTTCATGGCTAGGTGTGAGCCGAATGTGTGCCTGAAGTCGAGGCAGCTCCACTTCAGTCCCACCTTCTTGTTCACGTCCCGCAGATGAGCGGAAAAATTGTCGGGGTCCCACCGGCAGCCGTCAGGTGACATAAACAACCAGGTACCGGGCTTGATCGTGACAAGATACTCATCCAGGTAGCACCGCAGGGTGCTGCTGATTGGCACGGTCCGGTTGTTTTTGGTCTTCGGAACCCATTTCTTCCCGTCGAACTCCTTGTCGCGGATTCTGATGGTCCCATGGTTTCCGGCGTCCCAGTTAAAATCCGCCGGCATGAGCCAGAGCGCCTCCTCCCGGCGCAGCCCCGCATAAATGTAAACCGCAACCATGGTCCGAAGCGGCAGGTCCTCCGCCAGAACGGCAAACTGCTCCTCGATGTCACCGAGCTTGAGAAAGCTGATGTCCCCTTTGGCTTCCTTGTACCGCTTCACCGCCTCAATGGGGTTCTTCCCCTCTGGAAAACGTACCCCCCCTTCGTCCTTGGCCCAGTTGCACATGGTCAGGAGGTTTACCCGGTAGTGGTTCGCGGTCTTCGCCGAAATCCCCTTGTGGACGACCAATCTTGCCAGGAAAGCCGCCACCTGCTCGGTCGTGAGATGCTCCAGGTAGCCGACCTCGATGAGATCGAACCTTTTTGAAGAAGGGCGCTTTACCGCTTTCTTCTGAATCTTTTCGTTCTTGATCTTGAGACAGTCGGCAATCTGGCCGAACGTGCTGCGGAGGTAGGTGGCCACTTTCTGGACATTGCGCTCTGAAGTCCGGGCGCTCAGCTGGAAGAGGTACCGTTCGATGATGTCTGAGAGGGGGGTTTTGGTCGGCAGGGGAAGGGTGTCGCACTCTCGGGCAAGCGCAGATTCGATCTGCCGGATCTTCTCCTTGGCCACCTGCAGGGAGGTGGTCTCGAGATTGACCCTTTTCTGCTCGCCAGCGAGGTAATACTGGGCGTAATAGGTCTTTCCTCTTCTCTTCAAACTTGCCATTGCGCAACTCCAAGAACGAGAGTTTTTTGGCAAGTCCTTTTCTGGCCCCCTGAAAATTTAGGGTACATTTTAGGGTACAAATCAATAAAAAAGGACTTGCCGAATCGCGCAAGTCCTTGTTTTTATTGGTTGCGGGGAGAGGATTTGAACCTCTGACCTTCGGGTTATGAGCCCGACGAGCTACCAGACTGCTCCACCCCGCGTCATTTGAAGTCCCATTAGTAACACAGGGCCCAATGCCTGTCAACAAAAAAATGACGACTCAGCGGTTTTCCCGGTACCACCGTACGAACGCCCTAATCCCCTCCTCGATGGAGGTCGTGGGCCGGTAGCCGAGCATGGCGGCCGACTTGGCGATGTCGGCGTAGGTCCGTTCCACGTCGCCCGGCTGCAGCGGCAGCCGTTCGATGCGGGCCTTTTCCCCGGTCTCCGCCTCGATGATCTCCACCAGGCGCCGCAGCTCCACCGGCCGTGACTCCCCGAGGTTGAAGATGTCGTAGCGCGCCTCGTCCGTGCAGACCCAGGCGAGGGCCTTCTCCACGCCGCCGACGATGTCGTCGACATACGTGTAGTCCCGACTGGTGGTGCCGTTGCCGTACAGCGGGATCGGCTTCCCCTCCAGGAGCAGCCGGGTGAACTTGTGGATGGCGAGGTCGGGGCGCTGACGGGGGCCGTAGACAGTGAAGAAACGGAGACAGGCGACGTTCATGCCGTACAGGTGGTGGTAGGTGTGGCAGATGAGCTCCCCAGCCTTCTTGGTGGCCGCATAGGGGGAAATGGGATGGTCCACCGGGTCGGTTTCCGCAAAGGGGACCTTCGGATTGTTGCCGTACACCGAGGAACTGGAGGCGAACACGAATGGCCTGATGCCGGCTGCCCGCGCCGCTTCCAGGAGGTGCATGGTCCCCCGGATGTTCACTTCCTCGTAATAGAGCGGGTCCTGGATGGAGGGGCGGACCCCGGCGGCGGCGGCGAGATGGACGACCGCCTCCGGTCGTTCCTGGGCGAACAGGGCAGTGACGAACGCGCCGTCCCTGATGTCCCCCTCGCAGAGCGTGAACTCCCGCCCCCCACGGACAGCGGCCTGCGCCACCTCTGCGACGTTGCGCCGCTTGAGGCGGGGATCGTAGAAATCGGCGAAATTGTCGATGACGATCAGATCATGACCGGCCGAGAGAAGCCGCTCGCAAAGATGCGAGCCTATGAAACCGGCGCCGCCGGTGACCAGTATGCGCATGATTAAACCCCATTCGAAGTTCCGGGTTCGAGGTTGTCAACAAACAATGAACATAGAACCGCTTTATTCCGCGATGACCATCGCCCCTTTTCCCGCCTTTTCCACCAGTTCTTCGGCAGCCTGACGGGAGAGGTGCTTCCCTATCCTGACCCGAAACCAGGTCCCCCGCTCCCTGATGGTCGATTCGACGATGAAGGCGGGGAGCCCTCTTCCCGCCAGCCGCGCCTGCAAAGCCTCCGCCTCCTTCCGTTCCTGGGTCGAGGCGACCTGAACGCAATACTTTCCGGGTGCACCGTTTTGTACGGGCGCAGCGGCATGACCGTCGGACGGCGCCTTGCCCGCCTGTTCCGCGGGTGCACCGGCCTCCCCGGCCTTCGGGGCAGCGGGAGGCGTCCGGGGCGGCTGGGCTGGGGGCTGAGGGGAAACCGGCGCGGTTTTGGGCTGGGGGGATTCTTTCATTGCCGGATTCAGGCCACTGCCGATGATCGCCTTACCCCCCTTCGGCAAGGTTTCGTAAAAGGTAAGAGGGGGGTCCACCCCCTTGGGGGCATTCGCTTCAGGGTTCGGGTACTGTGCCTGGGGAACAGAAGAAACCTGCCCCTTCGCTCCGGCAGCAGCGACAAGTTGGCCCTGGCCGGCCTTCCGTGCCGGCTTGAAGACAAGCCACCCCGTCAGCACCCCGAGGGCGAAGGACATGGTTACGGCGCTGAACAGAATGACGGCGAATATCCCGACCGGCTGCTTCCGTGGGCGGTTTTTGGTGACCTGCCTGCGGCCGCTGTAATCCTTTACCATCGGCCCCGCTCCCTACATCTTTTCCGGGGCGGAAACGCCGAGGATGGCGAGTGCGTTTCTCAGGGTGATCGCGACGCAGTTCAGGAGGAAGAGGCGCGCCTCGGTCAGCTCCCGGTCCTCGGTGATGACCCGGTTCTTGTTGTAGAAGCTGTGGAACTGGCCGGCCAGATCCTGGAGGTAGGAGGTGATCCGGTGCGGCTCGAAGTTGTGCGCGCTTCCTTCCACCACCTCCGGGAAGAAGGCAAGTCGCTTGATGATCGCCATTTCTTCGGGGGTTTCGAGCCGGCCGAGGGGGACCGATTTCGGCTCCGGCAGAGAGAACCCCTGCTGGGCGGCATTCTCGTAAATGCTGCAGATCCGGGCATGGGCGTACTGGACGTAGTAGACCGGGTTGTCGAGGGATCGTTCCTTGGCCAGATCGATATCGAACACCAGCTGGGAATCGGGCTTGCGCATGACGAAGAAATAGCGGGTGGCGTCACGCCCCACTTCGTCGATCAGGTCGCGCAGGGTGACGTAGCTCCCGGCGCGCTTGGAGATCTTCACCTCCTCGCCTCCCCGCATGACCGTCACCATCTGGTGGAGCACGTACTCCGGCCACCCCTCGGGGATCCCCGCGCCAAGCGCCTGCAGGCCGGCCCGGACACGGGTGACGGTGCTGTGGTGATCGGCACCCTGCTCGTTGACCACCCGGACGAAGCCCCGTTCCCACTTGTTCAGATGGTATGCCACGTCCGGGACGAAGTAGGTGTAGCTCCCGTCCGACTTGCGCATCACCCGGTCCTTGTCGTCGCCGAACGCGGTCGTTCTCAGCCAGAGGGCGCCGTCCTGCTCGTAGGTGTAGCCGTTGTCGATCAGCCGCCGGACAACCCCTTCGACGGAGCCGTCGGCGTAGAGGCTCGACTCCAGATGGTAGACGTCGAAGTGGACGTCGAAGGCAAGGAGGTCCTGGTCCTGCTCGCGCCGCAGATAGGCGACGGCAAAGCGGCGGATCGCCTCCAGGTCGTTCGGGTCGCCGGCAGCGGTAACATGCTGGTCGCCGGTTTCGACCGTCTCGCATGCCAGGTACGCACGGGCCACGTCCCTGATGTATTCCCCCTGGTAGCCGTCGGCGGGCCAGCGGGGATCGTCCGGCTCGATCCCCAGGCAGCGCGCCTGCACCGACAGCGCCAGGTTGCCGATCTGGGCGCCGGCGTCGTTGTAGTAGAACTCGCGGGTGACGTCCCAGCCGGTCGCGGCGAGGAGCCGCGAGATAGTGTCGCCGATCGCCGCGCCCCGGCCGTGCCCCACGTGAAGCGGCCCGGTCGGGTTGGCGCTGACGAACTCCACCTGCACCTTTTTCCCCTCGCCCGCGGTGCTTGTGCCGTATTCCCCGCCGGCCGCCCGGACGGCAAGGAGGGTGGCACGCCACGCCTCGTCCCTGACGGTGAAGTTGATGAAGCCCGGACCCGCCACCTCGATCCCGGCGAACAGCTCAGAACCCTTCTCCAGGCGCTTCACCAGGGTCTCCGCGATGACGCGCGGCGCCTTTTTCTCCGCCTTGGCCAGGAGCATGGCGACATTGGTGGCGAAATCGCCGTGCTCCTCATGGGCCGGCTTCTCTATGATCACTGCCGGGAATTGGCCGGAACCCAGGGTCCCGTCGGCCAAACAGTCTTCCAGCACTTCCCTTACCAGCTGGCGCACCAGTTCTTTCATCGCTTCCCCTGCTCCCCTGCGTCTGTTTTTTCCGTCTCGTCGTTTTTGATGGAGATGTCCCTGGTAAAGTCGGGACAGTGCGCGCCGCCGTCGGCCACGCAGAACTTCTTGGCGCAGTTTTCGCGCCATGCGCAGACCGCGCAGAATTGCCTGCTCATGGTAACTCCTATTCGGAACCTGCCACAGAGTCTCAGAGACATGGATATCCACTCTCTGCGGCAGATTATTTCATTTTAGCCTTTCATCACTTCTTCTGCTGCCGGGGCTGTGTTGGCTGCTGGCTCGTAGGGAACTGGTAGATGACCTCGTTCGGCCTGACCAGCCCGAAGTCCCGCCGGGCAATGCTCTCCAGGTAGCGCCGGTCACCTTTCAGGGCCTCGATATCCCGCTTCATCCGGTCATTTTCCGACTTGAGCTCTTCGGCCTTTTTCTGGAGCTCCTGGCGGTCCTTGCTGAGATGGTAGATGCGCAGCAATCCCCGCTCGCCGAACACCGTGAAAAACAGGATGAACAGTATGAACCCTGCGGGGATGAGATACATCCTCTTCCGCATGCATCCTCCGACGACGGTTACTGTCGTGCCAGCTTCTCTCTGAAATAGTCGATGGTCCGCAGCAGGCCGGTCTCGACGTCCACCCGCGGCTCCCAGCCGAGCCGTTCCCGGGCCAGGGAGATGTCGGGCTGGCGCTGTTTCGGGTCGTCCGCCGGCAGGGGCTTGAACACGAGCCGCGACCGGGAGCCGGTAAGGCCGATGATGCGCCGGGCAAACTCGACGATGCTGGTTTCGGCGGGGTTCCCCAGGTTGACCGGCCCGGTGAAGCCGTCCGTCTCCATCATCCGCACCATCCCCTCCACCAGGTCGTCCACGTAGCAGAAGGAGCGGGTCTGGGAACCGTCGCCGTAGACCGTGATATCCTCACCCCGCAGGGCCTGGACGATGAAGTTGGAAACCACCCGGCCGTCATTCTCCGCCATGCGGGGGCCGTAGGTGTTGAATATCCTGATGATCCGCACATCGACGCCGTTGTGCCGGTGATAGTCCATCATCAGCGTCTCGGCCACCCGCTTCCCCTCGTCGTAACAGCTCCTGATGCCGATCGGGTTGACGTTCCCCCAGTATCCTTCGGCCTGGGGATGGACCTGGGGGTCGCCGTACACCTCCGAGGTGGACGCCTGGAGAATCCGCGCCCTGACCCGCTTGGCCACTCCCAGCATGTGAATGGTACCCATGACGCTGGTCTTGATGGTCTTTACCGGGTTGTACTGGTAGTGGATCGGCGAGGCGGGGCAGGCCAGGTTGTAGATGCGGTCCACCTCCAGAAGGATCGGCTGGGTAATGTCGTGCCGGATCAGCTCGAACGCCGGGTCGTCCAGAAGATGGGCGATATTCCTTTTGCTGCCGGTGAAGAAATTGTCGAGACAGAGCACCTCGTGCCCGTCCCGCAAGAGCCTCTCGCAGAGATGTGAACCGATGAAGCCGGCGCCGCCGGTGACCAGTATGCGCATTTCAACCCCCGTTCGAAGTTCGAGGTTCAAAGCTCCACGCATTGACACCGAACGTCGAACATCGAACCGTTTTTTCATCCTTCAAAAAAGATCTTCCCGTTGCGGCCGATGGGGAAGTAGTGAAAACCCGCGTCATCCATCCGGTTGGGCTGGTAGAGATTGCGGCCGTCGAAGATCAGCGGCCGCTTGAGCAACGACTTGATCTTGTCGAAATCGGGATTGCGGTACTCGTTCCATTCCGTGACGATGGCCAGGGCGTCGGCATCCTGGAGGATCTCGTAGGGATTGTGGTTGAATTCGACCCGGCTGCCGAAAATATGGGCCGCTTCCTTGATCGCCACCGGGTCGTGGGCACGCACGCATGCCCCCATTGCCAGCAGCCGCTCGATGATGACCACCGACGGCGCCTCCCGCATGTCGTCGGTGCGCGGCTTGAAGGAGAGCCCCCAGACGGCGATGGTCTTCCCCGCCAGCGGCTTCCCCTGCGCCAGGTCGCCGAGCCGGGCTGCAATCTTCTGGGGGAGGACCAGCTTCTGCCGCTCGTTCACCTCTTCCACCGACTTGAGGAGGAAAAAGTCGTAGCCGCATTCTTCGGCCGTTTTCACGAGGGCCTTGACGTCCTTGGGGAAGCAGGAGCCGCCGTAGCCTACCCCGGGGAAGAGGAAGTCGTAGCCGATCCGGGAATCGGAGCCGATCCCCTCGCGGACCGCGGCCACGTCCGCACCCATGCATTCGCAGAGGTTGGCGATCTGGTTCATGAAGGAGATCTTGGTCGCCAGCATGGCGTTGGCGGCGTACTTGGTCATCTCGGCGCTCCGGATGTCCATGACGATCATGCGGTTCTGCTTCCGCATGAAAGGGGCATACAGCTCCTTCATGATCTCGGCGGTCCGCACGTTGTCGGTGCCGATCACCACCCGGTCGGGCTTCATGAAGTCGTCGATGGCGGCCCCCTCCTTGAGAAACTCAGGGTTGGAAACCACGTCGAACTCGATGGCGGTCCCCCGCTGGGAAAGCTCCTCGGCGACCGCCAGGCGCACCTTGTCGGCGGTCCCGACCGGCACCGTGGACTTGTCGACGACGATCTTGAAACTCTCCATGTGCCGGCCGATGCTCCGCGCCACGTCGATCACGTGCTGCAGGTCGGCCGAGCCGTCTTCGCCCGGCGGGGTGCCGACCGCGATGAAGTTGACCAGCGACTCCTTCACCGCTGCGGCCAGGTCGGTGGTGAAGGTGAGCCTTCCCTCCTCGCTGTTGCGCAGCACCAGCTCCTTCAGCCCCGGCTCGTAAATCGGGATGATCCCCTGCTTCAGCCCTTCGATCTTCGCCTCGTTCACATCGACGCAGACAACGTCATTGCCGCTCTCGGCAAAGCAGGTGCCGGCCACCAAGCCCACGTAACCGGTACCGATGACGCAGATTTTCATAGAATTCCTCTCCCGCTGGATAAATAATCTTGATTATATAGCACAGATAGACCCCGTATTCTACCCTTTTCCGCCCTCACCCCCTCAGCGCTTCAGGCTGGCGAGCGCCCCGGCCAGAAGGGCGAACTCCTCCAGCGAAAGGGTTTCCCCGCGGCGCCCCCGGTCGATGCCGCACCCCGCCAGGGCATCGGCCAATGCCCGGTCATCGCACGCCAGGTCCAGGGCCTTGAGGCAGTTCCAGAGGGTCTTTCTCCGCTGGCCGAAGGCGGCCTTGACCACCCGCCGGAAAAACTGCTCGTCAGCCACCTCCACCCGCGGCGCCGGCAGCGGGGTAAAGGAGAGGACCACGGAATCCACTTTGGGGACCGGATAAAAGGAGCCCGGTCTGACGGTGAACTCCCGGGTGATGTCGAAATGGAGCCGGAGCAGGACCGACAGGATGCCGTACTCCTTGGTGCCGGGCGGGGCGACCAGCCGGTCCCCCACCTCTTTCTGGAGCATCAGGACCAGCCGGGAAAAGAGGGAGCGGCTGTCCAGGAAACGGAACAGCACCTGGGAAGAGATGTTGTACGGGAGGTTGGCGGCCACCTGCCACGCACCGGGGAAGCGCGGCAGGAGGAGCCCCGGCAGGTCGGTCCTCAGGATGTCGGCCTGCACCACCTCCACGTTGGGAAAGCCGCCGAACTCCTTTTCCAGGAGAGGGACCAGCTGCCGGTCCAGCTCGACCGCCACCACCCGCGCCCCCTGCTCCGCCAGGAGCCGGGTAAGCGCCCCCTGCCCCGGCCCCACCTCCAGTATCCGGGCCTCGGGCCCCCGTTCCACCAGTCGGGCGATCCGGGCAAGGACGGTGCGGTCCGTCAGAAAATTCTGCCCCAGCGCCTTTTTCGGGCGTATCTTTTCCATAATATCCGTTCGATGTTCGATGTTCGATGTTCGATGTTCGATGTTCGATGTTCGATGTTCGATGTTCGATGTTCGATGTATAAAATCACAACATCGAACTTCGAACCTCGAACTTGTTTTAAAGTCTTTCCGCCAGCGCGTCGAGGGGCCAGACCGGCAGGGCGTCGAACGCAAAACCGCTGGTTATGCCGTTTTCCAGGTAAAAATCGCCGGGCACGCCGTTCATGGCTGCGTTGTCGGAGCAGAGCGCGGGGGAAGGGATATGGAGTTCCAGCCCCCGCTCCCGGGCGAACCGCTCCATCTCCCGCCGCAGACCGCTGTTGCAGGCGACGCCGCCCGCCACCACCACCCGGCCGAGGCCGGTGGCATCCACGGCGGCAGCGGTCTTGCGGACCAGGACATCGCAGACAGCTGCCTGGAACGAAGCGCACAGGTCGTGCAGAGGTTGCCCCTCCATGACCTCGGGATGCTTGCGGAGGTGGGTCAGGACCGCAGTCTTCAGACCGCTGAAACTGAAATTGAAGGTGCCGTCGCGGAGAAGCGGCCGGGGGAAACGGATTCCCTCCGGGTCCCCGGCGGCAGCCAGCCGGTCGATCACCACCCCCCCCGGGTAAGGGAGCCCGAGGAGCTTCGCCACCTTGTCGAACGCCTCGCCGGCCGCGTCGTCCAGGGTCTGGCCGAGGGTCACGTAGCGCCCCACCCCATCCACCCGGTACAGGTGGGAGTGACCGCCGGAAACCGCCAGGGCGAGGAAGGGAAAGGCCACCGGCCGCTCCAGGAACGCGGCCAGCAGGTGCCCCTCGATGTGGTTCACCCCGACGACCGGGATGCGGCGCACGTAAGCGAGCGCCTTGGCGGCGGCGATCCCGACCAGCAGCGCGCCGGCGAGTCCGGGCCCCTGGGTGACCGCGACCCCCCCGATGTCGGACAAGGTGACGCCGGCACCCCGCAGCGCCTCGCCGACCACGGGGACGATCGCCTCCAGGTGCTTGCGCGACGCGATCTCGGGGACCACGCCGCCGTACACGGCATGGTCGTTCACCTGGGAGGCGACCACGTTGGAGAGGACCTCCCGCCCGTCCCGCACCACGGCCGCGGCAGTCTCGTCACAGGACGATTCGATTGCTAAAACGAGCATAAAATCCGTTCAATTTCGTTCGATGTTCGAGGTTCGACGTTCGAGGTTGAAATGCGAAAGGCGTGCGGAACACGCCCCGTGCTTTGCCCATTTTTGAGACTTCTGCAAATCTCCAGAAACACCTCCCTCCCCCTTGATGGGGGAGGGTCGGGGTGGGGGTGGGGGTGAAGGTGCAATTACATCTAATGATTGCGACTTCCCCCTCCCCCTCGCTCCTTCAGGCCCTTTGGGTCCTCCCACCAGGGGAGGGGGAAAATAGTAACGAGAGGGCAACGCAGAGATTGGGCAAAAGGCGCATCCCTATAAAAGGTTCGCGGCGAGTTCGGCGAGTTCCGATCTCTCCCCCTTCATCATCGTCACATGCCCCGCGATCGCCTCGTTCTTGAACCGCTCCACCAGGTAGGTGAGGCCGTTGCTGGAGGAATCGACGTAGGGGTTGTCGATCTGGTAGGGGTCGCCGGTCAGCACGATCTTGGTCCCCTCCCCCGCCCGGGTGACGATGGTCTTGATCTCGTGGGGGGTGAGGTTCTGCGCCTCGTCCACGATCAGGTACTGGTTCGGGATGGAGCGTCCCCTGATGTAGGTGAGCGGCTCGATCTCCATCAGCCCCATCGCCATCAGCTCCTTGTACCCCTTGGTGTGGCGCTTCTCCATCTCGTGACCGGAGAGGAGGAGTTCCACGTTGTCGAAGATCGGCTGCATCCAGGGGGCGAGCTTCTCCTCGATGTCCCCCGGCAGGAAGCCCAGGTCCTTCCCCATGGGGAAGACCGGCCGCGACACGAGGAGGCGGTTGTAGACGTTCTCCTCGGCGGTCTTGTGCAGCCCGGCGGCGATGGCCAGGAGCGTCTTGCCGGTGCCGGCCTTGCCCACCAGGGTCACCAGCTTGACGTTGTCGTCCAGGAGGAGGTCGAGGGTGAAGGCTTGCTCGCGGTTGCGGGGATGGATGCTCCAGATCCCGTCCTTGGCGATTTTTTTGATCGGCACCAGTTTTTTCTGGACCGCGTCGTACCTGCCGATGGCCGTATGGGACGGGTTGAGGCTGTCCCGCAGGGTCACGAACTCGTTGGGGAGGTACTCTCCCGCCAGCTCCACCCCTCCCTGGCCGTGGAAATGGTCGATGATCCCGGGCGCCGCATCGAGTTCCAGGTACCCCTGGTAGAGCTCTTCGATGGCCACCTTGTCCGACTCGTAGTCCTCCGCCACCATGCCGATGGCATCCGCCTTGATCCGGAGGTTGGTGTCCTTGGTGACGAAGATGATCGGGAGGTTCGCCTCCTTCTCCTTCACGTCCACCGCCACCGCCAGTATCCGGTTGTCCCCCCGCTCCTCCCGCAGCTCCGGCGGCAGGCGCTTCATGACCCGCTCCTCGTAGATCTCCACGCGGAGCATGCCGCCGTTTTCCAGCCCCACCCCGGCGGAAAGGGAGCCCTTCTGCCTCAGGTCGTCGAGATAACGGGAGACCTGGCGGGCGTTGCGGCCGGTTTCGTTCATGTCCTTCTTGAACCGGTCGATCTCTTCGATGACCGTGATCGGGATGATCAGGTTGTTATCGCCAAATTTGAAAAGCGCCTGGGGGTCGTAGAGCAGCACGTTGGTGTCGAGTACGAAGTTTTTCATTCTATCCTTTCTTCAGTCAAAGTTTTGCACCATCCCCCAGCCCCTCCCATCGGAGGGAGGGGAGCTAAAAATCCCCTCTCCCCTGGTGGGAGAGGGCCAGGGAGAGGGGGGGAAATGTCCAACACTATCCCGCCACAATATCCCGCAGCGCCTTGAGGAACTCCTCGATCTCCTCCGGAGCGTTGAAATAGCCGGGGCTCACCCGCACCGTCCCGGCGGGATAGGTGCCGATGGTCTTGTGGGCCATATAGGCGCAGTGGAGCCCGACCCGCACGCTGATGTCGTAATCCCGGTCGAGCAGGAACCCGATCCGGGAGGGATCGTGTCCCGCCACCGTGAAGGAGACCACGCTGCCGCGCCGCTCTGCCGCGCCGGGGCCGTGGACGGTGACGTCCGCGATCTCCCCCAGCCCTTCCAGCAGCTGGGCGACGAGGGCATTTTCCCTGCTGCGCACCGTGTCGATGCCGGTTGCCAGGAGAAACTCCGCCCCCGCCTTCAGCCCGGCGATGCCGGGGGTGTTCATGGTGCCGCTCTCGAACCGCTCCGGGAGCGTATCGGGCTGTTCCGGTCCGGAGGAATGGCCGCCGGTCCCACCCACCAGCAGGGGGGCCAGCTCGACCCCCTCGCCCATATAGAGAAAGCCGGTCCCCTGGATGCCGAACAGCCCCTTGTGCCCCGGCGCCGCCAGGAGGTCGATCTGCATCCCGCCCGCGTCTATGGGGAGAGAGCCGGCGCTCTGGGCCGCATCGACCAGGAAGAGCGCGCCGGCCTTGCGGGCCATGGGGCCTATCTCCTCGATGGGCTGGACGGCCCCGGTGACGTTCGAACAGTGGGAAACAGCCACCAGCCGGGTGTTCCGCCGGATGGCAGCCCCGATTCGGCGGCTGTCGACGAAGCCGCGCCGGTCCCCCTCCACCCAGGTAACCTCCACCCCCGCCTGTTCGGCCCTGTGGAGGGGGCGAACCAGGGAGTTGTGCTCCATGGTGGTGGTCACCACGTGGTCTCCCGGGCGGAGCAGGCCGCCGACGGCGAGGTTGAGCGATTCGGTGGCGCTATGGGTGAAGACGATCCGGGCCGAGTCGGCAACGCCGAACAGCCGGGCAAGGGCCTCGCGCGCTTCGAACACCAGGCGGGCGGCCTCCAGGCCGCGGCGGTGCCCCCCCCTGCCGGGGGCGACCCCGATGGCGATCAGCGCGTGCTCCACCGCCTTGTAGACCTGGTCAGGCTTGGGAAAGGAGGTCGCGGCGTTGTCCAGATAGATCGTCATGACGAAAAGCTACCATGTTCGGGGAGAATTGGCAATTGCTTTAAACAGCTCGTAAATGAGACCCGCAGGGGCGCATGGCATGCGCCCGCAACAGGGCGGACGCCGTCCGCCCCTGCATCACGGAATCGTCGCCGGCCTTTCCTTCAGCACCGGCAGGTAGAAGACCCGGCCCCGGCCGCTGTCCGCGTCGCGGTCGTAAATCCGCTTGCCGACTTCGGCCGCGGGCGTCCCCCCCCACCAGTTCCCCATGGCCCGGAAATCCTCGGCGCCGGCATTGTAGAGGTCGTAGCCGCCGTTTGCGGCAAAGGAGTTCCCCCAGGCCGCCCCCGTGCCGTCCTCCACCTTCAGGCCGAACGTGCCGTTTTTTGCGATCTCGTTGCCGTGCACCTTCACCCGCGAGCCGGCCAGGACCAGGCCGCACTCGCCGTTCCCCGCAATGCTGCACCCCGAAACAGTGCCCTGACAGGCGGTGAGGGTAAGTCCCGTGCCGTTTGCCGCGAATCTGCCCCCGCTGATCTTCACCCGGGAATTGGCGCCCTTCACCCCGGCGGAGCCGTTGCCGGTCATGGCCCCCCCCGCAAGGCTAAGGGAGCCCCGCTCGGCGACCACTCCCCAGCGGTTTCCGGAAAAGACCGCATCGCGCAGCTCCGCATCGCTGTCGACCAGACTCATCCCCACGCCGCAGCCGCTCGCTCCGCCGCCATTGCCGGCGACGACGGTGTCCTGCAGCCGGGCGCCGGTCGTACAGCGGGCAAAGGAGACGTTATTCAGGGTAACCCGGGAAAAAGAGGCGTCTAGCCCGGTCTCCGCACCCTCCACGCGGCAGTTCTCCAGCAGGTTCTTCTTCTCGCTCCCGAGCAGGACGATGCCCCGCCAGTCCCCCCCCGCCGGTTCGGCAAAACGCGAGGTAAACAGGATCGGTTTTTCCGGGGTGCCGCTCGCCGCCACCCGCCCTTCGACCAGCAGGAGCCCCTCCGGCCCCGCGAACCTCACCACGGCCCCCGGCCCGATGGTCAGGGTCGCCTGGGGGGCGACCGTCACCACCCCGCTGACCAGCACCTCGCCCCGCCAGGTGACATCCTCGGTCAGCACCGAATCACCGCAGGAAACTGCGGGGGCGGCCGCGGCGGCCAGGGGGCGGGGCGGCACCGGAATGCTGCTCTGCGGCTTTTCCGGAAGCTTGGGCGATGGCGGGAGGACCGGCATCAGCTGTTCCGGCGACTGGGGAGAAAGCTGCTGCGGGAGGAGATTCTGCTCCACGGGAGGGCACGGCTTCCCGGTCTGTTGGGGCGTTTCCTGCTTTCCGGCCGGCCCCTCCGGCACCGGACAAAGCTCTTTGGCCGGCGGCTTGGGGTTGTCGGTGTGCCCCTTGACCTTGATGATCTCGGGGCGCAGGACATTGGTTTCTCCCTGGAAGAGCTCCTTGATGCAGCCGGAGAGGAGCAACGGGGCGATACAGAACGCCGCGGCAGAGCGCAGCACCATTTTCGGAAGAAACGAACGCATAGGTGTACCGAAGTCAATGGAGGCGCCCCGTCCCGGGGACGGGAAGCGCCTTCCGTCATGACTGATTCGTGGGAACAGCTCCCTTGCTTTGTAGCACAATAACCGCGGTTTGTAAATGTACGCGGCACCCGGCACCCGGCGGCCGTTCCATAAGCGCCAAATATCAGCAGGTTATGAATTTAATCTAAATTATCTTGACAGGCCATATATGTTGTGGTTTATTTTCCACGCTGCCACTAAATGTAGTATCGTTTTACATATATATTGATGAATATCATGGCCATCCAACCCCAGGAGGAGAAAACCCGCATGAAATCAGGCAAAGGCAAGGAAATCATCCCCGGACTATCGAAAAACGCCCAGACCGTCCTTGAGAAACGTTACCTGAAAAGGGACAAGGACGGCAAGATCCTGGAGACCCCGGTCGACATGTTCCGGCGGGTCGCCGAGACCATCGC
Source organism: Geobacteraceae bacterium (assembly GCA_036518435.1). Lineage (GTDB taxonomy): Bacteria > Desulfobacterota > Desulfuromonadia > Geobacterales > Geobacteraceae > JAMPXD01. The sequence continues at coordinate 141,964 of DATDNF010000062.1, forward strand.
CTCCGCCGACCGGAACTTCGACAAGAAGGCCGACACCGCTCCCCTGGCCGATAAATTCTATGCCATGATGACCTCCTTCGAATTCCTTCCCAACTCCCCCACCCTGATGAACGCGGGGCGTGAGCTGGGGCAGCTGTCCGCCTGCTTCGTCCTCCCGGTGGGAGACTCCATGGAGGAGATCTTCGAGTCGGTCAAGAACACCGCGCTGATCCACAAATCGGGGGGGGGGACCGGCTTCTCCTTCTCGCGCCTGCGGCCCGCCAACGACGTGGTGATGTCGACCAAGGGTATCTCCTCCGGCCCCCTCTCCTTCATGCGGGTGTTCGACGTGGCCACCGAGACCATCAAGCAGGGGGGCACCCGGCGCGGTGCCAACATGGGAATCCTGCGGGTCGACCACCCGGACATCATGGACTTCATCATGTGCAAGGCGGACCAGCACCAGCTAAACAACTTCAACATCTCGGTCGGGCTCACCGAGGCGTTCATGCAGGCGGTGGACGACGACCGGGACTACGACATCATCAACCCGCGCGACGGCGAGACGTGCGGCACTCTGAACGCCCGCAAGGTGTTCAACCGGATCGTCAAGCAGGCGTGGGAAAACGGCGAGCCGGGGATCATCTTCCTCGACCGGCTGAACCGGGACAACCCGACCCCGCTGGTCGGCGAGATCGAGTCCACCAACCCGTGCGGCGAGCAGCCGCTGCTCCCCTACGAGTCGTGCAACCTCGGCTCCATCAACCTGGCGAAGGTGGTTAAAAACGGCAAGGTCGACTGGGAGAGGCTGCGCGAGGTGGTGCGGCTGTCGGTCCATTTCCTGGACAACGTCATCGAGGTGAACAACTATCCGCTCCAGCAGATCGCCGACATGACCCGCAGCAACCGGAAGATCGGCCTGGGGGTAATGGGATGGGCCGACATGCTGATCCTGCTCGGCATCCCCTACAACTCCGACGAGGCGATCACCCTGGGCGAAAAGGTGATGCGGTTCATCAACGACGAGGGGCATGCCTACTCCCGCGAGCTGGCCAAGGTCCGGGGCGCGTTCCCCAACTTCAAGGGGTCCACCTTCGACCGGCCGGGCAAGGGTGAGACGCGAAACGCCACGGTCACCACCATCGCGCCGACCGGCACCATATCCATCATCGCCGGCGCATCCTCAGGGGTCGAGCCGCTCTTCGCGGTCTCCTTCGTCCGCCAGGTGATGGACAACAACAAGCTGATCGAGATCAACCCGATGTTCGAGGAGATCGCCAGAACGCGGGGCTTTTACTCCGACGCGCTGATGGAGAAAATCGCCGAGCACGGCACGGTCGCCGACCTCCCCGAAGTCCCGGCGGACGTGCGCCGGGTGTTCGTCACCGCCCACGACATCACCCCCGAGTACCACATCCGGATGCAGGCAGCCTTCCAGCGCTACACCGACAACGCCGTCTCCAAGACCGTCAACTTCTCCAACTCCGCCACCTATGAGGACGTGGAGATGGTTTACCGGCTCGCCTACGAGTCGGGGTGCAAAGGGGTCACCATCTACCGGGACGGCTCCCGCGACCTGCAGGTCCTCTCCACCGGCAAGAAGGAGGAGAAGGCCGCTTCCGCCCCCCCGGTCGAGGAAAAGCACCCGGTCAAACGGGACCGCCCCCGGGCGCTGCGCGGCGCCACCTACCAGATGCAGACCGGCTGCGGCCCGCTCTACGTCACCATCAACGAGGACAGAAACGGCCTGTTCGAGCTGTTCACCACCATGGGGAAAGCGGGGGGATGCGCCTCATCCCAGTGCGAAGCGATCGGCCGGATGGTCTCGCTCGCCTGGCGCAGCGGGGTCCAGGCCCGCCAGGTGGTCAAGCAGCTCCTCGGCATCTCCTGCCACTGCCCGTCCGGGTTCGGCGAGAGCAAGGTGCTCTCCTGCGCCGACGCGGTGGCTAAAGCCATCCAGGCGCGGATGCACGAGAACGGCGGGATGGCGGAGCTGCATGCGCCCACTCACGAAAAAGGGGCCTGCCCCGAGTGTGGCGGCGCGGTGGAGCACGAGGGGGGCTGCGCGGTCTGCCGGGCGTGCGGCTACAGCGAGTGCGCGTAACGGTTGTGATGCAATGTGTTAGAGAGGCCCGCAGCGATGCGGGCCTTTTTTCTGATCAATTTCAGAATTAAGACGGACCAATACGGGTATGCGGGTGTTATGCAGGTGTAGGGGCGCAGCATGC
>DATDNF010000063.1:0-45669 GCA_036518435.1 Geobacteraceae bacterium
CGGAGGCGTGGCGCTGCCACGCCTCCGCCGGGGGGCGTCGCGAAGCCTTGCCAGAACCCGAAACTGCTCGCTCGCCGGATGTTAAAGGTTTTACCAACCGGGCGCGAGATTTCGGCCAGATCGTCGTCGGCCCGCAGAAACCGTGCCGAGGCGTAGCCACCCTCACCCTATCCCTCTCCCAAAGGGAGAGGGCAAAGAGTACTCTCCCCCTCTGGGGGAGAGATAGAGAGAGGGATTGCTACGTTGAGGCAGGGTTTCGAGGACACGGCGGCGAGATGGGCGGAAGACCGCACCCGCCCTGTCGCATCAGGAGATCAGCCATGCACAAGAAGGAAAAATCCGACTACATGATCCAGGCGGTATCCCACGCCCTCGACCTGCTGGAAGCGTTCAGCGAGAAGACCCCCGAAATCGGCATTGCCCAACTCTGCAAACGGCTCAGGCTCGGCAGGACCAACGTGCTCCGGCTGATCGCCACCCTGGAGCCGCGGGAGTTCATCGAGGAAAACAAGCTGACCGGCAACTACCGCCTCGGCCTCAAGGCCCTCGAACTGCGGACCAGCTTCATCCGCCAGATGGCACTCCTTCCCCAGGCGCGGCCGATCCTGGCCGGGCTCGCGCACGACTGCAACGAGACCTGCTACGTGGCGATCCTCAAAGAGTTCCGCTGCATCTACCTGGATGTGGTGGAGACCCCGCAGGTGGTGCGGATCGTTTCCCGCGTCGGCTCCCGGCTACCGGCCCACTGCACCGCGGCCGGCAAGGTGCAGCTCTCCCACCTCCCCGGTGAGGAGCTGGAGCGTTTTTTCGCGACCCGCGAGCTGACCCGGTTCACCCCGCGGACCATCACCGACCGGGCGGAGCTGCGGGACCACCTGCGCGAGATCGCAGCCCAAGGGTATGCCGTCGACGACGAGGAGTTGGAAGAGGGGGTGCGCGGGGTCGCCGCGCCGATCCGCACCTACGAAGAGAAGGTGGTCGGGGCGATCATCATCTCCGGTCCCACCATGCGCTTTTCCGACGAAAGGCTCAAGGAGGAGCTGATCCCGCTCGCCGTCAGGGCTGCCCGGGAGGTCTCGGCAAAGCTCGGCTACACGGGGAAATAGGATGGGGCATGAGGTCGTCACAACCTGCACGCGGGACTGCCCCAATGCCTGCGGGCTGATTGCGCGGGTCGCGGGGGGGAAGGTGGCAACCCTTGCCGGCGATCCGGGCCATCCGGTATCCCGCGGCCTTGCCTGCGGCAAGTGCGCCGCCTTCGTCCGGCGGGTCTACAGCCCGGAGCGGGTGATCACGCCGCTCAGGCGAGACGGCGCAGGATGGCGGCGGATAAGCTGGGACGAGGCGCTCGACGAGGTCGCCGGAAGGATGGTCGCCATCCGGGACCGGGAAGGACCGGAGGCTATCCTCTACTACCGCGGCTTTGCCCAGCGGACTGCCTTGAAGCTCCTGAACGACCGTTTCTTCAACCTGTTCGGCGGCGTGACCGGCACCCGCGGGACCCTGTGCGGCGGCACCGGACAGGCAGGGCAGGACCTGGATTTCGGCAGGCGCATCTCCCACGACCCCGCAGACCTTGAGAACAGCAGGTCCCTGGTGATATGGGGGAGGAACCCGGCGGCCACCAATCCCTACCTCCTTCCCCACATGGCACGGGTCCGCCGGGAGGGGGGGAGGGTGATCCTGATCGACCCGGTCGCCTCCGAAACAGGCGGCCTCTGCGACCTCCGGATTCGCCCCGCCCCCGGCAGCGACGCATTCCTCGCCATGGCGGCGGCCAAGGCGATACTCGCCGCTGGGGAGGAGGACACCCGCTTCGTCGCCGCGTGCAGCGAGGGGTTCTCCGCATACCGGGCGATCCTCGCCGGCTTCGGCATGGAGGAACTCGCGGCCCGCTGCGACGTCCCGGTCGCCCAGGTGGAGGCACTGGCGGAGCTCCTCACCAGGGGACAGCCCGCCGCCATCCTCCTCGGCTGGGGGGTGCACCGCTGGGTGCATGGGCACCAGACCGTGCGCTGCATCGACGCCCTGGGGGCGATCGCCGGCATCATCGGCATCCCCGGCGGGGGGGTGAGCCAGGGGTTCGAGGAGTACGCCCCCTACGACCTCTCCTGGACCGGCGACCACCTCCATCCCGGCCGCCGCCGGCTCCTGATGCCCCGGATCGGCGAGGAAATCCTCACCGCCCGCGCCCCGGAGATCGGGATGATCTTCGTCACCGCCGGCAACCCGCTCTGCCAGGCCCCGAACAGCGCCAAGGTGGCGGCGGCGTTCGCGCGAGTCCCGTTCAAGGTGGTTGCGGGTCATTTTCTCGACGACACCGCCCAGGAGGCGGACATCTTCCTCCCCGCCACCACCTTCCTGGAGGAAGAGGACGCGGTGGCGAGCTACGGGCACAACTGCGTCGGGCCGGTGAACCGGGCCATCGACCCGGTGGGGGAGTGCCGGTCGGACTTCGACATGTTCCGGGCCCTCGCCTCCCGCTTCCCCTTTGCGTCGGAGTTCGACCGGCCGGCCGGGGAATGGCTGGAGCTTCTCCTGGCGCCGCTGCTCAGCCAGGGGGTTACCATGGAGGAACTCCGCAAAGGTGCTGTCCGCATCCCCGACGCGCCGCTCGTCCCTTACGCCGACCGGCGCTTCCCCACCCCCACCGGCAGGTTCCGGTTCATCACCCGCATCGAGGAGCCGCTCGGGCAGAAGGACGAGAGCTACCCCTACCACCTCCTGACCGTCTCCCCCCGCGACTGGCTCTGCTCCGAGCTCACCCCGGCCGACCAGGGAGAGGTGACGGAGGTGCGGATGCATCCGCAGGTGGCCAAGCGGCACGGCCTCGCCGACGGGGCGCTCGCGCGAATCACGAGCCCGGTCGGCTCGACGCTGGGACGGGTGCGGGTGAGCGATGCGGAGCGGTGCGACACGGTCGTCTTCCCGCGCGGCCGCTGGCTCGGCTCCGGAAGCAGCGCCAACCTGCTGACGCTGGACCTGGTGAGCAGGGAGGGGAACGGCGCGCCCTACTACGAGACCATGGTCCGGCTGGAGCGGGCCGATGGAAATAACGAGGCACAAGCGTTGCACGCGGATAACTTCCGATCGAATCGGATATTACGGCGGCAATTAAACATTTCAAGGTAGGGGCGGCGCTTGCCCCGCCCAAATCGGGGCGCGGCAAGCAGCGCCCCTACAGCAGGGTTTGTCATGTTTAATTGCCGGAGTAATAAAATCGGATTAAACAAGCCGTTCAATCTGCATTGATCAGATGTGATCAGATTTGATCCGCGTGCAAGGGGTTCGGATTTTGACCTGCTGCTTCGGATTCAAAGAAAAAAACAAAAGAGAGAGACATGTCTGACAGGAAAACCGACCGCTACGTGACATTCAAGGGGATCGACGGCGACGGCAACGCGCAACGGCTCGTGGCGATGCTGCGCCGTTACATCGGCGACCCGGCGCATGCCAACCCCTTCTGGGATAAGTTCAAGGAAAAGCTCGCCCTGGCCGCACCGGGGGCGAACAACGGCCGCCGGCTCGACGAGCTGTTTCTCGTCCATTCCTACATCAACAACATCCGCGAGCTTTTCGAGGACCAGGGCGACCGGGAAGCCTTGGCATTGCTGCATCAGATCGAGCTGGAGTCGTGCTAGAGGCGCCGGGCAATAACAGGCATTGCCGGGTGGACACCGGCGTTGCCTCCGAGGGCGGTGAAATGGTTTGGGATGCGGGTCAAAAGCTCTGGCGGGTGCGGTGGGGATTGATTGCAACTTCTTCCCTATATCGGGCATAACTTCCTCATATAGGTAATTTATGACTCATATAGGGAAACCTATTAATAACGAGTTGAGCAAATGATTAATTGCTGAGAACAAAAGTTCGGAGGTCACCATGGGGAGATCAATTGGCTTTAAATGCGAATGTGGTGCATGGCCTCGGTACGAAAACTGGGAAGGCAAAGCAGTAATGAACTGCAACAGCTGCGGATGGAATAGTCCAACGAACGAGCCATGGAGTGAAGAAAAACATGGTTATCAAACAAAGCAGAGGCCAATAAGCAATACCAGCCCTAATAACTGGACAGGTGCGGTCGCAGCTGGTGGCGTTTTCGGAGTGATATTAGCATTTATCTGGGGATTCTGGGGCTTCGTAATAGGAGGTTTTTTAGGATATCAGCTTGGTAAGCGCTTATAGAGTCGATCATAAATACTTAGGAGGTTTATTTATGAATGAAGCAATTGACAGAAATGAAGCAAGAAACTGGTCAGAAAAAAGAATCAGGTTTGAATTAGAACTTCTAGAAAAAGATTATGATAGGCTGGAAATTGAAATTAGAAGCTTTGATGACTGTCCACATAACAGCATAGGAGAGGAGAGAGCTTGCGCAGCACAGAATCAAGTTAGAAGTGATATTGATTGGTTGCGTAATTTATTGAGAAGCAAACTGTAAACCATGCCCAACAGGCCCTTGGACACCGACCGGGGCTGAGAAGCGCCCCAGTGCGGGTCAAGGGCGCAAGCCGTTGTACGAGTAAATCATGAACACCCAATACCAAGACATTTACCCGAACCAAGTCAGAGGGCTCATTCAGAGGCTTTTCGATTTTTTTGGCACCCACAACATTGAATCAGCGCTCAAAAGCTATGAGAAATCTTTAGTCTCATCCGGGTCAATTTACAGGGAGTACTACCTGAGGAAGCGCCATCCCTGGTGGGAAGCTATTCTTGCTTTTAGGGCGCTAGAGGCGGAAGGGAAAGCAATAAAGCGACATATGACTGCTGATTTAAAGCGATTGGCAGGCGATGCCAGGAAAATCTTGATTTTGCAAAAGCTTATGTCTACGAAAGTCAGAGAAAAGTATAAGCGAGATCTCCTGGACGAGAATAGAGCCTTTGATTTCCTTTTCGAGATACAAACTGCCTGGCATTATTTCCTTAAAGGCTATCAGATCACGTGGTACGACGAAGATGGCCGGCCGGACTTTAAAGTTAACACTCCTACCTTCGACTTTGATGTGGAATGTAAAAGGTTAACAGTTGATGCATCACGGAAAATACGAAGAAGAGACTTCTACAGGTTACTAGATTTATTACTTCCAAAATTGGATTCGTTAGGGTTATGCGGATCAGTTGACATAATTCTAAGTGACAGACTTCACAGCAACACGCCTCATTTACAATCAATTGCATTAGCTGTTTACGAGCTAGCAAAAGCTCAGCCAGAAGATATGGTAAATACCGACTTTGGCGAGGTTACGCTTAAGTTGGAAAGAAAACCCAGCAGAAGTATCGATATGCATCAGATGTACATGGATTTGTGGGATCGTAAACCTCCTGAGTCTCACGCAGTTATTTTCGCCTCAGCACAGAATGACAGGTCTGTGGACCCAATTGAGATATTGGTAAGATCAAACAAATCAGAGCGCATTGTGGACGGGATAAAAACAAAGATTGAGGAGGCTGCCTTAAAACAATTAGGCGATTCAAGGCCTGGCCTCATTGCCTGCTTTCTCGAAGATGTTAACGACTTATCCTCGCTTGCGAAGGAAAGCAGCCTGCAACTAATGTCAAGCTACGTTCTGAACAAACCTGAGAATTCACATCTTGCAGGAGTCCTTTACAGGTCCGAACTTCGAGTGATTGACGAGCCGAGCACGGAGCATTCGAGTTTTCAAACTCTCATTTTCCGAAATCCACAGTGCAAGTTTGAAGAAGCGAAGGGATTTGCCTTTGCATCAAGAGAACTTGAATTCTAGCGTCCAACAACGCGGCACCAGCGGTCTTCGCTGACGCTCCGCCGCTGGTGCCTTGAGGCGTTGATCGAGACAAGACAGAAAGACATTAAATGCTAAAAAGGGAAAGCTTCGATGCGCTGCGAATTGTCTCGAAGTGATTATCAAGGGAAAAAAGCTGAGCCCCGGCTTCGGTAGCGGACACAGCGATGAAGCAGTCAGCAAGGCCAACAGTCATCCCCCTGCGGCGTAGGGAAAAAGACAATTGTCCCGCTTTCTCCCAGAGATTCGGTGACTCGGGCAAAAAATCGAAAACATGGACAAAATCTCCGACAACCGACAACTCCCGCTCGGATTTTGCGCCCTGCATCAGTTCTCCCAGGATCAGGCCAAGGCAGCACACATTGCCCGAGTCGAGGAGTTCTACCATGGCACCATGAAACGGCTCATGTTTCCGAAAAAATTCGATCCAAACAGAGGTATCGACAAGGACTTTAGCCAAGGCGGCAGTCTCCGTGACGAAGAGTATCCGCTTCGACGGTAAACTCCAACTTGCCGGCCATGCCCTTGATCCTCTCCAGTTTTCGCAGTCTGATCTCGTCCCGGATTGCGGTTATGACCGCTTCCGTTTTGGTCCGCGCCTGAACGAGAGACATCAATTCCGTCAGGAGATCCTGGGGAAGGGTTATTGTTGTTCGCACCATGAGGTTCCTCCATGAATAGCTTGCATAAAAATTTATATCATTTATGTGCTGATCTGTAAAGCAAATCGATGCTCAACCTGGCTTAAGACCCGCGGAACGGAAGCTGGCGGAGCGGGAACACAGGGGGTAAGAAGGAGAGCGCGCCGGCCCCCGTCACCACACGGTATCCTGCTGGAATTCAACAATATCCTTTATCACAGAGGTTTCATATGCTCAAAGCCATCCTCGCCCGTGCCCACCAGAAGCACCGGACCATCAAATACCCGGACGAGCCCGCGGTGCTCCCGGAGCTGTTCCGCGGCTATCCGGAACTCCGGCCGGAGAAGTGCCCGGCCGGCTGCCGCCTCTGCGCGGACGCCTGCCCCCACGGGGCGATCTCGCGCGACGGCGCCCTCTCCCTCGACATGGGGCGCTGCCTCTTCTGCCCGGAATGTGCCGATGCCTGCCCGCACGGCGCCATCGCCTTCACCCGCGATGCGCAGCTCGCCGCCAACCGGCGCGAGGAGCTGATCGTCACCGCCGGAGAGGAACGGCGGCTGGCAAAGGCCCTGGACGCGAAGATGCTGAAGCTGTTCGGCCGCTCCCTGAAACTGCGGGAGGTCTCCGCAGGGGGGTGCAACGCCTGCGAGGCGGACACCAACGTCCTTACCACGGTCGGCTTCGATCTCGGGCGGTTCGGCATCCAGTTCGTCGCCTCCCCGCGCCACGCAGACGGCATCTTCGTCACCGGGCCGGTCACCGAGAACATGCGGGAGGCGCTCCTCAAGACCTACGCGGCGGTGCCGGAGCCGAAGCTGGTGATCGCCTCCGGCGCCTGCGCGGTGAACGGCGGCCCCTTTATCGACTCCCCGGCACAGCATAACGGCGTGGACGGGCTCCTGCGCGTCGACCTCTACATCCCCGGCTGCCCCCCCCATCCGATCACCATCCTGGACGGTCTCCTGAGGCTTCTGGGGAAACTGGAGACGCCGTAGCCACATTTAACATTGACAATCCATCCGCCGTAACTACAATGGGGGGCGGCACGGAACGCCACCGGGCGCAGCCACACCCGCCGCACGAGGTTATTCAAGGTGAAGGTCCATCTTTTCACGCTCCTTCTTTTTCTCGCCGCACTGCTCAGCGCCTGCGGTTCCGGCCGCGACACGGTCAACCCCAGGCTCACCCCCACGGCGATCGCGGCCATCCAGAAGGGGACAACCACCAGGGAACAGGTGCGCGCGCTCCTCGGCGCCCCCCAGTCCGCCAAAACACAGGCGCCGATACCCCATCCCCCCGGAACTCCGCCCTTGCCGGCAAAATACGCGGCCTCCGAGGTGTGGGCATTCTGGTCCGCCCGCACGGAGAGCAGCTGGTTCCGGCTGCCGTTCATCGCCCCAAAAGCAAAACAGTCCGGCTACACCGTCATCATTTTTTTCGACCCGCAAGGCGCCGTCCTCGATTGCCAGGTCGAGGAAAAACACACCTAAAGGAGAAGCCATGGTCACCCACATCGTTTTTTTCAAACTGAAAGACAAGTCACCCGCCGGCATCTCGGCAGCCAGGGAGAAGCTCCTCAGCATGGACGGCAGGATCGACCTCTTGCGCCACCTGGAAGTGGGCGTGGACGTGATCCGCTCGGAGCGCTCCTACGACCTGGCGCTGGTGACCAGGTTCGACTCCCTGGACGACCTCCAGGCCTACCAGGTCCACCCCTACCATGCCGGCGAGGTCCTGCCGTACATGAAGGGCGCGGCGGAGTCGGTCGTCGCGGTGGATTACCAGTCGTAGGGATTGCCGGCAGATCCCGCCTCTTTACCCTCCACGCCCCCCTTCCCGCACGGAAGGGGGCTTTTTTATTTTTTCCGCCATCCCTCAATTGCTTTTTGCTCAATAAATTATAAAATTGTTTTACAAAAATTATGTGCTTTTACGGCATATTTATCCAAGTTTATTTTGTTAAAAATATTTTTGTTGATTCTTTAGTAAATTGTTTTATCTTTAATGAACATACGTATCTACCGTACCGTATCTCCCTCACCGCAGCGCAGCACGTCCGTGCCCACTTTGCCGATCAAGCTTTTTCCTCGAAAGGAGGGAAGCGCATGGCAGACCGAGACGCTCTGGAAACGAGGATTGAAGAACTCTCCCGGCAGGTGCGGGACCTTAACCGGCGGGTCGAAGAAATGGCGGCCCGGCTGGGACAGCCGGCCGCACCCCTCCCTGCCGGCGCCGCAAGCGCCGGGGATGTCTCGGAAGAGATCCTCTCCTGGGCGGGCAAGGCCGCCCTGCTCCCCCGCCTCTCCACCCTCTGCTTCCTCCTGGTGGTCGCCCTGGTGCTCCGCACCATCACCGACAACAACCTCATCAACACCCTGCTCGGGTCGGCCCTCGGGATGGGGTATGCCGCGGCCCTCATTGCGGCCGGGTGGCACGCCTACCGCCGGGGAAGCCCGCTCGCCCCGGTGTTTGCCGCCTGCGGGGCGGTCCTCATGTCCGTCATCGTGGTGGAAACCCACACCCGGTTCCAGTCCCTCCCGCTGGTCCCGGCCTACATGACCCTGATGGCGACCGGCGCGGCCATGACCTTCACCAGCTACCGGTTCAACGTTTTTCTGCCGATTTCGCTGGGGACCCTCGGCTTGTGCCTCGCCGGGGCGGCCATCGACTACCCCTCCCCGTTCTTCCCCTACCTCGCCATGGTCCTCTGGAGCGCCAACATCCTCGCGTTCTTCGCCGCCCGCCTGAAGCGCTGCTCGTGGCTGCGCTGGATCGTGCTGGCGGTCACCATGGCGATGCTCTCCCAGTGGGGAGTGAAGCTCGGCATGGCCCTGCTGGCCAGGGAAACTCCCCCCGCCCCGCTGGCGCTCCCCTGGTTCCTCCCGGTGCTCGCCGCCTTTGCCGCCAGCTACGCGGGGATCGCCCTTTCCGGGATCCTTCGCGACGGCGCGGCCGGGCCGGCGCGCTTCGACTTCCTCCTTCCGGCAATCGGCGGGACTCTCTGCTACGCGCTCGCCTGGTACGTGGTGAACGCCGGGGGGAGGAGCGGGCCGCTCCTCGGCTGGCTCGGGATCGCCTGGGCCGCCGCCCATTTCGGCGTCGCATTCCGGCTCGCCGGGCGCGAGGCAACGGGGGGAACCGGGGCGAACTCGTTCCTCCTCGGCGGCGGCGCCCTGCTGGCGCTCGCGCTTCCCGCGGCGACCGGCAGCTTCACCCTCTCGCTCCCGGCCGTGGCGGTGGCGGCGTTCTTCATGATCATCATGGCGCGCCAGTGGCAAAACGACGGAGCCCGGCTGATCTCCTACCTCCTGGAGATCTATGCGGCAGGCGCACTGGCGATCTCCCTGCAGGGGAGCAGCACGGCCGCCATCGACGTGGTGACGGTGATCCCGGCGGGGCTGCTGGCCGTGACGGGCCTCTTCCACTACCAGTTGGCCCGCCGGGCGCCCCCCCCTGCCGCATCCGCCTTCTTCTCCCGCTTCGACCGGCGCGACCGGAGCGCCGTGGTGCTCCTTCTGGCGGCGCTGTCCAGTGCGTTTTTCATGCTGCGGGCTGCGGCCTACCAGCTCCTCGTCACCATGCCGGGCGAGACCGCCAATTCGTTCCGCTGCACCCAGACCGTCATCATCAACCTCGCCGCGGCCGGGCTCATGCTGGTTGCCGTCCTGCGCCGCAGCAAGGAGATCCGCAACGCCGCCATCCTGGTCACGCTGCTCGGCGCCGTCAAGGTCTTCCTGTACGATATGCTCGGCACCCATGGCATCCCCCTGGTGCTGAGCGTTTTCAGCTTCGGCCTGGCCGCCGCGGTCGAATCGGTCGCGCTGGGGCGCTGGCCGCGCGCGGCTCGCGACATCCCCGCCAGCCAGCCGCAGTGACCGGGATAATTCGCCGCAGCTGTTGTATTAGCGGGCAAAGCTGATAGATTTTATGCATGACATCGGCATGCAACGCCTGAATCAGGCGCAGTCAGGAGGGAAATGAGTGAAAAACCATGTCTGGCGACCTCTCTACGCCGCGCTCGCCGTCGTCCTCCTCATCCTCGCGGCGAGGCTCTTCCTGGTGCCGAAGGACTTCGGCGTCTGGGAGCGGGGCTACATGTACGGCTGGCACCGCAAGGGGAACGAGGCCGAATGGCGGGCAGTCAGGGTGAAGTACAAGACCGCGGCCTTTTGCAAAGATTGCCACGCGAAGGAGTACAACGCCATCAAGGGCTCGCCCCATAGCCGCATCATGTGCGAGAACTGCCACGGCCCGGCGCTGAACCACCCCGACGATCCCCCGACCCTCACCATCGACCGCAACCGCGCGCTCTGCGCCAGGTGCCACGCGCTCCTCCCCTACAAGGCGGGCGGACGGGCCGGTATCCGCGGCATCCGCATCGACGAGCACAACCCCGAGGCGGAGTGCGTCCTCTGCCACTGGCCGCACAACCCGAAACAGAAAGGGGGCGCCTGATGATCAGCCGGAGAAACTTCTGCAGGAAGACCATGATCCTGGTGGGGGGGATGGCGCTCCCCCTGGCCGCCTTCGAGCTGTTCGACCCGAAAAAGCTCCTGGCGGGGAAGGCCGACCAGGCCAAGGTGCGCTGGGTGTTCCTGGTGGACACGGAGAAGTGCGTCGGCTGCGGCTTCTGCGTCCGGGCGTGCAAAATGGAAAACGAAGTCCCCTACGACGCCAACGTCACCAGGACCTGGGTGGAGCGCTACGTGGTGACGAAGGACGGCAAGACCCACATCGACTCGCCGAAGGGGGCGCGGGACGGCTTCACCACCGAAAAAACCGACATCGGCGAGGGGCGGTTCGAGGAGATCAAGGGGGAGGACGTGGACAAGGCGTTCTTCGTCCCGAAGCTCTGCAACCAGTGCGACAACCCCCCCTGCGTCCAGGTCTGCCCGGTGGGGGCCACGTACCAGACGGCCGACGGCGTGGTGCTGGTGGACCGGAGCTGGTGCATCGGCTGCGGCTACTGCATCATGGGGTGCCCCTACGGCGTGCGTTTTTTCCATCCCGTCTACCACGTGGCGGAGAAGTGCAACTTCTGCTACCACCGGATCGCCAAGGGGATGCAGACGGCGTGCGTCGACGCCTGCGCCTTCGGAGCCCGCAGGATCGGCAACATCAACGACCCGAACGACCCAGTGACGAAGATCATCATGACGGAGCGGGTCAACATCCTCAAGGAGGAGTACGGCACCAAGCCGCAGGTCTATTACCTGGGTCTCTCCAAGGAAGTGAAATAGAGGAAACCAAAAAGGACAACAGAAAACTCCCTCCCCCTTGATGGGGGAGGGTTGGGGTGGGGGTGAATGACCGTCGAAAGCTTTCACCCTCCCCCTCGCCCCTTTAGGCCCTTTGGGTCCTCCCATCAAGGGAGGGGGGATACTTTTTTTCATTTACTTGTGGGAGGTAGTAGCCATGGTCCACGGAGAATTATGGACGGTCAAGGAGTACTTCGTCTATCCGAACGAATACATCTACTGGACCATCCAGATCGTCATGTACCCCTTCATGACCGGCCTGGTGGCGGGCGCCTTCGTCCTCTCTTCGCTCTACCACGTATTCGGCGTGAAGCAGCTGAAGGACATCGCCCGTTTCTCGCTGGTCTTTTCCTTCGCGCTCCTGCCGGTGGCGATGATGCCGCTCATGCTCCACCTCCAGCAGCCGCAGCGGGGGATCGAGGTGATGATGACCCCCCATTTCACCTCGGCCATCGCCGCCTTCGGCATCGTCTTCACCACCTACGGGATGATCGTCGCCTCGGAGCTCTGGTTCGTCTACCGGAAATACTTCGTGGAGACCGCCCTGGAACTGCGGGCGATCGGCGACCGCACCTTCGGCCAGCACATCCGCCACCTCCTCTACTCGGCCCTCTCCCTGGGGGCGTACGACATCAGCGCGCACGCCCAGGAGAAGGACGAGCGGGCGGTGAAGATCCTGGCGGGCGCGGGCATACCGGTCGCCTGCTTCCTGCACGGCTACGCCGGGTTCATCTTCGGCTCGGTCAAGGCGAACGCCCTCTGGATGACCCCGCTCATGCCGGTCATCTTCATCTGCTCAGCAGTGGTGTCGGGGATCGCCCTCTGCATGCTCACCTACATCGTCACCATGGAACTGCGCAAGCTCCTGTATGCCTGGCAGCGGAAGCAGGACCCCGCCCTCCCCTCCAGCGAGGAGCTGAAGAGCGCCGAAACCCACGTGGTCACCATGACCGCCCGGTACCTGATCATGTTCCTGATCTTCGCCATCACTCTGGAGCTCCTCGACCTGATCTTCAGGGGCTACACCGCGGTCAAGTCGTGGGACATCCTGCGCAGCGTCATCTACGGCAAGGACTTCGTCAACATCTTCGTGATCCAGTACGGGTTCGGCAATCTCGTCCCGTTCATCCTTTTCCTCCTGCCGCGCCTCACCATTCGGAGGGCCGCCGCCGGCACGCTGCTGGTGCTGCTGGGGGTCTTCATGATGCGCTGGAACGTGGTGATCGGCGGCCAGGCGTTCTCCTCCTCCTTCGCCGGGTTCATGCACTACCGGCTGCCGGTCTGGCCGGAAAGCATGGAGACCTTCAAGGAGGGGCTGTTCGGCGCGCTCATGGTGGCGGTCACCCCCTTCATCCTGTTCTGGCTGCTGAACAAGGTGCTGCCGGTCTTCAAGGAGGGGCATTGAAACAGGTTCTACGTTCTATGTTATGGAGCAAAACCTTGAACGTAGCACGAAAAAAAAGGGGCCGATGCGGCCCCCTTTGCCATTACGCCGCGCCGGCCATTTCCTTATCGGCGATCTCCGCGATCTCCCGGTAGATGGCGATCATCACGCCGGTGTCGCTCCATTTTTTCGCCACCAGGCGGACCAGGGCGCAGAAATGGACCAGGGTGCCGGAAAAGATCATGATGCCGAGGATCTGCTCGTCCTCGGTCCCCATCAGGTAGCAGCTGAAGATGCCGATCACCACCATGGTGGCGAACCACGCCATCTCCGGCCCCCTGAACGGGTTCTCCATCACCTTGAGGAAATCCATGTAGTAGCGGGCAAGCCCCCCCGCCTTCTTCATGAATTCCCTGATCTCGCCCCCCCCGTACTTGAGATAGGCATAGGCGAGGAAATGCTGGCTGGCCCGCTCCTTTCCCTGCTCCATCCGCTCGTGCACGTATTTGTCAATCGCCTCTTCTATCGTTTCAGTGTTCATCGCGCCACCCCTGTTCTCCACCTGTTGCCGCCGGCACCGGACAAACCGTTTCGCGCCACCCGTTGCGTTCAATTCTATCCGCTAATCCGCGAAATTCAACCGGGGGTCACGGCAAAAAAAACACCCCGCCCGGCGCGCCGCCGTTACCGTTTTTCCTCCATCGGATTGCCGCAAGGCCGGCATCCGGCGCCAGAATCCCTTTGACTCTCCCGCAGTGAGCACTATACTATAGAAATCATGGCAAACAGCAGCTTCGACGACATCACCGCGGTCATCCTCGTCGGCGGGAAAAGCCGGCGCATGGGGGCAGACAAGGCCTTCCTGGAGATTGACGGGGTGCCGCTGTTCGAGCGGGTCCTGGGGGTTTGCCGGGAGGCCTTCCCCAAAATCATACTGGTCGGCGACCAGACCGAGCGCTTCGCCGGGTACGGCCTCCCGGCCCACCCCGACATTTACCCCGGCAGCGCCCTCGGCGGCCTCTATACGGGGCTCGTGCATGCGCAGACCCCCTACGTGTTCGTAACGGCCTGCGATCTCCCCTTCCCGAGCAGTGCGGTGGCCCGCCACCTGGCCTCCCTGCGGCACGGTTTCGACGCGGTGGTGCCGAGGAGCGCCGACGGATTCGAGCCGCTCTTCGCGGTCTACGCCAGGACGTGCCTGGAGCCGATGCGCCGCCTCCTGGAGCATGGGAATTTCCGCATCTACGACTTCTATCCCGAGCTGAACGTCAGGTTCGTGCCGATGGCGAAGCTGGCGCGCCTCGCAGGCAACGGGCGGGCGCTGGTCAACGTCAACACCCCCGAGGAGTTCGCCCGTGCCGGGGGAAAACCCGTGCACCCCGACAGCGCCGAATGACCCCTATCCCCTCAGCCCCTTGAACCGCTTCAGCCGGTAGTGGGCCTCCCGCTCCCGCTCGCCGATGTACTGGCCTATCACCCTGATGTCGTGCCCCAGGGAGGGGAGGACCCGTTCCTCCAGCACCCTGATCCGCCGGGTGACCCGCACGATCTCGTTCCGGAGCCGCTTCAGCCTGCTCTCGTAGGCGGCGATCTCCAGCATCGCCGCCACGATGGTCTCGAACCGGAAGATCGCCTCCTCCAGGTGGGGGGTAGTGGTGCGGTAGTCGTATCCCCGTTCCCCGGGCGACCGGATCGGTGACTCAGCGGGGGCCACGTCCCGGTAGCGGAGCCCCATGACGCTCCGCTCCGCGATCTCCACCTCCAGCTCCCGTCCGGTCACCGCCGCAAGCGACCCGACGCCATCCTCCCCCTCGTGCCCCATGCTCACGTGGAGTTCCGCCAGGGCCTGGGCATACTCCCCCCGCACCTCGTCGCGGGAGGCGAGAAACGGAACGGTGGTGCCGAGGAACTCCCTTATCAGCGCCTGCCGGCGCGCCTTGAGGATACCCACGCTGTTCTCCACAGAGCGGGCCTTCTCCCTCAGGAGGAGGAGATTGGTGCGGGTCGGGTGAATCATGGCGTTTCCAGGGAAAAGCGCTTCAGCAACCCGATCCCCGCGTCGAGACTTTCGCCGATGGTCCGTCGCGCCATCCCCTGGCTGACCAGCTCCCTCTCGAAGGCATCGGCGAAGTCGAGCATCAGCCGGTCGCTGTCGAGCATCCCGTCCCGGCCGACGATCGCCTCCAGGCGGCGCAGGTCCCTCCCCTTGGCATACCGGGTGTAGAGGAGGTTGGCGACCGAGCGGTGATCCTCCCGGGTGCGCCCCGCACCGATCCCCCGCTGCATCAGCCGGGAAAGGCTCGGGAGGACGTCCACCGGCGGGAAAACCCCCTTGCGGTGCAGGTCCCGCGCCAGGACGATCTGCCCCTCGGTGATGTAGCCGGTGAGATCCGGGATCGGGTGGGTGATGTCGTCCTCCGGCATGGTCACCACCGGGAGCATGGTGACCGAGCCCGCCGTCCCCTTGATCCGGCCGGCCCGCTCGTACAGGGAGGCGAGGTCGGAGTACATGTACCCGGGATAGCCGCGCCGGCCGGGGAGCTCCTCCCGCGCCGTTGAGACCTCCCGCAGGGCGTCGCAGTAGTTGGTCATGTCGGTCACCACCACCAGGACGTCCATGCCGCGGGTAAACGCCAGGTACTCCGCCGCCGCCAGCCCGAAGCGGGGGGCGAGGAGC
The DNA here is from genome assembly GCA_036518435.1 of Geobacteraceae bacterium. Lineage (GTDB taxonomy): Bacteria > Desulfobacterota > Desulfuromonadia > Geobacterales > Geobacteraceae > JAMPXD01. The sequence continues at coordinate 15,723 of DATDNF010000063.1, forward strand.
CGCTCCACCACCGGCTCGTCCGCCATGTTGACGAATGCGACGAAGCCGGTCTTCATCTCCTCCAGGGTGGCGCGGTAAAAGGAGTAGTCATGGTGGGTGAGGCCGAGGGCCACGAACACCACCACGAACTCTCCCCCCCCGGCGAGCCGGGCGTTCCTGAGCACCCCCGCCGCCACCTCCCGGGAGGGAAGCCCGGCGCAGGAGAAGACCGGCAGCTTCTGACCCTTGACCAGGGTGGCGAGGAGGTCGATGGCGGTGAAGCCGGTTTCGATGAACTCCTCGGGGCGGGCCCGGGCGGTCGGGTTCATGGGGAGGCCGGTCACCGGCGCCCACCGCTCCGGGACGTACATCGGCATCCCGTCCGCCGGGATGAACGAACCGTTGAACACCCGGCCGATCATCCCCCGGGAGAGGGGGGCCTTTTTCACCGCGTCGGTGAAGACCACCTCGGCATGGACGTCGAGCCCGCGGGTCTCGCCGAACAGCTGAAGGAGCACCGAGTGCCCCTCGATCTTCAGCACCTCCCCCTCCACCGTCTCCCCGCCGGGGTGATTGATCCGCACCACCTCCCCGATCCGGGCGCTGAACACCCGGTCCAGGAACAGCAGCGGTCCCCGGATGGAGGTGATGGTGCGGTAGGCGTGTTCGGCTAAGCGCATGATCCTACTCCTTCAGTACCTCGTCCAAAAGCGCCCCCTCCTTGAGCCGCCCCTCCGCCCGCTCAAAGAACGCGAGGATCTCCTCGATCTTCTCCAGGGTCTGGTCCGGCGGGGAGAAGGCGTCCTCCGTGTAGGCGTTCTGGCAGAGGAACTCCAGCCTGATCCTCTCCGCCGTTTTCATCAGGAGCCGGTCGGCGTCCTGGAGCCCTTCCACCCCCACGATCTCCGCCACCTCCCGCAGCGCCTCCTCCCGCCGCAGCAGCTCCCGGCAGCGGCTGACGCTTTCCCCCCAGCGGGGGGAGACCTGCTCCGCCAGGTGCCCGGCCACCTCCCGTTCGTACAGGGAGTAGCTCTGGAACCAGTTGATGGCGGGGAAGTGGCGGCGGTGGGCAAGCGCGGTGTCGAGCATGAAGAACGCCCCGGCGGCGCGGAGGCACGCCTGGGTGACCGGCTCGGTGAAATCGGCGCCGGGCGGGGAAACGGAGAGGATCATGGAGAGGGAGCCGACCTCCCCCCCGAGTGTCTCCACCACCCCCGCCCGCTCCATGAAGGAGGCGAGCCGCGAGGCGAGGTAGGTGGGGTATCCCTCCTCCCCCGGCATCTCCTCCAGCGACGAGGATATCTCCCGCAGCGCCTCGGCCCAGCGGGAGATGCTGTCTGCGAGGAGCAGCACGTGGTACCCCATGTCCCGGTAGTACTCGGCCATGGTGACCGCCGTGTAGATGGAAGCCTCCCGGGCCGCCACCGGCATGTTGGAGGTGTTGACCACCACGATGGTCCGGGCGAGGAGCGGCCGGCCGGTCCAGGGGTCGCTGAGGGTGGTGAACTCCTCCAGGAGCTCCGCCATCTCGTTTCCCCGCTCGCCGCAGCCGACGTAGACCACCAGGTCCACCGCGGCGAACTTGGCGATCGCCTGCTCCAGGATGGTCTTGCCGGTGCCGAAGCCGCCGGGGAAGATGGCGGTCCCGCCCCGCGCCAGGGGGAAGAGGAAATCGATGACGCGCTGTCCGGTCACCAGGGGGACGGAGGGTGAGAGCTTGCGCCGGTAGGGGCGCGCCCTGCGCACGGGCCACGCCGCGCAGGCAGGGATCTCCCCGCCGTCGGCATAGGCGCCGAGCGGTCCGGCCAGGGTGAATTCTTCGGCAAGTCGGGCGACCTCCCCGTCCCGGGGAGCGGCGATCAGGTGGCGGAGCCCCCCCTCCTCCACGTAGCCGAGGGGCACGCCGGCCGCGACCCTTTCCCCCCCCTTTTTCAACGGGAAAAAGCGCCAGGCCCGGTCGCACGCCAGGGGGAAGATCTCCCGGCCGCCGCCGATGAAGGGGCCGCTCTGCCGGCGCAGTTCCTCCAGGGGGCGCTGCAGGCCGTCGAACATCCCCCCCAGGAGCCCCGGCCCGAGCCGGACAGTGAGTGGCATCCCGAGCCCCCTGGCCGGCTCGCCGATGGCGAGCCCCCGGGTCTCCTCGTACACCTGCACCACCGCGTGCTCCCGCTCGAGCCGCACCACCTCGCCGGTGAGCCCCGCACCGCCGACCAGCACCATGTCGTAGAGCCGCAGCTCGCTGAGGTCTACGGTCACGGTCGGACCCGATATCCCCGTTATATGCCCGATCATCATCTGCTCTTTTCTCATGACTTCTTCTTTCCCCCTCCCTTGATGGGAGGGGGCGAGGGGGAGGGAAGTATTGGGGCTATTGCAAGAAATTGCGGAAAAGCCGCGTTTTCATACCTGGAGTCTCACGTGGTAGCCGATCGCCCTCCTGATCAGCCTTAGCGCGTAATCCTCCACCTCCGCCCCCCTCCCCGGAGCGGGGAGGACGAGGAGGATGCCGTACCAACGCTCCTCCATCTCCCGGAATCGCTCCTCGTCGATACCCGCCAGGAGCCGCTCGTCGATCACCACCACCCCGTTGTCCGGGTCGGTCACCGCCTTGCGGAGAGCGGCTTCCGCCTCTTCGGCCGGCACGCACTCCTGGACGGCTCCGGTCAGGGCAAAGCCGAACCGGGCATCGCCCGGGGTGATGAAGACCACCTTTTTCATAGGAACAGCTCCCCGCGCAACGCCTCCCGCTCCATCCCGCCGGCCTGGAGAAGAACACCCAGGTTGCGCGCCTCCGTATAGCAGCGCCAGAGGTAGTCCAGCACCAGCCCCACTCCGTCCCCCCCCCGCGCCATCCTCCGCAGCAGGCGGGAGAGCCCGTCGACCAGGGCCTTCTCCACCCCGGACGGCGTGAGCGGCGGCTCCACCCCGCTCCGCCGGCGGATCAGGTGAACGATGGAGCCCGCATCCCCTTTTGCCCGGACCTCCTCCAGCGCGGAGATCCGGAGCGTCCCCCCGGCGACGTAGAGGGGGGAAATCCCGGTGCGCCAGCGAAGCACCTTGTAGAGGGCCACCAGGTTCTGCCGGTCGATCAGGTAGCGGCAGAACTCCCGCACCGCGGGATGGAGCCTCCCCGCCACCGCGCCCTCCAGGCAGAGGGTGACGAGCTCCCGCTCCCCCCCTGCCATACCTTCGCTGCCGTAGGCAGCCCGCACCCTCCGTCCCCCGCGCGGGGCCAGGAACTCCCCCGCCATGCCGAGCACCCGAAGAGCATCTCCTTCCCGCACCGCACGTTTCAGCGGTTCGGCGAGGAGGCTCGTGGCGAGAAGCGCCTCCTCCTTCGCCGTATCGCCCGCCATGCGGTTGCGCAGGCAGAGGATCAGGGTCCTCAACTCGAGCCAGCGGTAGACAGGTGCGAAGGTGCTCCGCACCCCCCCGTTCATCTGTCCGTATACCCACCCCCATTCGTGGAGAAGGCCGCGCCAGATCCGCTCTTCCCCGCTCGTAGTGAGCGCCCCCCGGCCCGGGGTGGCCGGCACCGCTTCGAGCGGCGACGGTGCGGAGAGGATGCTCTCCCAGTCGGCAACGAGGTAACGCCGCCTCCCCCTGACCCGGGCACCCAGGTAATCGACCGGGTAGTCCCGGTTTTCCATGGCACGCAGCATTTCCATACGGTCACGGCTCCCGGCGGAGTTCCTCCATGAGGGAGGGGAGGAGTTCCGGCCACCCCCGCTCCAGCCTCTTCTCCAGGGTATTGTCGACGCGGAGCCTTCCCCCCGAGTCCACCGCCACGATTCCGCCTGTCACGGCACCGTCGGCGACGATCTCGGCGGCCGGGAAGAGGCGCCGGGCCACCCCGGCATCGGCCGGGTTTACCGTGACCCGCTCCCAGTCGGCAGGGGGGAGTTCCTCCGCCAGGAGGGTAAAGAGCCGCTCGGGATCGTCTTCCCGGAGCAGGGGGAGGGAGTTCTGCGCGATCCGGCCAAGCCGCTCCGCCAGGGCGTTTTCCGCCGCGAGAAGCGCCAGTTCCCCCTTTTTCCGGGCATTGGCAAGGAACTCCCGGCGCTGGTCGGCAACGGCGCCGGCAAGGCGGCGCTCGAACTCCTCCCGCAGCCGGCCGGCCCTCCCGGCCGCAGACTCCTCGAGCCGCGCCGCCTCGGCGTCCGTCTCCCTGCGGAGCGCCGCCCCCTTTTCCTCCCCCTCCCGCCGGAGGGCGTCTATCAGCTCCCGGTATCCCATGCCCTCACCTGTAGAGAATCATGGTCGCCACCACGAACCCGAGGATCACCATGGTCTCGGGAATGGCGAGGAGGACGATGACCGTGCCGGTCAGCTCCGGCTTTTCGGCGATGGTCCCCGCGCCGGCGGCGCCGATACGCGACTGTGCCCATCCGGTCGCCAGGGCGGAGAGCCCGATGGCGAGCGCCGCCGCCAGTCCCAGCAATACCTTTTCCATATCTCGTCCCCTCCTTGTCTATTATTTCTACCGAAATCAATCTTCGCTACTGCCAGGTCCCCCTTTGGCAAAGGGGGATAGAGGGGGATTTGCCTTTTACAAAGGGGGGAAACTCCTTCAGTACCAATCAGGTTATTTCTTGAACGGTTCGAACCGGCTCCCCCCGTGTTCCATGAACTTGCTGAAAAACTCCACGAAATGAAGCCTGAGCGCGTGGACTGTCGGCGCGAACACCCCGAGGACGATGTTGATGGCGTGCAGGAGGACCGCCGCGATGGTGCCGAGCACGATGTCCCCGGTGACGCCGGCGAAGCGGTTGGCCGCGCTGGCGAGCATTACGGAGGAGAGCCCGATCGCCATGATCCTCGCGTAGGAGATGATGTTGCCGATATTCTTCAGGAGCTCGAGGGGGGCCAGAATCCCGCCGGTGATGACGAGGAACGGCACCAGCAAGGCAATGGCGATCACGATCGGCCGCCGCAGCAGCCAGGGCGAAGGGACCACAATCGAGGCGACCAGCGCCGCAACGCAGAGGATGACCCCGATGTTGAGGAGCTTGAAGAGCGCCTCCTTTTTCGTCTTTTTCCGCACCGCAGCGAGGAAGCCGAGGAACAGGCCGAGGGTGACGTGCGCCACGCCGACGCTGACCGTGAAGAAGAGCATCGGCATGACGGCCCTCTCCCGCTCGAAGCCGAACCCCTCCAGGTGGAAAATCCGCCGGCCGAGATCTCCGAAGAACTCGCCGTAGACCAGGCCGAACAGGATGGTATAGGTGGAGCAGATGAGGAAGATCCGGGCCGCGTCCCGCACCTCCTCCCGTTTCCGGTGGAAGGCGAGGACGAGCAGGGAGGCGATGAGGAGCAGGAGCCCGTGCCCCATGTCCCCAACCATCATGCCGAAGAAGATCGGGAAGAAGATCCCGATGAACGGCGTCGGATCGTAGGAGGTGTAGCGTGGGAGCGGCAGGAGCCGGGAAAAGAGCTCGAACGGCCGGAAATAGGGGGGGTTTTTCAGGGCGACCGGCACGCGGTCCAGCTCCTGCTCGCGGATCTGCTTTTCTTCCGCCACGACCCTGCCGCCAAACCGCTCCCTGAACTGTGCGGCAAGCCCATTGAGCTCGGCCGCGGGCATCCAGCCGTGGATGAAGAAGCACATCCCGGTTTCGTGGACAAAGGCGGTGGTACGCAAGAGGGAGAGCCTCTCGTCGATCCATTCCCGCACCCTCCGGTAGATGGCCCCCCACCTCAGGGCGAACCGTTCCAGCTCGCCGTCGATCCCCGTGACCTCCGCGCCGACCGCGGCGATCCTTTCCCTGAGGCGTTTCATTTTCTCTGGGAACGGATAGTCCCGCAATGACTCCGGGAAAGCAAGCTCGGGGACCCGCTCGTCATGCAGGAGGCGACGCACCGTTTCCGCGGTCTTCCTGTCCGTGGTGATAAGACCTACGATGGTGCCGTCCTCCTGGCGCGCGGTGACGATCTCGAACCGCCCCCCGGTCCGGCGCGCCAAGGCCTCCACCAGCCGCTCCATGAGGAGAGGCTCCTGGACCGTCACCCCGATGAAGTCGAAACCGGTCTTCTCCTCCACTCCGGCCAGAAGGGGCTCCAGGGTGCCGAGAAAGGCGGAGTGCCGCTCCAGCTCCCCCTTCTCCCGCGCAAGCCCCTCCCGTTTCCGGTGCAACGCGCCGCAGGAGGCGAGGTGCCTCTCCACCACCCCCGCCACGGCGTCGACCACCGTAAGGGGTTCGAGATAGCTGCTCCTCACCGTGACCCGGGGGAGATAGGAGAGGAGGGTATCGATCTTTCCCGCCAGGTCCTCGTAAAAAACCCGCTCCGTGACGGTCTTCTCATCGAGGGCGAGAGGCCTCACCCCGGCCGCAGTGCCTCTCTCCATGAAGGTCCCGGCGTCCGGTTCGAGCTGGAACCTCCCCACTTCCTGCATGAGGGAGATGACCTCCATCAGGAGCTCCTTCGGCCCGACGATCTCAACCTTTGCCATCCTGACGATCATGGTGATGCCCCGGTACTATCCTGGTGAGGTGACCTGCAACGGCCCGCTGCAGGGTATCGTCGTCCAGCCGGGCAAGCCGCTCCGCCCCGGCAGAGACCTTCTCCTCATACATGCGGGCCTCTCGCGCCGCCGCCTCCCCGGCCGCGGCCAGCTCCCGCTGCAGCCGCGCTTCGAGACCGCGCTCCTCCTGCTCCAGCCGTTCCGCGATCTCCCGCCGCACCTGTTCGAGGCGCGCCTCCCCCCGTTCTCTCTCGGCGGCAAGCTCCCCCTCGATCTCCTTCTCCACCTCCATGATGGCGGCCAGCACGTCTTTTTCCATGGCATCCCGTCCCGGCTCGGCGTTGCAGGCGCCTCCCCTTCTTAGATTCTAACCCCGTTGCCGGCGATGTCAAAGTCTCGAAAGGCCGGGGAAACAGGGGTTCCTGCCGGCATCCCCGCCACTTTTTACCGCCGGCGCCTTTAAAATTTTCCCATCTGTGGTTTAATGGAGAGGAACGTCGGAGGAGGGTGGCGATATGGGAAAAGTGGTCCTCAGATACGTATGGGAGCTGCCGGTCCGGATCACCCACTGGGTGAACGTCCTGGCGATCATCACGCTCTGCGTCACCGGCCTTTTCATCGGGGCACCGCTGACGCTCGCCCTGGAGCCATCGCAGTACATCATGGGATGGTTCAGGTTCGCCCATTTCACCGCCGGCTACGCCTTTGCCGTGAGCGTGGCCGCCCGGGCCGTATGGTCGCTGATGGGGAACGAGTACTGCCGGTGGCGGGTCTTTTTCCCGTGGTTCACCGCCGAGGGGCGCCGCCGGATGCTGGAGGTGTTCCGCTGGTACGTCTTCCTGAGCCGCACCCCCCCCAAGGATCTCGGCCTGAACGCCATGGCCGCCACGGTCTACTTCCTGGTGTTTCTCCTCTACCTGCTGCTGATCGCGACCGGCTTCGCCCTGTACGTCCAGTATATCCCCGGCACCGTCGCCCACTCCGCGGCCGGCTGGCTGACGCACCTCGTCCCGCTCCAGTGGCTGCGGCTCGTCCACCACCTGGCCATGTGGATGCTGATCGGCTTCATCATCAACCACATCTACAGCGGCTGGCTGGTGGACATCAGCGTCAAGGGAGGGGTGATGTCCGGCATATTCAGCGGCTTCAAGCCGGAGGAGACGGAGGGTGGAGGGGAAGTTACGTAGCCATCCGTTACTCGCACAGCGGCTCCTTCTTCAACTCCTCCTTGCGGAGCAGTTTTTCCGCATGGGGGAAGTCCTCCTCCGCCACGTGCACCTGCATCGGCCCGATCCCCGCCTCGGGCTCGCGGCGCAGGTGATACTCGATCCCCCCGTGTTTCAGGATAGCCTCCACCCGGGCCAGGTCCGTCGTGTCCTTGGGGTCGTAAAAGAGTGCCATGATCGTCACCTCCCGATTATTTCATCCCTCCGAAAAAAGTGTACCACCTTCCGCGCGATTCGCACCGGCCGGGGGAAAGGGGTGAGCGGCTGCCGGGTTTTGGCGTTGACAGGGGGCCGGATGAGGGTGTATTAAAAACTGATAACTTTTTACGGCGGAGGGATGTGATGGCCGCACGATCTCGTCTGCGTCCGGTTTTGCTATGACGCAGAAACGCAGCAACGGTTCAAAACCATCGAACTGATCATAGAGCGAAGCCGTTGGACACCGCCATTGCCACGTTTTCGTAGCGATACTCTTATCCCGTTGAGAATTGCAGCCACGAACGTGCCAATTCGTAATAAGGCCAAAACCGCCGGTGCACGATGGAACCCCGAAAAACGTCTATGGTTTGTCAGTTACGGTAAAGTTGTCGGTACTGAGCTGGAAAAGTATATAGATATAGATGGTTCGGATAACAAAGCATAAGAGTGTCTCCATCTACATATATATGGCTAGTAGCTATATACATGTAGATAGAACCATCTACATTTAGAGACATCCATATAAGATAGTGCACCCTAACCGGTGAATTACGAGTTGGAACCATGAAAATTAAAAACCCAACAATCGAAAAGTTGAAGAAAGCACGTTTCGGATCAGCACTTTTATTGGCGGTGTCTGTAATATCGCTGTTCTGCAAACCGCCAGCACGTGTTGCAAATGCGTTAGTTGTTATCATTCTCGTTTTATTGTCGTCTCTGTTTTCGCTGTACGCAATCATTGGATTAGCAGAGGGAAGCGTAATTACACCAACTGGAGATTTCAACAAGAAAGAACATAAAGTGCAGTACAGCATATGGATGTCGATTTATATTTCGGTGGCTGCAGTAACATTTATTGCCTTGATAGCAATTGTTATTGAATTTATTCAAGGAAGAGCTTAATTCCCGCAGGCCGTTTTTTGAGATGACAACAATGACTGCGAGTTCCAACAATCGGCACGACCCGCCTCAAATAAGACGGCGGGTCAGCCTCACTGCGTTAGGAGGAAGACATGAAGATAAGATTAGCTACCTTAGTATGTTGCACATCAGTCATCTTGTATTTATGTGCCAGTGTATCGGCGCTCGCAAGCGAAATCGATGATCAGAAGCCAGTGAACGCAAAGAAAAATAAACAGCAGTTGATACTAAGCACGGTGAGTGCGTACAACAAACACGTATTGAATGACATGTCTATCGAGAAAAACACAAAACTAGCAAACGTAGTGATAGCCCTTAAATTGCCAAATCTGATTCTTATTACGCAAGACGAAAAGGTGCTGAACACAATTGAAGACAAGAGACTGATGGACACTATTCGCTATAATCTCTCTCCCGAAAACACCAACAAAGGTATCAGAAATACATGTATCCGATATGCCATTGACATAGTTGTGTACTATATTGGCGACAAACTCATGGAAAAGGCCGTAAAAGTTTGTCAAGAATGGGCTCAGGAAGATAACCCAATCCCTCCACCACAACCCCCAAATCCTCCTTCTTACCACCAAGCCCCTGGGTTTTCTCCTGGCTGTTACCAACGACCTAATGGGCAAGTGTTATGTGAATAACAATATCCACTCCTAACCAATCATTCCACCTGATCTGAGCGAAAAGCCGCGCAGGCCGGTGAATTCAAGTGACGTTGGAGCAAAATTATGAACTTAGAGGACAAACAGCCGCCCGGTGATCTCCCGAGCCGTTGCTAATTGCAAATAACCAAAATCTGATGTGCTATACACTAAAGCCGCTTATAGAAGCAAGGGCTCGACGAATCATCCATTCTATTGACTCATTGGCATTGACATAAAACAAATGCACGTCGGGATGGCTTTGGGCGAAAACTCTGAATATTTCGTCAACAAAAGACTGCCCGACTTCTGTCACACCTTTAAAATCGAGAATGACCTCAGTAAATTTTTCAACACGTGCTAACACTCTCTTTGCTTGAGATCGTGAAACCATATTCTCATCACCATATTGCGCTAAAGCTACTGGCACGTGAGTCTTATAAAATCCTGGATGATCAATTGTGGCATATTCTTCAAAAACTTCCTTTGTGGTTCTTTTGCTGTTAAGACGTATTTCCATAAAAACCGAGGTACCTTGACCATCTTCTTCTACGTCCAATAGCCAATCCTCATGCTCAATGGTGTGTGAAAAAAATTGTTTTCCCGATAATATTGCAAATCGATCAAACATTCTGCTTGTGAAAAAGATTCCCTCTCCACTATGCCGAGCGGGATCTGATGTTAGTTTTCCTTTTGAGAGTTCGAGGATCGCATGTCGTTCGTCGTCAAGACCGAAATCTCGTCTTATTTTACGAAAGATGCCAATACCGTTATCTTTAACACTTAATTCAACGTGGCAGGCGGATCTTTGAATACTTACAATAACAGTACTTCCTTCTGAATGATCAATAACATTGTTAAACATCTCAGTAAAACCATACTGACATATAGAAAGGACATTGTGTGGTATCTCATCCAATTCAGGCCGAATAAATGACCGCCAAACTACATCCTCAGTTGTTTCAGGAGAAATTTTAAATAGCTGTGATTTGTCAGACATGACCGAGAAGGTATATTTAGCGGCATTGGTTGTGCCGGACATTATCAAAACACCTTCTTCAACAAGCTTTTTTATGTGCTTTTGAGCTGCTTGGCGGCTAATGCCAAAGTGTTCTGAAACAGACTTTGAAAGTTTTTGGGCTTCGTTTTTGAAAGCTAATTCACATATGAAATCTCTAATTTCCACGGCACACTCCGGCAACGAAGATTGCAAATATATACATGCTTATTTGTAAACCATACATCGTATAATTGTCAACAACAAGTTTACAATCATCGTTTATTAATGGGAGTTTAAATGAGAGATTACCCAACCACGGCACAGGCACTGACGCGGCAGACACCCACCGCGCGGGTCACGCCGCGAACCGTTGAATAAATCAGAAAATCAACCAAAAAGGACTCCATCATGAAACCATCGTACTCTTCACAAATCCGGATCGCCTGCTTTTGCCTGACTGCCCTGTTGATCAAAGCGCCTGCATTTGCCGCCGATTACAAGAGCGGTGTGACGTCCAAGGTACTGGTGAAAACATCGGTAACAGGCAACGGCCAACAGATAACCTATCCCGTGACCGACAAGGCGGTGGTGACGGCAATGACCGTGGACGTGGCGCCGGGCGCTGAAACCGGCTGGCATAAACACCCAGGACCGGTATTCGCCTATGTCATGTCCGGCAAGCTGTCCGTCGAAATTGAAGGTGGCAAACAACTCTCCTTTGAAGCAGGCGATGCGATCATCGAGGTAATCAACACCATGCATAACGGCAAAAACAGTGGAAATGTTCCGGTAAAACTTGTGGTGTTCTACCTTGGGAGCGAAGGGACGCCCAATGTGATCAAAGCGGTTCAAGCGGACAAGGCCGGACTGAAATAGTCGATCACTTTTCCACACCCCGGATGCGTGCCGCTGCTGCGCCCCCGGCCCGTCGACACGCTGACCTTCCCCCATGCGCACGGATGGAATCACCCGCTCACAAGGACCGCCCATGATCCCGTCCACGCTCCTCTACTTCCTCGGCGCCTCCGCCGCCCTCACCGTCGCCCCCGGCCCGGACAACATCTTCGTCGTGACCCGGGGGATCGCGCGGGGGCGCAGGCCCGCCATTCCCCATGCGCCGCCCGCACCCTGCAAACCGGCTTGACGGGGTATGCCGCCGGGAGTATAGTGGCGGCTGCCGGCTAAGAATGTTCACCGGGGGAAAAGGAGAACGGCATGGGAATCACGCTGCTCGAAATGCTCAGCAACAGCGGCCTCATCACCATGGCCCAGCAGGACGAAGCACTCCAGAACAGGGTGCTTTTCGGCGGCAAGATCGGCACGAGCCTGATCGAGCTCGGCTTCATCGCCGAGGAAACCCTGGCCCGCTTCCTGAGCGGAAAGCTGGCGGTCCCCTACGTTCACCCCGACCACCTCCGTGCCATCCCACCGCAGGTAATCGCGCTCATCTCCCACGAGCTGGCGCTGAAATACCGGGCGATTCCGATCCGTCTTGACGGCCGCAGGCTCTACCTGGTGATGGCCGACCCGGCCGACCTCATCGCGATCGACGAGATCTCCTTCATCACCGGCTATGTGATCAAGCCCCTGGTGACCCCGGAGGTGCGCCTGATGCAGGCGCTTGCCCGTTACTACGGCATGGAGATCGACCCCCGCTACCTGCGCATCATCGCCGTGATGGAAAAACGTGAGGCCGAAACCAGGGCCGCCGCGCTTGCCGCGCAGCCTCCCGAACCCGTGCCGCTCCCTGCGCCGCAGCCCGAGACCTTTGGTGCCCCCCCGCTTCCCGAGCCGCCTGAGCCGGAGGCAGCTCCCCCGGCTCAGGCCGAGAGCCCCGTCGAAGAAGCCGACCTGGTGGAAAGCGACGAGTGGGTGGAACTGATCGAGCTCTATTCCATCGATGCCGTATCGCGGGAACTGGCGCGGGCAGAGGGACGCGAGGAGATTTCCGACGCGCTGATCCGCTACCTGGGACAGGAGTTCCGCCGCGTCGCCCTCTTCGTCGTGCGGGGGGAGTCGGCATACGGCTGGCGAGCGGCGGTGGAACGGTTCGAAGTGGACGGATTCGACCACCTGGCGGTGCCGCTCACCGAGCCTTCGGTGCTGAAGACCGTTGCCGGGGGAGGTGGGATATTCCTCGGCCCGGTCCCCGAAACACCCGTCAACCGGGAGATCCTCGCAGCCGTCGGCAGCGGGAACCCCTCCGCCTCCCTGGTGCTTCCCCTCATCGTAGCCAGCCGGGTGGTCGCGCTCCTCTACGTGGAGGAGGGAAGGGAACCTCTCGCCGCGATGACCGCGGATCTGCAGAAACTCATGGCAAAGGCGGCCCTCGCCTTCGAGATCCTCATCTTCCGCGACCGTATCCTCTCCATCTGATCCGCCTGCGCGGACATTTCACCCCCGGACCCCGCGGCAATCCCCGTTTTCCCCGCATATCCCGAGCGATGGCCCGCCCTGCGCCATGGCGCCGCTGCATTGACTCTGCCGCTTGACCGCGATAAAATATTACCTAGATAATCAGTGGATTCTCGAACCAGTCGCCCTACCGAATCGGTTTCTGCCGGTGCGCTGAAAAGGAGGTTTCACCATGGAACGCTCGTTTCGTCTCATGCCGCTTCTGGCGGCTGCAGTCATAACGTCCGTCGCCCTCCTCTTCCCCCTGAGGTGCATGGGGGAGGATGGGGGACTTTCGGTGCTCAAGGCACCCGCAACCCATTTCCCGGCCAGGTACGGCGTGTCCCCTTCCCTGCGTGACATCACGCCTCTGCCGGTGCAACCGGGTCCGCCGCGCGAAATCCCGCTGCGCGCCATCCCCCATGTCCCGTCCGTCTCCATAACGGAAGACCCGGTGCTGCAGGCCCTTTCCGGACCGCTCCTTTCCACGTCGTCACCTTTGAATTTCGACGGTGTGAGCGACGCCGCCCAGAGCAAGGTGAGCGGCTATCTGGTCGCGCCGCCCGACACGAACGGCGCGGTGGGAGCGACCCAGTATGTCCAGTGGGTCAACCTGGCCTTCATGGTATTCAACAAAGACGGTACCCCGGCCCTGGGGCCGATCCCCGGCAACGCCTTGTGGAAAAACCTGGGGGGCGCCTGTGCATCGAACAACAGCGGCGACCCGATCGTGCAGTATGACAAGGCGGCCAACCGCTGGGTGATGACACAGCCGGTCTTTTCCGGGCCTCCCTACTACCAGTGCGTCGCCGTCTCGCAAACCCCAGATGCAACGGGCCCCTACAACCTCTACGCATACCCGTTTACGAACTTTAACGACTATCCGAAACTGGGGGTCTGGCCCGACGCCTATTACATGTCCTTCAACATGTTCCAGGGGAACAGCTTCGTCGGCGCGCAGGTGTGCGCCTTTGACCGCGACGGCATGCTGAAGGGGCTCTCTTCGCCCGGCATGCAGTGCATCCAGCTCAGCTCCAGCTACGCCAGCCTGCTCCCCTCCGATCTCGATGGCGTCAGGCCCCCTCCGGCGGGCTCGCCGAACTATTTCCTGAATTTCGGCCCGAACTCGCTCAACCTCTGGAAGTTTTCCGTTGTCTGGGGCTCTTCGCCCAGTGCAAGCTTTACCGGGCCGGCCACCGTCGGTGTGGCGTCCTTCAGCGAGGCGTGCAACGGCGGGGGGATCTGCATCCCCCAGCTGGGGACCAGCCAGCAGCTCGACTCGCTGGGTGACCGGCTGATGTACCGGCTGGCCTACCGCAACTTCAGCAGCCACGAATCGCTGGTCGTGAACCACTCGGTCGCCACGGGTGGTGCGGGGAACACGGTGGGTATCCGCTGGTACGAATTGCAGGCACCCTTCACCGCATCCCCTCCGTCCCAGCAGGCGACCTATGCCCCCGATGCCAATTACCGCTGGATGGGGAGCATCGCCATGGACAAGCTGGGCGACATCGCCCTCGGCTACAGCGTTTCGAGCGGCAGCATGTACCCGGCGATCGCGTATACCGGCCGGACATCGTCCGACACGCCCGGGACTATGGGGAGCGAGACGACCATCCGGGCAGGGGGGGGCTCGCAGACGAGGAACCTGAGCCGCTGGGGCGATTACAGCGGCCTGACGATCGACCCGATGGATGACTGCACCTTCTGGTACACGAACGAATACCTGCCGTCCTCCGGAACCTATAACTGGTACACCCGCATTGCGTCCTTCAGGTTTTCATCCTGCCCGGCGGCAACCAGCTACACGATCCTCGGGACCGTTATGAACAACGGGGCTCCCCTCTCCGGGGTAACCATGACCCTCGGCGGGGCGGGGTCGGGAACCGCAACGACGGACCCGTATGGAAACTACGGCTTCGCGGGGCTGGCCAACGGCACGTACACCGTTACCCCGGGCGCCACGGGATACTCCTCCGCGTCCGTGACCATAACTGACGGGAACGTGATCCAGAACTTCGTCCCGCCTTTGCCCCCCGCCAACCTCTCGGCCACGGCCGGCAATGCCCGGGTGTCCCTGGCGTGGACGGCCAGTGCCGGGGCCACCGGCTATAACGTTCTCAGGTGGAACGGCAGCATATACGCCCCGATCGGGACAGCCACCACCACGAGCTATACGGACACCGGCCTGACCAACGGGACCACGTACTCCTACGTGGTGCAGGCAGTGGACGTGGCGGGCACGAGCGGATACTCGAACGTGGCGAGCGCCACACCGCAGGCGACGAGCGCAACCTACTCGATCTCCGGGACGGTCACCAAGACCAGCGGTGCTCCCCTGGCAGGGGTAACCATGACCCTCAGCGGGGCGGGAAGCGGAACCGCAACGACGGGCACGAACGGAAGCTACAGCTTTGCGGGGCTGGCCAACGGCACGTACACCGTCACCCCGAGCGCTGCGGGATACAGGTTCTCACCCACTTCCAAGAGCGTGACCGTAAGCGGTGCGAATGTTGCCGGCGTAAACTTCAAAGGGAAATAAGATGCGCCGGCGGCGGGCAGTGAAAGAGGTGGGGCGGCAGCCCCACCTCTTTTTCGTGCGTGCAACCGCACGGCACGACGGAGACGGAAACCATGCAGCTCGGCAAGACCTTTCTCCAGGCAATGATCGTATCCTCCCTGTTCCTATGCATTTCCTCTGCACGGGCGGCGGCCGACCACCGTGCGCCCCCCGGGAGCGGGGAGGTGGCGACTTACGAGCTCTCGCCGGCGGCAGCCTACTACGAGGGGTGCGTCGGCGCGTGCAAATGCCCCGTGAAAATGGCCGGCATGAAGGGGAGTTTCCGGCTGTCCCGGTTGGCCCCGGAAGGGTCGGCTATCCGGTGGAGGCTGGACGACCTTAGCTGGGCGGTCGTCGCTCCCGGGGGGGGAGTGCTGCACAGGATTTCGGGAACCGGGACGTACCGGATCGACAACACGTCGGGGATGCACCGGCTCGTCCTCGATATCCGCATGGACGACAGGGAAGAGGTGCGTCTCGACAGCGGAGACGTGCCGGGCGGGGCCCGGTTCCCGGCTATCTCCATACCGGTCGACCAGGGGGCCGCGTGCCGCGACGTCTGGATGGACATCGACGCCCGCCCGTACCCCCGGAAAGATCAAGCGCTCCGGGGCAGCATGCCGCGCCCCTACATATCCCCGGTGAGCTCCTGCAGCAGGTAGATCTTCGGGTTGAGCCCCCTCACGCAGGCGACGATTTCCCTGAGCCTCCCCTCGTCCACCCCTTCCTCCATGTCGGTCCCCTGGAAGAACGGGTACCCCTTGGGAAGGGGGGAATAGGCGCCGTCACGGGTAAGCGACACGTCCACCACGTCGTTCACGCGCCCCTCAGCCTCCCACGGGTCGCGGTAGTTGAACCGCCGGGCCACGACCGAGAGCCCCATGCCGTTCGGAAAAACCGCCCGCACCTCGAAGGAGAAGTCGCGCGGCGCGCCGTAGTGCTCGCTCCGGCCGGAGCGGGCCGCGACCCTGGCCCCCGCCTCTTCCAGGACCTCCCGCACCGAATCGGCGGTCATGGGTGTGAATTCGTGCATAAGACAAACCCTTTCTTTTGACACAGAGGACACAGAGGAAAGCAATCGGTCTTACTCTGTGCTCTCTGTGACTCTGTGGCAAAGACTTTGCTTTTTCAGACTTCGAGCCGCAGCTCCACTCCCCACGGCGCCGGCCTCTCCCCCTCTTCCGTCAGTACCCACAGCGTCGGAAACTCCATCCGCTCCGGCGCCGGGCCGATACCGTCGGTGAGGTAAATAACCGCCGCCGGAAGCGGCTGCATGGTCCGGGCATGGTCGAACACCGGCCGAAGATCCGTGAAACCGCCCCCGTGGTAGCTCCCGGCGGCTGCGCGGCACCCCCGGAAGCTCTCTATCCGCTGTATGCGGCTGTTGGCGTACAGGACGGTGATCAGGGCGTCCCGTCCGCGGGCGATGTTCAGCAGCTCCCGGGCAAAGGCCTCCCGCAGCTCCACGGTGTCGGTGGAGTCGCTCACGTCCACACCCACCAGGAGGTTGAGCCGGTGGCGCTTGCGGGTGCCGGGGGTATCGTGGCCGAACCGGCGGTGCTCCCGCAGCCAGCTGCTCTTCCGCCCCACCCGGCCGGCGGTCGCCACGAACTGGCGCAGCACCTGGCGCCAGGGTATGGCGGGCGGTGCCAGGAGCCCCTCTACCAAGGGCCGTATCTCGACAGGCACCTCGCCGTCGCACTTGCGCCGGGCATCCCGCACCAACCCCCGCACCACCTCCTCGGCGAGCCGAAGGGGGGTCGAATCCGCCTCCTCCCAGGCGGCGTGGTCGTCGATGGCCCCGCGGGCATGCCGCTCCGCCCCGTCCCCTGCGCCGGCGTGCCCCCCCGCGTCGCGGGAGGCATTGCCGATTCCGCCCCCCTCCAGGTTCCCGGTGTCGAACGGCGCAGTGGCGAGCCGGTAGTACTCCTCGGCGGCGAGCCCCTCGGGGAGCTTGTACCTGGCGGGAAAGGCCGACTCCGGCGGAAGCCCCGCGATGCCCGGGTTGATCGCCAGGTCGCAGGCGATGTCCCAGTCGTGGCGGTTCCGCCCCCTGCACCGCGCCATGTGGAGGTGGAGCAAATGTTTCACCGCATGCTCCAGGAGCGCCTCCTGCTCCGCGGGGAGGCAGCCGGCGAAGCGCGCCCCGTTCACGGCGAGGAGCGGCACCCCGTTCCGGATGGTCACCCCGAGGGGGTGGTTCCCCCCTCCTTCCTCACGGTGAAAGGCGAGGACAAGGTGGCCGTAGAAGGGGCGCCGCTTCAGGAGGCGGACCACGGCATTTTCGAGGATTCTGTTCACTACAAAACCTTCCATTTAACAGGGATAATCAGGATATTCAGGATAAAATCGCAAAGCCCCAAGAAGGTTTTGGTTCTATCCTGAATATCCCTGTTAATAATAAGCCGTTACGGTTTTCACGCTTCTGTGCTTATTGTGCGGATCGCCTCCAGCACCACCCCGTCGTACTTGTCCTGGCAGAGCGCCTGGGCAACGCGCGGGATCGTGAGGAGCGCCTTCACGAGGCCGAAGCGGAGGTCGCGGGGGAGACAGTCGATGTACCCCACCAGGTTTTCCTCCTCCCTCTCCCCCATATCTTCAGCCCCCCGCAGGGTGGCCACGACGTCGTTCAGGGTGGCCGCCTGGAGATCATCCCGCTGGGCAGCGGCCCGCTGCGCCACCTCGGGCCAGTTGTCCAGCACCTCCCGTGCCGAAACAGGCCGGTTCTTCTCCTCGGCGCACCACCGGAGAAACGCCACCGCCCCTTCCCGGCCGATCACGCCGGCGTACACCTCCATCTCCAGCCCCCGGGGAAAGCGGCACTTTTGGCGCAGGATGCTCACCATCTCCCACCCCCGCTCGGTCGGCTCCGCCTGCATCTCCATGGCCGGCCCCTCCTTGGCGAGAAACCGGGGGGTCGCCGCCAGGAACTGCTGCACGTCCGCGTCCAGTGCCCGCTCCCGGGCGTAGCCGGCCCAGCACGCATAGTCGCTCTCCACGTAGAGCATCACCATCCGGTCGATCAGCGCCCGGTCGAGGGAGGCGACCTGGTAGGTGCCGTCCGGCGGATTGATGGTCACCACGACCTTGTGCCGCCGGTGGAGCGTGTGGGTGTGGAGCGCCCGGCTCTGTCCCTCGGCGGGGGGCTCCACGAACTGGAAGATCGCCTGGAGGGTATCCTCCTGCTGGGCCCGGTTCAACTCGTCGCAGTGCACCACCGTCTCCGCCTCGTCGTCTCCCGGCCACCAGCAGGGGCGCGACCAGTGCATGGTCGCCCCGTCCCGGAACGGAATCCCCACCAGGTCCCCCACCTCCATCTGGCCGAGCCGCACCGGTACGTAGCGCCGGCCGATCTCCCGGCAGACCTGGATGATCCCGGCGGTCTTCCCCACCCCGCGATGCCCCACCACGCAGGGCGTGAGGTCGGTCCTGGTGAGGATCTCCTTCAACACTGTTTTCATCTGTTCGATGTTCATCGTTGCCTCTGTCCGTTTGTTCCATCTCCTCGTTGAAATGTTACTCGCTTCCGTTTACGGGGGTCAACCCTTAAATTGGCCGTCATCCCACAACTCCTTGCAAACCGGCATCCTTTGGGGTAAGCTTTTTCCTGACCGCACTCTACCGCCCGGATGGCCCGATGACGATACGCAATGTGCGCAGGACCCTCATACTCACCGGTGTGCTGCTGGGAGCGCTTTGCTGGGCGGAATGCCGGTCACCCGCGCGGGTGTCTGCCCACAGCCTGCAGGATGCAGGGGAGGCGACGACCGGCATCGATGAGCGGCTCGGCGCGAAGATCCCGCTCGACCTCACGTTCCGCGATGAAACCGGCCAACTGGTCCGGCTGGGCGACCTGGTCACCGCGCCGACGATCATCCTCCCCGTCTACTACGGCTGCACCAACGTCTGCAATTTCCTCCAGTCCGGCCTGGCCACAGCCCTGCCGGCGGTCAAGCAAAAGCCGGCCGCAGACTATCGTGTCCTCTCCGTCAGTTTCGACGAAACCGAGACGCCGGCGATTGCGGCCCGCGCCGGGAAAATGCACCTGAGCGCCATGAACGCCCCGTTCCCGGCCGACGGCTGGCGTTTCCTGACCGGCGACCGGGAAAACATCCATCGACTGACCGATGCCGCCGGCTTCCGATTCCAGCGGAAAGGGCATGAATTCATCCACCCGGTGGCGAGCTTCGTCGTCGCGCGGGACGGAACGATCGTGCGGTACTTCTACGGCACGAACTTTCTCCCCAAGGACCTGACCCTGGCCCTCCTGGAGGCGCAAAGCGGCACGGTCGGGGTAACCATCAGGCGGGTTGTCGGCTACTGCTTCAGCTTCGACCCGCAAGGCAAGACGTACGTCTTCAACCTGCTCCGGGTGAGCGCGACGGCCGTTTTCCTGACTGCCGGCGGCTTTTTCGCCTTTCTGCTGATCTCCGGCGCAAAGCAGCGCAACCATACGAGGAACCAATGAACCCGGCTGAGCAGAACCAAACGGAAACCGGCAGTTTCTGGAACGACACCGGCAGGACCGGCATCGCAGCCTGGATTTTTTCCACCGACCACAAGCGGATCGGCCTCCTCTACTTCTATTCCGTTCTCAGCTTCTTCCTGATCGCCGTGGTCCTGGGCGTACTGCTGCGGATCGAGCTGATGGCGCCGGGGCGGACCATCATGGGGCCCCAGGCCTACAACGCCGTCTTCACCGTCCACGGCGTGCTGATGATCTTTCTCTTCATCATCCCCGGCTTCCCCGGCTCCTTCGGCAACCTCATCATGCCGATCCAGATCGGCGCCCGTGACGTCGCCTTCCCCCGCCTGAACCTCTTCTCCTGGTGGCTCTACATCGTCGGCGCGGCGGCCATCGTCACCTCGCTCTTCACCGGCGGCGGCCCCCCCGACACCGGCTGGACCTTCTACGTCCCCTTCAGCGCCCGCACCGGCACCAACGTGACGCTCGCGGTGCTCGGCGTTTTCATCGTCGGGTTTTCGTCGATCCTGACCGGCGTCAATTTCATCACCACCATCCACCGCCTGCGCGCCCCCGGCATGACCTGGAAGAGACTGCCGCTGTTCGTCTGGTCGCTGTACGCCACGGCGTGGGTGCAGATCCTGGCGACGCCGATCCTCGGCATCACGCTGGTATTGGTCATCGCCGAAAGGGTCCTCGGCGCCGGCCTGTTCGACCCCGGCCGCGGCGGCGACCCGATCATGTTCCAGCACCTCTTCTGGATCTACTCCCACCCGGCGGTCTACATCATGATCCTCCCGGCGATGGGGGTGGTCTCGGAGATCATCCCGGTCTTTGCCCGCAAGCCGGTCTTCGGCTACAACATGATCGCCTTTTCCAGCCTCGCCATCGCCGCGGCCGGCTCGCTCGTCTGGGGGCACCACATGTACACCAGCGGCATGAGCGACACGGCCATCCTGGTCTTCTCGTTCCTCACCTTCATCGTCGCCATCCCGTCGGCCATCAAGGTCTTCAACTGGGTATCCACCCTCTACAAGGGGTCGATCTCCCTGGAAGCACCCATGCTCTTCATCCTCTCCTTCATCCTCCTCTTCTCCATCGGCGGGCTGACCGGGCTCATCCTCGGCGCAGCCGCCACCGACATCCACGTCCACGACACCCAGTTCGTGGTCGGCCATTTCCACTACACGATCTTCGGCGGCGCCGGCTTCACCTTCTTCGGCGCGATGCACTACTGGCTCCCGAAGTTCTACGGCCGCCGCTACGCCGAAAAGCCCGCCGTCATCGGCTGGGCGCTCATGTTCGTCGGTTTCAACATCACCTACTTCTCCATGATGGTGCTCGGCTTGAAGGGGATGCCCCGCCGTTACTACGATTATCTCCCCGAGTTCGCCCCCTTGAACCTGACCTCGACCATCGGGAGCTGGATTCTGGTCGGCGGCCTGGTGCTCATCCTGGTCAACCTGTTCCGGGGGTTGCGCAGCGGAGACCCGGTAGGGCAGAATCCCTGGGGAGGGGCAACCCTGGAATGGAGCATACCGACCCCGCCGCCGACGGAAAATTTCAGCGCGGACCCGGTGGTGACCCATGGGCCGTACGACTTCAAGGGAGCGGGCATCCCATGAGCCACCCGCTGCACAAGGATTACGCGGGAGCGAAGCTCGGCATGTGGCTCTTCCTCTTCACCGAGCTGATCCTCTTCAGCGGCCTCTTTCTCCTCTACGGCGCCTACCTGGCCCGTTACCCCCATGAGTTCGCCGCTGCCGGCCGGGAGATGCACCTGTTTTTCGGCACGCTCAACACGGCGATCCTCATCACCAGCAGCCTGCTGGTGGCCATGGCGGTGACCGCCATCCAGCGCGACGAGCGCCGCACGACCCTCCTGCTGTTGGGGGGGACGGTCCTCTGCGCGGCCGTCTTCCTGTTCAACAAATACCTGGAGTGGAGCGCGGAGATCGGCAGGGGCATCTATCCCGGCTCGCCGAAGCTTGTGGCCGGCCCTCCGGGGGAATCGGTCTTTTACGGTCTCTACTACCTGACTGTCGGCCTTCACGGCCTGCATGTGCTGGTGGGAGGGACACTGCTGACGGTGGTGGCATTGCGGGTGAGGCGGGGGACCATCCATGGCGGCGATTACGTCTGGCTGGAGAACGGCGCCCTCTACTGGCACCTGGTGGACCTGATCTGGATCTTCATCTTCCCGCTCTATTACCTGATTCTGTAGGGGCGCTGCTTGCTGCGCCCTTGTTGACGACGCGAGAATGGGTGCGGCAAGCAGCGCCCCTGCGAAACGCGACAAATTTTGTGGAGACACCATGACGAAGGACGCGCAGGACAACACCGCGCACAGCATCGGTTACGGCAAACTCACGGCGGTCTGGCTGGGACTTCTCTGCCTGACCGCCCTGACCGTCTGGGTGTCGCGCCTGGACCTGGGAATCGGCCATGTCTGGGGCTCCCTGGCCATCGCCTCGACCAAGGCGGGGCTGGTGATCGCCTTTTTCATGCACATGCGCTACGAGGGGAGGCTCCTGCGCTTGCTCCTGTTCGTCGCCCTCCTGACCCTGGCCATCTTCATCGGTTTCACTTTCTTCGACGTATTGTACCGGTAGGGAAAAACGTGAACCCTTCGCTCATCACCACGACCCAGGCGGTCGACCCGGTCTTCAAGTTCATCTTCGGGGCGTCCATCATCCTGCTGTTCGGCATCACGGCAGCCACGGTGACGTTCGTCATCCGGTACCGCCGCTCCCGGGCACCGGAGCCGACCTCCCTGACGAGCACCAACATCTGGCTGGAGATCGTCTGGACCGCACTTCCCACCGTGCTGGTGATGGCCATGTTCTACTACGGCTGGTCGGGCTACCTTTCCCTGCGCAACGTTCCCAAGGATGCCCTGGAGGTGACCGCCACGGCACGCATGTGGTCCTGGAATTTCACCTACGCCAACGGCAAGAGCAGCCCGAAACTCTACGTGCCGGTCGGGAAGCCGGTCGTGGTGAACCTGGTTTCCCAGGACGTGCTGCACGGCTTCTTCATACCCGCCTTCCGTGTCAAGCGCGATGTGGTCCCGGGGATGAAGAACCATGTCTGGTTCGTGGCGGAGAGGGCCGGGTCGTACGACCTGTTCTGCTCCGTCTACTGCGGCACCGGCCATTCGAACATGATCTCCACCGTGGAGGCGGTTACCCCGGCGGCATTTGCGGCTTGGCTGCAGCAGGAAGGGGGCGCGGAGCACGGGGGGAAGGAGCTCCTGGAGAAGCTCGGCTGCCTCGGCTGCCACTCTCTCGACGGGAGCCGCGGCGTCGGCCCCACCTTCAAGGGGCTCTATAACAGCCGGGTCAAAGTGCGGCAGAATGGCCGCCTGCTGACGGTGACCGCCGACGACGCCTACCTGCGGGAGTCGATCCGCGCGCCGGCGGCAAAGGTGGTGGATGGTTTCCAGCCGGTCATGCCGGCCTTCGGCGACCTGAAGGACGAGGAAGTGGCGGCACTGGTGGAATTCATCGAGGGGGTGCGGTGAGCAGACCTTCCTGCGCGATCGGCAGTGCAGGAGTGGAGATCGGACCGCAGAGGAGAAAAGCAATGGCAGCCATTGACGGCACGTATGTCGGCCGGGACACCGCGGCTGGAACAACCGACCGGATTTTCGCCCTTGTCCGGCTCGCCAAACCGGGAATCGTCGCGGCCGTCCTTCTGGCGGGCTACGCGGGCATGGTCACCGCTGCCCGGGGATTCCCCGAGCCGCGGACCGCGGCGCTATGCCTGGCAAGCCTGCTGTTGGCGGCAGCCGGCGCGGCCATGCTGAACTGCATTCTGGACCTCCCGCTGGACAGGAACATGGGGCGGCTGCTGGCACGGGTCAAGGCGCTGGACGCCGTCGGGACGAGGCCGGCGCTCCGGACGGCAGGCGCATGCATCTTTGCCGCCCTCTTCGTCGCTCTCGCGCTCAACCGGCTCTTCTTCCTTCTGGTCCTGGCGGCCGTCATATTCTATACCGTGATCTACACCCTGATCCTCAAACGCCGCTTCGCGTGGGGCGCGATCCCCGGCGGAATCCCCGGCGCGTTGCCGGTCCTGATCGGCCAGGCCGCGGTCACCGGCACCTGCGACACGGCCGGGGTCATCCTCTTCGCGATCATCCTTCTCTGGCAGCCCCCCCATTTCTGGCTCCTGGCGCTGCGCTGCCGCGATGAGTACCGGGCCGCAGGGGTGCCGGTTCTGCCGGTAGCCCGCGGAGAGTCCCATACAAAGGTCATGTCCCTCGCCTTCACCGGGGCACTCCTCCCCGCCACCCTTGCCCTCACGCTCGCAGGTTGCTCTTCCCCATGGTTCGCCGCCGTAGCCGCGGCTCTCTGGGTCTGGTTCCTGGCCGCATGCTGTCGCCATGCCGTCGCGACCCGCCGCTTCGAGCGGGCCTTCAGGGCTTCGGTCGTCTACCTCGCCCTGCTCCTCCTGGCCGTCATCCTCGACACTGTGATCGTGCGCTGACGAAGCAGACCAGCGAGAGCCGACCCGGCCGCCGCCGCAGCAGAGACGCGTTTCAGACCGCCCCCTGTCGGCCGGCATTCGCGGCATCCCCGTAAACAGGCTGTGTGTGGCACCGCTGGCAGCCCATCTGGGGGAACGCGACCTTGTCATGGCAGACGCCGCAGTATTTCCCGTCGAAGATATCGACCATCGAATACTTGGTGGTCCCCTTCTTGATCCCGATGAATATTTCGGGATGGCAGACCTCGCAGCCGTTCCAGACCGTGTGCTTTTTGTGGGAGAAGATGATCTCCGGCATCCCCTCCACCTTGGGCCCCAGGATGAAGTCCTTCTGCACCGGAAGTGGTGGCCGTTTCGCGGAAACACCCTTGAGGAAATCGACCGGCTTGACCAGCCCCTCCTCTTCCGCCTTTTCCCAGTCGATGCCGTTGCCGAACCGTTCCTTGGGGAGGTTCTCGGCGAACTTGTAGAACGCCTCCTCCCTTTTCGCCGGATCACCCACAAAATGGCACATGCGGCAACGCGTCTGGTCCACGATCGACTCATTCGAGCACGCCTCGAAGACCTTCTCGCCGTTGAACTTCATGGCGCCGTTATGGCAGGTGCCGCAGTAAAGGCCCTTCATGTTGTCGACGGCCCTGATCCTGGTCGCACCCCCCTTCATGGCGAAGCCGATGTCCACGTGGCAGACCCGGCAGGTAAAGCGCGCCCTGTGGGACCAGTGCTGGAACACCACCGGGGCGAGGCCTGCATTGGCGGAGAAGTTGCTGATGGTGACGTTGCCGTATTCATGGGGAGGGAGGCGCTTTTTTTTCACCCCCCCCTGGGCAAAGGCGATGCCGGCGAAAACGAGCAGCAACAATGCACTCCAGAGACTCAGCCGCTTCATAAATACCCCCTGTAACTTAATTGTCATCACATAATAAAACCTTGCCAATATAAGTCAAGAATTATAAATGCGGCCCTGCCCCCTGAACCTGCTTTGCGGGCATGCGTTCATCGGCGCTCCACCATCCGTGAAAACTGAACGGGACATGGTGGCGAAGCCACACAGTCGCGACGGGCCCATCGGCAAGGGCGTCAGCCCTGAGTACGGCCAGACAGCTCTTTCGCGTGCGGCTGTCGTAGAGCTCGGACAGGAGCCATCCCGGTTCCTCGGGATCGTCCGGCCGGTACCGGCGGCCGGGGAAGGGGACGAACACCGGCTCGCCGCAATAGACACCGGGACCGAAATCGTAGCTGGCGGTGCGTCCGGACTCCATGTCGATGCGGGTGATGATCGACCAGAAGAATTCGCCGGGATGCGTTTTCGCCAGGTAGGCGATGCGGTAGGCGTGGCAGCGGTGCAGCTCGTTCACCCGCGGCCACTCGTAGTTTCCCCCATCGAGGGTTTCCTGGCGGACGGTCCGGCGGGCGGGATCGATCGTGTAGCGGCGCAGCTCGCCGGGAAAGGAGTAGTTCCCCTTGCGGCCGGCCATGACGGCCGTGACGACCGGGTCGCGGCCGGTGAAGTGGTCCGGGGTCGCGTAGCCGACAAAGTCGGCACGGATCTCCCCCCCCGCCTCGCAGGCGTTCACGGAGTGCCACATGAAGCTTGCGGGTGTCTCGAGAAAGAGCGGCGCCCCGTTTCCTTCCCGCTCCACCACCATCAGCAGGTTCCCCCGCGCAGGCTCCCAGCGGATCGACTCCAGCAAGCTCCTGAAACCGAGCATGAAGCCCCAGAAGTGGATTTCGGCGGGATGCAGGCTGATGATGACGTGGCGATCGGCGACAATCCAGTCGTGCATGTAGACATAGCGCGGCAAAGGAAAGGCCCGGTGGAGCTTCAGCCCGCCGGTGCGGTCGAACACGGTGATATGGAGCAGGGGGTGCGGACCGTAGCGGACCCCGAAATGGAGCCATTCCCCGGTAACGGGGTCCATCTTGGAATGGGCCGCGTAGATGGTGAAATCCTCCGGCAGCCCGAAGCTGGTCCGGCCGATGGTCGCCAGGGTAACGGGATCGAGTTCGAACGGGAGCCCCGTGTCGTCGAACGCGTACAGTCTGCCGCCGCGCAGGAAGACCGTTACGCCCGCCTGGTTCCTCACGTTGTCGGCGCCCCAGAAATTGGCCGGGAACCCTCCCGGCGCCTGGGTGCTCCAGCTCTGGTAGATGAACCGGCCCGCCGCCTCTTCCTCCGCATATTTCGGGGTCCGTACGAAGCGGTTGCGGTAGCGCACCCCGTCGTCGTGAAAGCGAAACGACTGCACCATCCCGTCCCCGTCGAAGAGCGCCCGCTTGCGCAAGCCCCCCCGGTCGAACAGTCCGGGGCCGTTGCGGTACAATGTGCCGCGCAACTCCGCCGGCACGGCTCCCTCCACCCGCGCCTCGTAGTCGTGCTCCTCGCGGAGCGTGGTGGCGAGCCCCAGGTAGGGCCTTGCCGCATCCCCCAGCTCGGGGAACACCTCTTTTCTGAACGGGGGGCTCGCGGCGCACCCCGGCAATGCCAGACCGGCCGCGGCTTCACCCGCCAGCAGAAGGAATTGGCGACGGGACAGCATTTCCGCACCTCGGACACACATATTAGATAGTTGGAAGTATACCATTTTCTTCGACGCCGCATGCCGGGCCTTCCCTTTTTCTCTTTTTTGTGATTTAATTGCGCAATCTAATCAAAATATTTTCAGGAGCACGTGAATGACCGATACCCGCAGATTCGACGAAGCGGCCGCCAGTTGGGACGAAGAACCATGGAGGGTGTTGCTGGCCCGGGAGATCTCCGACGCCATCATCGCGGCGGCACAGCCGACTCCGGCGATGGACGCCATGGACTTCGGCTGCGGCACCGGGCTCATAACCCTCTTCCTGCACCCCCATCTGCGGAGCATCACCGGCGTCGACAGCTCCCCGGGGATGATCGACGTCCTGGCGGGAAAGATCCGGGCTCTCGGCCTCGCCAACGTCCGCACCCAGCTCTGCGATGTGGAGCGGGGCGAGCGGCCGGCCGGCCGCTACCACCTGATCGTCAGCAGCATGACCCTCCACCACCTGGCCGAGCAGGCGCCCCTTTTCCGGCTCTTTGCCGACCTTCTCCTCCCCGGCGGCATCCTCTGCCTCGCCGACCTGGACAAGGAAGACGGCTCCTTCCACGACGACATGACCGGGGTCCACCACCTCGGCTTCGAACGCCCCCCCGTCCGGGGGCTCCTGGCGGATGCGGGATTCACGGATTGCCGGGACACCACCGCCTCCGTCATCCGGAAGGAAACCGGAGACTTTCCGGTGTTCCTGATCAGCGCCCGGAAACCGGCATAACCCCGCCCGTCTTCACCCCATGAACACCCAGCCCCAAGGTCGGTGCGTGATTTCACCCGCTGTTCCGGCAAGCTCCTGCCTGACGCATACAAAGCGTCCCTTGATTATTTCCCCACACGACCCGTGAGCGTGATTGCCGGCCGCAATCCTGCCACTAATACCCCGGCCGGCTGGTTAACAATACCTGCCACCCAGAGCAATTAATTACATTTATTTAATTTATTGACCGCATACGTGCGTCTTTTCCCCCTTGTCACCCCGACAAATTCTTACCAACTGCGTAATTTCCCCCTCTCCTCTCTGCCCGAAAAAGATTTCCACTTATAACTATTCGAATTAACATATATTTTTTTATCGGCGCCTCTGGCACCGTTATTGCTACAACAGTCACGCAGATAAAATTAAAAATTTCATTTTAACCACTATTCAGTATTAACGCTCAGAAATGAGGAGTTGCATAAGCTCCAGTGAGCATGGGGCTCAACGGAGCATGGACGGGATTGGCAGCCATCCCAACCAACGCACCAGCAGTCAACTCAAAAGGAGGAAATGCACGTGAACAGTTTCCGGAAAATCATCCCGGCAGTGGCGCTCGCCGCTTCTGCCCTCCTCGCTACGGCAGCGCCGCTGATGGCGAGCCATGGTGGCAGCACCAGCTACAAAGTAGTGGCCTGGAACGACCTGGGGATGCACTGCGCATGCCCCACCTTCGCGGGTTTCCTGCTCCTCCCCCCGTTCAACACCGTCCGGGCGCAGGTGTTCCAGTACGGCGGCAACGATCCCGTCGTCGTGACTTCGTCGCTCGCCTCGAGCCTCGGCCTGACGATCTCCTACGGCATGGTGGAGAACACCGACGCGAACCTCCAGGCAGACCCCTACTTCGCGCAATGGATCACCTACTCGCCCAAGCTGTTCCCCCCCCCCTTCCAGCCGGTGGTGGGAGGCAAGGTAATAGGTATTGCCGGCAAAGGCCTCACCGGAAACATGACTTACGACAGCAACCTCCTCGACTGGACGGCGGTCGGCATCCCGGCCTACCCCATCACTACCGGGAATACTGCCAAAGACGTCATGACCGACCCGCTGGGCGGCCCGAACCGCGATCCGTACGTTACGGCCAACGTCTACGTTAAGGACTCGGCCAACAGGGTCCTCGCCCAGACCAGCACCGTGGTCCCCGTCGCCTTCGGCGGCTGCTGCACCTGCCACCTGCCGCTCGCCGCCCAGCACGGCTATCCGGCAACCCCGACCGGCTCGTTTGCCTACATGGGCAAAATGCACGGCCAGAACGGCAGCAAGATCGACTTCAACTACCTCGACCCGACCGGCGACGGCACCTCCGGCCCCATCCGCTGCTCCTGGTGCCACTGGGACCCCGCCATGGGCGAAACCGCGGCCCCCGGCCTCCCGAACGTATGGCCTAACTACGTGATCATGCCCGGCGCGACCTTCACCAAGGCCGACATCAAGGTTTCCCAGTACTCCTTCTCCGACGTGCTGCACCGCTTCCACTCCCAGGACGCCCTGGTCCTTTCCACCTACCCGGGTTTCGTCACCGACTGCTACAAATGCCATCCGGGCAACAACGCCAACTGCTACCGCGGCGCCCACAAGGGCAAAACCGCCATCTGGTGCATCGACTGCCACGGCGACCTCAACCAGCGCGTGGCTGCCGGCCAGCTGACCCAGCCCTGGAAAGCGTCCACCCTCCCCTCCTGCACCGGCCCGGCCCTGGGGATCACGTCCGCCTTTATCTGCCACGCCAACAGCGTCGTCGGCGGCACCACGTACCCCGCGAACCCGACCCTGTTCGGCAAGTTCATCAACGGCCGCGGCCACAAGGGGAGCATCAAGTGCCAGACCTGCCACGGCGAGCCCCATGCGGAAGCGCCGTCCACCATGTCCCTGGACAACGTCCAGCTCTCCACCCTCCAGGACAGCGTAGCCGGCGCCACCTATCCGAGCGGCAAGGATCACACCTACGCCCTCGGCGTCTGCCAGTTCTGCCACCCGGGCAAGACCAGTACCTGGGGCGTACCGCCGCACCAGTAATTTCTGCCTGTAAAGCACTATCCAGGGGGGGGGGGAGCTACCCCCCCCTTTTTCCACCAAATCCGCACCTACGGAGAACACCCATGCGCAAATTCAGCCGCTGCCTCATCATTGCCCTGTCTCTCGTCGCCCTCTGCGCCGCAACCGCCCTCGCCAAGGAAAAGGCAAAGGCGAAGGGGGGCGCCTTCGACTTTGCCAAGACCAACGCCTTCGTGCGGGAGATCGAGACCCGACCCGATTTCCCGGTTTCCATG
>DATDNF010000064.1:0-7346 GCA_036518435.1 Geobacteraceae bacterium
CCACCATGACGCCGGTGCAGCGTATCGAGGCGGGTACGGCAGTCTTCACGCACACGGGGTGGCTGCTGAAGAATGTGGTGATCTGGGCGATCAGCGGCGGGAACGTGGCTGCCACCGTGAGGAAAGCAGAGCTCCCGGTGCCGCTCAACCTCAGGATCGCGGACCTGAAGGTCCTGGAAAAAGAGGCGGACACCATGAGCATTTTCGCCCTCAGGCGCTACTGCTCAAAACTGCAGGCAGAGGGATACGACAACACCAGGTACCTGGCCCAGCTTCACTCACGGATCTCGCTCCCCTTCGCCTCCCTGGTCATGGCTTTTCTCGGCATCCCCTTCGCCCTCCGCGGGGGGCGGACCAGCGGGATCGCGGTCGGGATCGGGGTGAGCCTCGGCATCGGATTCGGCTACTTCGCCGGCAACGCCATCCTGCTTTCCTTCGGCCAGGCCGGCGTCCTCCCCCCGTTGGTCTCGGCATGGGCGGCCAACTTTATCTTTGCCGCCACAGGGGTGTGGCTGGCGATGACGGTCAACAGATAGTACGTGCCGCACGCGTCGCGCACCCATTGACAACCCCCCCAGCGGTGCTTTAATTGCTGAACAGGGGAAATTCCGACAACAGTCTGTGCAGAAGAAAGGAGAACCTCCCGTGGCCCGTCGGCTCATGACCCTCATCTCCCTCCTGGCGCTCATCGTGCCCCAGATCTCTTTCGGCGCGGAGGCACCGTCCCCCCATAAAGCGACGAAATCCGCGCCTGCCGACACCGAAGCGGAGAAAGCACCGTCCATCAACATCCTGAGCATCGTCCCGGCCCAGGGTGAACCGGGGGGCACCGTCACCCTTTACGGCACCGGTTTTACCCGGAAGACCGCCGTTTTCCTGGGCAGCATGGAACTGCCCGCAAAAGTGTCCGGGTCGAAAGAGCTCTCGTTCGACATCCCCAAGCTCGATCCCGGGCTCTACGCCCTCTTCCTGAAGCGTGAGGACGGATCGGCCAGCAAGCCGTACAACTTCTCCATCCTCCCCTTGAGGCCGGTAGCCGTCTCACTTTCCCCCGACACCGTATTTGCCTGCGCGACCGGACACGAACGCGAGGTAGCCGTCTCGGGGCGCAACTTCCAGGAGGGGGCACAGGTCCTGTTCGACGGGGCCGCCATCAAGACCGGCTTCTCCTCCCCCGAATCCCTCACCTTCGCCGCCCCCCAGGTCGCCGGCGGGCTCCACCAGGTGCAGGTAAAGAACCCCGCGGATACCGTCTCCGGGGTCCTGGGGCTGGCTATCGACGCACAGCCCGAGATCACCGGCGTCAACCGGGGGGATGAGTACGTCAACTACTACAACCTGATCATCGACGGAAGGAATTTCCAGCAGAACTCCGCCCTGGTGATCATGGAGGAGCGGACCCTCGAAGAGACCCCCAGCCGCCTGGCGGTCGACGTGAAGCGCATTACCAGCAGCTCCGGCAGCAGCACCGAACGGGAGCAGATCCTGTTCATCAACTGCAACCGTATCGTCTATCAGCGCCATCCCTACAGCACTATCCCGAAAAATTTCAGTATCCAGGTGGTGAACCCCGGCGGCGGCGGGGAGAGCGCCGTTGTTTCGGTGAGTGCGCCGTAAGCCGGGACGGCACGGATGTTATAACAAAGAAAGGGAGACAGCGTGGCTGCCCCCCTTCTTTGTTATAACATCGACCGCGACAAATATAAGAAAAAGGCCGGCGTCCCAACCGCCGGCCCGCGCGCCCTATACCCGGCCTATGCCCGCGCCGGAAGCAGAACCGCTTCGAACGCCGGCGCTTCCTCCGGCTCGTCAGCCGGGACATCGATCGCGAAATGCCCCAGTTCCCCGTGCAGCAGGGCGACCTGCCCCGCAAGTCGGGCCACGGCGGTTTCCATGAGGCCGGCAACATCCACGTTGACCGCCGCGGACATCTGAATCTCTTCCACCGCGGCGACGATCTGCTCACTCCCCCGGCTCTGCTCCCCGCAGGCGCACCTGATCTGCTGGATCATCTCGGTAATGTTCTCGGTCGACCTGGCGACGAAGCCACCCACCTTGCTCTGCTCCCGGGTCGACATCAGGACCTGGCCGGTCAGCCCCTTCATCTTCTCGGCAGCTGTCATGATCAACTCGCTTCCCTGCCGCTGTTCGTGGGTGGCTTTGGCGATCTGGGCGACCATGGACGAGATCTTTTCCATGGAATCGCGGATCATCTGGCTCCCCAGTGCCTGTTCGGCCGCGGCCCGGGCGATCTGAGCCATCCGGTCGGTAGACTGCTGGGCACCGTCGACGATCTTGGTGAGGGCCTCGCCGGAGCGATGGGAGAGTTGCTCACCTTCGTCGATGCTCGCCTCCGCTTTCTTGATGGCCCTCACGGCCCGCGCCGTCTCATCCTGCACCCCCTTGATCACCGCCGCGATCTCACGGGTGGAATTGGTGGTCCGCTCCGCCAGCTCCTTGATCTCCTCGGCAACCACGGCGAATCCCTTGCCGTGCTCGCCGGCCTGGGCCGCGATGATGGCGGCGTTCAGGGCGAGCAGGTTGGTCTGCTCGGCCACGTCGTCGATGACCGACAGGATCGTGCCGATGTCGCCGGCCCGGCCCGAGAGGTTTTCCACCACTTCGAACGTGATCTGCGAGGCGCTCTTTATCTCGTGGATGCCGGCAATAGTCGCCTCCACCGCCCGCTTGCCGGTCTCGGCGTCGGTCTGGACCCCCTGGGAAAGGACCGCCGTCTCCATGGCGTTTTGCTCGACCTGCTTGATCGAGCCGTCCATCTCCATGACCGACGTGGCGGTGATGGCAGAGGAGTCCATCAGGGTAAGCACGCTGTCGCCGACCTCCTTGATGGAGTTGGCCATCTCGATAATGGAAGAGCTGACCTCTTCCACAGACCGGGCAAGCATTTCCACATTCCCGGCCACCTCATCGATGCTGGCCGACATCTCCAGCATGGAGGACGAACTCTCGTCCGCATGGACGGAGAGCGTCTCGACATCCGTAGCGACCCCTTTCAGCGTCGTGTTGATCTGCAACACCGCCGAAGAGGTGGTATTGAGCCCGGATGCCTGGATATGGGCGGCGGCCACGACCCTGCCGGATGCGTCGGCAATGACGGAGGCTATGGCATTCAGCTCTTCCGTCGACCTGTTGACCTTGCCGACCGTGCCGGCAAGTTTCTCCGTCATGACGTTGAAATCGGCGGCAAGGAGCCCCAGTTCGTCATTTGAATCGATCCGTACCGTCACGGCCAGGTTTCCCTCTGCTCCCTTGTTCAGCGCTTTGCCGATCCTGGTCAGGCGGCCGACGATGCTCCTGGTTATCAGCAGCCCCAGGACGATCGCCAGCACCACCGCCCCGAAGGTGACACTGACAAAAGTGGCTATGGCGGTCTTGCGCAGCCGCACCGATTCCTTGACCGCGGAAAACATCCGGCTTTCCACGTAATCGGCGAGGTCGTCGATATCGAGCTTGGCGTTCTCGCTCGCCTCCATGATCTTGGCGGTGGAGAGCTGGTGGAGTCTTTCGTCTGCCAGGGAGCGCATCGCCGCCTGGTCGATGACCCCCGGCGTAAGCCCCTTCAGCAGGGCGGTTTTGTGGGCAATGAATTCATCGGCCACATGCTCGAACCCCACCCAGCTGGCGAGCACCGACTTGGCCGCCGTTTCCAGCTTGCTTCCCTTCGGGGCCGGAGCGAGGCCGAGCTTTTTGTCACCGGCCAGCACGAGGTTGACGCTCCCCTTGAACAGCTCCCGCTTCTTGTGGTACGTTTCGACGTATTTCTCGAACTGCCGGAGATCGCTCCGCACCAGTGCCCCCTCGACCAGTGCGACCCGGCAAGCCTTCTGGTGGATCTCCATCTGCAGGACCGCTTTTTCCAGGGCAGAGCTGGTTCTCATCATGTCGATCACCCGCGTGCCGACCCCCTCGATGTTCATGATGCCGAAGACACCGGTAACGCCGACGATCGCCGCCATGATGATGAACCCGCCTATCAATTTATAGCCGAGCTTCAGATTCTTGAAAAGATCCATCGCCTGCCCCCCGAGTACCCAGTGTTTAAACATCCGACGGCCGCAAGCCGGAAGAACCGGTTGCCGCATTTCCGAAAACTCTTCTTCGCCATACATAAAACCGGGTCAATTAATAGCCACTCACCCATACTACAATAATTGTGCCCAAAATGGGACAAGAAAATGCCGTCCCCTCCCGGTTTCCACCCGGTGAGCGAGGGCGCCTCCCCGGCCCGGCAAAGGAGGGACGCCGGAGGCGAGGCGGGGGCACCCGGCCAGAAAGGTGCAAAATATATTCCTATTATTCGCATAATACGATTTATGGCCACGCCACCCTTTCCATTCTCCGCGCCGCCCCGCTTTTGCCCGCAGCGCTGCGGATCATCGGGAAAGCAGGGGGGGGCTATTCCCGGCAAGCGCCGACAGGAGCCGATGGGTCATTTACCCCAACGGTGGGCGATATTGCCCTGCGCCGGCAAGCATAGCCGCGCATGCCGGACCGGTTAGAAGCGGCGCCATAAAAAAAAGGGGATAACGTGCGTTATCCCCTTTCCCCTGCGACGAATGTTGCCGTTTCGGTCAGTAACGGTAATGCTCCGGCTTGTACGGTCCCTGCTTGGCAACGCCGATGTAGGCCGCCTGTTCGTCGGTCAGCTCGGTCAGCTGCGCGCTCAGGGTCTTGAGCTGGAGCCGGGCCACCATCTCGTCCAGCTCCTTGGGGAGCATGTAGACCCCCACCGGGTATTTGTCCTGTTTGGTCCAGATCTCGATCTGGGCCAGCACCTGGTTGGCGAAGGAGGATGACATGACGTAGGAGGGGTGGCCGGTGGCGCAGCCGAGGTTGACCAGCCGCCCCTCGGCCAGGAGGATGATCCGTTTGCCGTCGGGCTTGCCCTCGCTAGGGGGAAAGATGACGTGGTCCACCTGGGGCTTGATGTTCTCCCACTGGTACGCCTTGAGCGCCGCCACCTCGATCTCGTTGTCGAAGTGGCCGATGTTGCAGACGATGGCGTTGTGCTTCATCCGCTTCATGTGCCCGTGGGTGATGACATTGATGTTGCCGGTGGTGGTGACGAAGATGTCGGCCTTGTCGGCCGCGTACTCCATGGTGACCACCCGGTACCCTTCCATGGCGGCCTGGAGCGCGCAAATGGGGTCGATCTCGGTCACCCAGACCTGGGCCTGGAGGCCGCGCATCGCCTGGGCGCACCCTTTCCCCACCTCGCCGTAGCCGGCGATCACGGCGACCTTGCCGGCGACCATCACGTCGGTGGCCCGCTTGATGCCGTCCACCAACGACTCGCGGCAGCCGTAAATATTGTCGAACTTGCTCTTCGTGACCGAGTCGTTGACGTTGATCGCCGGGAATCTGAGGGTTCCCTTCTCATGCATCTGGTAAAGCCGGTGAACGCCGGTGGTGGTTTCCTCGGTGACCCCCCGGATGTTGGCGACCGCCTGTGCGTACCACCCCGGTTTCTCCGCCAGCCGCTTTCCGATGGCGGCGAAAAGATGCTGCTCCTCTTCGCACGTGGGGTTGGCGATCACGGAGGGGTCCTTTTCCGCGGCGCTCCCCAGGTGCACCAGGAGCGTCGCGTCGCCGCCGTCGTCCAGGATCATGTTGGCGGTGCCGCCGTCGGCCCATTCGAAGATCCGGTGGGTGAACTCCCAGTACTCCGCGAGGGACTCACCCTTGTAGGCGAAGACCGGTATGCCCGCCGCGGCGATGGCGGCGGCGGCGTGGTCCTGGGTGGAGAAGATGTTGCACGAGGCCCAGCGGACCTCTGCGCCGAGCGCCACCAGGGTTTCGATCAGCATGGCGGTCTGAATGGTCATGTGGAGCGAGCCGGCGATCCGCGCCCCGGTGAGCGGCTTCTCTGCGGCGTACATCTCGCGGATCGCCATCAGCCCCGGCATCTCGGTCTCGGCGATGATCATCTCCTTGCGCCCCCAGGCGGCGAGGGAGAGATCGGCTACGATGAAATCTTGGGACATTGTCATTCTCCTTTGTTTGTTCCCCCTCCTGATTCAGGAGGGGGTCGGCCCCTCCTAAACTAGGAGGGGAGTAAGGCCCGTACCAGCAGCACCGCCTCCTGCCCGTCGCCCCCGTTCAAACGTTCACAGCGGACGTCGCTGAACCCGGCCCCCTTCAGCCACCCTTTCAACTCCTTCTCCCCGAACCCGAGCCACTGGTCGGCCAGGCGCTCCCGCACCCACTCCCGCTCGTGGCGCGCCAGGTCCGCCAGCACCAGGGCTCCGCCGGGTGAAAGTATCCGCCCGATCTCCCGCAGCACTGCCGCCGGGTCGGCGGCATGGTGGAGCACCATGTTCAGCACCGCGCAGTCGGCCCCTTTGTCCGGCAGCGGCAGGTGGGCCATCTCGCCGAGACGCAGCTCGATGCCGGCCAGCCCCGCCTGGGAGAGCCGGCGCCGGGCCTCCTCCAGCATGGCCGGCGAGTGGTCCACCCCGATCACCCGCGCCGCTCTGGCTGCCAGGGCCGGCAGCAGGCCGCCGGTGCCGACGCCGATCTCCACCACGGTTTTCCCGTCCGGCACGAACGAAAGGAGCCGCCCCAGGTAGTCGGGAACCGGCAACAACGTGCGCGCCAGCTCGTCCCACTGCCGGGCATGGCGGTCGAAGAACTCCTGGCTCCTGCGGCGCCGCTCCTCCAGCACCGCAGCCACGGCCGCGAGATCGGCAGGACGCTCCGGCAGCGTCTCCACCCCCTGCTCGATGGCGGGGCGGATGGCTGAGAAAAACGGGCTCTCCCCGCCAACCCGGTAGTAGCTCCAGGTCCCTTGCCGCTTGACCGAGAGGACACCGGCCTCGGTCAGGATCTTCAGGTGCCAGGACACCTTCGACTGCCCCACCTTCAGGATGGCGGTCAGCTCCTGCACGGTGAACTCGCCGGAGAGGAGCACCGCCACCAGGCGAAGGCGGTATGGGTCGGCCAGGGCCTTGAGGATTTCGAGCATGTCTGTATCAATTCGGGCAAATAGACTATATCAACTTTTATTGATATAGCAAAACAACAGCCGGCGGTCAACCTTTATTTTGGGCGCACACAAAAGAAAAGGCGACGAGATGCTCGCCGCCTTTTCGACCATTGTGCGCTGGGCAGAAGGTGTCACCCCATTACCACCCCCTCTTGAGGGACGGACAGGGGCACTTGTCGCCATCCGCCCATTGCTTCAGCGGGTCGGCGATTTCACCGCGCCTGGCGTGGTAGATGTCGAGCTCGGCCTTGTTTTTGCCCGCCGGACGGATTTCGGCCACCAGCGTAAAAAGCCCCTCCTGTGGCGCTCCGGGCATAGGTTTGTCATTGTACTGTTCCTG
>DATDNF010000065.1:0-4724 GCA_036518435.1 Geobacteraceae bacterium
CAGGCGGCGCAGGTCGATGCGCCGGTTGTCCAGATGGTCGATCAGCCGGCCCGGCGTGGCTATGACTATGTCAACCGGTTGTGACAGCAGGCGGAGCTGTTCCCGATAGGGCATCCCCCCCAGGATGGCGCAGCTTTTCACCCGCATGAACTTGCCGTAGCTACGGATGGAGTCGGTAATCTGGTTGGCCAGTTCCCTGGTCGGAGTCAGGATCAGCATCCGCGGACCACGGCCGGTACCGGTGGACGGAACGTTCAGGCGCTGGAGCGCCGGCAGGACAAAGGCCGCCGTTTTACCGGTTCCGGTCTGGGCGGTGGCGATCAGGTCATGGCCGGCCATGGCCATCGGGATGGCCTGCGCCTGGATCGGGGTCGGCTCGGTGTAGCCGCAGGCGTCGATAGCCTTGAGGATGCACGGGTCCAGCTGGAGTTCTGCAAAAGACATGGTAATTCCTTATTTTTGAGGCTCGCGCAAACAGTCAGCTCGATCGGGGATCGCTGCGGCGTTTATCCCGCCATGACGGCAAAATGGTCAGTGCGGGCAAAGCGCGGCAATCCGGTTCCACGGGATTTGCAAAAGGCTCAATGGGCAAGAGGTGATATGCGAACGCCGCGGGGACAAACGTATGCCCCACAAAGGGGACGGCAGTAGCACGGATGTGACCGACATCACTACATCGTCGCCAACCGTTGGTGCTACTGCAATTTCAGGGGGGTAAACTGAATGCAGGGGGGGTCAGTGAACGATGAAACAAAAAGAGGTCAGTGCCGGCAGGCTCAGGGGTGCTTCCCATGATCTGCCCGGCCGATGAGCTGAATAACAAACTATAGACGGGACCGGCAAGGATTGCAAGCATTATTTTAGCCGACCGGAGGAGACCCCGCGAACCCCCCGGAGGCGCGGTTGTTTTTTTTAGTAAGGATTGTGTAATTCGGGCGATCTGTTATAATTATTTGATAAATTACGGGTTTTGTCATACATGCCATGGGTGAAGCAGCAAGCCAACCGATGAAAACATCGTAAAGGAGATGCCGCAATGGATTGCCTGAACAGGCTGTGCGTACGATTCACCGCGATCCTCCGTAGAGAGCGGGGGGTGACCCTGGTGGAGTACGGTTTCATCCTCCTGCTCGTGGTGGCAGTCGTTGTCGTCATGCTCAAGATGGTGGGAACGAAGACCCTCAAAATGTACAGCGCCATTAACGCCAGCGTGCCGAATCCCTGACCGGAGGCGGTCCCGGCAGGAGAAGGCCCGGCTCACCGGGTATTCCCCCCGCGGTTACTCCCCTGTGTGGCGCTTCCCGCCCGATTTCCCCCATCCGTCCCCACCTCCGTTCACGCGATCCCTTCGAAAAATGGCGACGGCCCGCCTTGACACGGGTCACGGGCGTACCTATCATTTCCCCATGCAGAATGAAGAATGAAAGGAGCACCCCATGATCAGGCCGGACAAGATGACCATAAAGACCCAGGAGGCCCTGGCCGCCGCCCAGGAGACCGCCTCGCGCCTCGGCCACGGCGCCCTCGAACCGGAGCACCTCCTCGCGGCGCTCCTGGAGCAGGAGGGGGGGCTGGTGGCGCCGATCTTGAAGAAGATCGGCGCCAGCCCCGCCCAGGTGAAGGGAAAGATGGAGGAGTTGCTGAAGAGGTTTCCCCAGGTGAGCGGAGCGGCCCAACTCTACCTTTCCCCGGCGCTGAACGCCATGCTGGACGCGGCCCAGAAGGAGGCGGACGCCATGCAGGACAGCTTCGTCTCCACCGAGCACCTGCTCCTTGCCGTGGTGTCGGACAAAAAGGGCGAAGCGGGGCGGCTCCTCGCCGACAGCGGGGTGACTCGCAACGCGGTCCTCGCCGCCCTCAAGGATCTCAGGGGAGGAGAACGGGTCGCGGACCAGAGCCCGGAGGAGAAGTACCAGGCGCTCGCCAAGTACGCCCGCGACCTGACCGATCTCGCCCGGCGGGGGAAGCTCGACCCGGTGATCGGCCGGGACGACGAGATCCGGCGGGTGATCCAGGTCCTCTCCCGCAGGACCAAGAACAATCCGGTGCTGATCGGTGAGCCGGGGGTGGGGAAGACCGCCATCGTGGAAGGGCTGGCGCAGCGGATCGTCTCCGGCGACGTTCCCGAGACCCTGAAGAACAAGCGGCTGGTCGCCCTCGACATGGGGGCGCTGATCGCCGGGGCCAAGTACCGCGGGGAGTTCGAGGACCGGTTGAAGGCGGTGATCAAGGAGGTTGCCAAGTCGGAAGGGGAGATCGTCCTGTTCATCGACGAGCTCCATACCCTGGTGGGGGCGGGCGCCGCGGAGGGGGCGATGGACGCCTCCAACATGCTGAAGCCGGCGCTTGCCAGGGGGGAGCTCCACTGCATCGGCGCGACGACGCTCGACGAATACCGGAAGTACATCGAGAAGGACGCGGCCCTGGAGCGCCGCTTCCAGCAGGTCTTCACCGGTGAGCCGAGCGTCGAGGACACCATCGCCATCCTGCGCGGCCTGAAGGAGAAGTACGAAACCTACCA
This sequence comes from Geobacteraceae bacterium, assembly GCA_036518435.1. Taxonomy (GTDB): domain Bacteria; phylum Desulfobacterota; class Desulfuromonadia; order Geobacterales; family Geobacteraceae; genus JAMPXD01. The sequence continues at coordinate 2,522 of DATDNF010000065.1, forward strand.
CGGCATCCGGATCAAGGACAGCGCCATCATCGCCGCCGCCACCCTCTCCGACCGCTACATCACCGACCGCTTCCTCCCCGACAAGGCGATCGACCTGATCGACGAGGCCGCCTCGCGCCTGAGGATCGAGATCGATTCCCTGCCGACCGAGATCGACGAGGTGGAGCGCCGGATCATCCAGCTGGAGATCGAGAAGCAGGCGCTCCTGCGGGAAAACCACGACCCCGGCACCCAGGAGCGGATGAGGAAGGTGGCCGACGAACTGGAGGCGCTGAAGAGCGAGTCGGCCCGGCTGAAGGGACACTGGCAGCGGGAAAAGGACCTGATCAAGAGCTACAGCGATCTGAAGCAGCGGCTGGAGGGGAAAAGGGAGGAGGCGAAGAAAAGCGAGCGAGAGGGAAACCTGGCCCGCACCGCGGAGATCCTCTACGGCGAGGTGCCGGCCATCGAGAAGGAGATGGCGGAGAAGAGCGCGGCGCTCGCGGAGGTGCAGCAGGAGGGGCGGATGCTCTCCGAGGAGGTGGACGCGGACGGCATAGCCGAGATCGTCGCCAAGTGGACCGGCATCCCGGTATCCCGGATGATGGAGGCGGAGTCGGAGAAGCTGATCCGGATGGAGGAGCGGCTCCGGAGCCGGGTGGTGGGGCAGGACGACGCCCTCATGCTGGTCGCCAACGCGGTGCGGCGGGCCCGTTCCGGGCTCTCCGACCCGAACCGGCCGGTCGGCTCGTTCATCTTCCTGGGCCCCACCGGCGTCGGCAAGACCGAGACCGCCCGGGCCCTGGCGGAATTCCTGTTCAACGACGACCAGGCCATCGTCCGGATCGACATGAGCGAGTACCAGGAGAAGCACACGGTGGCCCGGCTGATCGGCGCCCCGCCGGGCTACGTGGGGTACGAGGAGGGGGGGCAGCTGACCGAGGCGGTCCGCCGCCGCCCGTACTCGATCGTCCTGTTCGACGAGATCGAGAAGGCTCATCCCGAGGTGTTCAACGTGCTGCTCCAGGTCCTGGACGATGGTCGCCTCACCGACGGCCAGGGGAGGACCGTAGACTTCCGCAACTCGGTGATCATCATGACCAGCAACCTCGGCTCACAGTGGATACAGCAGTACGGCACCGGCGACTACGACAGGATGCGGGCGATGGTCATGGAGACGCTGAAGGAGAACTTCAAGCCGGAGTTCCTGAACCGGATCGACGAGATCGTCATCTACCATTCCCTCCCGGTCGATCAGATCAAGAAAATCGTCGACATCCAGGTGAAGACGCTGGTGAAGCGGCTGGCGGAGCGGCGGATATCCCTGGAGATCAGCGACAAGGCCCGGGAGTTCCTGGCAAAGGAAGGGTATGACCCCGCCCTCGGCGCCCGCCCCCTGAAACGGACTCTGCAGCGCAAGGTTCTCGATCCCCTGGCGATCATGATGCTGGAGGGGAAATTTGGCGAAGGGGACACCGTGCTGGTCGACCTCCCGATGAAGGGGGAGGGGCTGGTGATCAGGCGGAAGTAGACGTTGTTATGCTCATGACACGGTGCCCCGGCTCGCTGAAGTTGCCGGGTCATAGCCGGGTAATGAGTCTTCACCCGCAGTGCCGCCGTCGTTTCTCGGATATATAGTTAACATTTAAAATGGGTCATTCCATCGTTTAGTGGCAACTTGGTCCTTACCTTTCTGATCTGTGGCTGTAGCCGTAAAAACATGTGACTCACCTATAGAAGCTGTCCCGATCTCGTTAAAATCATGAGAGTAATAAACCTGAGGAGGGTCCAAATTTTCATCTGATTGCCCAAATCCATCCAGGTCTGTAGCTACGTTAGTTATTTCTTCTCCACTGTCGGCGGTGATATTGACGCTTATATTATTTCCCATTGTTGCGCGTGAAACATTAAATTCGAATTTCATATGTGCTGCCTCCTTTCTGAAATCACCAAGATTTGCTCCCCGGCGCGGACAAATCCGATCACCATGCTTTTATTTACATTATGACAGCTTAAAGCCAAATGTAAACCTAGCAGAGATTACTAATATTATCAGTAAACCGCGCATGTGGTCTTTCCACTCAGAGGTGGCCCCCATTAGTAGGACAGGTTGGCGGCGAAAATAAGGTGGATTGCCGGTTGTAGTCATGCCGCCAGCGAGAGAGTCCGGCCGGCGTAGCCAGGCCGGGATTTTTGCCAGTATGCCTCATGTGGTGTCCGGTCG
>DATDNF010000066.1:0-61708 GCA_036518435.1 Geobacteraceae bacterium
CCTGCACCGAAAGCGTCGTCACGTCGTTGCCGGCTTTTTCCACTTTCGGCAGGAAGGTCGTCGAGCCTCCCGCCTCCTGCAAAGAAAAGTTCGGCGGGTTTACGACCCGTACGCTGAGACATTTCCGGGAAAATTCCTTTACATCGACAACAACCGCTTTAGCCGGGCGGTTGATGGTGTAATGCTCCGACTTGCCGAACACTTTGGCATCTTTATACATGTTTACAAACTCTTCCCGGTTTTGGGGAACGCCGATGGCGCAACCGGCAAAGATGGGGAGCAACAAGGAAAGTCCGCGGAAAAACTTGGCCATGAATGATGTCTCCTTTTTGAGGCCCAACGGGGCTGAGAGTATCGTCGGTGCTGCGCGTAGTTATGCCAACTCTACTTTGAGGCTTTTGCCGAGGGCAAGGGCCGCTCTTTCGAGGGTCTGAAGGGTGACGGATACATTGGAGGGATCAAGAAGCCTGTCCAAGGCCGTACGACTGGTGTGCATCTTTTCGGCCATAGCTGTTTTCGAAAGGTTAGCATGTTTCATTTCCTGTTCTATCTGGAATGCAATAACCCTCTTGATTGCTGCTGCTTCTGCCTCTGCACGCAGACCTTCCTCTTCAAGAAATTCGTCGAAGTTTGATCCTAAATGTTCGTTTTTCATTTTGTGCCTCTTTTGTAGGTGCCAAGGCGGCTCAAAGCCGTCTTGAGTTCGTTTTGCGGGGTCTTTTGTGATTTCTTTATGAATCCATGCAATAAAATCATGTACTCGCCATCAACCGTAAAGAAAACCCGTGCAATGCCGTCTGCCAATCTCGTTCGGACCTCCCACAGATCCTTGTCGATTTTTCTGATGAGCGGCATTCCCAAAGGCCAGCCAAGCTGGGCGGTCTTGATATCTTCGCCTATTTGCCGCTTGTCATCACGATGCAAATCCTTCAGCCATTCCCGGACCGGCTCATTGCCGGCTTCGGAGAGATAAAATACGACTTTAAGGACAAAGGGGATATCGGTCATTTGAAGTCTATTGTACCATTATTGGTACGCATGTCAATTTTTGTTTTCACAGACCGCAAATATACGAAAGTAATGCTTTACTGGTATTCCTGTGAAGTTATTTGATGTCTCTTGTTGCCGAAAAGAAAAGGTTGAAGGATGACCTTTTATTCTTGTCGCGCTACATCTTACAGCGCAGCGGCGGAGCGAAGCGGAGGCCGTCTGCCGCGATTGGTCATGAGCTCGTTGAACTCTTGGATGATTGCCAGCGATTGTGCAGGCTGAGCTTGCAGGATAAGGTGCGGTCCTTGAATTTTCCTTACTGTCAAGCCCGGCAACGCCTCTGCAAATGCTCTCAGAGCTGTGGATGGAACTATGGCGTCATTTTCTGCCTGTATGTAGCAGGTGGGAATTTGCAGGTTTGGAAGCCTCTTCGTCACGTCTACCTCCCGCACCACGCCTATCCTATGGGCCAGAACACGTGGCGAGACCGCCGCATGTATTCGCTTCCACATTGGCATTAGATTCTTCAAGGTTTCGCCTTTACCGAGTAATACGCACAGGAACAATTCCGGGACAGGGAGGCCCAGAAAGATATTGAGTGGTAGGGAGCAAAAAAGCGGCAGAAGTGTTTTTCTTGGAGAACTGGCAAATGTCGCCGCGAGGACAAGACCTTTTGCCTTTATCCTGCCCGACGCGAGCAGCTCGATTGCCACCGGACCGGAGAAAGACTCCGCGATCACGAGACTGTCTTCATCTGGGGGAAATTGAGCAGCGGCGGAATTCACGGATTCTTCAAAAGATTGTTCCACATTTGGGTATGTGATGACCGTTGCAGCAACGGTCGGTGGAAGCACCTTTGCAATTGGCTCAAAGGAAATTCCGGTTCCGTCCAATCCTGGCATGAATACGATCTTTACGCTGTCCAATTGCCTCATCTCTTTATCATTTCCCTCCTAACAGGGCTTGGTTTCGCCGGCGCGATGCTTTGTGCCCGCGTGTAAACCATTGTTAGTGCCTTCATCTGGCTTCTCGTGTCTCAGTCTGGCCTCAATTACCTTTCGGGCAGCCTGGTTTCTTGTCTTCTTTCTTAGGTCAGGCAAGCGTCGGAGGCCAATCCTCTTGTCCGCAGCTCTAAGAATATTCACAAGTCCCCAATGGTCCTTCTCAAATTGTTTGCTTAGCAGCTCCGCCTTAGGGGTGTCTATGTACTCTCGAATGAGCTCTGAGATTTCCGGGACGTCAGTCTGATACGGGTAGTGTTCTGGGTTGGCCCGTTGAGGGTGAATGATCTGAATAAAATCTTTCGGATAATCCCAAATCGTCTCCCCGTCGAGCGTGATCCAATAGCGAGGGAGATCTGCGCTTCCTCGTTGAGAGGCCATACGAAATACGCTGCAATGGAGATCAAATCTCAACCCATCGGCTCGAAGCAGGTAGAACTCTTTCTGTAATTTACTCCATCTAGCACTCATCGTTGTTCTATTCCTTTTACACTAACGTACATAAGCGAAGGGGTCTTGAAATATCACTTTTTGCCAGCTTTAGCCCCAAAAAACTAACTTTCAAATAGACCCCAATTCTATGCGGCCGGTGGCTGAGGGCCTGATTATGTGCTCAAAGCTGCGGACTCGCCTCCCCTGTTGATCCAGCTTTGTATAGCTGCTCCAATAGCTCGCAAAACAGATCGATATATGATTGGAGCTTTTGAGTGTCTTTTACGACTCCCTCTACTCTGAAGTAGAGTTCATAGACACCCTTTGGCAGATCATTTCCGAAAATGCCTTCTCCGTTATTGATTTTTAGGTCGAACTCTCGGATTTGACCAAGGAGGTACCGAATTCGTGAAACAGCAAATAAATCCTTGATTTTCTGTTCGTCATTTCCTTTGACTATGAATTCGTCATCAAAGTTCTTAAAGCCGGTAACGGTGTGCTTGACCGCACATTCGGGGTCAGCTCATAGTGCGCCACTGAACTTGGGCGCCTACAAAAAAGGCGGTGATACGCTCACCGCCTTGCTGTTCATAACTGTTTCATAGAAAACAAAATCCCTTTCTCCGGGTAGTGCCGGACGTTTCTCGTCGCGACCTTGTATCCCTTCACCTGTGCCGTTGCGGCAATCAGACAATCAAGCGCGGTAAGCGTCACCCCTTTGCCTCGGTATTTCCGGTATAGTTCGCCCCCCTTGAAGGCGATATCCTGCGAAATCTGTTCAACGGTGCAAGCATCGATGAAGTCGTGCGTCTGCACCTTCTCGCTCTCTTTCATGCCGGCTGTCAACTCGTACAACGTGACCACGCTGAGCACCGCCCGCCCCTCCCGCCAGAGTCCTGCAAGAAGCGGTTGTGCATAGGTCTCGCCACGCAGAAAATCGATGGCCACATCGGTATCAATGAGAACGCCCGGCATGGTCCCGCCCCTCTTCACTTCTCAGTTCGTTGACCAGCTCTACGCTCGACCCTTCGCGGTCCCGCCAGCTTCCGAAGCTCGCCATCGCTTTTTCTATCTTCCGTTGCCGGATATACTCCCGCAATGCATCGGCAACAAGGGCGCTGACATTCTTGGAAATCGTCTTCGCTTCCTTCAAAAGATCGTCAGGAAGAGTGACGGATGTCTTGGTAAGATGCATATGCTTCTCCGATGGTAGTATTATTTTATACTACTATACTGCCAGAACGGATAAACTTCAAGGCAAGAAACTCCTGCGCGTAAAAAGAAGGCCCGCCGGGAAATACCGGGCGGGCCTTTGCGCTGCTCTGTTTGTTTATATGGCTCACGCCGCCTCTTCGGCCGCCGCCTCCTCGGCAAACAGCTCGTCGAAGACCTCCTGGACCGTTTCGATCCGCTCGGCCCGCCAGGCATTGGTGCCGCAGAAGATGAGGCCGGTTTCCACGTCGCCGCGCTGGGCCCGGTCGAGGGCGCTGACGATGCAGAACCGCTCGCCCGATTCCTTGTAAGAGCATTTTTTCAGGCAGCCGTTGCCGCACGAGGTACTGCGGATCTGGTCGTAGAGGACGATGCCATCCTGGTTGGTGAGGATGGCCCGCCCCGGCAGCCCGGCCGGGCTCATGATCAGGCCGATGTCCTCCCTGCGGCAGTCGAGGTAGGCCTGCTTGAAGCTGTCGGCCGCGTCGCACTCCTCGGTGGGGACGAAGCGGCTCGCCATCTGCACCCCGTCCGCACCCTGCTCCAGGGCATGGAGGAGGTCGGCCCGGTCCCAGATGCCGCCGGCGGCGATGATCGGAATGTCGCGCCCGTACTCGGCGCGGAAGAATGCCTTGATCTCCCGGACCGTGGCGTACTGGTCATAGCTCCCGTTGCCGATGTTCTCCAGCTTTTCCCCCAGGTGGCCGCCCGCGGTATCCGGGTCTTCCACCACCACCGCGTCGGGAAGCCGGTTGTAGCTCTTGTCCCACTTCTTGGCGATCAGTTGGGCGGCCCGGACCGACGAGACGATCGGCACCAGCGCCACGTCGGGAGCGTGGGCTGCGAGCTCCGGCAGGGTGAGGGGGAGGCCGGCGCCGCAGACGATGACCTTGGCCCCGCCGTCGATGGCGGACCTGACCAGGGTCTCGAAGTCGGAGAGGGCGACCATCACGTTCACCCCGATGATGCCGTCCGGCGCGATCTCGTAGGCCTTCGCCAGCTCAGCCTTGAACGCTTCCGGCTCTGCCTGCAGATAGTTGCTGCCGTCAAAAAAGGGGCTGTTCATGGCAATCCCGGCCGCCGCCACCAGGCCGACGCCACCGCACTTGGCCACGTGCCCCGCCAGGCGGCCGCCGGAGATCCGGACCCCCATCCCGCCCTGGATGAGGGGATAGGACACCTCGTATTTACCGATCTTCAAAGGTTGTATCATTGCGCGTCTCCTCCCTGGTCTTTCCAGTCTTGCTTACTCTACCAGAAACCGGGGGAGACGTATGTAATAGTAATGTAAAAGAGGGGTCGGTCCTGTCGGGGGGCGATTGTGCGGCATGCACGACGGGGAAGGGTGCCTGGGATATTGAGGGACAACGCTCGGTTAATTCTGGAAAAAGCATTTAGCACACAAAACCACAAAGAACACAAAGTAAAATCAAAGTGCGACCGATCACCAAATTGAAAACTGCGTGTCCCCGGCAAGATCTTGTTTCTCTTTGTGACTTTGTGTCTTTGTGTGACCAAATGATGTTTCGATATGGTTAATTCAATCGACGTCGCCGATGTTGAACCGGCTGATTTCGTCGCACAGGTTGTTTGTCTGCATGGCCAGGCTTTTCAAGGTTTCGTCAAGGGTCTTGACCGCATCGAGATTGCTTTCCGTCGCCTGCTTGATATTCTCCACCGCCGGGATGATCTGTTCGCTTCCCGCACGCTGTTCGTCACTGGATAGTTTTATCTGCCGGATCATCGTGGTGATGTTTTCGGTGGCGCCGACAATGAAGGCCCCCGCCGTGCTCTGTTCCCGGGTGGAGTTCTTGACCTGCTCGGTGGCGGACTTCATTTTTCCCACGGCGCTGGTGATCAGGTCGCCCCCAACCCCCTGTTCCCGCGTAGCGGTGACTATATGACCGACCATGCGGGAAACCTGATCCATTGCCTCCCGGATCAGCTGGCTCCCTTTTGCCTGCTCCGTCGTTGCCTTGGCGATCCTGGCGATCTGCTCCCTTGCCATCTGCGCCTCGGCAACGATCTTGTTGAGGGCTTCGCCGGACTTGCGGGACAGGTTTTCCCCCTCGGCGATGTTCGTTTCCGCCATCCTGATCGCATCGACCGCCCGCCCCGTCTCGCTCTGCACCCCCTTGACGACTTCGGCGATCTCGCGGGTGGAATTTTTCGTCCGCTCGGCAAGCTCGCCGATTTCTGCGGCGACCACGGCGAACCCTTTGCCATGCTCACCGGCCTGGGCTGCTATGATGGCCGCGTTCAACGCCAGCAGGCTGGTCTGTGCGGTGATCTCATCGATGACGGTCAGTATGTTGCCGATATCCTTGGCCCGCCCCGAAAGCATGGCGATCGCCTCGGAGGTGATCCGCGACGAATCCTTGATGGCGCTGATTCCTGCAATGGTGGCATCCACCGCCTCCTTGCCCATCTCCGCATCGCGCCGGACATCTTCGGATATCGTCGCGGTGTCGACGGCGTTTTGCTCCACCTGCTTGATGGAACGGTCCATCTCCTCGATGGATGACGAGGTGACATTGGCCGCGTCCATGAGCTGGGCCGCATTTTCGCCCACCTGCTTCATGGAGGCGGTCATCTCCCCTATCGAAGAAGTGACCTCTGACACGAGCAGAGCCAGAGACTCCGTATTCATGGCCACCTCATCGTTGCTGGCAGTCAACTCCAGGATCGAGGACGCGCTTTCAGAGGCCAGCGCGGAAAGGGCATCGACACTTTGAGATGCCCCCACGATGGAGGTGTTTATCTGGGTCATGGCGCTGGAAGTTTCGGTGACCGACTTGGACTGCAACTCCGCGGAGTCCGTGACTTTTCCCGACACCATCTGGATGTCGGCAGACACACGGTTCAGCGCGGCGCCGGACTGGCTCACCTGCTTCACCATGGCGGCCAGCTTGCCGGTCATCAGGTTCAAGTCGTCTGCCAGTTCGCCGATTTCGTCCTGCGTATCAACCTCCAGCCGCTTCGTGAGGTCCCAGTCGGTCGTCACGCCCAGAACATGCTCTTTCAGGCTCATGAACAGCGCCAGGCTCCTTCTCATGGAGAGGTAAAACAGGAACACGAAAAAGAGAACGACCGCTACGAAGAGCAGGATGTTGGTGGCGATTCCCTTCCACATGGCGGCATACAGAGGGGTAATGTCCTTCTGTGAAAAAAGGATGCCGACGGTGTTGCCGAAGGCGTCCCGTATCGGCGCCATCCCCACCGCGTATTTCCTCCCGCCGACGCCGGCGATCCTGACGACCGGTGCGCGGAGGGCCTCCCTCATGGGCCCCTTGAGGGCCGTCGCCAAAAGGAGGGAGTCGCTCTTGTTGGTGGGGTAGAGGATGCGGAAATCCCCCGCTTTTTCACTCGTAACGCCGGTGTTCTGGCTCTTGAGGTACTCCTCGGTCAGGAAGAGGCTGACATCGTTGCCGTTAATCTGCTTCATCTGCATGAAAACGTGGTCGATCTCCTCTGCGACCTCCACGTACCCGATCCCTTTCCCCTGGAAAGCGACCGGGTTGACGCACCGGAGCGAAAAAAAGTTCTTCCCCATTTCCAGGCCGCTGGCCAGCTTCCTGGTCGAGGACGCCTTCAGGAACGTTGCCCTGGCCAGCTTATCGCCGAATTGCTCCGGTTTGTGGACCCTGAGAAACACCGTGCCGTCATTCTGGATGAAGTACATGTGGGTTATATTGTTGTTCTGCTTGATCTCATTGTAAAGGGGGAGTGCCGTGGCGAGGAGCTCCGCCTTTTTGCCGGCGGCAAACAGCTTGAGCAGCGCGTCCATGCGATCCAGCCCGATGTGGGCGCGGGCGAGCCCCTCGGCGTCGGAGGCAATGATCGAATTAAAGAGCCCGCTTTCATTGTGTGCCATGTCTTTCAGGCTGTCCTGCAGCTGCGCCTTCTGGTTATGGTAGGCAAAGACACCCATGAAGATGGTGCTGGCAACACACAGCAGGATGACGGTGAATATCGACCGCTTCTTGATGGTATCGAACAGTTTCACAAAGCCTCTCCCGACTATTTTCTGCAACGCGTTAGCATACTATTATAACCCGACCGCGCACGTCAACTTTGTTCTGGCAGGCAGGGCCTTTTTCTCAACTTTCATTTATCCCCTTGCAAAACACGGGGTCAGATGCTACACAGTGGAACATGAAGCTCCTCAAAAGATTGTTCTCTCCTCTCATGGCGCTGATCGGCATCCAGCTCGTCTGGGTGCTCCTGGTCGTTTTCTGGATCTACTGGTTCGTGGGACGACACAAGGAGATGCGCAAGCTCGCCGAGCTCTACCGGACCGAGATGGTGGGGTACGGCCTCGAATGGCCCGTGCTGGTGGAAGGGCTCGTCCTGCTCCTGGTGGTCCTCGCCGGGGTCTATATCATCTTCCTCTACTGGAAGCGCCAAGCCGACCTGGTCAAGCAGCAGAAAAACATCATGTCCCAGGTGACCCACGAGTTGAAGTCGCCGCTCGCCTCCCTCCAGCTCCACCTGGAAACCATAAAACTGCGCAAGCCGCCCGCCGACAAGCTCGAGAGATTCCTGGACACCATGCTGGCGGACACCGACCGCCTCAACAACCTGATCAGCAACCTCCTGATGGCGGCAAAGCTGGAGCAGCGGGTTCGCCCCCCCCACTATCCGGTGGTCGACCTGGGCGATCTCGTGGAAAAGGTCATGGAACGGCAGAGGGCCAGGCTCCCCGAAGGAGGGCACCTGATCGTGCAGGTGGAACGGGAGATACGAGCGGCAGCCGACACGGAGGGGATGCAAACCGTCCTGCGCAACCTGTTCGAGAACGCCATCCTCTACTCCCCGGCGTCGCCGGAGATCACCGTTACCCTTGTCCGGAAGGGGCGAACCTGCGTGCTGACCTTCCGCGACAACGGCCGGGGAATCGAAGAGAAAGACCTGAAAAAGGTGTTCCGGATGTTCTACCGGGTCCGCCATCCGGGTGAGAACATCCGCGGAACAGGGCTCGGGCTCTACATCGTCAAGTCGGTGATCAGGGAGCACAGGGGGAAAATTTCGGTGGCCAGCGAAGGAACGGGGAAGGGGTGCACGTTCACCATCACCCTGCCGATTGCCTTATATGACCTATAAGTTCCATAGGTCATATTCAATGCGCAGCACGCAGCACGAAAAAGGTACCGCCATGACCGAAGAAAAACCCCATATCCTCCTCGTTGAGGACGAGATGCACCTGGCCAGGGGGATCTGCTTCAACCTGGAGCAGGAGGGATACCGGGTGAGCCACGTGGAGAGCGGCGAGGAAGCGCTGGAAAGGATGGCGTACGACCGTTTCGCCCTGATCATCCTGGACGTCATGCTCCCCGGGATGAACGGGTTCGTGGTCTGCGAAAAAATCCGGGCCATGGACAGCCGGGTGCCGGTCCTTATCCTGACCTCCCGGGCAGAGGAGGGGGACAGGATCACCGGGCTGGAGAAAGGGGCGGACGACTACCTGACCAAGCCGTTCAACCTGGGCGAATTCCTGCTCAGGGTCAGGGGGATGCTGCGCCGTTCCGCCTGGTACCGCCCCGAGCCGGTGGAGGAAGGGTACCGGTTCGGCGACAACGAGGTTTTTCTCCTCTCCTACAGGGCCAGCACCGCCCAGGGGGAGATCGACCTGACCGACCTGGAGGTCAGGATGCTCTCCCTCTTCTTTCAGAAGGAAGGGGAAACCGTTCCCCGCAAGGATCTCCTGGAGCGGGTCTGGGGATACTCCTCCGATGCGGAGACCCGCACTCTCGACAATTTCATCGTCCGTCTGCGGAAGTACTTCGAACCGGACCCGGCGACTCCGGTCTTTTTTCAGACCGTCCGGGGGGTGGGGTACCGGTTTTCGCGGAAAGGCTGACCGCGAGTTTTGAGTTTTGAGTTGAAAGACCATAGACGAGCAAAAGGCCGACTGGTAATCCAGCCGGCCTTTTGTTTTTTAACTCAAAACTCAGAACTAAGAACTCAAAACTGCCTTTAAAACCCTGCTTTTTCGCGAATGATCTCCACCTTGTCGGTCCTCTCCCAGGTGAATTCCGGCAGCTCGCGGCCGAAGTGGCCGTAGGCGGCGGTCTTCCGGTAGATCGGGCGGAGCAGGTCCAGCTCCTCTATAATGGCGCGGGGGCGCAGGTCGAACACCTCCCGGACGATCTGGGCGATGCGGGCGGAGGGAATCTTGCCGGTATTGGAGGTATCCACCATGACCGACACCGGCTCGGCCACGCCGATCGCGTAAGCGACCTGCACCTCGCACTTTTCGCACAGTCCGGCCGCCACCAGGTTTTTCGCCACGTAACGCCCCATATAGGCCGCGGAGCGGTCCACCTTGGAGGGGTCCTTGCCGGAGAATGCCCCGCCGCCGTGGGCGCCATGCCCGCCGTAGCTGTCGACGATGATCTTGCGGCCGGTGAGGCCGCAGTCCCCCATGGGGCCGCCGATCACGAACCGGCCGGTCGGGTTGATGAAGAACCGGGTCTTGGCGTCCATCAGCTCCGCCGGGATCACCTTCCGGACCACCTCCTCGATGATCCCTTCCTTGAGGGTTTCGTAGGAAACCTCGGGGGTGTGCTGGGAGGAAACCACGATCGTGTCCACGTGCACCGGCCGGTCATTCTCGTAGCGGATAGAGACCTGCGACTTGGAGTCGGGGCGGAGAAAGTTCAGCACCCCGCTTTTGCGCACCGCGGAGAGCTTCTCGGTCAGCTTGTGGGCGAACATGATCGACATCGGCATCAGCTCGGCGGTTTCGGTGCAGGCATAGCCGAACATCAGCCCCTGGTCGCCCGCCCCCTGGTCCTTGTAGAGCCCTTCCCCTTCGGTCACTCCCTGGGAGATGTCGGGGGACTGCTTGTCGATGGAAGTGATGACCGCACAGGTCTCCCAGTCGAAGCCCATGGCGGAGTCGTTGTAGCCGATCTCCCGGATCGTCTCGCGGGCCACCTTCGGGTAATCGATAACGGCGCTGGTGGTGATCTCCCCGGCGATGACCGCCATGCCGGTGGTCACCAGGGTTTCGCAGGCGACCCGCGCCCGCGGGTCCTGGGTGAGGATGGCGTCGAGAATGGCATCCGAAACCTGGTCGGCAACCTTGTCGGGGTGCCCCTCGGAAACCGATTCGGACGTAAAGATGTAGTCTGTCATCTCCATTGCATGAACCTCCCGGTTCTGCCCGAACCGGCAGAACAGTTTTTCGTAAAGACTTTATTTTTTATCACCTGTGCCACGATGTTGTCAAGCGGGAAAAGCTCCGGTCAATCTTGCAAAGAGAGCGGCAATTGTTACAATTTAGCTGTTACTTACCCACTGTTGACACATCAAACTCCACGATTGCGGGGACAAGGGCACAACGCCATGGCACCGAAAATTCTCGTTGTGGAAGACAACGACCAGAACCGGGCACTCCTCAGGGACGTACTGGAATATTACGGATACGCGGTGATCGAGGCGGCGGACGGCGCAGAGGGGCTTGCCAGGGCGAGGGAACACCTGCCGGACCTGATCCTCCTCGACATCCAGATGCCGGTCATGAACGGTTTCGCCGCCCTCCACGCGCTGCGCGACGATCCCGTTACCCGCGGAAGCCGGGTCATCGCCCTTACTTCCTTTGCCATGAAAGGGGACCGGGAGAAGATCATGACTGCCGGTTTCCACGGCTACGTCGCAAAGCCGATCAACACCCGGGAACTGCCGGACCTGGTCCGGGAGTTCCTGAAAAGCACGGCGGGCTGACATGGACGATTCGAGCAAGACAAAGGAAGAGCTGGTCGCGGAGCTCGACACCCTGCGCCGGGAGGTGGCGGAGCTGCAAAGGTCCTGCGCCGTGCGCCGTCCGGCGGGAGACGAACCGACAGACACCTCCCCGGGGTTCGAGCCCCCGGCGGGCGCCGTCACCGGCAACGAGGAAAATCTCCGGGCTCTGCTGAACGCCCCCGCCGAGCCGATCTTCCTCATCGACACCAGCGGGACCGTGCTCGCAGCCAACGAGGCCATGGCCCGGCGGCTCGGCACCACCATCCGGGATCTCGTCGGCAACAGCATCCAGTATGTCCTCCCGACACAGTTCGGGAGGCAACGGCGGGTCCGGGCCGCAGAGGTGATCCGCACCGGCCGGCCGCTTTGCTACGAAGAAGAGCGGGAGGGACGCGTTATCGACAGCACCATCTATCCGGTCTTCAACGCCGGCGGGGAGGTGAAGCGCCTTGCCGTCTTCGCTGCCGACATCACCTCGCGGGGGCACCTGGAAAAGGAGATGATGGCCCTCACCGACGAGTTGGAGCACCGGGTCGTGCAGCGCACCTCTCAACTGGAGGGCCTGGTCAAGGCTCTCAAGAAGGAGATCTCCGAGCGGAAGAAAGCGGAAAAGTCGCTGCGGCAGAGCGAGGAACGCTACCGCACCCTGTTCGAAGCGATGCGCGAGGGATTCACTCTCCACGAGATCATCCGCGACGACTCCGGCTGGCCGCTCGACTACCGTCTCATCGAGGCAAACCCCGCCTTCGAGGAGATCACCGGGCTGAAGCGGGACGCGATCATCGGCCGGACCGTCCACGAGGTAATGCCGGGGATGGAACGGGACTTGATCGACAGGTACAGCCAGGTAGCCCTCTCCGGGAAGCCGTCCCGTTTCGACATATATTCGCGGGAACTCGACAAGTTCTTCAAGGTGATAGCCTTCAGCCCGAAACCGGGGCAGTTCGCCGCAATCTTCACCGACATCACGGAGCGGAAACGGGCCGACGAGGAGATCCGCAACCTGAACGCCGAGCTGGAGCGCCGGGTGCGGGAGCGGACCGCCCAACTGGAGGAGGCGAACTGGGAGCTCAAGGTGCTGAACGACAATCTGGAGCATCAGCGGCTGGAGACCGAGTCGGCCAAGCAGCAGGCCGAGGCGGCGAGCCGGGCCAAGTCCGACTTCCTCGCCAGCATGAGCCACGAACTGCGCACCCCCTTGAATTCCGTGATCGGCTTTTCCGAGGTTCTCCAGGACGAGCTGTTCGGCCCCCTGAACGAGAGGCAAAAAAAATACGCGGCCAACATCCTTGGAAGCGGCAGACACCTCCTGGACCTTATCAACGACATCCTTGATCTCTCCAAAGTGGAGGCGCAGAAGATGGCGCTGGAACCCTCCCGTTTACCCCTGCGGCCGCTCCTCGACACATCCCTCGCCATGTTCAGGGAGAAGGCGACGAAGAACGGCATCCAGCTGGGCCTTGAAATCGATCCTGAGGCGGACGCGGAAATCGAGGCGGACGAACGGAAGCTGAAACAGATCATGTTCAACCTCCTCTCCAACGCGGTCAAGTTCACCCCGGCCGGAGGCGCCGTGCTCGTGAGCGCCCGTATTGTTCGAGGTTCGAAGTTCGAAGTTCGAAGTCCCCAAGCTAACGTCGAACGTCGAACGTCGAACATCGAACCCGACCGAGATTTCTACGAAATCAGCGTCGAAGACACCGGCATCGGCATCAGGAAAGAGGACCTGCCAAAACTCTTCACCCCGTTCCAGCAGCTCGACACGGGGTACACGCGGGCATACGGGGGAACGGGACTCGGGCTCGCCCTCACGCGGCGCCTCGTGGACCTTCACGGCGGAGCCATCCGGGTTGAGAGCGAGATCGGCAGGGGGTGCAGGTTCACATTTGCAATTCCGGCAACACATAATAAGCGTACACAGGGATAAGGACGGACAGGGAGAGAATATGCCCGGGAAAATACTCATCGTGGAAGACAGCGACCAGAACCGGCTCCTGTTGCAGGACGTGCTGGCGTATCACGGCTACGAGGTGCTGACCGCGGCGGACGGCGCGGAAGGGGTGCGCATGGCCCGGGAGCACCGCCCCGACTTGATCCTGATGGACATCCACATGCCGGTAATGAACGGCATCGAGGCCGCCAGAATACTGCGCGGCGATCCGCTGACCAAAGACATCAGGATGCTCATCCTCTCCTCCTCCGGCCTGAGCGATGAGGACCGGTATTTCCAGGACTCCGCGTTCGACGGCCATATAGGCAAGCCAGTCGATATCGGGCAACTCCCGAAAATCATCGAAAAGTACCTGACTGACGAGGAAAGGCCATGACCGATCCGACACCGAGAATACTCTGCGTGGATGACGAACCGATGAACCTGAGCCTGCTGGAAGCCATGCTGACCTCCCAGGGGTATGACGTAATCAAGGCCGAGAACGGCAGGGAGGCGTTGTCGAAGATCTGGAGCGAGCATATCGACGTAGTGCTGCTGGACGTGATGATGCCGGGGGTGGACGGCTTCGAGGTGTGCCGGAAGATCAAATCGGACGAACGGTACCGCTCCATCCCCGTGGTTTTGCTCACCGCCTATGCAGCCAGGGAAAACCGGATCACCGGCATCGAAGCGGGCGCCGAGGATTTCATCGCCAAGCCTTTCGACGTCGTCGAAGTGCTGGCAAGGATCGGCATGCTCCTGCGGGTGAAGGGGCTCAATGACCGGCTCAACTCCGCCTACGGCAACATCACCAGCCTGATCACCTTCGGCGAAGAGATCATCGCGAAATTCGATCCGCTCCGGTTCGACTTCATGGCCTACATAACCGGAATCGTCGGCCGGATCATCGGCACGTCCCCCGACATGACGGACAATCCGCGGATAGTGCTGGTCGGGTTCAGTGGCAACGGACGGGCGGGCGGCTGGCACAAGTACGAGTGCGCCGGGGGGATGCTGATCTCCGCCCCGCTGGCGGCCGATCTCGGCCCGGAGCTGGCCGCATTGGCCACCTCCCGCAGGATCGCCTACCTGAACCAGGCCGACCTGGAGAGCACAGAGCTGCAACGGCTGACCGCCACCCTGGCCGGGATGTCCATCCGTCCGGTCAACATGGTCTGCTACCAGAGCGACAGTCTCTCGCTCTGCGCCCTGAATTACGGCCGGCAGGTCACCGGATACGACGCCGAGGTCCTGAACAGCGTAGTGGCCCAGAGCCTCTTCCTGAAATCGCTGGCCATCCAGGTCAAGGAGACCGAAGATGCCTTCGCCTACACGGTATATGCCCTGGCCAGGGCGGCCGAGGCCAATGACGACGATACGGGCAACCACATCAAAAGGGTCGGAGAGTACTGTGCCCTGATCGCCCGGCAGCTCGGCATGTCCGGGCAATACATCGACTTGATCCGCCTGCAGGGGCAGATGCACGACGTGGGGAAACTTCATATCCCCGCGGCAATCCTGAAAAAGCCGGGGAAACTCGACCCCGAAGAGTTCAAGGTCATGAAACAGCACACCATGTACGGGGCGAAGATCCTGGGTGATCACGTCCGGCTCGCCCTGGCCAGGAGCATTGCCCTTACCCACCACGAGCGCTACGACGGGGGGGGGTACCCCCGCGGCCTCAAAGGGGAGGAGATCCCCATCGAGGGGAGGATTCTCAACCTGGCCGACCAGTACGATGCGCTGCGCAACCACCGGGTCTACAAGCCGGCGTTCGACCACGACACGACCTTCCGGATCATCACGGAAGGGGACGGCAGGACCATGCCGCACCACTTTGATCCGCAGATCCTCAAGGCATTCCGGGAGCTGGCCGGCGCTTTCGCCGAGATTTACGAAAAGCTGAACGGGTAGGATGGCAGCCGGCAAGATGGCGCCAGCCGCGTTAAGTCCCAAGCCTCGACAAAGGTCGCCGGCATGACGTTCGCCTCCAAACTCATAGCTGCTTTCGCAGGGCTCTTCTTCTTCAGCGGCGCCATAATAATCTGGTTTGTCTATGACTCGAACGTACAGACCCTGGGCGCTCTGATCAGAGACG
Source organism: Geobacteraceae bacterium (assembly GCA_036518435.1). Lineage (GTDB taxonomy): Bacteria > Desulfobacterota > Desulfuromonadia > Geobacterales > Geobacteraceae > JAMPXD01. Next base: position 15,413 of record DATDNF010000066.1, read on the forward strand.
ACCTGGAAACCCAGGCGATCCAGACCATGAACAGGATCGACCGGTTTTTCTACGAAGGAATGGCCGACGCAAAAATGTTGGCCACAGATCCCGTCATCGGCTCCCGCAGCTCGACACCGGCAGAGATTACCCGCAGGCTCCGATCCTTCAATGAAAGCCATGCCTACTATGCTTCCGTGTCGGTATTCGATCTGGAGAGGCGGAGAGTCGCCGACACGAGCGGCCTGGAAATTCGCCGCCAGCTCCCCTTGAGCGATTATTGGACGGAGATTGCCCGGGGGGAGGAATCCGCCCTGAGCATCCGCGACTCCATCACCCTCAAGCAACCCGCCTTCCATTTTGCCCAGGTCGTCAAAGACCGTTCCGGCAAGCCTTTTGCGGTGGTTGTGCTGCGCGTCGTCACCGACAGCCTGTACAAGATGGTACGGGAAATTTCCGATACGGAACACGCGGATGTCGACCTGGCAGACAACAATGGCCTGATCATCTACTCGAATCACTACAGGAACGGGACTTTGAACGCAACGCTTCCCGACTGGAATATCGTCGCGCGGCACCTCTCTTCGGGAAAGGTGAGCGGCAGCTCGCTCGCCGCACATCCCCGGAACGGCCGGGGCAGGGGCGATGAAATCCTCGTCTTTGCCCGCGAACAGGGATACCTCGATTTCAAGGGAAAGGGGTGGGTCCTGATCGTCGACATCCCCGCAAAGACGGCCTTTGCCCCGGCCGTCACGTTGAAGAACAGGCTGCTCCTCTTTCTTACGGCCAGCGGCATTCTCATCCTCCTCTGCATTTTCCTTTTATCCCGCACCATCTCGTCTCCCATCCGCCAACTGGCCGCTGCTGCGGCCGAGATCGGCCGGGGAAACCTGGATGTGCGGGTGGCTATCAGATCTCGCGACGAAGTGGGCCGGCTGTCCGAGGCGTTCAACCTCATGACCGCCGGCCTCAAGGAATACCGGGACCAGTTGCTGGGCCATAGCGCCGCCCTGGAAAATAATGTCGCCGAACGCACCGCCGACCTGCAGGCATTGAACGAACGGCTCTCTCTCCTGCTGGAATCTCTCCCGGTCGTCGTTTACACCGCCCGTGCCGAAAGCGCCCACACTATCACGTATCTGAGCGGCAGGGCAGAGGAAATAACCGGTTACCGGCCGGAAGATTTCGTCGCTATCCCCTCCCTCTGGTTCGACCATATCCATCCCGACGATGCCCCGCGGGTCATGGCGGGTGTCCGCCAGCTTCTGGCCAAAGGGGAATACGTGCACGAGTACCGCTGGCGCGTTGCCGATGGCTCGTACAAATGGTTTTACGACGCCATGAGGCGGGGCGGGGGTCCCGTCGACCATATTGTCGGGATATGCCTGGACATAACCGACCGCATCACGGCCGAGGAGGCGTTGAAAACGGCACGGGACGTTGCTGAAACGGCCAGCAGCGCCAAAACGGACTTTATCGCCAATATGAGCCACGAAATCAGAACGCCGCTCACCGCCATCATCGGTTTTTCCGATGTCCTGGCCGACCGCCTGTTCGGCCCGCTCAATGAGCAGCAGCGCTCCTACGTGGAGAAGATCAAGAGCAGCGGCATGCGGCTGCATGACCTGCTCATCACCATACTCGACCTGGCCCAGGTGGAATTTCACAACGCCACGCTGGAGCCGAGCACCTTCCCGGTGAAGGACATCATCACCCCCCCACTCGACATGTTCCGCCAGGAAGCCTTCACGCGCGGCATCGGCCTGGAGCTGGAGATGGCGCCCGAATCCGACATCATGATCTGGGGGGACGCGGTGAAACTGAAAAAAGTCCTCCACCAGCTCCTCAGCAATGCCATGAAGTTCACGCCGGACGGCGGCTCGATACGCGTCACTACACGGCAGGTTCGAGGTTCCAAGTTCGAAGTTCAAGGTTCTGAAGAAGACGTCGAACCCCATGGAGATGTCATGGAAATCACCGTGGCGGATACCGGCATCGGCATCAGGGCGGAAGATGTCCCGCGGCTCTTTGCGGAATTCAGGCAGCTGGAATCGCCCTACACCAAGAAATTTGCAGGGAGCGGTTTGGGGTTGGCGCTGGTCAAGAGGCTGGTTGAGATGCACGGAGGGGAAATTGTCGTGGAAAGCGAGCCGGGCAAGGGGAGCAGGTTCATCTTCACCATACCGCTCAGGGGCTAATCGAAGCTCTCGGCGTAGCGGGCGGCGATCTCCCCCTTCAGGAACGCATCGACCTCCTGCGCGGTGGGAAACGAGAGGGCGCGGGCCACGAGCTGCTGCGCCTCTTTGCGGGAACAGCGGCGCAGGATCTTCTTGACCCTGAGGATGGAAACGGCATTCATGGAGAGCTCGTCGAAGCCCAGGCCCAGAAGGATCGGGAGGTACTCGGGCTCCCCCGCCATCTCGCCGCACATGCAGGCGTCGATGCCGGCCGCATGGGCCGCGTCCACCACCATCTTCAGCGACCTGAGCACCGCCGGATGGAGCGGTTCGTAGAGATGGGTGAGATGCTCGTTGGTCCGGTCGATGGCGAGCGAGTACTGGATCAGGTCGTTGGTGCCGACGCTGAAAAAGTCGACTTCCCGCGCCAGGAGATCGGCGATGATCACGGCGGAAGGGATCTCGATCATGATCCCGATCTCGATCCCCTCGTCGAAGGGTTTCCCCTCCTGCCGCAGCTCCTGCTTCGCCTCCTCCAGCAGCGCCTTGACCGCCCTGATCTCCGCGACCCCCGACACCATCGGGAAGAAGATGCGGACCTTCCCCAGGGCGCTTGCCCTCAGGATCGCCCGCAGCTGGGGCTTGAAGGTTTCCGGCTGGCGCAGCGACAGGCGGATCGCCCGCAGCCCCAGGGCGGGATTCAATTCGTCCGACAGGTTCAGGTCCGAGACGAACTTGTCCCCCCCGACATCGAGGGTGCGGATGGTCACGGGTTTGGGTGCCATCTCCCGGACCACGGCGGCATAGGCGGCAAACTGCTCCTCCTCGTCAGGCAGCTTCGGGCGGTTGAAAAAGAGCATCTCGGTCCGGTACAGCCCGATCCCCTCGCCGCCGTGCCCCTGGAGGGAGGGTATCTCCTCGATGAACTCCACGTTCCCCTTGAGCCGCATCCGGTGCCCATCGGTCGTCACGGCCGGAAGGTCCCTGAGCTTCAAAAGCTCTCGCTCCAGGTATTCGTAACGCTGCTTGCGCTGGAGGTAGTCCCGGAAGGTCTCCTGGTCGGGGTTTATCACCGCCACGCCGGCCGCGCCGTCGATGATGAGGATGTCCCCGTCGTTCACTTCCGCGGTGACCCGTTCCAGGCCGACCACCGCCGGGATCTCCAGGGCGCGGGCGAGGATGGCGGAATGGGAAGTCTTCCCCCCCAAGTCGGTAACGAAGCCGATTACCTTCGCTTTGTCGATCAGGAGGACATCGGCGGGCGAGAGGTCATGGGCGACGATAATCGCCCTCCCCTCCACGTCGTTCACCGACACCTGGCTTTTGCCCACCATGCAGCGCAGCACCCGTTCGACGACCGTCTCCACGTCGCCGCTCCGCTCCCGCAGATACTCGTCGCTGATCCCGGCGAAAAACTCCTTGAATTTCCGGAGGGTGCTCTGCAGGGCGGCCTCGGCGTTGACCCGCTCGCTCTCGATGATCCCGACCGTTTCACGGGTCAGCATGCTGTCCTGAAGGATCAGCAGATGGGTGTCGATCACGTAGAGGTGCTCCGGACCCCGCTCCGCTTCGAGCTTCCGCTTGATCTCGCGCAGTTCCGCCTCTGCGGCCGCAAGGGCCTTTTGAAAGCGCTCCACCTCGGCCGGTATCCCGGCCGGATCGATCTCGCTCTCCACCACCGCCACCCGGCTCCGGTCGGTGATCCTGACCGGGCCGATGGCAATGCCGGGAGACGCGCCTACTGCCCTGAGTTCCCTGTTGTCATTCTTCGCCGAACCCATTGGTGATCAGCTCCTCCAGGACGGACATGGCTTCCTGTTCGTCCTCCCCTTCGACCTTGAGGCGGACGACAGTCCCCTTGGCAGCAGCCAGCATCATGATCCCCATGATGCTCTTGCCGTTCACCTCGACCCCCTCGCGTTCGAGCCTGATTTCCGCGTGAAAGCGGCTCGCGGTCTTGACCAGCAGCGCGGAGGCCCTGGCATGGAGGCCGAGCTTGTTGACGATGGTAAATTCTTTTTCGAGCATTGGTTTATAATCTTCCTTGAATTTGTAGGAAACGCGAATTTTTCGCAAGGTCAAGGCGGAGGAGGGATTCCGCGGAGGCGTAGCAGCGCTACGCCGCACAAGGCGATCCCGAACGACAACGCAGAGATTGCGGAAAAGTCGCGTTTCCCTCCTATTTCTTGAGATAATCCCCGGCCACCGAGATACTCTCCCGGCCGCATTTCCCCAGCTTTTCAGCAAGTTCGGCCACGCCGTGCCTGCCGCGGTCGGCAGCGAACTTTATCACCATGGGAAGGTTGACCCCGGTCAGCACCTCGACCCTGTTCTCCTCCAGAAATGAGAGCCCCATGTTGGAGGGGGTGCCGCCGAACATATCGGTCATGATGATCATGCCGTCCGTGCCGATCCTCCCGATCGCCCCCTCGATTGCCTCCCGTATCGCCTCCACCCGGGCACCGGGGTCGATGCCGACGGCCTCGGCCATCTCGATTTTCCCCACTATCATTTCCGCAGCGGTCAACAGCTCCCGTGCCAGCCCGGCATGGGCCACCACCAGTAATCCAATCATGGTTTCACCCTTTTTCCACGTCGCGATGTGTAACCTTCACATTTGCCTTCTTCCCTGCGAGGAAGCTCCGCAACTCCTCCACAATCACCACCGACCGATGCTTTCCGCCGGTACAGCCGATGGAGATGGTCAGATACGACTTTCCCTCGCGCCGATAGCCTGCCAGGAGAAATTCCAGGATATCACGGAACTTGTCCAGGAAGAGCCCGGTCTCGGGCTTGTCCAGCACGTACTGCCGCACCCGCGGCTCGATGCCGGTAAACGGCCTCAACTCGGGAACGAAATGGGGATTGGGGAGGAAGCGGACATCCATCACCAGGTCGGATTCCAGGGGGATGCCGAACCGGTAGCCGAAGGACTGCAGGTGCACCGTCATCTCCCGTGCACCCTGCTCCCCCTTGATGCGGGCGATGACCAGCTCCTTCAGCTGGTGGACGTTCAGTTCCGAGGTGTCGATGACGGCAGCGGCAAGCCTGCGCAGCCCCGCCAGCTGCTCCCGCTCGAAGCGGATTCCCTCCGGCACGGAGCCGCTCTCCAAGCCGGGATGGCGACGGCGCGTCTCGGAAAAGCGCCGGATCAGGACTTCGTCGGTGGCGTCGAAGAAGATGATCTCCACCGAATGTCCGGCCTCCCCCAGCTCCTGGAACACCTTTTCGAACCCCTTCAGGAAATCCCGGCCCCGGATATCCATGACCAGCGCCACGTCCCGGATCCGCTCCTTGGACTTCTCCACCAGTTCGATGAAAGTCGGGATCAGTGTCACCGGCAGGTTGTCCAGGCAGAAAAAGCCCTCGTCCTCCAGGGCACGCACCGCCGTCGATTTCCCGGAGCCGGACAACCCGGTGATGATCAGTATCCGCATCTACTCCACCTCGTCGCCGAGGGGGCGCACATCCATGCGCGCCAGCAGCTTCTCGTGAAACTCCCGGGCCGAGTGGTACCCCATCCCCTTGAGGAGAAAATTCCTGGCCGCCACCTCGATGATGGAGGTGAGGTTGCGCCCCGGCCGGACCGGGATTTTCAGGTGAGGGAGACCGACCCCCAGGATGGTGTAGACCTGATCGTCGATCCCGAGCCGGTCGTACTCCTGCTCCGGGTCCCATTCGATCAGTTCCAGCACGAGATCGACGATCTTCTTTTCCCGGATGGAGGAAACCCCGTACAGGTCCTTGATGTTGATGATCCCGAGGCCGCGGATCTCCATGTGGTGCTGGATCGTCTCGCCGGCCTGCCCCACCAGCGCGGCGGGCATCTTCTTCTTGATGTAGATGATGTCGTCCGCCACCAGCCGGTGCCCGCGGATTACCAGGTCGAGGGCGCATTCGCTCTTGCCGATGCCGCTCTTCCCCAACAGCAGCACCCCCACCCCGAGGACGTCCACCAGCACCCCGTGAATGTGGGTGGTGGGAAGGAGGCGCTCTTCCAGGAACTTGGTGATCAGGGATATGAAGGTGGAGGACTGATGAGAGGTCACCAGCAGGGGGATGCCGGCCTTCTCGGCTTCCATCTTCAGGAAACCGGGAGGCTCCAGCCCCTTGGTGATGATGAAGCAGGAGATCGGATACGCACAGAGCTTGCCGATGGCAATAACGGCGCGATGCTCGGAAAGCTGGCGCAGGTAGGAAACCTCCGTATTGCCGAGCACCTGGAGCCGGTCGGGATGGAGATGCTCCGTATAGCCGGTCAGGGCGAGCCCCGGTTTCTGTATCCGCGAGCTGTAGATCCGGTGGGAAAGGCCCTTTTCGCCGGCTACCAGCTTGAGATCCAGACCGTATTCCTCTTCCTTCAGGAGGTCTTCAATGGCAAGACTTATGGTATTCAATAGCGCCTGTCCTGTTCCCGGATGACGTCGAAAATGGCGGCGGCGTCCGGCGCGGCGAGGAGCCCCTTGCGCACGCCTGGGTCTTTCAGAATCCTGGAGATGCGGGCGAGCATCTTCAAATGAACGCCGACCGCGTCCTCAGGCGCTATGATGAGGAAAAAGAGGTGCGCCTTTCTGCCGTCCAGGGCATTGAAGTCAACCCCTTTCAAGCTGCGGCCGAACGCCATCCGCGGCTTGTCGAGCCGCTTCAGCTTGCCGTGGGGAATGGCGATGCCGTCCCCGATGCCGGTGCTCCCCAGCCTTTCCCGCTCCAGCAGGATTCTCAGGAGTTCTTCGCGGTCAAGGGGGGGATGGCGCTCGGCGACTTTTGCGGCAAGCGCCTGCAGCACCTCCTCTTTCGTCTCGGCCGACAGTTCGGGAATTATGTCCTCGGGCTGGAGCAGCCCCTCGATCTTCATAGGAAACCCGTGACTGGAGTCAGTGACGGGTAACGAGTGACGAGTGAAAACCGGCGCTTTCTTTGCGCGTCACTCGTCGCCCGTCACTCGTCACCGTTTTTACCCTTTCTGCGGCTCGATCAGGCCGTAGTTGCCGTCCTTGCGGCGATAGACGACGTTGATGCTTTCGGTGGTGGCGTCGGTAAAGATGAGGAAGTCCTTGTGGAGCAGGTCCATCTGCATGACCGCCTCCTCCACCGACATCGGCTTGATGGAAAAGGTCTTGGTCCGGATCACGACGGGGGTCTGCCGCTGCTCGATGCTCTCCGCCTCGACGACGGTCTTCCGCACCTGCCGCTCAAGGGATGCTGGCGCGGGCTTGTGCTCCTTGATCCGTTCCTTGTAACGGCGCAGCTGCCGCTCGATCTTGTCCACCACCGCATCGATGGCGGCGTACATGTCGTTGGTCTCCTCGGAGGCCTTGATGGTGATCCCCTTGGCAGTGATGGTGATCTCCGCGCTGTGGCGGATCTTTTCAACGGTCAAGAACACCTGGGCAACGGTCGGCTCGTCGATGTATTTCTTGATCCTCTCCAGCTTCTCTTCGGCGTAGCTCTTCAAGGCGTCGCTCGGCTCCAGATGCCGGAATGTGGTGGTAATCTGCATAAATTGCCTCCTCGTTTATTCAGTTTCTAGTTTTGAGTTCTTAGTTTTGAGTTTAACCCAAAAACGAAAACTTAAAACTCAAACTGCCGTTACATTTGACTCATAATTCAAAACTTATAACTCATAACTGCCTTTAGAACATCCGCTTCCTTTCAGACGACGAACCGATCCGGAGCATCTCACGGTACTTGGTAACCGTGCGCCGGGCAATCTCGATGTTGTCCTTCGCCAGAAGCTCGGCCAGGCGCTGGTCGCTGTAAGGCCTGCGCGGGTCTTCGCCGTCGACGATCTCCTTGATCTTGTTCTTCACGCTCTCCGAAGCGATGAAATCGCCGCCGGTCACGGAGATGCCGCTGTTGAAGAAATATTTCAGCTCGAACAGCCCCTGCGGGGTCTGCATGTACTTGTTGGTGGTGACGCGGCTGATGGTGGACTCGTGCATCCCGATGTCCTCCGCGATGTCCCGCAGGACGAGGGGCTTCAGGTATTCGATCCCCCGGTCGAGGAAGTCGCGCTGGAACTTCACCAGGCTCCTGGCAACCTTGTAGATGGTCCGCTGCCGCTGCTGGATGCTCTTGATCAGCCAGACCGCGGAGCGCATCTTGTCGCTGATGTACTCCTCGGCCTTGGTGTCGAACGACTTGAGGGATTTCCCCTCGCCGGCGTAGGCCGGGTTGAGCCTCAGGTTCGGCAGGCCGTCCTCGTTGAGCACCACCACATAGTCGTCGCCCACCTTGTAGACGAAGATGTCGGCCGATATGTACTGCACATCTTCCTGACCGTATATGCGCCCCGGTTTCGGATCGAGGGTGGCGATGATCTTTGCCGCGGTCAGGACATCGTTGACATCCACCCCCTCTTCCCGGGCGATCTGCTTGTACCGCCTGGTTTCCAGGTCCTTCAGGTGCTTCAGCAGGATGGCCTCGACAAGGCTCCCCCCCATGCCGAGGTGCCGCACCTGGATCAGGAGCGACTCGCGCAAGTCCCGGGCCGCAACCCCCACCGGGTCGAACTCCTGGAGCTTCCCGAGGACCGACTCGACGAACGGTTCCTCAATCTGGCAGACGGCCGCGATGTCGGCAAGCGAAGCCCGGAAATAGCCGTCTTCGTCGATGTTGCCGATGATCTCCACGCCCACCCGGGTTTCCTCCTCGGTGAGCCGGGTCATGTTGAGCTGCCAGAGCAGATGGTCGGACAGGTTCCCCTTCTTGGTCAGGATGTTTTCGTAGGATGGGCGCTCTTCGTCGTCATCGTGGTACTGCTCGCCGGCGCTGAAATTGTACCCTTCGAGATAGTAATCCCAGTCCATCTCCGCCATGGTTTCCTCGCCGGCCTTCACCTCCTTGAATTCGCCGGTTTCTTCCAGGGGAGAGGGTTCCTTCTCGTGAAGCTCAAGCTGGTCCGGCTCCCGCACCTCCTCCAGTTCCGGCGCCTCGTCCAGGACCGGATTTTCCTCCAGCTCCTGGCGGATCACGTCCTGCAGCTCGATCCGGGACAGCTGGAGAAGCTTGATGGCCTGTTGCAGCTGGGGGGTCATCACCAGTTGCTGGCTTAACTTCATCTGTTGGCGCATTTCAATGGCCATAAGCAGTTACACCCTTTACTGCACGTGATGGTCGTAGGGGCGGGGTTCCCCCGCCCTGGGCGCGGAAACCGCGCCACTACATGGGTTTAAAGCCTGAACTTCTCTCCCAGGTATATCTCCCGCGCCTTCTTGCTCTCCGCAATCTGGGTCGGGTTGCCGCATTCGAGGACTTCGCCGTTATTCAGGATATAGGCCTTGTCGCACACCCCGAGGGTTTCCCGGACGTTGTGGTCCGAGATCAGTATCCCGATCCCCCGCTCCTTCAGGTCGGTGATGATGTTCTGGATGTCGATCACCGCCAGGGGGTCGATGCCGGCAAACGGCTCATCCAGCAGGATGAACGCCGGGTTGGTGGCGAGCGACCGGGCGATCTCCACCCGCCGCCGCTCTCCCCCGGAAAGGGCAAACCCCTTGCTCGCGGCGATCCGGGTGATCCCGAATTCCGCCAGGAGCTCCTCGACCCTGATCCTGCGCTGCGCCGGGGAAACACCCATGGTTTCCAGAACCGCCAGGATGTTTTCCTCCACCGTCAGCTTGCGGAACACCGACGGTTCCTGGGGAAGATAGCTGATCCCCTTGCGGGCCCGGAGATACATGGGAAGTTCCGTGATGTCATTCCCTTCGAGGAAGACATGGCCGCTGTCCGGACGAGTGAGCCCCACCACCATGTAGAACGTGGTCGTCTTGCCCGCTCCGTTCGGCCCGAGAAGCCCCACCACTTCGCCGGAAGAGACATGGAGATCGACGCCGTTCACTACCGTGCGGGTGCCGAAGCTCTTTTTGAGACCCCTGGTATAGAGGGTCAGCTCAGGGTCGTGCGCCGCCACTCTTCCCCTTTTCCTTCGGATGGATGACCGCGTTCACGCGCTCTTCGGGCCCGCCCGTCACCACGCTCCGCTGCTCGTCCACGAAATAGGTAATGACCTTCCCCGTTATGACGTCCTCACCCTGAAAAACCTTCGGGTTGCCGTCGAGAACGATCTTCCCCCCCTTGTTGTCGTAAACCGCGTGCCCCGCTTCACCGTGCCGGTTACCCTGGACGATGCGCACGTTGCCGAACGCCTCGACCTTCTCCACTTCCTGATTGCCTGCCCCGTAGTGGATGACCAGCTTGTCCGAATAAATGGTTATGTCCCCCTGCCGGGCGGCGACCTTGCCGCTGAAAGTGGCGGTCCGGTCGGCGTTGTCGGCCACCAGTTCGTTGGACTTGATCTGGATCGGCAGGCTGTTCCGCTCCGTCGGAGCGGCAGCATGGGCAGTACCGAGCCCGGCGGCAAGCGCCAGGCAGGCAAGGATCAAACGGCACCCTCTCTTCATTGCGTTACCTTCCCGGGAGTGTAGCTGGCTTCCACCCGCTGCATGATTTTCAGGCGCTTCGTATCCAGCATGAACTCCATCCCGACACCCTCCACCGCAAGGGCGGCGTCGGTGAACTTAACCCGGTCGGCGGTCTTGAGCATCGAATCGGCGGCGATATAGGCAATCCGCCCGGTGGTAAACTCCATCCCGGAAGCGCTCTTTGCCACCACATTGCCGATCAGCTCCACGTCCCTGGTCCTGGTGTGATAATCCCCCTGCCGCGAGGTCAGGACGAGGTCCCCCGTTTCCCCCGCCATCGCCACTTCCAGACGGATTCCGGTCAAACGGACCATTTCGCCTGCCTTGTCATATTCCGCCCTGTCGGCCAGGAGGTCCCACTTTTTCCTCCCGCCTTTCGTTTCGGTATAATGAATTTTCTGCAGGGAAACGTCGATGTTCTTCGGAAGGCTGGGGAGCACCGGTCCGGATCGCATTCCCCGGTACGCCTTCAAGGCAATTGCCGCTGCCAGTGCAAGGACCGCAATGATGATGACCCAGGCCAGCAGTTGCCTGATTTTCGTCTGATTGACCATAGTTTCGGGGAGAGTATACCATCAAGAAAGGCAGGTGTAAAGCGGTTTTAGCCGTATACGAGAGTTTTGGCACAGAGCTTGAAAAAGGCGCGACAGACGCGGCCTTCGTTCGAAATCCTGCCCTGCCGGATCAGCTGAAATACCGGGCGGTGACCTCGCTCCAGGCCCCCTGTTCCTTGAGGATCAGGTCGCAGACCTCCCGCACCGCCCCCCATCCCCCCCGGTTCCGCGCGACGAACTGGACGTGGGGAAAGACCTCCTCCACCGCGTCCGCCGGTGCCGCGGCGAAGCCGACCCGGGTGAGGACGGGGATGTCGATCACGTCGTCCCCCATGAAGGCGATCTGGGCGTCGGCAAGGCCCGTCTCCTGAACGATGCCGCGGTAGATGGCCAGCTTGTCCAGGGCGCCCTGGAAGAGCCGCGTGATCCCGAGTTCGGCGGCCCGGTTGGCGACCACCTGCGAGCTTCGGCCGGAGATGATCCCCACCTCGACCCCGGCCCGCTGGAGGAGCTTGATGCCGTGGCCGTCCTTGACGTTGAAGAACTTGCTCTCGATGCCGTTGGAATCGAAGATGATCCGGCCGTCGGTCATCACCCCGTCAACGTCGAGGAGGAGGAGCTTTATGTTTTTCAGACGATCAAACATGGCTTCTCGTGTGCTCAGACCTGTCTGACTTATCAGAACGTGGCATGCAAACCTAGGCTATGCCCGCTTTCAGCAGGTCGTGCAGGTGAATGATCCCCACCGGCCGGTCCCCGTCACCGTCGAAGACGAACAGTGAGGTGATGGCGTATTCCTCCATCCGCTGAAGGGCGCCGGCAGCCAGATCGGCACGGCCGATCCGCTTGGGGCTGCGCCGCATCAGCTCGCCGGCGGCGCGCTCCAGGAAGTCGGTCCCCTTCTCCAGTGCCCGGCGCAGGTCCCCGTCGGTGATCACCCCCACGAGCCTGCCATCGGCATCGGTCACGCCGGTGATCCCGAGCCCCTTGGAGGTGATGACGAACAGCGCCTCCCGCATGGGGGTTTCCTCCCGGACCAGGGGGACGGCTCCCCCTTTGTGCATCAGGTCCTCCACCCGGAGGATCAGCCGCTTGCCCAGCGCCCCCCCAGGATGGAACAGGGCGAAGTCCTCCGCCTTGAAACCGCGCTCCAGGAGCAACGCCACCGCCAGGGCGTCCCCCATGGCCAGGGTGGCCGTGGTGGAGGCGGTGGGGGCGAGCCCGAGGGGACACGCCTCCTCCTTCACGGAGATGTCGAGGAATGCATCCCCCGCCTTGGCAAGGGTCGATGCGGGGTTCCCCGCCACCGCGATGAGCGCTGCGCCGAGGCGCTTGATCACCGGGAGGATGCGGACCACCTCGTCGGTTTCGCCGCTGTTGGAGATGGCGATCACCACGTCGCCCCGCATGATCATCCCCAGGTCGCCGTGGATCGCCTCGCCGGGATGGAGGAAAAATGCGGGGGTACCGGTGGAAGCCATGGTGGAGGCGATCTTCTGGCCGATCAGCCCCGACTTCCCCATACCCGTCACCACCACCCGTCCCTTGGAGGCGAGGATCAGCCGCACCGCCCGCTCGAACTCGCCGTTGATGGCGTCGGCCAGGCTCATCAGCGCCTCGGCCTCGATCCGGATCACTTTTCGTGCTTCTTCTAAAATCATGCGTCCTTCAAATATTTCTCCCTCCCCCTTGATGGGGGAGGGTCGGGGTGGGGGTGAGAGAGCTTCAAGATGCACCCTCCCCCTCACCCCCTCCCATCGAGGGAGGGGGAACTGTAGGTTATTTAACTATCGCGTCGATCGCCTTCAGCTTCTTCAGCAACGCCGGCAGGTCATCCAGCTTTATGGAGTTCGGCCCGTCGCAGAGCGCCTTCTCCGGGTCGTCGTGGACCTCCATGAAGACCCCGTCGATCCCGGTCGCCACCGCGGCCCGGGCGAGATACTCCACGAATTCCCGCTGGCCGCCGGACGAGCCCCCCTGTCCGCCGGGAAGCTGGACGCTGTGGGTGGCGTCGAACACCACCGGGTAGCCGGTCCTGCGCAGAATGGGGAGGCTCCGCATGTCGGAAACCAGGTTGTTGTAGCCGAACGACACCCCGCGCTCGGTCAGGACGATCCGGTCATTGCCGGTGGAGAGCGCCTTGCCCACCACGTTTTCCATGTCCCACGGGGCGAGGAACTGCCCCTTCTTGATGTTGATCACCCGGCCGGTTTTCGCCGCCGCCACCACCAGGTCGGTCTGGCGGCAGAGGAACGCGGGGATCTGCATCACGTCCAGCACCTCGGCGGCAGGGGCGACCTGCTCGATGGAATGGATGTCGGACAGGACCGGCACCCCGAGCGCCTCCTTCACCTTGGCGAGGATGCGCAGCCCTTCCTTGATCCCCGGCCCGCGGTACGAGGTGACCGAGGTGCGGTTCGCCTTGTCGTAGGACGCCTTGAAGATCAGCGGTACGGAGACGCCGTTGCAGATGGTCATCAGCCGCTCGGCGCAATGGAGCGTGTCCGCCTCGTTTTCCATCACGCACGGCCCGGCGATCAGCACCAGCGGCCGGTCGCCGCCTATTTTCACGTTTCCGACGACTATCTCTTTGACCATGGATTTCCTTTGAACAAAGAGGGGGCATGTTCCCTTCCCCTCTCCGACGATTCAATCGACTCACCTAGGAACGTGGATTTTTCGATAAGCGCAAGGCGCTCGAAGGTTTGCGCGGAGGCGTAGCAGCGCTACGCCGCACAAAGCAAGCCTGAAGAGCAACGCCGCGATTGCGGAAAAGCCGCGTTCCTATTTCTTGTTTTCCAGCGCCGCGGCGATGAACGCCCTGAACAGCGGATGGGGGTTGAGCGGCTTGGACTTGAACTCGGGATGGAACTGGCAGCCGACGAACCAGGGGTGGTCCGGGATCTCCACCATTTCCACCAGGTCGCCGTCCTTGAAGATCCCCGACAGCACGAGCCCCTTGGCGGTGAGGACCTCGCGGTAGGCGTTGTTGAACTCGTAGCGGTGGCGGTGCCGCTCGGATATGTCGGCGGCCCCGTAGGCCTTCTGGGCGAAGGTCCCCTTGGCGAGAGTGCAGGGATAGGCGCCGAGCCGCATGGTCCCCCCCTTGCGGGAGACCCCCTTCTGCTCCTCCATCAGGTGGATGAGGGGATTGGCGCAGTCCGCCTTGAACTCGGTGGAATAGGCATCGTCGAGGCCGCAGACGTTGCGGGCGTATTCCACCACCGCCATCTGCATCCCGAGACAGATGCCGAAGAAGGGTATCTTGCGGGTCCGGGCGAATTCGATCGCCTGGATCTTCCCCTCGGTCCCCCGCTCGCCGAATCCGCCCGGCACCAGGACGCCGTCCACCCCCTCCAGCAGCCCGTCCACCCCCTCGGCCTCGATCTTCTCCGAGTCGAGGTAGCGGAGAAAGACCCGGCAGTCGTTGCCGATCCCCCCATGGGTGAGGGACTCGGACAGGGATTTGTACGACTCGGTGAGATTCACGTACTTGCCGACGATGGCAATGTGGACCTCCCCCTTGCTCGGGTGGATCAGCTTCTCCACCACCTCCTGCCAGGGGGAGAGATCGGGGGCCTTGGTCCAGATGTTGAGCTTTTCCACCACCTGCTCGTCGAGCCCCTCGCGGTGCAGCGCCAGGGGTACGGCGTAGATGTGCTCCGCGTCAGCCGAGGTGATGACCGCCTTCTCCTCCACGTTGCAGAACAGGGCGATCTTCGCCTTCATCTCATGGGGAAGCTCCCGCTCGCAGCGGCAGAGCAGGATGTCGGGCTGGATGCCGATCTCCCGCAGCTCCTTGACCGAGTGCTGGGTCGGCTTGGTCTTCAGCTCCCCGGCGGTCTTGATGTGGGGGACCAGCGTCACGTGGATGTAGAGGACGTTCCCCGCCCCCCGGTCCGCCTTGAACTGGCGGATCGCCTCCAGGAACGGCAGCGACTCGATGTCGCCGACGGTCCCCCCCACCTCGATGATCGCCACGTCGCTCCCCTTGGCGTTGTCGAGGACCTTGCTCTTTATCTCGTCGGTGATGTGGGGAATCACCTGGACGGTCCCCCCCAGGTAGTCGCCGCGCCGCTCCTTCTCGATGACCGAGAAGTAGACCTGGCCGGTGGTGAAGTTGCTCTTCTTGGAGAGCCGGGCGGTGGTGTAGCGCTCGTAGTGCCCCAGGTCCAGGTCTGTCTCGGCGCCGTCGTCGGTGACGAACACCTCGCCGTGCTGGAACGGGGACATGGTGCCCGGGTCGACGTTGATGTACGGGTCGAGCTTCTGCATGGTGACCCGCAGGCCGCGAGACTCCAGGAGCGCCCCGAGCGAAGCGGAGGCGAGCCCCTTGCCGATGGACGAAACGACCCCTCCGGTAACGAATATGAACTTGGTCTTCATAAAAACTCCTATAAAAGCAGGCTGAAGACTGAAGGAAATTCCCCTGGCCATCGGCCTTCAGTTTCAACCTTCAGTTTCAGCCTTTAGCCTTCAGCTTTTCCAGTACCTTCTCCAGGTCCCCCGGCGTGTCGACGCCGATCGACTCGTGCTCCGTCTCCACCACCCTGATCCGGCAGCCGTTCTCCAGCGCCCTGAGCTGCTCCAGCTTTTCCGCCAGCTCCAGGTAGGTGGGGGACATCTGGGCGTACTGGAGGAGGAAGTCGCGGCGGTAGACGTAGAGCCCCACATGCTTGTAGCAGAGGAGCTTGCCCGAGGCGAACGCCTCGTCCTTCAGGTCGTTCCACTTGTCCCGGAAATTGGGGAGCGGCGAGCGGGAGAAATAGAGGGCGTTCCCCTCCCAGTCGGTCACGACCTTCACCACGTTGGGGGAGAGGAAGTCGTGCAGCGTCTTGATCCGGCTCTTCAGGGTCGCCATGGTGACGGCCGGGTCGTCCGCCAGCGGCCGGATCGCCTCGTCGATCATCGCCGGCTCGATCAGCGGCTCGTCCCCCTGGACGTTGACGATCACGTCGCTGTCCAGCCGCGCCGCCACCTCCGCCAGCCGGTCGGTGCCGGTCTCGTGTCCCGTGCCGGTCATCTCGACGCAGCCGCCGAACGCCCGGACAGCTGCGGCGATCCGCTCGTCGTCGGTGGCGACGATCACCTCGGAAACCAGGGAAGCCCGCGCAGTCCGCTCATAGACGCGCTGCACCATCGGCTTGCCCTGGATGTCGGCGAGCGCCTTCCCTTCGAAGCGGGTGGATGCGTACCGGGCGGGGATTATGGCGGTAATTTTCATGGGGATAAAGGGCCGTCTTCGGGTAGAGTCTGTCCCTTCCTGCGGTGGGACATAGTACGTTACATCAAAAGGAAGGTGGGTGTCAAGGATGGAAATCCCGGAATACGTTTGCTGCGGGAATCTGCGTATCGCCACTGCGGCAGCCCGCCGGTGCGGGAGCCGCTCACTCGCCGCCCAGCTTGCCAAGAGCGGCAACGGCATAACCGTTGTCCCAGTAATCGCCCCGAAGCAGCCGCCGCAGGGGCGGCACAGCCCGGCGGTCGCCGATCTTCGCCAACGCCTCGGCAGCACCATGCCTGACGTTGGCATCGGGATCGCTCAACAGCCGGATCAGGGGTTCGACCGCCGTACGACTCCCGATATCGCCGAGCATGACCGTGCTGAAATTCCTCACCTCTTCGTTGTCGTCATCGAGGAGCATGACCAGTTTCGGAACCGCCGCCGGGCCGAACCCCACGAAGGCTTCCATGGCGCCGTTGCGCAGGTCGGCATCGTCATCGTTCCGGACAGCATTCTCCAGTTCCGCGCAACACGTATCCAGCCCCAACTCCAGGAGCCTGCCCATGGCTTCCTGCCGGAGTCCCTTGCCCGCATCGCCGACCAGCAGGAGGAGTTCCCCGATCGTTTTCCCGGCAACGCCCTGAGCGACAGGGGTCGCTCCTTCACACGGCTTTAACATTGCCTTCATCTCCGTCTTTTGGCGGATCGGGCCCTGCTTCGCGGGCCGTTCCGAAACTATGGCCGTACCTGTGCAAGGATTCCGCGTCGCCGGCAATCGGGTATTCCCCCCGGCACCGGAAGGCGGACCGGGGGGAATACCTTCGCCGAAAAACTGAGGCGGCTCTGCCTCCGGAAAAGCTTCACTCCACCCTGAACTGGGCAACGAGGCCGGCAAGATCGACCGCTTGCTGGGAGAGGCCCTGGGCGGACCTGGACAACTGCTCCACGGAGGCGAGGTTTTCCCTGGTGACGTCGCTTATGTTCTCCATGGCGGCAACGACCATATCGCCACCTTTCTTCTGTTCGGAGGTGGCATTGGCCACGGCCTGGGTCATGGAGCTCATGGAACTTATGGCCCCTACGATCTGGCGCGCCGACAGCGCCTGTTCGCGGGTGGCAATGGTGACCTGCTGGGTCACGTTGTTCATGTTCTCCACCGCTATCCGGATTTGGCTGCTTCCCTGAGCCTGCTCCCGCGTGGCACCGGTCACCTCCTGGGCAATGCTGTTCATCCGCTCCACCGCTATCCGAATCTGGCGTCCTCCCAATGCCTGCTCGCGGGCTGCTCCGGCAACTATCGTGGTCGATTCGCGCATCTTTTCCACGGCCCCGATCACCTGCGTGGAGGCGGTCGCCTGTTCGGCGGCCATCCGCGCTACGTCGCTCATCAGGCCGCTCGTCTGCTCGATGCTTTTAACGATGTTGGCCAGGGCGTTCCCGGCGAATCCGGACAGCTCCATGGATGCCTGGGCCTCGCGGGAGGCGAGCTCGCCATATTTAACGGAATCGTCCGTATCGGCCTGGACCTGTTTGATCACCTGGCCGATCTCCTTGGTGGCGTTGACGCTTCGCTCGGCAAGTTTCCTCACCTCGTCGGCCACCACGGCAAACCCCCGCCCCGCATCGCCGGCCCGGGCCGCTTCTATGGCGGCGTTGAGGGCAAGCAGGTTGGTCTGGTCGGCGATCTCGTTGATCACCTTGACGATATTGCCGATCTCTTCGGAACGTTTGCCCAGGTTGACAATCGATGAAGCGGTCTTTTCGCTCACCTCCGCTACCCGCTTCATGGCCGCCAGGGCCTCCTGGACCGCCTGTTGCCCGACAATCCCTTCCTTGGCGGCAGTCTTTGCCACGGTGTCGGCCTCGACCACGTTATCCGCCGCCTGCCTGATGGATGCCGCCATCTGTTCGACGATGGCGGAAGTCTCGGCGACGATCTTCTGCAATTCCTGGGAATTCCCCGCCACCTGCTCGATGGAGACGGTCATCTGCTCGATGGTGGAGGAGGTCTCGGATACCGACGAGGCAAGGTCTTCGCTGTTCTGGGCCACTTTCTCGATGGAAACGGTCATCTGCTCGATGGTGGCCGAGGTCTCGGACACCGAGGAAGCCATTACTTCGGCGCTCCTGGCCACCTCTTCGCCGGAAACCCCCAGTTCCTGAACGGAGGAGGAAACCTCGTCGGTGTTGGAGGCCAGCGCGTCGGCACTGTTGGCCACGGACTGGATGGAGGCAGCCATCTGCACCATGGTGCTGGAGGTTTCATCGGCGGCGGACGACTGGGAGTGAGCGGCCTGGGTCAGTTGCGCCGCCCCGGCCGATATTTCGTTCGCTGCCGACGCCACCTGGGAGGAAGTCTCCCGAATCCGCCCGATCATGGCACGCAGACTTTCCACCATAAGGCGCATGGCATCCAGGACTTCCCCCACCTCGTCACGGGACGTCGTCTCCCATGCTACCGTAAGATCCCCGCCGGAAAGCCGGTTTGCAATGCCGACGGCGGCCCCCAGCGGAAGAGTTATGCTGCGGGTGATCAGAATGCTGATGAGTACGCACAGGAATATGCCGGTTACAATGCTTATGATCACAACCAGCGAGATGTGCCGGGTAAGATCCGTCATGATCGCTTCCTTGGCATCCATCCGTTGGTTGGTCTCGTCAGCCAGGTCTTTGGCGATTTTTTCCAGGTTGTGGATTTCGTTCTTGTATTCGTTGATTGCCTTGTTGCCGTCGGCCGGATTCGTTATCCGGCCCGCGTCGACCAGTGCAAACACCTTGTTGAAGCCGGCATCGTAGTGGGTGAATTCCGCCTCCATTGTTCGGACCGCATCCTTGTCCGCCTGCAGGGTAACAATCTTTTCCAGATTCTTCAGACGTTCCCGGAGATGTTCTTTCTGCTCCTTCCATTTTTCCAGGTACTCGGACACCTTTTCCTTGTCGCCGATATTCAGAAAGATGTCTTTCTCGTAGCGGCGAAGCCCCAGGACATTGGCCCTGGCACGCGAAGCATGCTCCGAGATGGTGGCATCGCCCTTCAGCATGGTGATGGTCGTATCGGTGCTTTTTTTCACCCCCCAGTACCCCACGGCGCCGACGACCATGATGAGCAGCAACATCAAACCGAACCCGAGCCCCAGACGTACGCCGATCTTGACATTCTTTAGCATGAAACATATCTCCTTTAACCGAAATAATTACGGAAAACATTTCCCCGTGCACAACGGCCCTGCCTCAGGCCAGCAACAGGGACCGGTTCAAATCGAGGATGATAACGAGCCTGCCGTCCATCTTGCCGACTCCCTTGATGTAATGCTCATCCATGGTCGTTGCCTCTTCGGGAATTTCCTCAACAATACCCGACGGCACCTTCATCACCTGGGACACCCTGTCCACGAGCATGCCGATCCGTTTTTCACCCAGTTCAACGACAACGATACGCTGCGCATCTCCCGCCTCCGCGACGGCAAGGCCGAAGCGCTTCCTCATATCCACCACGGGGATAATCTTGCCGCGCAGGTTGATGACACCCCGGACATGGCCGGGCGCCCCCGGCACAGGCGTGATGTCAGACGCCCTGATGATTTCCTGGACGCTCTCTATATCCACGCCATACTCTTCCTTGCCGAGATTAAACGTCACCAGGTGATGGATGGTCTCCCCGTCCCTCTTTTCCGCATCCGGGTGCGTGCCGTCGGCTTGCCGTTGCGCATCGGCCATAAACCGTGCCAGGATATCCTCTGCCAGGCCTGAAGCCGGCAGCATGATTTCATTGTTTTCCGTCATCGGCGCCCCCTCTTCTCGTTTTTTTCCAAAAGCGATACAATATCGAGGACCAGGGACACCTTCCCGTCGCCGAGTATGGTCCCTCCAGCAATCCCCGGCAGTTCCCCCAGGTAGTCGTCTATCCCCTTGATGACGATCTCCCGTTGCCCCAGCAACCTGTCTATCACAATCCCCCCCCGCTTTTCCCCGCTGCCGACGACCACGAGATATTCCGTGTCCCGGACGGCAGCATGGCCGAGGGAAAATAAGCGGTCGAGCCTGAAAACCGGGAGGAGCCGGTCTCTCAGGTTTATGATCTCTCCGGATGAAACCTGGTGGATCTCGGCGGCATCCACCCTGATGCTCTCCAGGACCCCGGAAAGCGGAACGGCGAAGGTTTGGCCCGCGACCTCCACCATGAGGGCCTGAATGATAGCCAGGGTAAGGGGGAGCTGCATGACGAACCGGGTCCTTTCCCCCGGTATGCTCTCTATCCCGATGGCCCCGTTCAGGGAGGAAACGGTCTTCCTGACGACGTCGAGTCCTATGCCGCGACCGGAGGTCTCGGTCAGCTCACTGCTGGTGGAAAAACCGGGGAGAAACACCAGTTGAAGCGCTTCCTCCGTTTCCATCGAACCAGCCTCACCCTCGCCGAGCACCCCGTTGGCTACCGCCGCTTGCTTCAGCCGGTCGGCCGATATCCCGCGGCCATCGTCTTCAACGGTAATGACGATCTGGTTATTTTCATGAGCGGCAGCGAGTTTGAGAATACCGGTCTCCTGCTTGCCCGATTTCTTTCTCTCGGCCGGCGTCTCGATCCCGTGGTCGACGGCGTTTCTGATCAGGTGGAGAAGAGGCTCGCCAATCTCGTCGATCACGGTCTTGTCGAGTTCCGTCTCCTCCCCCTCGAAAACGAGGCAAACCTTTTTGCCGTGACTGTGGGAAAGATCGCGCACCAGCCGGCTGAACCTCTGAAAGACCGTCCTGACCGGCAGCATGCGAACCTTCATGATGGCTTCCCGCAGGTCGTTGGCGGTCTTGCCGATGGCCTGGCTCGACACATCGAATGCCTCGATTATCTGCCGGTCTTTGACCGTTTCCTTAAGCCTCGCCTCTATGGAGAGGAGGGCAGTCCGGTGAATGACCAGTTCGCCGACCAGGTTCATCAGCTCGTCCAGTTTTTCGAAATTGACCCTCAGGGTGGCGGATTTCTGAACGAGGTAACCGGAATCGTCTCTTCTCCCTCCCGCAAGGGGGGTGGTCGGGGTGTCGGCCTCCTGCAAGGCAAGGCATTCCAGGAGCATCAGCTGGTCGCTGAAATCAAGCGAACCGGCCGGATCTGCCGCAAGGTCCTTCAAGGCGCCCCGCAGCGCGCTGATCGCTTCGTAGAAGGCTTCGAAGAACGCGCCGGTAAAGGCGAGGCCGGAGGTCGCAACGCTTTGCAGGACACTCTCCAGGGTGTGGACAAACTGCTGCAGCGGGACAAATCCCATCATGCCCGAGTTCCCCTTCAACGTGTGCAAATGCCCGAGGAGGAGTACCACCGGACCTTCATCGGGACACCCCTCGCGGGCATCCTTCTCCAGCCCGATCAGGGCGATCTCCGCGGCATCGAGATGCCCCGCCGCATCCTCCAGGTAGTCTTCCAGGAGAAGCGCTACAGCCGTGTCGTTCACGCTACCCACCGATTATCCCTTTGCCGCTCCCGGACGCGGTTTTGAGGCTTTGAACCATTTCCCCGGCAAGTGCGGCAGTGCAGCAGAAAGGAACTATTTTTCCGATGAGACCATACAGCTCCTCGGGATTGAAAGGCTTTTTCAGATACCCCTTTGCCCCCAGCTGCAAACCACGCAGCGTGTCCGCCTCCTTCCCTTCGGTACTGACTATTATGACCGGTATCCGCCTGGTGATCCCCTGGGCAAAGGCCTTTTCCATGAACTGCACGCCATTCATCACCGGCATGTTGATATCGAGGAGAATCAGCTGGACGTCGCCATGAACGGCCAGCAGCTCCAGCGCTTCCCGGCCGTTCATGGCGTCAACGTACTCGCAGTTGTAGCGGTCCAGGACCAGACGGTACATCCGGTGGATCAGGGCCGAATCGTCAACCAGCAGCACCTTTTTCATAGAATCTCCTTTTGTTGCATTGAATACGGGGACCTGCATCCCCGCCCCCGGACGAGAATTCAGTTATTCGGGTATATACATGTATCGTGCCTCAATCGGCCCGGTTGTCGGAAATCGTCATTTCAGCGGGGGGGAGAGCTTTTCGGGCACGATTGCCCGGGAGAGGAAGGGATGCGCCCGTAATTGACGCAAGTGCCCCCCATGGCGGGAAAACCCTTGCAATGCGGGGGTTCGGGGGGGTGCAGCAAAAGTGGCAGGTGCAGCCGTTTTTGCACCCCTTTCGGCGAAGGCGGGGATGGAGCGGCGAACACCGCCGGCTCAGCGAAACTTACCCGGGCGGCTTTTTCTTGTTAACCCTTTTGTTAAGGGCCTGACGGCAGATCCCCAACTGGGCCGCCGCCACGCCCTGGTTGCCGTTGGCGCGCCTCAGAGCTTCCCGAACCAGTATCTCCTCGGCCTCCTTCAATGTGGGCAACCGGGCAGACGTGTTGAGCCACTCAGCCGCTTCCCCGCATGGTTTGGCAGTGCCGGTGCGGTGCGCGTCTTTTTTGACAACAGTCCGGAACGCCGCCTTCGACAGCATTCCTCCCGCGTGCCGGGCCATTGCATCGAAAACCATCCCTTTCAACTCGCGGATGTTGCCGGGGAAATGATAGGCGCACAGGCAGCTGACCAGTTCGGGAGGATAGGACGGCGTTTTCTTTCCCAGGGAACGGGCAGCCGCTTCCAGGAAAACATCGAGAAGAAGCGGAATGTCCTCGGCCCTTTCACGCAGCGCCGGGAGCTGGACCTCATGGGCACAGAGGCGGTAATAGAGGTCTCTCCTGAAGCTGCCGTCGTCGATCATCTCGTCAAGGACCCGGTGCGTGGCCACGACGATCCGCGCGTTGCTCAGCCTCACCGCATCCGAACCGAGAGGGTAGTACTCGCCTTCCTGCAGCAAACGCAGGAGCTTGATCTGGGAGGCGGGGCTCATGTCGCCGATTTCGTCGAGAAACAGGGTGCCCCCTTCGGCCTGGGCGATCATTCCCTCCCGGGGCTGATCGGCGCCGGTGAATGCCCCCTTCCGGTGACCGAAAAGGGTGTCGGAAAACATCAGATCGTCCAGCCCGCCGGTGTTGACCGTAACAAGCTTTCCCTTGCGCCCGCTCAGGGCATGAATCGCCCGTGCGGCCAGCTCCTTGCCCACCCCGGTCTCGCCGGTAATGATGACGGGCTGGTTCATGGGCGCAACGGCCTCAAGGTAACCGCATATCGCCTTCATCCGGGCACTCCGGGTAGTGAACAAACCGAAGACCTTCCGGTCCTGCTGCTGGCCGTTGAGCAGGGATTCCCTGAGGGTGATGATTTCGTACCGCATGGCGCTCATCTCCAGCGCCTTTCTGATGCTCGCCACGAACCGGCGCGGCTCGAACGGCTTCACCAGGTAATCGAAGGCCCCCAACCTCATGCAATCGACGGCCATGTCGATCTCATCAACCGCTGTGATCACGATCACCGGGACATCGGGATAGTTGCGGGCCATTTCGTCCAGCAACTCCCTTCCGGAAACGAACGGCATTTGCAGGTCGAGAACGACCACCCGGGCGGTGCGGCGGGCAAGATGGGGAATCAGTGCGCGGCTGTCGCTCAATGCCAGCACATTGGGCAACCCGGCCCTGGTGAGTATTGCCGCAAGACTGTTCAACATTATGGACTCATCGTCCACGAGGACGATTTCCGGTTCGGGCGAGCAGTAGAC
Source organism: Geobacteraceae bacterium (assembly GCA_036518435.1). Taxonomy (GTDB): domain Bacteria; phylum Desulfobacterota; class Desulfuromonadia; order Geobacterales; family Geobacteraceae; genus JAMPXD01. Next base: position 39,400 of record DATDNF010000066.1, read on the forward strand.
CTCGTTCATGGCATACCCCCTTTGCGGTGACTTACCCTTGTACAAACAGACCGCCTTTCATGAAAAAGTACCAGTTGAACACGTATCCGTCAAATTCATGCGCACATGGGACCTGCAGACACCGGCATTGCGGTGAACAGTCATTGTTTAAGCATTTCTAACACAAATAGTATTCCAAATACGTTACATTCTGGTTACTATGGCAGATCTGAAGTGATTGCATGCTCAATGCCCGCGGCGTTGCGTGAGTGACCGCCGTTCTCAGCGCAAGGCAGGAGTATATGAACATCAAGATCGGTCCTATTGCCATAAATCTCCCGCTTGTAATCTGCGCCATCGCCGGTGCCTTCATTGTGTACGCGGCATTTATCCTGCTTGCCGTACTCTTTTCCCGGCACCGCAGACATTACAAAGAGAGCGAAGAGCGTTTCCGGCAATTGTTTGAGCAAAACGATGATGCCATAATCCTGTTCAAGAGATCAAGCGGAGAAGTTATCGACGTCAATCCGGCGAGCGTAAAACTCTTCTGCCATACGCGTGAGGAATTCCTTCGCCGGGGCTCTCGCCTGATCTTCGAACCGAACGGGCAGGGCGAATTCCTGGACTTTCTGGCTTCCATCAGCGGGGAGGGACATCGCGATCTGGACCTGAAAGACCACCTGCGGAAGGACGGCACGAGAATCCTCATCGCCATCCGCGGGCAGCTGATCAGGTTGCGGAACGAAGAGGTCGTGTACTGCTCATTCCGTGACATGACCAGGAAAGTCCAGTTGGAGAGAGAAACCAAGGACCTTCAGGCAAAGCTGATCCAGGCGGACAAAATGGCATTGCTCGGCCTGCTTGTGTCAGGCATTGCCCACGAGATCAACAACCCGAACAATTTCATAATGATCAACTCGACGCTTCTTGCCGAGATTTGGCAGGATGCGGCGGAGATCCTGGCCGATCATGCCGCGGAAAACGGAGATTTTCCCCTGGGGGGGATGAACTTTGCCACAGCGCGCCGGGAAGTGCCGAAACTCTGCGGCAACATTACGGAAGGAACAAAGAAGATCTGCCGGATCGTCGACAACCTGAAAGGTTTCGCCCGTCCTTGCAGGGGGAACGGCTTTCCGGGGAACGCCGACCTGAACAGGGCGGCCAAGGAAGCCACGGCAATTCTCGCCTATGAAATCAGGAAATATACAGACCATTTCCAATTGGACCTTTGCGAAGACCTGCCGGCGGTCAGGGGGAATGCCCAGCAAATCGAGCAGGTCATCATAAACCTGGTCCTGAACGCGCTGCAATCCCTGCCGGATAAGACCGGAAGGGTGGTTGTCGCCACCGACGTCGAGAGTTCGGGAGGTTTTGCCAGATTGCGGGTGAAAGACGAGGGGCACGGCATGGACAAGAAAGTTCTCGGCAGGCTCGCCGAACCGTTTTTCACCACGAGGATCAACGAAGGTGGAACGGGGCTGGGACTCTACATATCCACCGCCATCATCAAGGAACACCGCGGCTTCCTGGAGTTCGAATCCGAACCGGGGAGAGGAACGACGACAACGATCCGGCTGCCAATCGCCGGCGAGCATCCCGCCGGATGCGGCATCTCCCCCGATGAAGAGGCATGAGGGTTCAAGGAGAGGCATGCACCCGCACATCGCTGAACGAGCAATGAGCGACCGGCCGCTTCTGCCGCTTCCCCGGCATGCCTCTACTCGCCCAGCAGGATCATCTGGTCGGTGACCTCGGTGAAGGCCACGTCGTGGCTGATGAGGAAGAGCTGGTCGTACCAGTGCTCGGTCACCTCCTCCCGCCCCACGTCGATGGCGCGGAAGGCGTGGGCCAGGTTCTCCCGGCGGGAGGCGTCCAGGTTTGAGGTCGGCTCGTCGAAGAAGGCGATCCGGGCGCCGATGGTCTGCAACAGCGCCAGCCGCAGCGCCACCACGGCGCTCATGGTCTGTCCGCCGGAGAGCTGGTCGTCGCTCCGCTCCCGCATCTGACCGTCCTGCATGTCGCGCAGCACGATCCGGTAGTCGTCCCCCCAGACGAGCCCCTCGTCCGATTCGGCGATGGTCCGGTAGATCCGGTCGGCGCGCAGGCTGATCTCCTCCCGGAACCGCTCCGAGAGCTGGCTGGAAACGTTCTTGAACACCTGGTTGCGGAGAAACCTGACCATCCGCTCCTTTTCCTCGAACGCTTTCTTCTCCGCCAGCCGGCTCTCGATCTCCCCCTTCACCTGCTTCAGCCGCCCGACCTCACCTTCGAGGCGAAGCCGGTCTTTTGCCAGGTCCGCGATTCTCTGCCCCAGGGTGGCGACCTCGGCGACGAGCGCCTCTTTCTGCTGGCGCGCGGCGAGGTGCTGGTCGGGCTGATAGGCTTCCCGAAAGCGCGCCAACTCGGCCGACCGGGATTCCAGTGCCGCGTGCAGATCATCCAGGCGCTTCTGGTATTTATCAAGGGTCTGCCGGCGGCTCTCCAGGTCCGTGGCGGCCTTCAGGTTGGCCTGGAATGCGTCCCGCGCCTCCTGGAAGCCCGCCCGCTCCATTTCCGCACGCGTGATCTCCTCGTCCAGCGCGGCAAACGCCTCCAGGTCCCGTTTGCGGGCGGTTGCCTTCGTAGTTGCATCAGCCTGTTGGGCTCTCAGCTTCTCCAGGCTGCCCGCCCGCACCTCGTGGTGCGCACGCCGCTGCGCCAAGGCCTGCGCCTGCCTGTCGAGCTCCTGCCCCTGCACCTTGAGCGCATCCAGGACCTTTTGCGCCTTTTCAGCGGCCGTCGCGTCCTCCTCCAGCTTCCGGACGGTCTCTGCCAACCGCCCCATTTCACGGTCGAGATCCGCGATCTTGCCGGGAAAAACGTCCGCCGGCGTTTTGCCGTCTATGTTCCGGCAGGGTTCCTGGAAAAAAGGGCACATTCCCTCCGCCAGCTTGTCGCGCCCTTCCAGGAGCCCTTCCCGACGCCCGTCGAGGAGTGCCCGTTCCGCCTTGGCGCGGTCTGCCTCGCGGCGCAGTTCCGGCAGCCGCGCCGCGGTCGCCACGAGGGCCTCGTCCGCCCGGAGAGACGCGCGGGCGGCGGCAAGCTTTTGCTCCTCTCCATCGAGCTGCTGATTCGTCTGCCCGCATTCCCGCAGTTCATGGTCGTGGGCCTGGCTAAGCCGCACGGCCTCTTTTTCGAGCGTGGCAACCTCCTGCTCTATGGAGCGCCGCGCTTTCTCCTTCTCCCGCAGCTCCGCAAGGCGCGCCTCGGCCTTCTCGAAGGCCTCCTTGCCCGCCCGGCTCTGTTCCACGATCCCGACGGCCGCTGCCGACTGGTCGACGAGCACCCGCTGGCTGGCGACATGCTCCTTGCCCGAGTCGATGCTCGCCGAGGTCTGCTTGACTGCGTTTTCCGCCGCATCCAGCTGCTCCTTCTGCCGGTCGAGCTCCTGCAGCCGCGCTGCGACCTGCCGCATCGCCTCATCGCGCCCCTTCAGCTCGTTCTGCAGCGCCTCCCGGGCGGCCTTGACGCCCTCCAGCTCCGCTTCCCGCTCCGGCAGGACGGCGATCTGCTCCTGTTTCGCCTCCACCTCGGCAGCGAGCACCTCTATCTTCTTCTGCACGGTGGCAATGAGCGAACTGGTCCCCTTGTACGTCTTGCGCCAGGCGTCGATGCCGAGGATCTCGTCGAAGGCTTCCTGTCTCCTGGTTGCCTGTTTGATGACGAAGGGGCCGAGAAATTCGTTCTGGAACGGGCCGATCACCAGCTTGAACTGCTCCGCCAGGGGGCGGCCGTTGTCGAGGCCGAGGAGCTCCTTGAGGCGCGCCTCGGTCTCCTCGATCCGGGCGTGCTCCTCCACCTCGAACGCGCCGCCCGCTTCCTTCGCCAGAAGCCACCTGGCCGGCGTGCCGACGGTGCGGGTCGCGCGCCAGGTCTCGCCGGCGTCGGTGGCGAAGGTGACGGAGATCTCCCCCTTCTTGGCGCCGATGGTGAGGAAGCGGTCCACGTTGGAGACGAAGTCGCGGGCGTCCACCCCGAACAGGGCGTAGCCGACCGCCTCGAACACCGTGCTCTTCCCGGCGCCGTTGGGGCCGGAGAGGACGTTGATGCCGGGGGCGAAGGAGAGCTCCGTGTCGCGGTGGGACTTGATGTTTTTCAGGGTTATGGAGAGAATCTGCATAATATATTCACCACGAAGGCACGAAGGTCACGAAGAAAACCTAGAGAACTATTCTCTTGATGCCGTCTTTGAGAAGCAGTTCGTTGAAATTTATGAGCAACCCTGTCCGCATTCCAGAAAGCTTGAGATACGTTATCAGTTGCGCCTCATGAATCGGGAGGAGTTTTTCCACACTTTTCAATTCAAGAAGAATAACGTCATTCACCACCACATCCAGGCGATACCCGCAGTCGAGCTTTTTCCCCTTGTAAACAACAGGGAGTTTGTTTTGCCGGCAATAACGAATGCCTCTGATTTCCAGTTCATGACACAGACACTCCTCGTAGGCCGATTCAAGCAGTCCCGGCCCAAGATGCCTGTGGACCTCCAAGGCCGCTGCTATAATCGCGCTTGTTCCGTCTTCGGGTAAAATGCTTGGCCGATTATTCATAAGATTTCCTTCGTGTCCTTCGTTTTCCAGGTTTATGAGAGAATCTGCATAAATTCACCACGAAGACACGAAGATCACGAAGAGAATCTAGATCTTGATGTCGTCTTTGAGAAGATTCAGAGGACTTCCTTCGTGTCCTTCGTGTCTTCGTGGTGAGACACAAGAAGTCCCAACAACTCATCCCCCTCCACGTCACCCTTCAGCACTGCATCGCGGATCGCCATGGACAGCCGCACCAGCTCCTCCTCCCGCCCCTTGTACTCGCTCCTGGCGCCGATCAGTTCCCGCAGCACCTCCCGCTCGATCTCGGCCAGGCTCTTCTTGACCGTTTCCTCTCCGCCGCGGCCGGTCACGAGGGAGAGGTGGTTCCTGATCTCCGCGTGCAGGGGGTGGCACAGCTCGTCCAGCGCCAGGCGAAGCCGCTCACGCCCGAGCTCGAACGGGTGGAAGCGGACCCGGCCGGTGAGCTTCAGCTCCAGGAGCGGCTGCCGGTCGCCGCCGGACGCGGCGAGCCGCGCGCCGACCTGTGCGCGGAACCGCTCCAAAGCCTCGTCCGCGCTCTCCGCGCCGTCCAGGTCGATGACCGCGGCAAGCATCGGCCGGGGGTCCGTCGGGCGGAACTCGTGGCCGTACCGGCCGTCCTCGACGGTGACCAGGTAGTACCCCTTGTCGTAGCGCTCCTCGCCGAAGTTCACCCGCTCCGGCGAGCCGGGGTTGAAGGCGTAGGGGCGGCCCTCCGGGGTGTAAATGATGTATGGCTTGTGACCATGGCCGAGGGCCACGTAGTCGAAACAGGCGGCGAGCGGCAGCGCCTCTTCCGGCTTGATGTTGCCGATCTCCACCGGCGAATAGGTCCAGACCCCGACGTGGAAGAGGAGGAGGTTGTTCTTCGTCTCCACCGCCTCGCAGATGCGCGCCACATGCGCCCCCGCCTGGGCGCCGATGTAGCCGAGGCCGTAGATGTTCACCCCCTCGACCTCGATGCGCCCCCCCATGCCGGTTGCCGGGTCGAAGGGGTCGAAGCGGTAGCCGCCGGTCTCCGTGCGGGACGGGCGCAACAGCCGGATGTACCCCATCTGCGACAGCGCCTCCATCCAGGAGATGCTGTCGCGGCGGTGAATCCAGTCATGGTTTCCCTCCACGGCGATGCAGGGGATGCGGTTGTCCTTCAGCGGCTGGAGGGTCTCGATGGTGCGTGCGAAGGTTTTGGGGAGGATCTGGCCGGTATGGAACAGGTCGCCGCCGATCAGGAAGAACGCGACCCGCTCGCGCACGGCGTCGGCGACGATCCCCCCGAGCATGCGGAAGAAGTCCTCGTAGCGCTCCGCCTCGCCGGGGGAGGTGCGGTAGGTCTTGCCGAGGTGGACGTCGGCAGTATGGAGAAACCTGATACGCATTGATTATTCTCCGGACCAACTTCGGGGTTTGGGGGTTGTTGTACGAGGGAAGGCTACTGTTTTGGGAAATACCGCACGCCGGGGAGACTTCGGAAATGCTCGTCCTGGGTCCAGAGGGTCGCATCGTGAAGTCGGGCCGTCGCCAGAATGATGCTGTCGGCCATGGGAAGCGCCAGCTCCAGGCTCGTACGTGCGGCGATCATTGCCAGGGACGGCGACAGCTCCGCCGATTTCCCCTGCTGCATAAGGGCTGCCGCCTGCAAGGCCGCATCTTCTCCGCGCTGGCGGCAGACTACCTTGAACACCTCATAGATGGTGATAGTCGGGACAATGAGCGATGCCCGGTCAGCGAGAGGGAGAGCGAATTCCTCCGCATTCGGACCGTCCGCGAAAAATTCCAGCCAGGCGGAAGAATCTACCACGTTCATACGCGATCCGGCTCGTGCTCGACGGTGGTATCAATCCCCTTCAAAAACCCGCGCATATCGGCGATTTCCCTCTCCGGGATCAACTCAATCCGGTTGCCGTAGGCAACCACCTGCATCCGCTGGCCGGCCACCAGGCGCAACTTTTCCCGTACCTCGCGGGGAATGACAACCTGAAATTTCGGGGAAATTTTCACTGCTTCCATTATGCCCCCATGTCGATCTTGATTTCGTTAAACGATACACCTATCGATGCACGTTGTCAATCGGAGGAACTACTCTTCACGCCGGCCCGTCGAGCAGGGCGGAGAAGGCCCGCACGTTTTTCGCCTTCCGCAGCTCTTTGAAATGCTTGGCGAAGCAAGGATCGTCCATGGCGGCCAGCACCGACTTCAGTTTGCCCAGCACCTGGGCGTCGCCGCAGAACAGCTCCCGGTAGCGCGCCAGCAGGTCCCGCAGGTACCGATGCAGCTGCGCCGCCCGTTCTTCCCGGTCCGGCTCCGCGGCGGCCCGGCCGCGAAGCCGTTCGAACAGGAGGGGATCGGCGATGGCCCCCCGCCCCAGCATCAGCCCGGCCGCGCCGGTTTCCCGCAGCACCCGCAGGCCGGCGGCACTGCTGCGAATATCTCCGTTGGCGATGACCGGCAGCGCGGTCCGCCGGACCACTTCGGCGGTAACCGCATGGTCGGCCCGCCCCGTGTATTCCTGGACCACCGTGCGGGGATGAAGCACGAGGAAATCGACCCGCGCGGATTCGAACAGGGGGAGGAGGGAAAAAACCTGCGCCGGGTCGTCATAACCGGCGCGCAGCTTGACGGAAAAGGTCCCCGAAATGGCCTCGCGCAAGGCCGGGATGATCTCCGCCAGATCGGCGGGGCGCTTCAGCATGCCGCCGCCGGTCAGGCCGCTGGTCATCCGGCCGTAGGGGCAGCCCATGTTGAGGTTTATGTGCACCGCCCCGGCGGATTGGGCAGTCCGGGCGGCGGCCACCAGGGCTTCCCGACCGTGCCCGATCAGCTGCACGACAAGGGGTACGTCCCCCTCATGGGAGCCTACCTCCCGCAGGTCGCCCGCCGAGAGCCGCCGAACGGGAGCCGCGGCGTTCACCCGCATGAATTCGGTGAACACCACGTCGGGCCGCACCCAATCGATGAACAGGGAACGCATGGCGCGATTGGTCAGCCCCTGCATCGGCGCCAGCATCAGCGGGGTCTGCCCCGGCGACCAGGGAAGCGAAACGGAGGGAGCCGGAACGGCCGGGATTGGCAGCGGTTGAGCTTCCGGGTTCATGCCGGTTCACCATGGGTTTTTGTCTGTTCGGAGCAGAGAAGCATAGTAACGGCAGCTTTCGGGGAAATAGTGGAGGCCGGCTATGAGCAGGCGGGTGCGGTTGCTTCGTGTCTGCTGCCGGCTACTCGACGCGGCGGTTGATTTTATATTTATAATGCAATACGCTTTATTGGATTACAGGTGTATTCAGTAAAACTGTCCCCCAAAATGGAACTGGCGCTATGAAACGAAAAGGCGGCCGACTTGGCCGCCTTTTGAATTGAGTATGGTATCCCTGGAATTCCGTACAGATGTAAATTTTTATGCCGCATCTAAGAGCACAATTTTGCATTCTTCTGCGAATATCCAATCAATATCATGATCAAGCATTTTTATTCGCCCAATATACCGTGCTGCCAATTCATCTCTTAGATTAACAATGAAGGGAGGGCATCCTTTTTCTATTCGTATATATGCTTCCTGGGCCTTCTTTATAGCCCCAGATTCACCATATGCGTGAATACTGAGAACGTCAGCAATCGAATCATTCTGCGTCGCATCCAACGCACCAACAACATCTTGAGGCCTTTTCAACCGTAATGACGCAACTGCCAAGGCATTACGGAAGTATTTTGCTACATTATAGTAAGGAACCCGTCTCAAAGCATCCTCAAAAATTCTTATTGCCTCATCTAAGTCACCAGATTTCAGATGAATCATTCCTTTTATATGTTGAGCAAACCAGTCTTCACGTGTTTGTGGTGGCTCAGTTGGAAGTAATTGCAAAGCCGTACTGTATTGGCCTAAAACAACATAAATAGCAGCTCGGGCATATATAGCAGTTTTGTCAAGTGGATTCAATTCAGCAATGCGCTTATATGCTTCAATAGAGTCTGCAAAATTACCTAGTTGCTTCAAAAGGTCAGCACGCCCGTTCCAAGCAACTACGTCATATGGAAAATCTTTAACATTCTCGTCATATGCCTGTAACGCTTTTTCGTACTCTCCCATGGCTTTCAGGACATTTGCTCTTCCATTCCTTGACCTGTTAGCAGCAGGAAATTCTTTGATTATTTCTTCGTATTTTCCCAGGGCTTGTTTCAATCTTCCACATTCTTTCAGTACTTCAGCCTCTCCTTCTTTTGGTGAAAAATCAAAAGGAAATTCGCTGGCAATAATCCTGAATTGTTTTAAAGCAGCAGAATATTGGCCTTTAAGTCTTAGAACATTGGCTCTGCCACACTTAGGAATTGATGATTCTGGGAACTTTTTTATCACTTCGTCATACATTCTTAGAGCTATATCATATTCACCTTTAAGCTTAAAAATATCTGCTATGCCTGAGCCAATATAACTGTCATCTTTAATTGCTTTCGCGTAATTGTAAAGATTTAAAGCTTCATCCAGCCGTCCAAGTGCCTTTAAAGTCGAAGCCTTGCCAGAATAACCGGTAGTATCCTCAGGGAACTTTTCAATGGAGATATTATAAACTGAAAGAGCCTCCTCAAGTTTACAGACATCCTTTAATACTTCAGCATAAGAATTATAAGCAATAGGTGAATCTGGGAAATTAACCGTTAATTTTTCGAAAGCAGCTATAGCTTCATCGTATTTACCTTGCTCCCGTAGAATGCGTGCGAAACCTGTTTGTGCATATGCATCTTGTCCAAAAACTTCGGATGACTGCAGCCACTTCAGAGCATTATCATATTGTGACAAGCAGATATATGCGTCTGCTACTTGACAATGAGCCCAGCCATCATCAACAGCAATTTCTGCTGCTCTTTTTGCTAATTCTAGTTGCAAGGAATGATTATGTACCAACTTAGCATGCTGCGCTAGATCACATAAAGACTTTGATATGTGTTCAGGGTCGCTATTTATAGACTGTGATTTAACCAGATCATCAACATATTTTCTTGTTTTGCTCCAATCGCCCTTCCTCAGTAGCGGGATTATTGCTTGCTTCTGTCTTATTGCATTAGTAAAAGCATCATGTGGTTTGATTTTATGTTTTCGGTAATTTTTATGCTCGGTTATCTCCTCTAAAGCATCTATATTCTGTGAAGTAAAGTTCTTAAGCTTTCTATCATCTTTAGAGGTAAGCCCTGAAATCCAATGAGTGATAACAGCCCTTGAGTTCCTAAGATCTCTAAGGTCAGAAAGACATTGAATATGTGCTAAGGACAATTTATTATGATCATCACTCGCCTCAACAAGATTCTTGAAAGCACCAGAGGCAATCAAGCGCTCCTCGTACAACATCTTATCCGTATAATCGTCAAACATATCCTCAGATAAAGCATTCCAAGACTCTCTATAGCGCAAGATTTTTGGTTGGCTTTGCTCAATTTTGGTCAGCAATGATTCCATTGCATCTATTGACTGAGAATATTTTTTTGCTCTAACTACATTAGCATTGGATGGCAAAACGTTGGAGTAAAGACTGTTTTCTATACAAGAAAGAATATCAGGATCAGAAAGCAATTCTGCCAGACAGTCGGCTGCCATCTCAACAGTGCTATCGTCTTCGCTTTCATCCAACATAATTAGAGCTAATTTTAAAGCTCTATTTTTGCCAAACTCTTTCTGTAGTAAGCTTAATGAATCTCTCTTTGTTATTTTATTGATTACTTTGACGTCTGTTGCACCAGAAAGCAAATACGGTATCGAAGAAAGAGGATAGTTAAGTTCTCTATCGACGTTATTTATACTAATAACGTCAGCTTCGTTCCCGTGAACAAAAATGGCTAATCCTGCATTTGCTGAAATTAATGTAGCCATCAGATTTCCTCTAACGTAATGCCAAAATTATTGCACTTTGTTTTCAGGCTTTTCCAAAGAACTAAATCAATTTTTTTTACAGGTTTTGGTCCAACTATTCGCTCAAATGAAGTTGGATGGATTGGCCCATAAATGTGGACTTCTATGAAATCATCAAGGGCATTGCTTGTGCCAGGTCGCATAACAATTTCAGCAAATTCATCGTCCGTGGTATTCTTGTTAATTTTACTGTGCAATTTGGCCATCGCAAATTTATTTCTTTCATTCCATGAAGCTCGGTATCCTGGCGGGATTTGCTGTCCGGCAATGATTCGGTGCTTTTCCATAAAATGAAATGGATTTTCTTCAAAAACAGAGGCCCTGTTAGAAATCATTATATCCTTCAGGATGATGGAGTATGCGCCATAATTTGTTAGGCCAGTATTTTTGAGGGTAAGGCATGCAACATTGATCTCCTGAAAATAATGTGGGAAAAGTGTTGATTCAACAGCTGGTCGCCCAATTTCCCATGCATCGTCTTTTGGTAACCTTGAACCTGCAGCCACTTGTTTATGAAAATTTATATAGAGAGTATAATGGCTGGATAAAAGATCACTGACTATGTCGAGACTTCTGCAAAAAACACATTTAGATTTTAGGTTATAGTTTCCAAAGCGTTCTAACACGTCTTTGCATCCACGGGCGTCAGTAGATACGTAAGCGTTTGTTAGACGATCTTTAAGTGCTAACTGTTCCTCTGGTGTTTGAGTAGCTCGAACATTCGGGAACCCAACATCAGCTTGACAGCACGGGCACAATCGAGCGTTCAGAGGTACTTTTGTGTTACATATTTTGCAAGTCATTGGTTTTGCGTGCTTTCAAAGATATTTTACTGGATTTTTAGGTATAACACTTTTTATTGTTTGTATCCAGACAAATTTACCCTCCATTTAGGGGGGCGGAGAGTACAAGACCCGGTGTCGCGTCTAAACCTCGACAATCACTTCTCCAACTTCTTCCGCCTCTTCCCGGTCAACCCCTTGAAATTTTCGCCCGTAACCACCGGTTTGCCCGACCGCTTCTCTATATCCCTGCGCGTACTGCCGGCCACAGCGCCGCCTTCCTGGGCATCCTTCTTCAGAGGATCAAACTCTTGGGAATCCCTGTCACGATGCAGCTTTGGATATACGGGACCGGTTCTTGGTTTCTCACATTATTTCGGCTTGTTATAAACCTTTTGATCAGCCCGGCAAACAAAAAGCCGTCCTGCCTTTATTCAGGCAGTGACGGCTTCTCGACGACAGTATGTAGGACTAACCTCCATCTCGACCCTCCCGCATAACATTAAACTGGGTCTAATCTACAGCAAGACGCGAACCTGGTCAAATATTCTAATCTTATTTCTCAACAAGCCATTTTGAAGGCCTTGGGGGGGCCACCTTGGGGCGCAACAAGCGGCGCCCCTACACGTTATTAACCGAATAACAACATGTTCCGGCTTACCTTAGCCGATGAACGCGGATTGTTTTCCGGTTCACCGTCACCATAGCGCCATGCGACAGATCATCGGCAACATCCTGCCACAACTTTTCGAGAACGCCCGCCAATTCTTCGCCTCTCAATCCTTCCAGACGCAAACGAACGACAGACGGTGAAGCCATCTTGTTCACCATGAGGAGGGTATGAAAATCAGCATCGAGAGTCACGACTACGCGCTCATGCTCATACGCGTAGCGAAGGATTTCCAGATCTTTCGCAGCACTCAGTCCGACTTCGGCAACATGAACGATATCCCATCCGCGATTCCTTAGAATGGCAGCCGTTGACCTGGGTAAACCTTGATCCAGGAGAAGCTTGTTCATGCGGCCATTTCTTTGACTATGACGCTGTCGTCAATATTTTCCGCGGCAAATGCCAAAGCCTGGCGAATATCCTCTTTTTCCAGTTCCGGATATTCGGCAATCAGGTCTTCCCATTTCGGATATACAGAGAGGGCTTCCAGTACCCGTTTGACCGTTATCCGCATACCCCTGATGCATGGCTGGCCGTTCATCTGTTCGGAGTCAATAGTGATGCGATCAAAGTCAGTGACTGTCATTTTCATAGTTTTTCCCCTGATGTGCAAACTCCGCAGCGTGCATCGAGAAACCACAAATTCAATTGCCTCGAAAATACGCCTAACCGTGCGACATGTCAAGGAATTGGGCGACAAGACCTGGTGTCGCGCCTAAACCTTGACAAATCACTTCTCCAACTTCTTCCGCCCCTTACCGGTCAACCCCTTGTAATTTTCGCCCGTCAGCACCAGTTTGGGTAACCCAAAGGGGTCAGCCCCCGACACGGGACAATTCCCCTCCTCTCTCACTCACCCTTGAACCCGATCTTCCGCTTCTTCGGCTCCGGCGCAGCCATCAGGCTGCGGATAGCGTCGAAGACCACCTTGAACTGGGCGTCGTATTTCTTTTCGAGTGCGTTAAACTTCCGGGAAAGTTCGGCACTTGAGGCGAGCATCCCCCTGAGCCTGACAAAGGCCCGCATGATTTCAATGTTAACCTTGATTGCCCGTGGACTATTCAGTACGCCGGAGAGCATGGCAACCCCTTGTTCGGTGAATGCGTACGGTGAAGCACGACGGGCTCCTCCCCAACTTGAAATCACAATTTGTGATTTCAAGACTGTAACCTCTTGAGTCGTAAGTTGAAACATGAAATCTTCTGGAAAACGTTCGATGTTCCTCTTGACCGCTTGGACGAGCACCCTCGGTTCGACGCCGTAAAGAGCCGCCAGATCAGTGCTCAGCATAACCTTTTGTCCGCGCATCGTGTAAATCTGTTGGTCAACGCCGAGTTGAGTGGTAACTTGTACCTCTGTCATTCAGACCTCCAATCAATCCATTCACCATCAGGAAGAATTCTCCGTATGTGCACTGGTTATGACATGTGGAATGCACAGGACCGGCTCCGGGCGAAGCCGCCTTGGGCGCAGCAAGCGGCGCCCCTACATGATCTAAACCTTGACAAATCACTTCTCCAACTTCTTCCGCCCCTTCCCGGGCAGCTTATACTCAGTCGGCTCCTCGGCACAGCAGATGGCCGTACTCTTTTTGCCTTTTCCCTCCGCGGCCCCTGGCTTTTTATCCAGCTTCACGCTCTTGTTATCCTTCGACGGTTTCTTTCCCACTACCTCTGTTCTCACATCCGGCATCTTCTCCATGAGAGAATGGACCAGCAGGTTCATGGACGGGGTAATCTCCACTTCGCCCCGCTCCCACCGGCCGTACGTGTTCCGGCCGATATGGAGCAGGTCGCAGATCTCGTCCAGCTTCATGTTCAGGACGCGCCGCAGGGTTCTCAGCTGCGCCGGCGTAAGCAGCGGCTTCACGCCGAATTCGAGCGCGATCCGCTTCTTGTCGATCTCCAGGCTCTGGGCATGGGTAAAGGTAATATCCCCGCATCCCGGGCAGGCCTCGCAGTCGAGATCGCGCAGGACGTACCTCTCGCCGTTGATGGTGACCGCAAGCTCGGTCTTTGCCGTTTTATATTCTTCTTCAAAGCAATTCGTGCAGATCATTGTGCCTATCCCTACTTGTTCTCGAAGGACGTCAACTTCCAGCCGATGAATTCGTGTGTCTGCGGGTGGTAATTGCTGCAGACCTTGCAGTATACCGCCGCGCCCTTGGTGCTCGTTCCGTGTATAACGTAATGAGTGTTGTGCGGATTGCTCGCCCTCTCGCTCGTCGCCGGCATGGCCTTTTCTATGGCAGTTGCTTCCATGACAACCTTCTCCACATCGGCTTCGAACAACCCGTCACGCGCCATATCTTCCATGCAGTCCTTAGTCTTTCGGACCTTTCCCGCCATGTAAGCTTCCTGAATTGTGTGGAGGACATGCTCGTCTAATCCGGTCCCGATTGGCGCCATATCTGTTCCCTGATCATGGTATGCACCAATTGGTGTTTCACTATGAATATACCAATTGGTATCTTGATGTCAATTGCTTTTCTCACCGACAAAAAAGTGCGTCCATAAAGCAGGGCCACGGCTTGCGCGAAGCAATATCAGCCCGGCAAACAAAAAGCCGTCCAGCCTCTATTCAGGCATGTGACGGCTTTTCGACGACAGTATGTAGGAATACCCTCCATCCCGACCCTCCCGCACAACATTAAACCAAGCTCAACCTACAGCAAGACGCGAACCGGGTCAAATATTCTAATCTTTTTCCGCAGCCCGTGCACCTGCTACGCCGCCTTATCCTCCGGCTCGACCGTCAGTTTGAGCCCGAGCGAGTGGAGCAGCGCCGTGATACTCCTGAACTCCGGATTGCCGCGTGGCGAAAGCGTCTTGTACAACGACGTGCGGCTTACCTTGGCCTGTTCCGCAACGGCTGTCATGCCGCCACGGGCCTTGGCCACATCACGGAGGGCCAAAAGAAACACTTCCCGGTCTCCATCCTCGATGGCGGCATTGATGTATTCGGCTGCATGGGCCGGGTCTTGCAGCCATTCCATAAGGTCGTTTTCATAGGGCACGGATTTGCGGGCCATGATCATTCCCCTTCCTGGTACTCTCTCCAGTAACGTTTCGCCGCGGCAATGTCCCTGCGCTGGCTTGACTTGTCGCCGCCCACAAGCAGTAATACGACCGTTTTCCCGCACATGGCATAGTACACACGATATCCGGGGCCATGGTCTATCTTCAGTTCGCTGACCCCGTCACCCAAGGCCCGGATAACGCCGAAGTTGCCCAGGCGCACGCGGTTGAGCCTGATGCGAATACGGGCAACGGCTGCGACGTCGCGCAGGCCGTCCAGCCAATCCCTGAAGGGAACTCCGCCGCCGGCATCCTGGTAATACTCGATCCGGTACTCTGTCTCCAGCATTATTATTGTATCCCATGGACTACGTAATGACAAGATGAATTTTGCACAAGCAAGGTGCATCTTACCGTTGGGAGTGAACATTTCCCACCGTACGATTTTGTCGTACGGTTCTTTTCCCTCGGCAAGCCATTGTAAAGACCTTGCGCATCCGGGCGGCCGCATTCGGGTGCAGCAAGCGGCGCCCCTACAATCGCTTCTCCCGCCCCTTCCCGGTCGGTTTATACTCTGTCGACTCCTCGGCACAGCAGACGGCAGCACCGGTCAGCGGACTGTCCCCGGTCTTTCGCCCTGCGGCTGCGGCGCTGCCGATGTGTAACCGCCGAACCGGCCTTGCCGCAGCATGGCGTTGGCCATGATGTCTGCGACCAGATCACCGACGACATCGGCCTCGTCAGCGGCCAGGAACCGCGACGGCCGGTCGGGGATCTCATCGAGACCGATCTCTTCGGCAAGGGCTTTACGGTCTTTGCTCCGGCGCACCCGCTCCAGCAGCTTCCGGGTAAGACAGAGATCCTTCTTGTCCTGGTCGGAAAGCCGCTCGATCCGCTCTCTGGTCCAGGCTTCCGGGGTGGCCGCAAGGCTCCGGTAGTCCTCTTCGCTCAACCGGCACGGCAGCACGGCGAACCCCAGACCCGCCCAGCCCAGGACCAGGACCAACGCGAGCCCACACAGACGCAAGTGACATATCCCTCGAAATTGCACTTTCATACCTCCTGCTGGCGCGGCCCTTCCCAACGCCCGTCCACCGGCAACGACACGTCCAATTGTGCCCCGTTTCGAAGTCGCATAATGCGACCCCTAAAGCGATCTCAGGATTTATGCCTGGCGATGGCGATGAACACCCACACGATGGCCAGGGGGATGAGCACCAGCAGCAAGAAAGGAAACGCCAATCCAGCCAGGATCAGCCCAACGGCAATAACGCACCCCAGAACGAAAAGGCCGGCCCCCGCAACGACAAACAGCAGGAAGATCGCCGCGCAGAAAAAAGCTACCGAGGCGACAAGCAGCCCGGCGGCCCCTACGGCGCCTTTGAACGGCCCCGCCAGTTCATGCCCGTTGATGATGATCCGGGTAGCGCCACCCTCGACAAACACCCCCCATGCTACTATGGCGAGCATGAACACCACAAGGGCAATTGCCATCTTCTTCGTCATTTTTCGCCCCGTTCCTCTTCGACCTTTGTATGTGGGCCAACTCGCGGGCTGGTAACACAAGAGGGTTGACCGTTGCACAATTTAAGTTGTACCATACAACCAAATGAAACGCTATACCCTCGACAAATCGCTGGGACACCTGGCGGCCCGCTTTTCCCGGGTCGTGCTGCGGCGCATCAGCGCGGCGCTCGCGCAGCACAGCCTTCCCATCACCGCCGAGCAGTACGCGTTCCTCGTCCAGCTCTGGGACCAGAACGGCCTCCCCCAGGGAGTCCTGGCCGAAAAGAGCGCGAAGGACAAGACCACCATGGCGCGCCTCGCCGCGGGGCTGGAGTCCCGCGGCCTCATCGTCCGCCTGCCGAGCCCGGGTGACGCCCGGGAACGCCTCGTCTTTCTGACCGACAGGGGGAAAGCGCTGATGGACGAGGCCACGGAACTGGTCCGGGCGATACTGGCGGAGGCCCAGCAGGGGATCGACGAAGCCCGGCTGGAGACGTGCCGGGATGTCCTCCGCCGCGCCTGCCTCAACCTGCTGAAGTGAATTTTTTTTGCCGAAATAGTTGCATAAAGCAACTGCTTTCGGATCGGAGAAGACTGTTTTATGGAAATGACCGCCACTGCCCCGGCAACCCGGCCGACCGACATGACCCGGCGCCAACTGGCACGGCTGGTGCTGATCCTCGGCGCACTGACCGCCTTCAGCTCCATGTCCATCGACATGTACCTCCCCGCGTTCCCGCGGATGGCACGGGATCTCGGCGTGCCGCTCGGCACGGTGCAGCTCTCCATCTCCGCGTTCCTGTTCGGCTCGGCCGCGGGGCAGCTGATCTACGGCCCGCTGGCCGACCGGTGGGGAAGGCGCACCCCGCTCCTCATGGGGCTGGCGCTGTACGTCGCGTCGGCGGTGGGGTGCGCCTGCGTCCGCACGGGGGAGGGACTCCTCTTCTGGCGCGTGGTAATGGCGGTGGGGGGCGGAGCGGGGATGGTGATCTCCCGGGCCGTGGTCCGCGACCTCTACGACACGGCCGAAGCCGCGCGGATGTTCTCCCTTCTCATGCTGGTCATGGGAGCCGCGCCGATCCTGGCCCCCGTCGCCGGGGGGCAGCTCCTGACGGTCACCGGCTGGCGGGGCATTTTCGGCTTTCTGGGGGTCTTCGGGTTGGTTTCTCTCTGCGTGGCAGCGGCGTGCCTTCCCGAGACGCTGCCGGCAGAGCGGCGCGTCAGGCGGGGCCTTGCCGAGATGGCCGCCGTTTACGGCCATCTGCTCCGCAACCGCCGCTACCTCAGGTACGCCTTGGCGCTGGGATGCGTCGCCGGCGTGAATTTCTCCTACATATCGGGGGCGCCGTTCCTGTTCATCGAGCTGCACGGCGTCTCCCCCCAGCACTTCGGCATCTTCTTCGGCGCCAACGCCTGCGGGCTGATCGGCGCCTCCCAGGTCAATCGCCGGCTTCTGCGCCGCTTCAGCGCGGAGCGGATACTGAACGCGGCGTTCACCGTCAATGCAACGGCAGCCCTTCTCCTCACGGTCGCGGTGGTCACGGGCATCGGCGGGTTTCCCGCCCAGGTCGCGCTCCTGTTCGTTTCCCTCTGCATGACGGGACTGCTCTATCCGAACACGACCGCGCTCGCCATGGCCCCCTTCGACAAGGCGGCCGGGAGCGCTTCGGCGCTCCTGGGGACGATCCAGTACACGCTCGGCGCGACCGCGGGAGCGCTGGTGGGTATATTCCACAACGGGACCGCGGTGCCGATGACTGCGACCATGGCTGCCTGCGGGGTGGCGGGGTGGTGTGCCGCGCGGGGGCTGCCCGCGCCCCTTCGGACCGGATCGCCAGGGGGGCATAGAAGGTGACAGTGCCACAGACGGTGCACGTGGACATCGATGGCGCAAAAAGAAGTACGCAGGATGGGCGAGCGCGGGAAGGCCCTGATTACGTGGTCGTGTGCGGACCATTTTGGGACTTAGAAGAAATTGCCAAACTTTCGAATTGAATTGTCTATTATTTTATTGACATGAAAATGTGCGTGAATTATATTCGGCTCGTATAAACTCTCCTCCACAACGTAAACTAACGATTGCGTGTCACGTTTGACAACCCAGATAGCAGTTTGCTATACTTCAATCATGGCAAGATTAATAAAAAACATATTGCATGGAATGCGGCAAGTTCTTGTCCTGTATCCTAACGTTGATTATGTGCGCCCTTCGAAGCGGGATTTTTATGTAGATGTGCTGTATTTGCAAAGGGACAACAAGCGTGTTGCCCGTGATCTCCGTAAAAAAACGTTAGAATATGAGCAGACACACTACCGCTAGGGCCAAAGAGGGGAATAAGGAGCTAACTGTTCAGCAGCATGAAACAGATAGCCCTATAATCCCTGTTGCTCAACTTCATGAACTCAACGAGTTTAAGCCCGATGCTGTGGATTGGGTCATTCAGCAAACGCAAGTAGAAGCTGAGCATCGTCGGGCTGAAAGCCATCGCATTAATACTTTGGTCTTTACGGAAAGAGTGATAGGCCAAGTATTTGCACTTATCATAGGGTTAGCTGGGATCGGTTGCGGTTCGTATGTTGCAGTTAATGGCCAACCCGCTGCAGGTGGTACTATTGCAAGTTTAGCTATAACAGGGCTAGCTGTAGTATTCCTTACAGGTCGAGGCAAAAAGCAGTAAATGTCTATCGATATACATCAAAATGGTAAGGCCCCAATGGATCGGGGCCTTTTTTTTATTTCCATATTTCAAACTGAAACAGTACCGGGGGCTGCCCGACACGTGCCCCTGCCGGGCGCACGCGAAAAAAAGGGCAGGCCCGTCGGCCTGCCCAAAGAAGGTAAGGAGTAACACCAGACAACAGAAGAAATTGCGACATTGCGCTACGGAAAGCACGATGACTGTTTCGCGGTGGCTCCGACTTTTACCTTGCAACTCGGATGCCAAAACGCCGGCCTTGAGAACGGCAGGCGGCGGCACGCAGCGGCGGCGAACGGAAAGAAAGGCCCCTCTGCGGCTCGCCCGGTCGAAGAGGAGGCGGCGGCGGGAACGATACGGGAAGAAATCGGACACTTTTTGCCGGGGGGCGGGAAAATGACGCTTTTGACCGTGGGGAAAAAATTCGCACCGGGGAGTTACGCTACAGGCCCGCTCTCCGCTCCGGGCAGTGCCAGGCAGGCAGACAAAAAGCCGTCCACCCCTTATCCGGGCATGTGACGGCTTTTCGACAACGATATGGGAAAATAGCTCAAAGCGGGCGGATGCCCATGAAGCGGGGGGCGTCCCCGGCAACCGTCACCAGACTTTCACCCTCCACTCGCCTCCCTCTTTCACCAGGTCTTCCTTCACCGATACTGTCACCGGCTCCTTCCTCTTCAGTTTCTCCGAAGGAGCGAACGTCAGCTGGACGTCCGCCTGGGCCGTGTTCCCCTTCTCCTGGACGTTGACGATCTTGTAGCTCTGGAGCAGGGACGCATCCTTGCGGTGCTTGATGTATTCTTCCCTGCTGATCTTTACCTTGTACGGGCTGTAATAACAGGTATAGGCGGTGGCGTAGTCCTGCTTGGCAGCGGACGAAAAGTACCGGTTGAGGAGTTTCGTCGGGGAACTCGTGTCCGAATTGCAGCCCGAAGCGATCAGCAGCGCAGCAGCAAGCGCAACGTACGGGATTGTATGTATCTTCATAACGACCCTTTCTCTGGTTTTTTAGCCATAACATTTCTTGCGTGCGATGAGGCAATGCTCCGGGAAGGGTTGCCCCTTCCCGGAGGTGATGCTGCCGGATGTTAATGATGCATGTTTTGGACGCCCTTGTTGGTGTGGCAGACGGTGCAGTTCCAGATCCAGTAGCCGTCCCCCTGGAACTGCTGCGGGATGGTCTGGTCTTGCGGGAGGGTGCTGATGTACTCGCCATGGGTGCAGCTGTGGCAGCCCTGGCAGTAGAGCTTGCCGTTCATGCTGCTGCTCGGCGCGTTGTTCAGGATGGAGTTGCGGTAGAGGGTGTTGGCGTTCTCCGCATGTACGGCGTCGTGGCATTTGCTGCACTTCGGCAACTGCAGCCACGGCTGGCGGCCGTTCTGCATGTCGATGGCCATTTGGTACAGGTCGCCGTGGCAGTCGTGGCAGGTCTTGCCGGCACGGGCCATGATGCCGCGCAGACACTGGGTCTGGGGACCGGGATGGCAGTTGAAGCAGTCGGGGCTGGTGGCTGCGCTGACGGAGTTATAGTTCATCTTGTCCTTGTGCCAGTTGTGCAGCGCCAGGGAGAGGCTCTCCACGCCGGCCTGACCGGGGGCGGGGGGTATCATGGCGTTGTCGGAGTGGCACATGTTGCAGGGGTGGAGTATGCCGTTCGCATAGTCGGCGGCAAGGGTGGTGCCGTTGTGCGCATCGTGCTTCTGCAGGATATCGAGCTCGATGGAGACGGTTTGCGAGCCGTGGCAGTTGCCGCAGTTCATCTCGGTGGAGCCCGGAGCGGAGACGGAGGCGGTCTGCAGGACGTTGCCGTTCAGGTCCTTCACCGTGATGGTGGCGGTGCCGTACGGGTCCCAGGTGCCGTCGTCGTCCCACGGGGTGAGCGGTATCGCCGTCACATGAAAGCTCAGGTTGGCGGGGTCGACGGGCATGGTGCCCGCCATCGGGGTGCCGGTGTAGCCGATGTTCGCCGGCTTGTTGAAACCGTACTGGTTCTGGAAGGTCCACCAGTTGGTGTGGAGCGTGGAGTCGGTCTTCTTCGGGAAGGCGTAGCTCACCGTGATCCCGGTCGTGACGGGGTTGGATTTGGACCCCCGTTGAAAAACCTGGACACGCAGGTTGTTGGAGGGGGGGAGCAGCATGAAGTAGGAGAAGTCCCACTGGTCGCAGTGCATCCCCAGGTCGCTCCAGGCAAGGATGCTATAGTTCATGTTGGCGGCCGGGATGGGCTGGTTGCCGTACGCGGCGGTGAGGCTCCAGTTGTTGGTGGTGGCGACCCCCGCAACGACGGTGGAGAGCTGGGTCGTGGTCTGGTAGCCGGTTGCAGAGGTGGTGAGGGTGTAGCTGCCGGCGGGCTCGCTCAGGGTGTAGACGCCGTTGACGTCGGTGGTGGTGCTCCCCTTGTTCCCGTCGTTGACCGTCGCCCCGATGATGGCGGCGCCGGTGACGATGTTCTTCACCACACCGGTGATGGTGCCGTTGGCTGCCGCGGCAAGGTTGGCGCCGATGAGGCTGAAAAGCGCCGCCATGCCGATCAAGCTGAGTACTTTTTTCATGTATTCCTCCTTCAATAGATTGGTTGCTGCGATACATCGGCTTCTTGAACGAGCTGCGTGGATCAACCCTTATGAACTCGGCATTTTCACCTCACCCCCTCCCCCCTGCGCCGCATACCGATGCTCGCTTCGGCGAGGTTGACGGCTGCACGGCGAAGCAGCCGGGCGCCTGGAAACCGAATCCACTGGCCCGGCAAGCGCAATTCGGTCATTTTTAGATTGTCTTCACGCTCCGGGGGTTAAAGTTTGGTTGTAGTAAAACACGGCAGATCATGCGGCAACAACTGTAAGAAGTTACAGGGAATGGACGCGGCGCGGACAGCCGCAACAGGCGCAAAAAAGACGGCGAGACCGTGGGAAAAAATTCGCACCGGGGAGTTACGCTACAGGCCCGCTCTCCGCTCCGGGCAGTGCCAGGCGGGCAGACAAAAAGCCGTCCACCCCTTGTCCGGGCATGTGACGGCTTTTCGACAATGATATGGGGAAATAGCTCAAAGCGGGCGGATGCCCATGAAGCGGGGGGCGTCCCCGGCAACCGTCACCAGACTTTCACCCTCCACTCGCCTCCCTCTTTCACCAGGTCTTCCTTCACCGATACTGTCAC
>DATDNF010000067.1:0-8365 GCA_036518435.1 Geobacteraceae bacterium
CATCCTGGACGACGCCGACCTGGCGGCGGCGGTCAAGGCGACCGTGGCCGGCTGCTTTGTCAATACCGGCCAGACCTGCAACGCGCTCACCCGGATGCTGGTTCCGGAGCCGCTCTACGCCGAGGCGGCGCGCCTGGCTGTAGCGGCTGCCGCGGGTTACCCGGCCGGCGACCCCTTCGCCGAGGGGACGAGGCTCGGTCCGCTCGTCTCCGCCCGGCAGCGGGAGCGGGTCAAGGAGTACATTGCCAGGGGGATCGCCGAGGGGGCAGAGCTTCTCTGCGGCGGGCCTGAGCCCCCCGTGGGGGCGGAGCGGGGGTACTTCGTCCGGCCCACCGTCTTTGGCAGGGTCGATCCGGGGATGACCATCGCCCGCGAGGAGATCTTCGGGCCGGTCCTGTCGATCATGACCTACCGCGACGAGGCGGAGGGGGTGCGGATCGCCAACGACACCGTGTACGGCCTGGGTGGCGCGGTCTGGTCCGGTGACCGGGAGCGCGCCCAGCGGGTGGCGCGGCGGATGCGGGCGGGGCAGGTGGAGATCAACGGCGGCAGTTTCAACATCCTCGCCCCCTTCGGCGGCTGCAAGCAGTCGGGGTACGGCCGGGAACTGGGGCGGTACGGCCTGGAGGAGTATCTGGAGACCAAGGCGATCCAGATGAAGGAATGATTTTATACTGATCGGCACTTGCGACGATGAAAGCTTATAATAAAAGTCAAGTATATCGCCGCGTTATGTGTGATAATTTAAGACTTGATTTGTGGGCCTTATGTCTGGTAAAATATAACATATTTATCGCATACGAGGAGTTGATACACGATAACGCCAAACCATCCGCGAGGGTGGGACGGAAAGCCATAGGGTCTCATTGAGACAGCCGGGTTGCCGAAATATCGAACGATATGTGGCCCCGGCTTTTTTGTGGGCAAAATCGCAAAACGGAGGTCGTTGAGGAAAAATTGCGCCTGCACGAAAGATAAGTGATGCCGAACTTTGGTTGGAGCGAAGATCGGTAGATAAACCCTTGGTGGTAGACGATAATACTAAACCATCCGCGAGGATGGGGCGGAAAGCCCATTGGGTCTCATAGAGACAGCCGGGTTGCCGAAATGTCACGCGATATTCGGCCCCGGCTTTTTTGTGGGCAAAATGCGCAGGGGAGTGCAGAGCCGAAGGACAACCACCGAAAGAAGATGGCAACGCTCCACCGTCGGAACTCCCGAGGGTGGAGAAGCACCTTGGGGCACGGGGTTGGGCAGAGCAAACCTCGTACATCATGAGTGATGGGTACGCCGGGAAGGCGTAACCGCAAACAAAAGGAGTAAAAATGAAGCGAAAATTTACTGGTTCTATTTTTTTGAGTTTGACGGCGCTTAGTCTGATGTTCAGCGGTTGCGGCGGCACCAGCAGCAGCGCAGTGACCCCGGCGGTAACGGGCGTTGCCGCGGCCGGTTCACCCCTGGTCGGCAGCGCCTACCTGAAAGATTCGTCAGTCCCGGCCAAGGAACTGACGGCCACGATCAAGAGTGACGGCTCCTATACCTTCGACGTCACCGGCATGCAGGGGCCTTTTATCCTGGAGGCCACGGGGACGGTGGGCACGACCAGCTACACGCTCCATTCGTTTTCCACCGGCTCCGGCACCGCCAATATCAATCCGCTGTCGAACGTGATGGTGGCGAGCGCGGCCGGCGGTACCGACCCGGCCCAGATATTTGCATCCCCGGCTCAGTCCGTGCTCCAGGGGATTGCGGCTAATATGCCGGCGGCCGACAGCGCCCTCCTGACCGGTCTCAAGCCCCTCATGACCCAGTACGGCGCCACCGCCGACCCGGTTACCGGGCAGTTCGTCGCCAACCATACGGGGCTAGATGCCATGCTTGACGCGGTTACCATCACCTTTTCCGCGGGGACCATTACGGTCATGAACACGAGCACCAAAGCCATGATTTTCACCGCCCAGGCCACCAACGTCAGCGGCGGTACCTTCACGATGGCCAACATGCCGCCCGCCCCGACTTCAACCACGACGACCGCTACGATGATGCCTGCCTTTGACGGCGCAGCTTTCTACACCGCCAACTGTGCCGGCTGCCACGGGCCGCTGGCGACTTCGAGCAAGCTGGGCGCCACGGCTACCCAGATCCAGACCGCCATCAGCGGCAACATGGGAGGCATGGGGCAATTCTCGAGCCTGACTGCAACGCAGGTGCAGGCGATCGCCAACGCGCTGAACCCGGCCGCTACGACCACGACCACCACGACGCCGACCACGACCACCACGATGCCGACCACGACCACCACGATGCCGACTACGACCACCACGACGCCGACCACGACCACCACGATGCCGACCACGACCACCACGACCCCGACTACCACGACGCCGACTACGACCTTCGACGGCGCGGCTTACTATACCGCCAATTGTGCCGGTTGCCATGGCGCTATAGCGACGTCGAGCGTCCATGGGGCGACCCCGACGATGATTCAGACCGCCATCAGCAGCAACATGGGTGGCATGGGCAAGTTCTTCTCGCTCACTGCCGCGCAGATCCAGGCGATTTCAACGGCCCTGCACTAGGCGGTTACGGCAAGGGCTAATCATCGGATTTTAGCAGATGACAGGCGGGAAGGGGGCAGGCTCATGCAGCTTGCCCCCTTTTTTGTGCACTTTCAGAAATTGCATATCCTGCCGATTCATCTATAAATAAAGAGATACGGCGTGGGCTGCCTGTTCCTGTTGTGAAGTAATGATCGAGCGTGCTTCATGCGGATGACGGGAGAAGGTGGGGAGAGCTGATACGTAATCTCTTTTTTTTCGTGGCGTGTGAAACCAGAAAAGGGCTTTGTAGAGGCGTATTAATGTGATATTGAATGGTGGCAGGGAATCCTGAGGCTTTAATTTCTCACTGGTGGATTAAACAGGCAAGAGCGTCCCCTGATCGTGCTCTCAGCCGTTGGGAAAAAGGTACCCAAGATTATGGACACACAGCTGACAATTTCTTGGCCTGATGCGCTTAAGCTCACCGTACCCGCGGTCACCCCTTTTGTCTTGTTCTTCATTAGCGGCTGGTACAATCGTAAACAAGAGATGCAAACCAAGGCTGAAAGCGTTCGACGTTCCATAGTGGAAACGAGTCCGAATCTTCCGGCAGCTCTCGGAGCGCTAGACATAATAGCGAACGACCTGAAAAATGGCAAGGTTACCATCGTTCACTTTGATATACCTGTGACAACTACCACCCTTGCAGCGCGTCTTGCCGAACTCGACACCTGCAACTCTTACGTGTACAGCCAATATACTTCCTTCGCTGAAATTAGCCGAAACGGCGCTGGATTGCTCCTTGAACTTCTCAAAGCAGTTGCCATATCTCCAACAGTTAGCGTTCCCCTTCAGCAAGCCGTGGAATCACAAATAAAGGCACTCAAAGGCGACTTCATAATCCTCGCCGAACAAGAGGTTCTTGTTCTTAAAGCGCTTGCCACAATCATCAGCTTCGATCCGCAAGTCATTTCCGCATCCCAATCTGCGATTTCAAGTGCTAGAAAACTTCTGAAGTAGGAGAAGCATGAGGGCCAGAGGTGTCTGCCAAAAATGTTTCGGAAGCTTCCGCATTTCAGTCAGCGTATCTGGCGCTTCATGATTGCACACTTCAGTCAACTATCTAGACGCCAGCTACAAATCCTTGAAACACAGGGCATGGTGGCACTATCCGAAGACCTTTCTTGTGCAGAGCGAGAGTTCGAGAACAACATGTTTTGGGGAGACTGAGTATTACGTCACGGAAATCAAGGCGATAGGAGAATGACAATGAGAGCATGTATTCAGTATGTCGTGGCGGCGTTGTTTCTCTTGGTCGTGGCCATGCCGTCGTGGGGCGGCGGACTCGATCTGATTAAAAAAGGCCAGGCAGCAGAGCAGGACGGGAACCAGAACGCGGCGCTGGTGGCCTATACGCAGGCGATTCAGGCCGGCGACCTCGCCGGCGCGGAGCTTGCTTTCGCCTATTATCGGCGTGGCGGCGTTAAGGGGTTTTTGGGCGACAATATCAGCGGGATCGAAGATTTCTCGAAAAGCATCCAGCTGAATCCGAAGCATGGCCCCTCATTCAGCCTCAGGGGTTACTTGCGCGGTACGGTCGGCCAGTACGATCTCGCGGAAAAGGACCATCTCACGGCAATCGATCTCGCGAAAGAGCAGAAGTGGGAAAACTATCTGCCGTGGGTGTTGCAGCACTATGCGGACCTCTGGCGGCGGCGCGGCGATTTCGACAGGGCGTTGCTGTACTGCGAAAAGGCTCTGCAGGCACGAGAATATGCCGTCGTCTATTTCCGCCGGGCCTGGATATACCTGGACATGGGGCAAACTGCGCAGGCCAGGGCCGACTTCGAGAGGTTCGACCGGGAGATGCAGCGGGAAGGCGTTTCATACAGCGTGTTCTGGCCCGACGAACGAGGCGCGATCGGCCGGTTGCGCGAGCTTCATTGAACGGTCAGAAGGGCACCGTGAGGGGATAGAGCATAGATGTCTTTTAATCTTGAAAAAGTTGTCCCTTGGGGGCGATCTCTTGATGAGTACGTCGCCATGTTTTCGCTGGACAGGGATGATCTTCGGAAGAGAATCCTCGGCTGTAGTGATGGGCCTGCAAGTTTTAACGCAACGCTTACAAACCGTGGTGGGTCGGTTGTATCCGTCGATCCAATCTATCAGTTCACGGCAGGGGAAATTACGAGACGCATAGAGGAAACCTGCGATATCGTAATGGAGCAAACGCGGCAGAATGAGCACGAATTCGTCTGGACTCAAATACGCTCTTTAGAAGAGCTTAGGCAAGTTCGCATGGGCTCCATGCGCGATTTCCTGGCAGACTTCCCGCAGGGTAAGAACGAAGGACGGTACCTCGATGCGGAGTTGCCAAACCTTCCTTTTTCTGCCGGGTCGTTTGATCTTGCTCTCTGCTCGCACTTCCTGTTCCTTTATAGTGAGCACTTTGACATGGCATTTCACCTCCAGTCCCTTAGAGAGCTTTGTCGTGTGGCGCGCGAGGTGCGGGTGTTCCCAATGGTTGAGCTTGGTTCCATCCGTTCCCGGCATGTGGATGCTGTAGTTTCCGAGCTCTCTGCTGAGGGTTATCAAGCAGGAGTTGAGCGAGTCACCTATGAGTTCCAAAGGGGCGGCAATGAAATGCTCAGGTTGAAGCCATCGAATAACGCTTAGGCTCTGACGCGGCAAACCCCGCTGCGCAGGTCACGCATTAGTCGTTCTATCAAGAGAGATGATAATGAAAAAGTGTCCCTTCTGCGCTGAAGATATTCAAGATGAGGCTATAAAGTGTAAACATTGCGGTGAATTTCTGGATGCCTTCGCTCCCCCACGCTTTGCAGAAGAAAAGATGCCATGGTATTTCCGAAAATCCTTTATTGTCATCGCGGTCTGCTCTGTGGGGCCTCTGGCGTTGCCCTTGATTTGGTGGCGTCCACAAACGTCGCGGGCTTGGAAGATCGTACTCACTATGGGAATCCTTGCTCTCAGCTGGATATTGTTTCAAGCCACGATGGAATCCATTCGTACAATCAAGGAGTATTACAGGCTGATTGAAGGACAATGAAGATACCGTGGTAGATAACCGTCAAGCCTGTGGGAGGGTTCGTCTCGTCCACCGGCTATGCAAAGAGATTAATGAATGGTAACGAATAACGAAGTGCTTTAACCGGCCAAAACAGGTATAATGACTTCCTTGACTACTTGCCTCACGGACCCTGTCGCGCCGAAGGAGTAAACAATCATCGTGGATTCCCGTTTGTCCTCGCCGTTCAAAAAATCGATGTGTTATGTCATCTTCTGGTTTTTCCTGGCCGTAAGCCTTGTCTCATCCGCCGGTGCCCAGGAAAACTTCGTCACGTATCCCCTCCTGCCGGCCGGTTACTCTTCCATAAAGGTTTTCGACAACCAGGGGCGGTACGTCGGCCGGATATTGCCCGAGAAGCGATACTGGGTTCCCATCGACCGCATCCCCGCGTTTCTGCAGAAGGCGGTGGTGGCCGTTGAAGACGCCCGTTTCTACGAACATAACGGGATCGATGTGCGGGGGATCGCCCGGGCACTGGTGAAGGACGTGGTCAAGCGGAGAATGGCCGAGGGAGGTTCGACCATCACCCAGCAGCTGATCAAGAACAAGTTCCTGTCCAAGGAGAAGACCATCGACAGGAAGCTTGAGGAAGCCCGGCTGGCGCTGGAATTCGAACGGAAATACACCAAGAAGCAGATCCTGGAGATGTATTTCAACGAGATCTATTACGGCAACGGGGCCTGGGGGATTGCCCAGGCCGCCCGTCTTTATTTCGACAAGAACCCGGAGGAACTGACCGACGCCGAGTGTTCCCTGCTGGCCGGCGTGCAGAAAGCCCCCGGCCGCTACAACCCCCTGGGGAAACCGGCCGACGTGGTGAGGCGGCGGGACGTGGTCCTCAGCCGGATGCTGGACCAGGGGATGATCACCACCCGGCAGAAACAGGACCTGCGGGCACATCCCGCCCCAGTGGTGCAACCGGTGAAGGTCCCACAGTACCTGGCCCGTGTGCGGGACAAGCTGATCGAGCGGTACGGACCGGAGGTGATCGAGCAGGGGGGGCTGGAAGTGACAGCGGCCCTGGATCTGAACCTGCAGAAGCTGGCGGAAGAGACCCTGCGCGACGGCGTCACACGGATTTCCCCCCAGCTCCAGGGCGCTCTGCTCTGCCTCGATCCCGCCACCGGGAATGTGCTGGCGGCCGTCGGAGGGGTCGATTACGCCAAGAGTCCCTACGACCGCGCCTTTGCCGCCAAGCGGCAGCCCGGCTCCTCCATCAAGCCGCTGATCTATGCCGCGGCCCTGGAAAAAGGAATTGCCCCCAGCAGCATATGGAACGATGCACCGGTTGCCTACAACCGGGGGAACAATGAAGCCTGGAAGCCTCTGAACTACGGCGGGGAGCAGTACGGGGACATTACCCTCAGGCAGGCCCTGGCACACTCGAACAACGTCGTCACGGTGAAGCTGCTGGAGACCATCGGGGTCCCCTATTTCGTCGAGTTCGCCGGGAAGATCGGGCTTCCCTTGCGCGCGCAGAACGACCTCTCCCTGGCCCTCGGCACCGAAGAAGTCACCTTGAACGACCTGGTCCTGGCCTATGCCCCCCTGGCCGACGGGGGCTCGCGGCCCGAACCGCGGATCATCATCCGTATCTATGACCGCAATCGCCGCGCCTGGACGGAAAACCCTCCGGCAGTCACGCCGGTCCTCGCCCCGGCCACCGCCTTCATCACCACCCAGATGCTGAAGGACGTCATGACGTACGGCACCGCCAAGGGTCTCAGGAAGTTCAGCCAGGAACGACCGTCAGCCGGGAAGACCGGCACCACCAGCGATTATCGGGATGCCTGGTTCATCGGCTACACCCCGCAGATGGTGACCGGCGTCTGGGTGGGATATGACAAGCCGAAGCCCGGGGGGAAAGGTTTTACCGGCGGGGCTGTCGCCGCCCCCATCTGGGGACGATTCATGCGGCAGGCCCTGGCCGCCAAACCGGTCGTCGATTTCCCGAAACCGGATACGGTCGTCTCCGTTGCCATTGACCCTGCGACAGGCTACCTGGCGACCCCCGACTGTCCGGTAAAAAGGGACGAGTTCTACATCCCGGGGACGGAGCCGACCGAGCACTGTCCCAAGCATGGCGGGGAAGCCGCCAAGCCGTTGCCTCCGCCCCTGCCGCAGCCGAGTGCAAACGAACAGCTGTCTGACACCGGCCCGCCGTGATAAATAGGCAGTCCATCGGCCACAACTGAAAGGCAGTATCTTGAAACCGCTTCTCCATATGGGGAAGCGGTTTTTGCTTTTGTAGACATTGTCCACACGTATGTGCCGGGTGATGGTTCCAAGACAATGGCGGTTGTGGGAAGAAAAGCCACAATGTGGAGATTGGCCACATTTCCCGGCCGCAACAGCGGAAATTGTCCGGTCCGGCCGCCGATGTGCGGCGGAAGCCCGGTGTTCCTTTCCGCTCAAAAAGCCCTATATTACAACCGGTTTCCGTCCGGACGCACTCCGTCGTCGCGGCGGGAGAAGAGCCTTTGCGAAAATTTCGTTGGCGCAGGATTTGCTATATACCTCCAGCAGCGTTATTTCAGGCAGAATCAACGCCCTGCCGAAACATTTCATGGCGAATCAGGGAGCCAGGTTGAAAAACACAAAGATGCAACTCTCCGCCGAGACGATGAACCTCGGCTTCGTGCGGCAGGTGGAGGCCTTGTCGGGCAGTAGCGTGCGGCGCTGCTTCCAGTGCGGCAAGTGCTCGGCGGGGTGCCCGATGCGCTCCTTCATGGAA
>DATDNF010000068.1:0-61344 GCA_036518435.1 Geobacteraceae bacterium
TGGGGAGGGGACCATGAGCACTACCAGCGCGAACACACTCCATCACCATCTCGCGGAGGTGAAGGAGGGGAAGCGGAGCTTCGAGAATGCGTTCCAGGCGGTGTCGCGGATGATCCTGGACGGGGGGATCGAAAAGGTCGTGGTGAACACGCGGACGACCTACGACTTCACGATTTTCCGCGCCGGCAGGAAACACCCGGTCGGGATGTACGACGAGATCAACAGCTTCGTCTCCTTTGTCAAGGATGCGGCGGAAGGGGGGTCGTCCAAGGAGATGGCCTTCGTCCTGGTGGGTGAGCCGGGAAACGGCAAGACCTTCTTCGTCGAATACCTGTGCGGCAAGTACCGCCAGTTCCTCTCCCTTCCGGAGAACCGGCGCTACACCTGGCGCCTGGTCGGCATGGACCGGCTCGGCTCTTACGGCAAGATCGCCGTGATCGAGTCCCAGACCTACGAAGACCCGATGGTTCTCGCCATGAACCTTTTCCCCGACCCGGACGACAACAGGAAGTTCCTTGCCGAACGGTACGGCTTCACCGACCGGGAGATCGAGACGCTCTTCGCCAGCTACCGGCCGCTGGGGGCATGCAGCGGCTACATGTGGAACGACATCCGCAACTTCACCGGCGGCGACATCGACGAGATGCTGGAATTCGTGGAGATCATCCCGGTTCCCCTTACCGAGAGTCTCGGCACGGTGACCGGCAAGTACCCGGCAAAGGACAAGATCACTTCCTCCGCCGTCGACCTCCTCGGGGAGGAGTCGATCCAGCGGATGCTCCACATCACCGACACCAACAATCCGTACCGCTTCGACCTGCGGCGCGGCGCGCTCGCCCGGGTGGCGGGGGGCGGCATCCACTTCGCCGACGAGATATACAAGAACAAGAAGGACCTGGTCCAGGTCTACCTGGGGGTGATCCAGAACCGGACGATCGAGATCGACGGCTACAAGTGGCCGATCGACACCCTGATTGTCGCCACCAGCAACAACTCGGAGTTCAACCACTTCTTGTCCGAGAAGGAGGAGGCGCCGATCATCGACCGCTGCCGGATCTGCTACGTCTCCCACAACACCCACTACCGGATGCAGGAGCAGTTGACCGGCTACGCCATCGGTGGCGAAACCAAGACCACCCTCATGCGGGAGGACCTCCATCTCGATCCGAACCTGAACTACGCGACGAGCGTGGCGGTGGTCCTGACCCGGCTCCCCCGTTCCGAAAAGCTCACCCCGGTGGAGACCTTGAAGCTCGCCGCCGGCGAGGTGGCGGGGGAAAAGAGCATGAAGACTCTCGCAGAGGTGATCGATACGTTGAACCAGGAGCCGGACATCACCAAGCGCTTCGGCCAGAAGGGGATCGGCCAGCGCAACCTCGGCCGCACCATGCAGGTGCTGGCGGAAAGCTCGGAAACCAACGAGGGGCGCTGCATGGTGGCGCACGACGTGTTCCGGGCACTGGAGCGGGTGATCCTCGACTACGTGACCGATGCGGCCGACCGGGGCAAGTACCTGGACGACCTGAAGATCGCCAAGGGGCTCTACCGCGAACGGATCATGACCGAGATGTTCAACGCCTACATGGACGAGCCGTATGCCATCCGCCGGGACGTGATGAACTACGTGAACATGATCGTCGGGATCGATGCGGAGAACCTGGGACCCGACAAGTTGTGGAAGTACAAGGACCCCCAGAGCGGCCAGCTGAAGGCGATCAAGATCGACGAGCGCTATGTGCGCAACATCGAGGACCGGCTCGGGCTCAAGACCGAAGAACAGCGGGAGAGCTTCCGCACCTCGATCCGCAAGATCTACGGCCAGAAGATCTCCGTCGAGCCCTCCTACGACTTCATGGACAACCTGGAGCTGGTCAAGGCGGTGACCGACGTGCGGCTCAAGAGCGACATCGCAGGGGCGGGGAGCCTGATCGGGGCGCTCGCCAACCGGACCAACGAGGAGAACCAGAAGCTGTACGACCGGATGATCGACACCATGCTGAAGAAGCTCGGGTATTGCCGGACGTGCGCGGAGAAGACCATAGAGTACTTCTGCACCCAGGAAGACGAGGCTTGACGAAAATCCGCGTCCGTTTGGTCAAACCAGAAAACCCTACGGTTGCTTCGCTCCCGTAGGGGCGACGCATGCGTCGCCCGGAAGCAGACATGGATCCGAAACAGATGCGACAACAGAAAGAACAATGCCTCTCCCCCGAGCGGGAGGAGCGGGTTCGCGCCGAGCTCTCCGAAGAGCGGGGCCACGAGGTGGACGCACCGCTGCGCGAGATCGTCGAGCCGCACCCCTTCTACGGCTGCGGCGACCTGGCCGCGCTCCAGGACATGGACGCCCCGCGCGCTTCGTACACCGCCGGCATCCGGTCGCTGGACGAGCTTCTGGAGCGGGACCGGTTGCGGGAGAAGGACGGTTTCCCGCGCAAGATCCGGATCGGCCGCCTGATCCGCCCCGGCCGGGGGGGGAAGGAGCGCTTCGTTATCGTGCCGACCACGGTGGAGGAGAAGTTCATCCACGACCGGGTCAGGCTCCCTCGGGAGGAAGAAGGGCAGGGGGGGAGCGGCGAGGGAGAGGAAGGTGAGGTGATCGGCGAGCAGCCGGTCCGCCCGGAAGGGGGTGAAGGGGGCGGAGGAGCAGGTCATGGCGAGGGGGAGTCCCACGAGATGGAGTCGACCGCCTACGACCTGGGGAAGATCCTGACCGAGCGGTTCGAGCTCCCGAACCTGAAGGACAAGGGGAAGAAGGCGACGCTGGTCCGCTACAGCTACGAGCTGACCGACAGGAACCGCGGCTTCGGCCAGATCCTCGACAAGAAGGCGACCTTGCGGCGGATACTCGAAACGAACATCGCCCTCGGCAACATCCCGGATCTGGACGACATCGATACCTCCCGCTTCCTCATCGCGCCGCGCGACAAGGTCTACCGGATACTCTCCCGGGAGCTCGATTACGAGTCCCAGGCGCTGGTCTTCTTTGTCCGGGACTACTCCGGCTCCATGGACGGCAAGGCGACCGAACTGGTCGCCTCCCAGCATGTACTGATCTACAGCTGGCTTCTCTACCAGTACGCCATGCAGGTGGAGTCCCGCTTCATCCTCCACGACAACGAGGCAAAGGAGGTCCCCGACTTCTACACCTACTACAACTCCAAGGTGGCGGGGGGGACCAAGGTGGCTGCCGCCTACCGGCTGGTGAACGAGATCGTGCAGAAGGAGAACCTGGCGAAGGACTACAACATCTACGTGTTCCACGGCACCGACGGGGACGACTGGGACACGGAGGGGAAAGAGTCGATCCCCGAACTCAAGCAGATGCTCACCTATGCCAGCCGGATGGGGGTGACCGTGGTGCGCCACTCCTACGGCGGGGGGGGGAAGAGCGAGGTGGAGAGCTACCTGGAAGGGTCGGGACTCCTGCAGGAGAAACCGGAGCTTCTCAGGCTCGACACGATGGGAGAGGACGCGGACGAGGCGAGGCTGATAGAAGGAATCAAGCGATTGATTTCGTAGGGGCGTTGCGTGCTGCGCCCTGTTGACGACTTGGATTCATAATCGGGCGCGGCAAGCGGCGCCCCTACAGACTGGCAAATCATGCAATTAATCGATCAACATACCAAGCGGATCATGGAAGGGTGCAAGGAGCGGGCGCGCTCCGCGGGGCTCCGTTTCGCCGACGAAACCCTGGAGTAC
The DNA here is from genome assembly GCA_036518435.1 of Geobacteraceae bacterium. GTDB lineage: Bacteria > Desulfobacterota > Desulfuromonadia > Geobacterales > Geobacteraceae > JAMPXD01. The sequence continues at coordinate 3,700 of DATDNF010000068.1, forward strand.
ATCGTCACGAACCGGGACATGATCGAGCTCAGCCCCAAGGTGATGATCCCCACCCTCTACGACTACTGGGTTCACGACGTGGAGGTGTTGAAGGAAAAGGGGCGCTACGAGCTCTACCCGCACAATCCGTACGAGACGGTGATCAACACCCGGCCCGCCATCTCCTTCTATAACGACAATAACCCCGACTGGCTGAACGTGATGATTTTCTACCATGTCCTGGCGCATATCGACTTTTTCCAGAACAACCAGTTCTTTCGCCACACCTGGGAGTACGATCTGGCGGGGCAGGCACTCGCCGACAAGCGCCTGATCGCCCGGCTCCGCTCGGAAAAGGGGCACTGGGTAGACTATGTGATCGAGTTTGCCCGGGGTATCGACAACCTGGTCGGCTACTTCGACGAACTGGCCCGCCTCGACCGTCCCTCTCCTTCCCCCCAGGAAGAGCGGCGCGACTACTACTTCGACGTGTTCCTCCAGTCGGTGAAAAGGGCGAAGACTGCCGAGTACATCAAGGAGATCGAGCGATACAACGACTGCCTGAAAAAGTTCGGGGATATGGCTGACGACAACTTCTTTGCCGATGTAATGCGGAAATTTCCGGAATTCGAGGCGATGTTCCACAAGTTCCTGGAAGAGCGGGAGCCGGTTCGGCTCGATCTTCTCCAGTTTCTCCTGGAGCACTCTCCCTTCCTTAACCGGGACGAGAACAAGTGGATGAAACCGGTCATCGAGATCGTCCGGACCACCTCTGTCTACTTCCAGCCCCAGATCAGGACCAAGATCATGAACGAGGGGTGGGCGAGTTACTGGCACGAGAAGCTTTTTCTCGATGACGAGCGAATCCGCGGCCATGAGGTGGACTTTGCCCGGGTTCACGCCGGGGTGACCTCGCTGCCGCGTGTGGGGCTCAACCCGTACGCCCTGGGGATGAGGCTCTTTCACCAGATCGAGGAGGCGGCCGACCGGGGCAAGTTTACCTTCGACTTCCGGCGGCTCCGGGATGCGGCAAAACGGGAGAGCTACGACGCCGCTACCGGTGGGGGGCGGGAGTATATCTTCCACGTACGGGAACACTTCGCCGACTATCTCTTCCTCAACACATTCGTCGACCAGGATTTCGTCAATCGCCATCGTCTGTTCGTGACGGGCAAGCGGGTCAACCGACAGCGGATGGTGTGGGAGTACTACGTGAAGAGCAGAAACGTTGCCGACTACCGCCAGATGCTCCTCGACCTCCTCTATCATCCCCCGGTGATCGGCATCGACCGGCGGAAGAGCGTGGACGGAGCGCTCTACCTTGTCCATCGCTTCGAGGAGAAGCCCCTGGTCCAGGAATTCATCGCCAATACCATGCTCGGCATTGAGTTCCTCTGGGGAGAGAAGGTCCATCTGGAGACGAGCGAGGTGGTCCTCCCTCCGCCCCAGGAGGGGTATGCCCCGGCATCCGGGGAGGAAGATGTGGTCTACTGGCGGAGGGTGCTCTACACGATGGAGAATCGCAAGCTGACGAAGACGAATCTTTAGAGGCAGGCGCTGATACTCCCTCCCCCTTGATGTACCCAAAGGGCATAAAGGGGAGGGCTGGGGTGGTGGTGATAGCCCACTCAAAACCTTAACCCTCCCCCTCGCCCCTTTAGGCCCTTTGGGTCCTCCCATCAAGGGAAGGGGGAATGATTGGGGGCCTGGGGTCATACATGGACAACATCGACAAGGCATTCCGACATATCGACCGGAGCATGAGCGAATGGGAGCAGCGCGCTCCCGTTTCCTTCGACGAATTCCTCAAGGTGCTCGTGGTGCGCCCCGAGGCCGTGATCCGCAACATATTCCAGCTCTTCCACGACATGATCGTGAGCTACCTGAAGGAAGGGGTGGACGAGTACCCGGATGACCCGGAGTCGATCCACTACGTCTCCTACGAATGCCGGCGCCTCTTCGTGGAGGGGACCGACCACCCGTTCTTTGCCGACCGTCTCTTTGCCAACAGGCTCATCAACCTGGTGGAGGCGTGGAAGCGGGGCGCCCAGCAGAACAAGATCTATATCTTCGAAGGGCCGCCGGGGAGCGGCAAGAGTACTTTCCTCAATAACCTCCTGATGAAGTTCGAGAAGTTCGCCAATCTGGAGGAGAACGCCGGCTACGAGGTCATCTGGCGCCTCTCCCGGCAGCAGATGGCGAGCTTCGCGCCCCACCAGGTGAACCAGTTTCTCGACAAGCTGACCAAGCTGCTCGATGAGTACGAACTGGAGCAGGGGCAGGTCCTGGAGGCGAAGAACTCCCTTTTTGCCGGCGAGTACGTGGAGGTGGCCTGTCCTTCCCACGACCATCCGCTCCTGATCATCCCGAAACACCACCGCCGTGCCTTCTTCGACGATCTCCTGAAAAACGACGAGATCAAGTGGAAACTGTTCACCGAGAAGGAGTACGAGTGGGTCTTCAGGGACAACCCCTGCACCATCTGCAGCTCTCTTTACCAGGCGCTCCTTTCGCGGGTGAAGAGCCCGGCGGAGGTGTTCCGGATGGTATATGCCAGGCCGTACCGTTTCAACCGGCGTCTGGGCGAGGGGATCAGCGTCTTCGCCCCGGGGGACCGGCCGGCGAGGCAGCACGTTCTGTTCAACGAGATGCTGCAGGGGCGGATCACCGCTCTGCTGCGGGACAGCAACGTGGTGAACTACATCTTTTCCCGGTATGCGCGGACCAACAACGGCATCTACGCCCTGATGGACATCAAGTCCCACAACGTGGAGCGCCTCATCGAGCTCCACAACATCGTCAGCGAAGGGGTCCACAAGGTGGAGGACCTGGAGGAGAATGTCAATTCACTGTTCCTCGCGGTCATGAACCCGGAGGACAAGAAGAACATCCAGCTCTTCCAGTCGTTCTCCGACCGGATCGAGTACATCAAGATCTCCTACGTACTCGATCTGAACACGGAGGTGGATATCTACCGGAACGTCTTCGGCAAGCACCTGGATGAAGGGTTTCTCCCCCGGGTGCTGCACAACTTCGCCCGGGTCATCATCTCCTCCCGCCTCAATTCCCGCTCTGATGCGCTCCTCGCCTGGATCGGCGACCCGGAGAAGTACAGTCTCTACTGCGATGCGAACCTCCAGCTTCTCAAGATGGAGCTCTACACCGGGCACATCCCTTCGTGGCTCACGGAGGAGGACCGGAAGGCGCTCACCGCCAAGGTGCGCCGCGGAGTCATCGACGAGTCGGAGGCGGAGGGGGACCGGGGCTTTTCCGGCCGCGACTCGATCAAGATCTTCAACGATTTCTACTCCACCTTTGCCCGCAAGGACAAGATGATCAGCATGGCCGAGCTGTATGCCTACTTTACCCGGCTCCACCCGGAGCTGACCGGCCAGATCCCGGCGGGATTCCTCGATTCGCTCCTGCGCATGTACAACTACACGGTCCTCCAGGAAGTGAAGGAGTCGCTCTATTCCTATAACGAGGAGCAGATCTCCCGGGAGATCCAGAACTACCTGTTCGCCATCAGCTTCGAGCCGGGGACGGCCGTGACGAGCCGTTTTACCGGCGACAAGCTGGAAGTCACCGAGCCGTTTTTCGAGGCGATCGAGGTCCGTCTCCTCGGTGGAGGGGTGGAGCGGGACAAGGCGCTTGTCTTTCGCCGGGATACACAGAAAGAATATACGGCCGCGACCCTCACCCAGGAGATCATGGGAGAGGGAAAGGCGATCAGCGATACCCGCCTGTTCCACGACCTCCACGAGCGGTACATCCACAACCTGAAGGAGAAGGCGCTCGACCCGTTCCTGGAAAACGAGAACTTCCGCCGCGCCATCAAGGATTTCGATACCCCGGCCTTCAAGACCTACGACAAGAGGATCAGGTATGACGTCGCCTTCCTCATAGGCAACCTCTGCAACAAGTTCCGATACACCAAGAACGGCGCAAAGGAGGTCTGCATCTACGTGATCGACAACGATCTGGCCGGGAAGTTTGCGAATCTGTGACAGCAGGCGGCTTCCCGGATTTTCTTTCCCCTTTTTTCTTGACAAGCCGGGAGATATGGTCTATACAGTAACGATTCCGAGCGCGTTGAAGTATCGATTTGTCGGCGGCGCACTCGGAGAGTAATGTGAATAGATACCTCTTTGGTAAACCCAAGGAGGTTTTTTATACGTCCGGAAAGCCAGATTCCACGGCGGTGTAGCTCAGCTGGTTAGAGCATACGGCTCATATCCGTAGTGTCCGGGGTTCAAGTCCCTGCACCGCCACCATACAGAAACCCCTCTTGATTAAAGAGGGGTTTTTTTATACCCTGTCGTCAGGTACGTTCATCTGCCGATGACCGGCAGCAGCGGGTGGCTCGTGCGCAATACGGTGTTGAAAACCATCAGGGCTCATTCCCTGTTCGATAGTGGCGATACGGTGGTTGTCGCCGTCTCCGGCGGCGCCGATTCCGTTGCGCTGCTGGATATCCTCGTCTCCCTGGAGCAATTTCGCCTTTCCCTGGTAGTGGCCCACCTGAATCACACCCTGCGCGGTGACGAATCTGACGATGACGAGACCTTTGTCCGCCTGCTCGCCGCCCGGTATGGGCTGCCGTGCGAGATCGGGAGGGCCGATGTGAGGTCGGCGAGCAGGCGGGAAAAACTCTCCCTGGAGGAGGCGGGGAGGGTGGCGAGATATGCCTTTCTCCGCGAGGTTGCGGCCAGGTATCGGGCAAACGCCATTGCCGTGGCGCATCATGCCGACGATCAGGCCGAAACCGTCATGATGCGGCTCTTGCGCGGGGCGGGTACGGCGGGACTCGCCGGCATGGCACCTAAATCGGGGGAAAGGCTCGTCAGGCCGCTCCTCGGGGTGACGCGCGCCGAAATCGAGGCCTATCTGCTGTCCCGGGGGATGAGCTACCGCAATGACAGCTCCAATACGGACACGAGCTTTCTCCGCAACCGTGTCCGGCACGAGTTGCTTCCGTACCTTGCGACCTACAATCCTTCCGTCCGCGGCCGGCTGGTTGCCATGGCCGACGTGCTGGCCGCGGACGAAGAGCTCCTTGAAGAGGTTACGGCTGCCGCTTTCTCCCGTCACGGCAGGGGAGAAACGGGGATGGCGACTCTCTGCGCGACCGGCCTCAGGGCAGAGCTTGCGGGGGTCCGCCTGCGGCTCTATCGCCGTGCCATTTTGCTGGCCAAGGGGAGTCTTGCCCGGATCGGTTCCCGTCACCTGCATGACATCGACAGGCTCGTTGTTTCACCGCGGCCTCACGCCACCCTTGTTCTGCCGGGCGGTATCCGGGTGGCCAGGAGTTACGATACGGTTACCTTCCGTGCGTCTCCGGGCACGGCGGGGGAGGCGTTGCCCGAGGTGGTCCTGGAAGGCCCCGGTGCATATCCCCTCCCGGGTGGAGGCACTCTCCTGGTAGAGGAGGCGGAATTTCCCGGCATGCGGGGGGGGGACACCCCCGCTGTCGCCTGTTTCGATGCCGACGCAGCCCCTTTCCCATGGGTGGTCAGGGCGTTTTGTGCGGGTGACCGTATCATCCCCCTCGGCATGTCCGGGCACAAGAAGGTGAAGGATATCTTCATAGACGAAAAGGTCCCTTTGCAGACCCGGCGCCGGCTCCCGCTGCTCCTCAGCAGAGGTAACATCATCTGGGTCTGCACCCTGCGGGTTTCCGCGCAAACGCGCATCACTGAACGGACGGGAAGGATCATGCGGGCGGAAATTCTTGGGTTTTCCCCTTAATGACTTGTAAAGTGGACACCTTTGTGCTAATTTCCTAAAGATTACTACCACTTTTAAAACATCCTGCATGGCGCTCGCCGGCATGCAGGTGATACGGGGGTATCCTTGAATCAGTTTTACAAAAATATCGCGCTCTGGCTGGTGATCAGTCTGATGATGATCCTTTTGTTCAACCTTTTCAATAAACCGAAGCCGGTTCAGGAGAAGCTGAGCTACAGCGACTTTATTGCCGCCGTTGATGCCGGCAAGGTTTCAGGCGTCACGATCCAGGGAAACGACGTGACCGGCAAGTTCAGCGACGGCAAGGAGTTCAAGACCTACAAGCCGGGCGATACCAAAGTGGTTGAGAAGCTGCTCGAGAAGAACGTCGCCATCTCGGCGCGGCCGGAGGAGGAGAAATTCTCCTGGTTTTCCATATTTATCTCCTGGTTCCCGCTCATCCTGCTGGTCGGGGTCTGGATCTTCTTCATGCGGCAGATGCAGGCCGGCGGGGGGAAAGCCATGGCCTTCGGCAAAAGCCGCGCCAAGCTCCTCACGGAAGCCCAGGGAAGGATAACCTTCGAGGACGTGGCAGGGGTGGACGAGGCGAAGGAGGAACTGGAAGAGATCATCCAGTTTCTGAAGGACCCGAAAAAATTCACCAAGCTGGGGGGGCGGATTCCCAAAGGGGTCCTGCTGGTCGGTCCTCCGGGCACCGGCAAGACCCTCCTTGCCCGGGCGGTGGCGGGAGAGGCGGGGGTCCCCTTCTTCTCCATCTCCGGGTCCGACTTCGTAGAGATGTTCGTCGGTGTCGGGGCGAGCCGGGTGCGCGACCTGTTCGTCCAGGGGAAAAAGAACGCCCCCTGCATCATCTTTATCGACGAGATCGATGCCGTGGGCCGGCATCGCGGCGCCGGACTCGGGGGGGGGCACGACGAGCGCGAGCAGACCCTGAACCAGCTCCTGGTGGAGATGGACGGTTTCGAGTCCAATGAAGGGGTGATCCTTATCGCTGCCACCAACCGCCCCGACGTGCTGGACCCGGCGCTGCTCCGCCCCGGCCGTTTCGACCGGCAGGTGGTGGTCCCCCGCCCCGACGTCAAGGGAAGGGAGATGATTCTCAAGGTGCATGCCAAGAAGACTCCCCTTGCGCCCAATGTCGACCTTGGTGTTGTCGCCCGCGGCACCCCCGGTTTTTCCGGCGCCGACCTGTCCAATGTGGTCAATGAGGCAGCCCTTCTGGCGGCGCGCAAGGATAAGAGCATGGTCGAGATGCAGGACTTCGACGACGCCAAGGACAAGGTGCTCATGGGAGTGGAGCGCCGCAGCATGGTGATCTCCGAAGAGGAAAAGAAGAATACCGCCTACCACGAGGCGGGCCATACCCTCGTGGCCAAGCTTATTCCCGGTACTGACCCGATCCACAAGGTGTCGATCATCCCCAGGGGGATGGCGCTTGGCGTCACCATGCAGCTTCCCAGCGAGGACAAGCACAGTTACTCCAAGGAATCGCTCCTGAACAGGATTGCGGTTCTCATGGGCGGGCGGGCTGCGGAGGAAATCATCTTCAATTCCAAGACAACCGGAGCTGGCAACGACATTGAACGGGCTACCGAAATTGCCCGGAAGATGGTCTGCGAATGGGGGATGAGTGACAAACTGGGGCCGGTGACCTTCGGCAAGAAGGATGAACAGATCTTCCTCGGCCGGGAAATGGCTACCCACAAGAATTACAGCGAAGCCACTGCGGTCGAGATCGACGGGGAAATCAGAAGTATCGTTGACAACTCCTATATGCGGGTTATGCAGTTGCTGAACGATAACATCGGCATTCTCCACCGGCTTTCCCTCGAACTCGTCGAAAAGGAGAACCTGAGCGGCGAGGAAGTAGAGATGATCGTCAGGGGAACTGCTCCTGATACGGCAGAAGCTCCCCTTTAATGACCTGTTCCCTCAGGGTTCTATCGGTCAAATCACCGCTGGATGCAGAGCGGGAGCTGGCGGAGATCGGCCTTGACCCATTCAGCATCCGCAACCTCGGGCCTCAGATGCTTCACCGGCTCCTGCTGCTGGACCGCATCGGCTCTCGCGAGGGGGATATACTCAAGAAGGAACTCCGTTCGCTTGGCGGAGACGTGGCCATGCCTTCCGGGACAGGGCATGGCGAGGCCTCCATCATCCTGATGGGAACCGACAAGCAGTTGCGCAGACTCTGCGCCAATCTCTCGCAGCAGTCTTTCGGTCTGCCATCGCTGTCAGCCGACATACTCCGGCTTCTCGATACGGAAGCAGATCCCCCCCGGATATGGAAGATCGGGAAACGAACACTCGATCTTTCCCGTAGGCCCTGTATCATGGGGGTCCTCAACGTGACCCCCGACTCCTTCTCTGACGGCAACAGATTCTCTGCAGCCGACGAAGCCGTAGAACGTGCCCTCGCGATGCAGGAGGAGGGAGCGGATATCATCGACATCGGCGGAGAAAGCACCAGACCGGGTGCCTGCCCAGTCGATCAGGATGAGGAGCTGCGCCGCATCATGCCTGTTCTGGAGCGGCTGGCAGGGGAATTGGCGGTCCCCGTCTCCGTCGACACCTTCAAGTCTGCCGTTGCCAAAGAAGCCCTTGCGGCGGGGGCCGAGATCGTCAACGATATCAGCGGCCTCACCTTCGATGAGAGAATGGCCATGGTGGTCGCCTCGGCGGACGCCGGACTGGTCCTTATGCATACCAGGGGAAAACCTGACGACATGCAGAAGGATACCGCCTACAGTTCCCTGATTTCCGAGGTAACGGCATCCCTGAAATGGTCGCTCTCCCTGGCAGAAGCGGCAGGCATAGCGCCGGAAAGGATCGTGGTCGATCCCGGCATAGGTTTCGGGAAAAGCGTCCGGGGTAATCTGGAGATCCTCAGAAAGCTGTCCGAGTTTTCCGTGCTGGGACGCCCCATTCTGGTCGGTACCTCCCGGAAGTCTTTCATCGGGGCGGTTCTGGATCGTCCGGTGGCTGACAGGGTCTTCGGCACCGCCGCAACGGTTGCACTCGCTCTTGGCAATGGCGCTTCCATACTCAGGGTCCACGATGTCCGCGAGATGAGGGACGTCGCAGATATGGCCATGGCGCTCATCGGGCCGGCGAAAGGGCCGCTTTAGCGATGGCCGGGAAAAAGCACGTCCACGGAGATTTTTCCTGCCGACTCACGAGACGCCGCGGTGACAGGGATGATGGACTTTCTGCAAAATATCGGCTGGCTCCTGGATCTGCTGGATATTGTTCTGGTGGCCTTTATCATCTATCGTGTCATTGCACTCCTGAAAGGGACCCTGACTACCCGCTTCATCCTTTCGTTTGCCCTGATGCTCCTTGTCTTCCTCTTGTCCAGATTTGCCGGGCTCCGGACAGTAACCTGGCTTGCCGATAACTTTTTCGGCTCCCTCATTGTCATCCTCGTTGTCGTTTTTCAACACGATATCCGCAGGGCCTTCGTCACCACGAGACGCAACCGGTCCGGCACGGACCAGGGCCAGGATGAAGCCTGCCAGGTCATCGAGGAACTGGCTTCTGCGGCTGAAGCGCTCGCCCTGAAAAAAATCGGGGCGTTGGTCGTGTTCGAAAGGGATATGCCTCTCGCCAATTTCATCGCCGTCGGGACCGAAATTGACGCAAAGGTCACCAGTGAGCTTCTTACCTCCATTTTTCTCCCCTATTCGCCGATTCACGACGGTGCGGTTATTATCCAGAAGGGGAAATTGACAAAGGCGGGCTGTTTTCTCCCTCTTACCCAGAACCCGGCGATCAGCAAGGCCCTGGGCACCAGGCACCGGGCAGCCATCGGTTTGACCGAGGTGGTGGATGCCGTGGTTGTCGTGGTTTCCGAAGAGACCGGGAAAATATCCGTGGTTGTAGGGGGACGGATCACCCGCGACCTTGCACCCGCTACCCTGAGGAAGGTCCTGAAGAGGCTTTTGGAACCGCGGTGGCTCTCATGAATGTGCCGCAGATGCTGACGGAAAATCTTGGCCTGAAGGCGCTCTCGCTTTTTCTGGCGGTGGTGCTCTGGCTCTTCGTGACCCTGGGAATGGACGGGGAGACAGGTGTCACGGTCCCCGTCCGGTTTCAGAACCTTTCGCCGCGGCTTGCCATCGTGAACCGGACGCCGATCTTTCTCGATCTCAGAATTGCCGGACCGAAGATCCTTCTGATGCAGCTCGACAAGCAGAGCTTGGCGGCTACTCTCGACCTCGGGGGGGTAGGGGAGGGGACCGTGATGTTTGCAAATCTGGAAAGAGCCGTCCCCCTGCGGAGCGGGCTTCGCATCACGCGCGTGTACCCTTCCGCTCTGGAGTTGAAACTGGCGGGAAAGGCAGAGGGAAAACGCTCCGGGATGGAATGAACAGCCAGCGCGTTTAATGCGTTGGCATAACCTCGTTTTTGTTTTGCAGCTGAACAGGAGATCACCATGAAGAAGCTTTTCGGAACGGACGGCGTGAGGGGGGTGGCCAATGTCTATCCCATGACGTCGGAGATGGCCATGCAGATCGGCAGGGCCGCCGCGTATATCTTCAAGAACGGCCATAAACGGCACCGGATCGTCATCGGCAAGGATACCCGGCTCTCCGGTTACATGATTGAAAATGCCCTTGCCGCGGGGATCTGCTCCATGGGTGTCGATGTCCTGCTGGTGGGGCCCCTCCCCACGCCGGGGATCGCCAACATCACCTCGTCCATGCGGGCCGACGCAGGCGTCGTGATCTCTGCTTCGCACAACCCGTTTCAGGACAACGGCATCAAGTTTTTTTCCCGCGACGGCTACAAGCTCCCCGACGATATGGAACTCAGGATGGAGGAGCTGATCTTCTCTAAAAAGATCGACTCGCTGCGCCCCACCGCCACGGAAGTGGGGAAGGCCTTTCGCATCGACGATGCGGTCGGCCGGTATGTGGTCTTCCTGAAGAGCACGTTCCCGAAGGACCTGGACCTGGCCGGGATGAAGATCGTGCTCGACTGCGCCAACGGGGCGGCCTACAAAGTTGCGCCGGCCGTGCTGGAAGAGCTGGGGGCGGAGGTGATCGCCGTGGGGGTGAAGCCGAACGGCACGAACATCAATGCAGGCTGCGGCTCCCTGCATCCGGAGGTGATAGCCGAGGCGGTCAAGGAGCACCGGGCGGACCTGGGTATCGCCCTGGACGGCGATGCGGACCGGGTGATATTCGTCGACGAGTTCGGCAACGAGGTGGACGGTGATCACATCATGGCCATCTGTGCCACCGATATGCTGGAGCAGAAAAAGCTCCGGAAGAATACCCTGGTGGCAACGGTGATGAGCAACATGGGGCTGGACATCGCCGTGAAGAAGGCCGGAGGCAAGGTTGTCAAGACCGCAGTCGGAGACCGCTACGTGGTGGAAGAGATGCGCCGCAAGGGGTATAATCTCGGCGGGGAACAGTCGGGGCACATGATCTTTCTCGACCACAACACCACGGGTGACGGCATGCTGTCCGCACTGCAGGTGCTTGCGATCATGCGCCGCCGCACCAAGGCCCTGTCTGAACTGGCGGAGGTGATGGTGCCGCTGCCCCAGGTCCTGGTCAACGTCAGGGTTGCCGAGAAAAAGGATATCATGACCATCCCCGAAGTGTCTGGTTTGATCAGGCACATCGAGCAGGAACTGAAGGATGACGGGCGGATACTGATCCGCTATTCGGGCACCGAGCCGCTGCTCCGGATCATGCTGGAGGGGCCGGACAAATACCGGATTACCGGCTGGGCCAAGGAGATCGCGGACCTGGTCGAGAAGAAGATCGGAGGTAAGTAACGTGGCCAGATTAGGGGTAAACATCGATCACGTCGCCACGATCCGCCAGGCACGGGGAGGAGCGGAGCCCGACCCCGTCGCCGCCGCAGTCATGGCGGAGCTGGCCGGAGCGGACGGCATCACGATCCATCTGCGCGAGGACCGGCGCCATATCCAGGACCGGGACCTGAAACTGCTCCGGCAGACGGTGCAGACCAGGCTCAACCTGGAGATGGCCGCCACCGTGGAGATGGTCGATATAGCCCTCACGGTACGACCCGACATGTGCACCCTGGTGCCGGAGAAGCGCCAGGAACTCACCACCGAGGGGGGGCTCGATGTCCGGCTCAACATGGAAGCCCTCGCAGAGGTCATCGAGAAGCTCCGGGAAGGCGGCATCACGGTCAGTCTCTTCATCGATCCCGACCCGGACCAGGTGAAGGCAGCCGATAAAATCGGCGCCGACTACGTGGAGATCCACACCGGCACGTATGCGGATGCAGAAGATGGGAAAACCGAGGAGGAAGAACTGGCCAGGATCGGCAATGCGGTGAAACTCGCCGCCAGGATCGGGCTGGGGGTCAATGCCGGTCACGGTCTCAACTACGCGAACATAAAAAAAATCGCCGCGCTGGGTGGGATCGAAGAGTTCAATATCGGCCATTCCATCGTGTCCCGGGCGGTACTGGTCGGACTCGACCGGGCGGTGCGGGATATGGTCGATCTCGTAAAAGACGTGTAATGCCTTCCGCAGGTATGACGATGACGGCCCGTGACGGCAAGGATAAGATCGCTGCCTGGCTTGTGAAAAAATAACAGCCGCACCATGGCTTATGAGGATGTCCGGATGAAGAAGAACATGGAGGGTGTTGCCGCTGCAATCGGTCAAAACGACGTTATTGCCGACCTGCTCGACCTGCTCCTGACCGATCCCGGCGACTGTGCCTATATCGTCTGCTCCGCCTATGAATGCCTGAACAATGTCAAAGGGCGCTGCACCATCCATACCGTGAAGGGGAGACGCAGGATCTTGAGCAACGGCCGTTGTGCCGAATACCTCATATAGCCTCCGGACAGCACCCGTTGTGTTGCGGGATGTGGCCGCTTGAGTCTCTTGGAAAGCTGATCGCTGGAGGTTTTACCATGGCCGTACCAAAAATATTGCTGGTGGATGATACGAAACTTTTTCTCAAGCTGGAGCAGGAGTATCTGAAGCAATCTCCGGTGATCATCCTTACGGCGGGAAACGGTCGGGAAGCCCTGGAGATCGTCATGAACAACCGTCCCGATCTCATTTTCATGGATCTGAACATGCCTGAGATGGACGGCGTTACTTGCTGCGCCGCCATTAAGAGTGACCCTGACCTGTGCTCCATACCGGTAATTCTGGTCACCACGGAGGGGATGGACGAAAGCGTGGAGCGATGCAAACAAGCCGGTTGCGACGGGTTCCTGACCAAGCCGATCGACCGGAAGCTGTTTCTGGAGATGGGCCGCACGTTTCTGCCGGACATCAATCGTCGCGAAAAGAGGATTCTTTGCAGGATCAAGGTCCTCTTCAGGATCAACAACGGGGAAAACAGGTACGGCACCTGCCTGGACCTCTGCAGCCGGGGGCTCTATGTTGCCTATAATGGTGACGTCCGGGAGGATGACAAGGTGGAGGTGAGCATGCTCGTTTCCGGCAACAGTAACGATCTGGTGGAAGCCTGGGGGCGCGTTTCGTGGGTCAATTCCGGTGTGCCGAGAAAGAAGCAGAAACTGCCGGAGGGGTTCGGAGTGGAATTTCTGGCCATCACCGAGGAATCGACCGGGCTGGTGAAGAGATTTCTTGACCATGGGATAACCATCTCCCATCAGGACAACCTGTGAAGATAGTGATCCTTGACGGTTGGACCGTAAATCCCGGCGACAATTCCTGGGACGCTCTGGCCCGTTTCGGCGCCCTGGCCGTCTACGACAGGACCGGAGATGGCGAAATCATTGGACGGGCGCTTGATGCGGACATCATCCTGACCAACAAAACGCCGCTGGCCGCCGAGACACTGGCGCGGCTGCCGAAACTCCGCTTTATCGCGGAACTGGCCACCGGTTACGATAATGTGGATGTGGCTGCGGCGGGACGCCGCGGCGTACCGGTCGCCAACGTGCCGGGATACGGCACCGATTCCGTGGCCCAGCACACCATGGCGCTCCTCCTGGAGCTCTGCAACCGGGTGGGGGAACACGACAGAGCGGTCAAGGAGGGGGAGTGGTGCCGGTCCCCCGATTTTACATTCTGGAAAGCCCCTCTGGTGGAACTGGCCGGGAAGAGGCTCGGTATCATAGGGCTCGGCCGCATCGGGCGAAGGGTCGCGGAGATCGCCGCTGCATTCGGTATGGAGATCCTGGCGTACAGCCGCAGCACGAGGAATGTTGCCCTGTCCGTGCCGGTAACATGGCTGGATCTCCGCGAGGTTTTTGCCCAAGCGGACGTGGTGAGTCTCCACTGCCCGCTCACCGCGGAAAACGAGCACTTCGTCGGCAGCGATCTGCTGGGAGTCATGAAAGAAACCGCCTTTTTCATGAATACCTCCCGCGGCAGGCTGGTGAACGAGGTGGACCTGGCAGCGGCGCTCAACAGCGGCAGGATTGCCGGCGCAGCGCTCGACGTGGTTTCCCGTGAACCGATCACGGCCGACAACCCGTTGCTTTCCGCCCGCAATTGCCTGATCACTCCCCATGTCGCCTGGGCAAGTCTTGATGCCCGGCGCCGCCTCACGGCGGTCACGGTGCGGAACATCGAAGCATTCCTGCAGGGGAAGCCGATCAATCTCGTCAATGGCGAGCTTCTGGTGTCGGCTTGAACTCTTGCGTCGACTTTCTTGCGATGGTGCTGTCTTGGTGGCAAAAGCCTTTTTATGGGGTATAGTACGATTGGGAATGGGATGACCGCGTGATTTTCGGCACAGGCATAGACATAGTGGATATCTCCCGATTTGAACGGTTTGTCGCGGAGAACAATGTTTCCCTGTTCCAGCGGCTGTTCACGGCGGCAGAGATGGACTATTGCGCGGCAAAGAAGAGGAGCGCCCAGCACTACGCGTTGCGCTTTGCCGCCAAGGAAGCCTTTCTCAAGGCGCTGGGGACGGGGCTGAGGGAAGGCGTTTCCTGGCGCGACATGGAAGTAGTGCATGACAGCTACGGCAAGCCCGCACTGAGGCTTTCCGGAGGGGCGGAGAGTCTTTTCACGGACAAAGGGCTCGGTAAATGCTTTCTTTCCCTCTCCCATGACGCTAACTGTGCGGTGGCATCCGTAATTCTGGAGTTCTGATGAAGGTCGTGAGCGGCGAAACCATGCAGTGGATGGACCGGCGGGCCATCGAGGAGTTCGGCGTCAGTGGGCTGACGCTGATGGAAAATGCCGGACGGGGTTGTGCCGAAGCGATCATCGGCGCATACGGCACCGGCCATGGGGAGCGGGCCGTTATCGTGGCGGGCAAGGGGAACAATGGCGGAGACGGCTATGTGATCGCCCGCCTGCTGCGGGAGCGGGGGTGGCATGTGGCAACGTTCGTTCTCGCCCGCCGCGACGATATCGTCGGGGATGCACGGACAAACCTGGACCATCTCAGCGATAGCGCCGTTGTGTTCTGCCCGGAGCAGGGGGAACTGGACCGATATACCTCGGTTTTCCGGGATGCGACCGTTGTGGTGGACGCCCTGCTGGGAACCGGGCTGAAGAGCGAGGTACGGGACGGGTACGCCGACGCGATCCATCTGATCAATGCCGTGGGAAAACCGGTGGTTGCGGTCGACATCCCTTCCGGCATCGACGCGGGAACCGGCAGGGTCCTGGGGTGCGCGGTGCGGGCGGATCTGACGGTCACCTTTGTTCTCCCCAAGCTGGGGCATGTCCTGTTGCCCGGTGCGGAGCATGCCGGGAGTCTCCATGTCGTTGACATCGGCATGCCGATGGAAATTATTGCGGCAGCCGACGGCTGCGAATTCCTCGATGCCGCGGCAATCAGGCCCCTCTTGCGCAAGCGTGGCCGGTCTGCCCACAAGGGGGATTTCGGGCACGTCCTGATTGTGGCAGGTTCGACCGGCAAGACGGGTGCGGCGGCAATGGCGGCCAACAGCGCGGTGAGATGCGGGGCGGGGCTCGTCACCCTGGCGGTCCCGGCAAGCCTCAACGCCATCCTCGAGGTGAAAACCACCGAAGCCATGACCCTCCCTCTCCCTGACCGGGGGGAGGGATACCTGTCCGGGCACGCCAGAGCTGCGCTCGCAGAGGCCCTGGCAGGAAAGGACGCAGTCGCGTTGGGGCCGGGAATATCGCGGCAACCCGAAACGGCTCAGTACGTGCGGGAACTGGTGGAAGAGGCGGATCTGCCGCTCGTGGTTGATGCAGACGGACTGAACGCCCTTTCGGAAGAGTTGTCGGTCGTTCTCCGGAAAAAGAGCACCGCCGTTGTTTTTACCCCTCACCCGGGCGAAATGGCCCGCCTTGCCGGCAGTACCACGGCGCAGGTGGAGGCCGACCGGATCGGCACCGCACGGGAGTTTGCCGGCCGCTATGGGGTGTATCTCGTGCTCAAGGGGGCACAGACCGTTATTGCCGCACCAGATGGCAGAATCGCCATCAACGGGAGCGGTAATCCGGGCATGGCGTCGGGGGGGATGGGAGACGTGCTGACGGGCGTGCTCGTTGCCCTTCTGGGCCAGGGGTACGATCCCTTTTCGGCGTGCGAACTGGGGGTCTTTCTGCACGGTTTTGCCGGCGACCTTGTGGCGGCCGGCAAGGGGGAGATCGGCATGTCCGCCACGGACGTGCAGGAGCATCTCCCCCATGGAATACAACAACTCATGAAGGATTGAAGCGGCAAAGGAGGGAACCATGCTGACTGCTGGTGAAGTAATGACCAAGGAAGTTGTGACCGTAAAGAAGGAGACTACCATAAGGGATCTCGCCGGGATCTTCACCACGCGGCGGATAAGCTGTGCACCGGTAACGGACGACGATGGCAACCTGATCGGCATAGTTACGGAAACCGATCTGGTGGAGCAGGATAAGAGTCTGCACATCCCGACGGTTATATCCATCTTCGACTGGGTGATCTATCTGGAGAGCGGCAAGAAATTCGAGAAGGAGCTGAATAAAATGACCGGCCAGACCGTGGGGGATATCTATGCCACGGAGGTTGATACGGTTGCGCCGTCCACCCCGATCAGCGAGGTGGCCGACCTGATGAGCACTAAAAAAATCCATGCACTCCCGGTTGTCGAGGGAAAGAAGGTGGTCGGCATCATCGCCCGCATCGATCTGATCCGCACCATGATCGGGCAGGCATAGGGGTGCTGACGGTCGTATCCCACAGCGTCGCGGAAACCATCGCACTTGGCGAAAGGCTCGGTGCCCTAGTGGGCCCCGGCGATTTCATCGCCCTTACGGGAGAGCTCGGTTCCGGTAAAACCCACTTCGCCCGGGGGGTGGCAGCAGGGCTTGGCGTAAATTCTTCCGTACCCGTGACCAGCCCCACCTATACCATCATGAATCTCTATGCGGGGAGGTTCCCGCTCTATCATTTCGACCTCTACCGGCTTGCCGGAGATCAGGAAGCTGCCGAACTCGGCTTCGAGGAGTATTTTTACGGCGAAGGGGTTTGCCTCGTGGAATGGGCGGAGCGTTGGCAAGACATTCTTCCTGAGGATCGCTTGACGATTTTTTTCGGGTATCGGGATGACAACGACAGAAGCATTATCCTGGAGCCTCATGGCGTGCGGTACGAAGCGATCGTCAGCAGGCTGGCCGGCCCGTGCGACCTTTCCGGTGATTGAAAGCGTACGCAGCAAGAAGAGGGAAACATCGTTTGTATGAAAGAGCGTTGCAGGGGTGAGTCTTTCAGGAACTTGACCGACCGATCAAATAGTAAAAAAATTCTTTGACCGAAATGATGTTTCTTGCTATTAAGGGACTGAACAAACTTACAGAGGCGCACGGTTCTTTACTTTGACAATGCGTTAAGGAGGATGGGTAGATGGCTCTGGTGGTGCAAAAATACGGCGGTACCTCGATGGGCACGATTGAACGGATCAGGAACGTTGCCAAGAGGGTGGCCAAAACTTTTGACGCGGGTAACGATATGGTGGTGGTCGTTTCGGCGATGTCCGGAGAGACCAACAAGCTGGTGGCTCTGGCCAACGACGTGTGCGAATTTCCCGATGCCCGTGAGTACGATGTGCTCGTTGCATCGGGCGAACAGGTTTCCATCGCACTGCTCGCCATGTGTCTGAAGTCCATGGGGTACAAGGCCAGGTCGTACCATGGCTGGCAGGTTCCCATAGTTACCGACAGCGCTTTCAGCAAGGCGCGTATCGAGGAGATCGACGACAAGAAGATGCGCGCCGATCTGAAGGACGGCACCATCGTGGTCGTGGCAGGCTTCCAGGGGGTGGACAAGGACGGCAATGTCACCACGCTCGGCCGGGGCGGTTCAGACACGTCCGCGGTTGCCCTGGCTGCCGCGCTAAAGGCCGATGTATGCGAGATTTACACGGACGTGGACGGTGTATACACGACCGATCCGAACATCTGTACCGATGCCCGCAAGATCGAGAAGATTTCCTACGATGAAATGCTGGAACTGGCCAGTCTCGGAGCGAAGGTTCTGCAGATCCGCTCCGTGGAGTTTGCCAAGAAGTACGATGTGGACGTGCATGTCCGGTCGAGTTTCAATGATAATTCTGGAACAATGGTCACCAAGGAGGATAAGGATATGGAAGCAGTTCTCGTCTCAGGTATCGCCTATGATAAAAACGAAGCGAAAATCGCCGTCATGCACGTGCCGGACAAGCCCGGCATTGCCGCACAAATACTCTCGCCTTTGTCCGATGCCAATATCTCTGTGGATATGATCGTTCAGAACGTAAGCGAGGCCGGCTTGACCGATTTCACCTTTACCGTGGCGAAGGCGGATTTCAAAAAGGCTGTTGCCATAACCAAGGAAACTGCCAGAGAGGTGAACGCCCGTGATCTCGTGACGGATGAGAACATTGCCAAGGTTTCCGTCGTCGGCGTCGGGATGCGGAGCCACGCCGGTGTCGCCACGAAGATGTTCCAGAGCCTGGCCAAGGAGGGGATCAACATCCAGATGATCTCCACCTCGGAGATCAAGGTTTCCGTGGTGGTAGACGCCAAGTACACCGAACTCGCGGTCAGGGTGCTCCATGATGCGTTCGGCCTGTCCGGCAAGGGTGTGGTTGCGGAATAGCAAATTCGGAATGCGGAGTGCGGAATAAACTGGATTCATTATTCCGCATTCCGAACTCCGCGTTCATTCAAAGAGGTGATTCAATGAGCCTGGTAAAACTGTACGATACGACCCTCCGCGACGGGACCCAGGCGGAGGACATCTCCTTCCTGGTGGAAGACAAGATTCGGATCGCCCATAAGCTGGACGATCTCGGTATCCACTACATCGAGGGGGGATGGCCGGGGAGCAATCCCAAGGATGTGGCGTTCTTCAGGGACATCAAGAAGGAAAAGCTGTCCCGTGCGAAGATTGCCGCCTTCGGTTCCACCCGTCGCGCCAAGGTGACGCCGGACAAGGACCAGAACATCCGTACCCTGGTCCAGGCCGAACCCGATGCGATCACCATTTTCGGCAAGACCTGGGACTTCCATGTTCGCGAGGCACTGCGCATTTCACTGGAAGAGAATCTTGAGCTCATCTTCGATTCTCTTGAGTATCTGAAAAAACATGCGCCTGAAGTCTTCTACGACGCCGAACATTTTTTTGACGGGTACAAGGCTAACCCGGCATACGCCATTAAGACCCTGAAGGCTGCGGAGCAGGCGAATGTGGACTGCATCGTGCTGTGCGACACCAACGGCGGCACCATGCCCTTCGAAATCGTGGAGATCATCAAGGCTGTAAAAAAAGAGATAAAGACCCCGTTGGGTATTCACACCCACAATGACTCTGAATGCGCAGTTGCCAATTCCCTGCATGCAGTGGATCAGGGGATCGTGCAGGTACAGGGGACTATCAACGGTTTCGGTGAACGGTGCGGCAATGCGAATCTCTGTTCCATCATTCCTGCCCTGAAGCTTAAGATGAAGCGGGAGTGCATCAGCGCTGACCAATTGAAGAAGTTGCGCGATCTGTCACGCTTCGTCTATGAACTCGCCAATCTGTCGCCCGACAAGCATCAGCCCTATGTGGGGAATTCCTCCTTTGCCCACAAGGGGGGCGTTCACGTGAGCGCCATTCAACGCCATCCCGAGACCTATGAGCACCTGCGGCCGGAACTGGTGGGCAATACGACCCGTGTCCTGATCTCCGACCTGTCGGGGCGTTCCAATATTCTTGCCAAGGCTGAGGAGTTCAACATCAACCTGGACAGCAAGGACCCGGTAACCCTTGACATTCTCGACAATATCAAGGATATGGAGAACCGCGGCTACCAGTTCGAAGGGGCCGAGGCATCCTTCGAACTCCTGATGAAACGGGCACTCGGCACCCACAGGAAATTCTTTTCCGTCATAGGCTTCCGGGTCATCGACGAAAAACGCCACGAAGATCAGAAGCCGATTTCCGAAGCCACCATCATGGTCAAGGTGGGTGGAAAGGTGGAGCATACTGCCGCAGAGGGAAACGGTCCGGTCAATGCACTGGATAATGCCATTCGCAAGTCGCTGGAGAAGTTTTATCCGAGACTCAAAGAGGTCAAGCTCCTCGATTACAAGGTGCGGGTGCTTCCCGCAGGGCAGGGAACGGCTTCTGCGACCAGGGTCCTGATCGAGTCAGGAGACCGGGAGAGCCGCTGGGGCACTGTCGGGGTATCTGACAACATCGTTGACGCCTCCTACCAGGCACTTATCGACAGTATCGAGTACAAACTGCACAAAAGCGAGGAGAGTGAGGCCGCAAAGAAGTAATGGAACGAAAACGGCGCTTCATTCTCTTTTTGGCTGCCGCGGTGTTAACGACTATGCTCTTTATCAAAGGCCACGACCAATCCTGCCGGGATAGGCCCGTGGCCTTTTCTTCATGGTCAACATCTGTCGTAACGATAAGAGTCAAGGGGGCGGTAACGGTTCCGGGTGTTTACAGCTTTCACCCCGGTGCTGCTGTGGCTGATGTCATAAATTTGACGATGTCTGCCCCGGCTGCGGGAATGCCGGATGAACCGCTTCGGAAACAATGTTTGCGCAGCGGAGACATTGTGGAGGTGACCGGTGTAAACCCGCAAAGGCTTGCTGTGCGCCTGAAGAGGATGAAAGCGGGGGAGCAGATATTGCTGGGTATCCCTCTTCATCCCGACCAGATGGATGGAGAAGATTGGGACGCACTACCGGGTATAGGGCCCAAGCTGGCAAAGAATCTGGTTGCGGACCGTCAAAATAATGGCGATTATCGCACGATCGAAGCGGTACAGCGAGTGCCGGGAATGGGGGAAAAGAAATTTACTATGATCAGAAAGTATTTTGATCATGACTAACAGCCCGTAAAATAAGGATTATTATAACTAGGTGAAAGGTTGGTCCTGATTGCATCCCGCTTGGCATGGATGGTGAATTACACTTTGGTACTTGATTCCACCGACTATTTCCAAACGGGGGTGCAGGCATGAATTGTCCCAAGTGTAGAGGCCGCATGTTCGCTGAAAAATTTTACGATTTTGTGAGGTCCTTTGATGCCTGGAAATGCACCTGCTGTGGTGAAGTAATCGACCCGACCATACTGACAAACAGGGCGAGGAACAACAGACTTTTCCTCGGGTAGTTCATTAAAGAAATTACGAAGATGCATCACAAAAAAGAGGGGGAACTTTCCCCCTCTTTTTGTTTTTTATCCAGCCTGGTGAACTTCGCAGGCAAAATGTTATCATTAATATCAGAGACGGTGTAATGTGGGCCGGTCGGCAACGAAGCCGGACCACAATTCTGCACACGGGGTGTATATGCATTCGGAAGAATATGTTCAGGATACAAAGAAATATACCGACGATATGCTCGCCTGGGTGAGGGGGCGGGGAAAAATAATCATCATCGTGCACGATAATCCCGATCCTGATTGTCTCGCGTCAGCACTGGCACTGCGTCACCTGTTCGTGATGAAGCTGAACAAGGATGCAGTCATAACGTTTTCGGGCATGATTGCCCGCAGTGAAAATCTGGTCATGGCGAAGGAGTTGGAAATTCCGCTCACCCCTCTCGGCATTGTCGATCTCAAGGAATATCCGGTCGTCTGCATGCTCGATACCCAGCCCGGCACGGGAAATAATGCTCTCCCGCCAAAGTCGAGGGTGGATATAATTATCGATCACCACCCCTTGAGAGACCAGAGCACGCAGAGCCGGTGGGTCGATGTCCGTGAAGATTACGGAGGTACTGCTACCATTCTCTACGAATATCTTCTCGCCCAGGAAGTCAATATCGGAACCAAGCTGGCGACGGCGCTTTTTTATGCCATAAAGTCAGAGACGCAGGACCTCGGCCGGGAGGCTAACCGGCCCGACAGGGATGCATATCTCCGCCTTTTTCCGCTCACCAATAAAAAGCTCCTTTATGAGATCACCCATCCGAAACTTTCCCGGGAATATTTCCTGACCATCAACACTGCTGTCGAGCATACGATAATTTACGAAAGGGTGCTGGTTACCAATCTGGGAAGCATTGTATTTCCGGAGTTGGTGGCGGAGATGGCCGATTTTCTCATCAGGCTGGAAGATATAGACACTTCGCTCTGCATGGGTCAGTATGCCAATGAGATGATCCTTTCGATGCGCACCATCAGGCACGATCTCAATGCGGGAGAAATTATCAAGCGGCTGGTGCTCGGGGTGGGAACGGCAGGGGGGCATGGCATGATGGCAGGGGGAAGGATTGACAATGTGCCTGCCGAGGGACCGGCCATTCAGGACGTGGAAAAAATGCTGACCGAAAGGCTGCTGGCTGAATTGGGGATGAAAGATGCCCGGCCGCGCAGGTTGGTAGAGTAGAGAAATTTACCGTGCAAGTGGCATGCACATTGACAATGTGCCAAGCTCTGGGATATAAAGCTGGTGAAGTGACGACAAATCCAAGGAGCATTATGCGACGCGACGGCAGGTATCCTGAGAATCTCAGAAAGGTGAAAATAACCAGGAATTTTACAAAACATGCGGAGGGATCGGTTCTCGTGGAGTTCGGCGATACCATGGTTATCTGCACCGCATCGGTTGAAGAAAGCGTACCTCCCTTTCTCCGGGGAAAGGGAAGCGGTTGGGTGACGGCGGAATACTCCATGCTTCCCAGGGCCACGCATTCCCGTTCGCCACGGGAGTCCAGCAAGGGCAAGGTAGGGGGAAGGACCCACGAGATTCAGAGGCTCATCGGGCGTTCGTTGCGTGCCGTCACAAATTTGACGCTTCTTGGCGAGCGGAGTATCCTGATGGATTGTGACGTGATTCAGGCAGACGGAGGGACCCGTACCGCAGCAATAACCGGTGCGTATGTTGCCCTGGTGGATGCAGTCCGCTGGCTTGCGGCGCGCAATTCTCTGGCAGCTGACCCGATAGGTGAAGCCGTGGCTGCCGTCAGTGTCGGCATGGTCGGCGGAGAGCCGCTCCTCGACTTGAATTATCAGGAGGATTCCACTGCCGAGGTTGATATGAACTTTGTCATGACCTCGTCGGGCCGTTTTGTCGAGGTGCAGGGTACCGCGGAGTCGAATCCTTTTACCGTTGCCGAAATGGATGCCATGAGATCGCTGGCAATGGCGGGCATCGGAAGGCTGTTCGAAATCCAGAACGAGGCGCTGGGAAAATGAGGGAGCTTCTTGTCGCAACGGGAAACAGGGGGAAATTAAGGGAAATAGAGCTCCTGTTGCACGGGACGGTCGGGCGGATATTGTCCCCCATGGACGTTCCCGCTCTTCCCGACGTTGCGGAAGATGGCAAAATTTTTGCGGAAAACGCCTTGAAAAAGGCACGAAGCGCGGCCATGGCCACAGGAAGGCCGGTAGTTGCCGATGATTCCGGTCTGGTGGTCGATGAGCTCTGTGGCCATCCGGGCGTCCGTTCTGCCCGTTATGCCGGGGAGGGTGCCGGAGATGCGGAAAATAATGCCAAGCTCCTCCATGAATTGGCCGGAGTGCCCGCGCAGCGGCGGACCGCCGCTTTCCACTGCGTGATCGCCCTCTGCATGCCTGACGGCGAATGTCTGACGTTCGACGGTGAGCTCAAGGGGGTTATACTGACCGGTCCGCAAGGAAATGGCGGGTTCGGTTATGATCCGCTTTTCCTTGTGCCGGAATACGGCCAAACCTTGGCAGAGCTTCCCCTGGAAGTCAAAAACGCCATCAGTCATCGAGGCAAGGCTTTTGCCAAGCTGAAGGCA
This sequence comes from Geobacteraceae bacterium, assembly GCA_036518435.1. Lineage (GTDB taxonomy): Bacteria > Desulfobacterota > Desulfuromonadia > Geobacterales > Geobacteraceae > JAMPXD01. The sequence goes on from DATDNF010000068.1 coordinate 27,564, forward strand.
CATCTGCAGAGGGCATGAAATTCAGCGGCTGCAGGGGGGCGGGCAGCGGGAGCCGGCACGGTTGATCGATAAAAAAACTTGCATGCCGGCAGCTGCTGTGGTATATAACAAACTTTCCTCGGGGTGTAGCGCAGCCTGGCTAGCGCACCTGCCTTGGGAGCAGGGGGTCGGAGGTTCGAATCCTCTCACCCCGACCAACTCTGCGCCTGTAGCTCAGCCGGATAGAGCAACGGCCTTCTAAGCCGTAGGTCAGGGGTTCGAATCCCTTCAGGCGTGCCAAAGACCCATTTATGGTGGCTATGGTGAAGCGGTCAACACTTACGACTGTGACTCGTACATACGTGGGTTCGAATCCCACTAGCCACCCCATTTAGACACCAGGCCCCGCGATGAGCGGGGCTTATTGCTATGTGAAGCAAGAGTTGCGAGAGTGGCGGAACTGGCAGACGCACTGGACTTAGGATCCAGCGGGTAACCGTAGGGGTTCGACTCCCCTCTCTCGCACCAGCCATCAAGATGCTTCAGGAATGACTCCCGCCGCTATTTCAATCATTTCAAAGCTACAGCCATCAGCTACAGAATTCAAAGGTACATTAACCACATAGAGAGAGGTTTGAAATGAAGATTAAAGTCGAATCGCTGAGCAAGGTAAAAAAGAAGATCAACTTTGAAATCCCGGCAAGCCGTGTTGCGACGGAAATCGACAAGGTTTACGAGCAAATAAGAAAAAGGACTGCCATCAGAGGATTCCGCAAGGGTAAAGTCCCGATGGCTCTCATCGAGAAACATTACAGTGACATGATGGAACAGGACGTCGTGAAGAATCTGGTCAACGATACCTACTTCAAGGCCCTTGAGGATGAAAAAATCTACCCGGTCTCGTACCCGGCAATTGAAAACGACGATCTGCAAAAGGGAGAGCCCTTCAGGTATACCGCTGTCATCGAAGTGTTTCCTGATGTGGTTGTTCAGGATTATGCCGGCCTGGAAGCTGCCAGGGAGGTATATCACTTCGACGAAGAGGTAATCAACCGGCGCATGGAGGAGTTGCGCCAGGGTTTGGCCCAGCTCAAGTCTGCTGCCGAGGGTTATGCTGCAGCCACCGGCGATTTTGTGATCTTTGATTTTGAAGGATTTATCGATGGGGTTCCGTTTGAAAACGGCAAGGGGGAGGACTACCAGCTTGAACTTGGCTCAGGCCGTTTTATCCCGGGGTTCGAGGACCAGTTGTGCGGGATGAAGGCGGGGGAAAACAGGGAAATCAAGGTAACCTTCCCCGATTCTTATGGAGCGGCGGAGCTTGCCGGCAAAGAGGCAACGTTCGCCATTGGCGTCAAGGAGATAAAGGTCAAGGAGCTCCCCCCGCTTGATGACGACTTTGCCAAGGAATTCGGCGAGTTTGAGACCCTCGATCAGTTGCGGGCACAGTTTGCGGCAGAGTATGAAAGGCAGGAAAAAGAGAGAATCGAGGCCGAGTTCAGGGAGAGGATTGTCAAGGCCCTTATCGAGAGGAATGATCTGGAGGTTCCTGAGGCACTCGTCAACCAGCAGCTTGAAATGATGCTCGACAATGCCAAGAAGCGGCTCGCTCGTCAGAGGCTTAATCTGGAAATGATGGGGCTTGATGACGAAAAGTATAAAATCCAGTTCAGGCCTGTTGCCGAAGGCCAGGTAAAGGGTTCGCTCCTGCTCGAAGCTCTGGCCAGGCAGGAGGAGATTTCTGTGACCGAGGAGGATGTTGACGAGAAGTTCCGGCAGATGTCAGGCGACAATGACCAAAGCCTGGAAGCGGTAAGAAATCATTACCAGCGGAACGATCAGGCCAAGCAAAACCTCAATGCCCAGATCAGGGAAGACAAGGCAATAGAGTTTCTCATCGCCCGCGCCAAGATCGCGGAAGTATCCCGCGAACAGCTCAAGCAGTAAGGGCTGTTTTTCTTCGGCATCCCTTACGCCGGCGAGTTCCGGCCCAGTTCTCTTATGAAAATAGATTATCCGGAGGTGTTATGCTTGTACCCATAGTTGTCGAACAAACCGGTAGGGGCGAACGGTCGTATGACATCTACTCGAGGCTTCTCAAGGATCGGATCGTTTTCCTCGGCGGAGCAATCGACGATCACATTTCCAACCTGGTCATTGCCCAACTCCTCTTCCTGGAGGCTGAAGACCCGGATAAGGATATTCATTTGTATATAAATTCCCCCGGGGGCGTTGTGACCGCAGGAATGGCTATTTACGATACCATGCGTTACATCAAGGCACCTGTGTCAACGATATGTGTGGGGCAGGCATCTTCCATGGGCGCTTTTCTTCTGGCCGGAGGTGAAAAGGGTAAGCGCTTCAGCCTCACCCATTCGAGGATCATGATCCATCAGCCGATCGGGGGATTTCAGGGGCAGGCGACCGACATCCATATTCATGCCCAGGAAATTCTGCGCCTAAAAGGGAAGCTGAACGAACTCCTGGCGGAGAATACCGGCCAACCGCTTGAGAAGATTGAGCGCGATACCGAACGCGATTATTTTATGTCTGGCGAAGAAGCCCGCGATTATGGTATTATTGATGCAATAATATCGAGAAATGCCACAACGGGAGGTTCCGGTGAGCCGAAGGGACGATAGAACCGACAACCTTATCTGTTCTTTTTGCGGAAAGAGTCAGGATGAGGTTAAAAAACTCATTGCAGGGCCGACGGTTTACATCTGCGATGAATGTATAGAACTGTGCAACGACATAATCGCTGAGGAAACCAAGCTGGAAGAGGCGATGGGGCCTGATGTCAAGAAGCTCCCCAAGCCTCAGGAGATCAAGGAGGTGCTGGACGAGTACGTTATCGGCCAGGATCAGGCCAAGAAAATCCTTGCGGTGGCTGTTTACAATCATTATAAGCGCATCGAAGCGATGGTGAAGCCGGGCGAAGTGGAGATGCAGAAAAGCAATATTCTTCTTCTAGGCCCCACTGGCTCGGGGAAGACCCTCCTCGCCCAGACCTTGGCCAGGATACTCAAGGTCCCCTTTGCCATGGCGGACGCGACAAATCTGACCGAGGCCGGTTATGTGGGTGAGGACGTGGAAAATATCATCCTCAACCTCCTCCAGGCCGCTGATTACGATGTGGAGAGAGCTCAGAAGGGAATAATCTATATCGACGAGATCGATAAGATTGCCCGCAAGTCAGATTCCCCCTCGATAACCAGGGACGTGTCCGGGGAAGGGGTGCAACAGGCGCTCCTGAAGATCATCGAAGGGACAGTTGCGAGCGTTCCTCCCAAGGGTGGCCGCAAACATCCGCAGCAGGAGTTTCTCAAGGTAGATACCACCAACATACTCTTTATCTGCGGTGGCGCTTTTGCCGGTCTGGATAATATCATCCAGCAGCGTATCGGTGTGAAAACTCTCGGGTTCGGTGCAGACGTGAAAAAAAAGGTAGAGAAGAGGGCCGGCGAGTTGCTCTCCGACGTGACACCTGAAGATTTGCTGAAATTCGGTTTTATCCCGGAGTTTGTCGGCAGGCTTCCGGTTCTTGCCACCCTTTCCGAGCTCAACGAGGAAGCGATGGTGCAGATCCTGAAAGAACCTAAAAATGCCTTGGTGAAACAGTACCAGAAGCTCTTCGAGATGGAGCATGTAAAATTGAAATTTACCGACGGGTCGCTGGTTGCGATAGCCCGGGAGGCTTTGAAGCGGAAAACCGGTGCCCGCGGGTTGCGTTCCATTCTTGAATACGCCATGCTTGACATCATGTATGAGATCCCTTCCCAGACAATGATCAAGGAAGTGGTCATCAATGATGAGGTGATTTACCGCAAGGAAAAACCGATAATTGTTTATGAGAACGTGGCTGAATCAGCCTGACAGGGTAAATCGATGAAAAACAAAACGTTGGATGTCGGTAAAACGGGAGGGGATCTGCCAAGATTCCCTCTTTTGCCTTTGAGAGATATTGTTATTTTTCCCCACATGGTCGTGCCTTTGTTCGTCGGTCGGGAAAAGTCGATACAGGCATTGGACGCTGCCATGAACGGCAATAAGAACATTTTTCTTGCCACGCAAAGAAACGCCACTACCGAAGAACCGCAGGCGGAAGATGTCTACTCCGCCGGAACGGTCTGCCAGATAATCCAGCTCCTGAAGCTTCCCGACGGCACCGTCAAAGTCCTCGTGGAGGGGAAAAGGCGCGGCATTGCCGTGTCCTATCTTCCTTGCGACGATTACTTTCTGGTCGAGGTTGAAGTCGCTGTCGAATCGGCTCAGCTGACCCCCCAATTGGAAGCCCTGATGCGTAGCGTTGGTGCAACTTTTGATAGTTACATTAAACTGACTAAGAACATGCCTCAGGAGGCGCTGAAATCTGTTAACGATATTACCGAGCCAACGCTGCTGGCGGATAGTGTTGTGGTGCATCTTAATCTGAAAATCGCGGACAAACAGGAGCTCCTTGCGACACAAGACCCTGCAGAAAGGCTTGAGAAGCTCCTGGCGCTAATGGAATCGGAAATCGAGATCCTCCAACTAGAGAAGAGGATACATTCTCGTGTGAAAAAACAGATGGAAAAGGCCCAGCGTGAGTATTATCTGAACGAGCAGATGCGCGCCATCCAAAAGGAATTGGGTGGAAAGGATGAGTTAAAAGAAGAGATTCGCGAGCTTGAGGATAAAATATCCAAACTGACCCTTTCCAAGGAAGCGAAGCATAAGGCGCTTGCTGAATTGAAAAAATTGAAGCACATGTCCCCCTTGTCGGCCGAAGCGGCTGTGGTGCGAAATTACCTCGACTGGCTGGTTTCACTTCCATGGGGAAAATGCAGCAGGGAAAAACATGATGTTAACGAAGCCGCCGAGGTGTTGGACGCCGACCATTATGGCCTTGACAAGGTTAAAGAGCGGATTCTGGAGTACCTTTCGGTCAACTCCCTGGTCAAGAAACTAAAGGGTCCGATACTCTGTCTTGTGGGGCCTCCCGGGGTTGGAAAGACCTCTCTTGCACGCTCGATTGCCCGTGCGACAGGCAGGAATTTCGTCAAAATGTCTCTCGGTGGTGTCCGTGATGAAGCTGAAATCAGGGGACACCGCAGGACTTACATCGGTGCTATGCCGGGTAAAATAATCCAGTGCCTGAAAAAGACCGGTAGCAATAATCCCGTTTTCCTCCTTGATGAAATAGATAAAATGAGTTCGGATTTCCGTGGCGACCCTGCATCCGCCCTGCTGGAAGTTCTTGACCCGGAACAGAATGCCGCATTCAACGACCATTTTCTCGACGTGGACTACGACCTCTCCAAGGTTATGTTTGTGACCACGGCCAACTCGCTGTACTCGATTCCCCGCCCCCTTCTGGACCGGCTGGAGATAATAAAGCTGGATGGGTATCTGGAGCTCGAGAAATTAAATATCGCCCGTCAGTATCTGATTAAGAAGCAACTGTCGGCCCATGGCTTGAAAACGGAACATGTTACCATTACCGACAAGGCTGTCCTGGAAATAATTCGACACTATACCCGTGAGGCTGGCGTGCGGAATCTGGAGCGCGAGATAGCAACTATCTGCCGCAAGATTGCCTACGGCTCGGTAAAGCACGGGAAAAAGAAATTCCTCATCCAGCCAAAACAGGTCAGGGAGTATCTGGGGGTGCAGAGGCATAAAATCGGTACAGCCGAAGAACAGGACGCAATCGGGGTGGTTACCGGTTTGGCCTGGACCGAGGTTGGCGGGGAACTCCTCAATATCGAGGTAGCGGTGCTTCCGGGTAAGGGTAAACTGACCATTACCGGAAAACTAGGCTCGGTCATGCAGGAATCGGCCCATGCGGCAATGACGTATGTCCGATCTCGTGCCCAGCTCTTGGCACTGGAAAAGGATTTTTATCAGGATCTTGATATTCATATCCACGTGCCCGAAGGGGCGATACCCAAAGACGGGCCATCCGCCGGCATAGCCATGGCAACGGCCATAACGTCTGCGCTTACCAGGCGCGCAGTGCGCCGGGATGTGGCCATGACTGGAGAAATTACCCTGCGTGGCAGGATACTCCCTATCGGGGGCCTCAAGGAAAAGTTACTGGCCGCAAAACGCGGCCAGATCAGGACAGTACTCATTCCAAAGGAAAATGAAAAAGACCTTGCTGACGTGCCCATCGAAGTGATAAATGGCGTTTCCATTAAATGCGTGGCCCACATGGATGAAGTTATTTCCGTTGCCTTGCTTGGAGAGGCGGATGCGGCGTTCCCGTTGAGTATTCCTGCGGAAAGCCCGGTCAAAATGTCTAAGGATACGGTGACCGCCCACTGAACTGCTTTACTCGAATAAAATGTCTTGACACTAAAAGCGGTACTCTGGTATAAGACTCATCTCTTGAAGTGTTCTGAAATATAGTTTGGAGGTGGTTCATGACGAGATCTGAGTTGGTGAGTGCCATTGCTGAAAATGCCGGTTTGACTAAGGCTTCAGCGGAAAAATCGGTTAAGGCTATAATTGACGGCGTGACCGGTTGCCTGAAAAAAGGGGACAAGCTTACTTTGGTTGGATTTGGTACTTTCAGCACCACCAATCGGGCAGCAAGGAAAGGTCAGAACCCCCAGACCGGTAAGAAAATTACCATTCCGGCTTCTGTAGCTCCCAAGTTTAGAGCTGGCAAGTCTTTGAAGGATGCGATCAACGCCAAGAAAAAATAGATGAATCAGGGGTCGTAGTTAAGACGGTTATAACGCCGGCCTGTCACGCCGGAGGCCGCGGGTTCGAGTCCCGTCGACCCCGCCATTTCAAGGGCGAATAGCTCAGCTGGGAGAGCGCCAGCCTTACAAGCTGGATGTCACAGGTTCGATCCCTGTTTCGCCCACCATGTACATAGTTGTTTTTATAATTATTCTGGGGTCGTAGTTAAGACGGTTATAACGCCGGCCTGTCACGCCGGAGGCCGCGGGTTCGAGTCCCGTCGACCCCGCCAGAATTTCAAAGGTCATGCTGAGCATGGCCTTTTTTTTATCTCGTTGGGAACATTTTTCATGAGGGGAAAATTAACAACGAAATGTGGGCTCATATGTGAAATAGACTTGCTGTCTTCTGGGGGGATGTCTCCGATTTGGGCAGATAAATCCAGTTGATTAGTCGACTGGATGTAAAATCCGTTGAGATTCTCGGATTCTATTGCCCGAACTTCGTTACTATATACCTCGCCATGCCCGAGGTTTTTGTGTTTTAATTTGCATGTTTTTGTGCTAAATTTAAGAGGTTATGGCCTTATATACCTGTAAGCTTGGCTCTTCCGACGGCAGGGTCATCGTAAAAGAATTGGAGGCGGCCAGCCGCGAAATGCTCCAACAAACCCTCGAGGAACAGGGCTTTTACGTATTTGAAGTAAAGAAAAAAACCCTTCAGTTTCTCTGGGATAAGGGAATTGCCCGTAAAAGGGTGAGCAATAAGGAGCTTTTGACTTTCAATCAGGAGCTCCTTGTTCTCATTAAGGCCGGTCTTCCGATCATTCAAGTGTTTGATACTATTCTTGAACGATCAGAGAAAGGAAAACTTCCCGAGATACTCAAGGATGTGCGGGAAGACATCAAAGGAGGCGCTGCCCTCTCCGAGGCCTTCGAGAAGTTTCCCGCTGCTTTTTCGCATCTTTATGTCGCTTCGATACGGGCCGGTGAAAAGACGGGCGATCTCCCCCTGACTATAAAACGCTACATCAATTTCAGTAAACGGGCTGAAGGACTCAGAAAAAAGGTGTTAGCGGCCCTTTTCTACCCGGCGATACTGGTTACCGTGGCTGCTATTGCCGTCACCGTGCTGCTTGTCTATGTTGTCCCGACTTTCAGTAAGATCTATGCCGACTCCGGGTCCCAGCTTCCGGTGCCGACCCAGGTGCTGATTACGTTTACCACCTACCTCAAAAGATATTTCCTTGTTTTTGTCGGCGGCGTCATTGCATTGATAGTGATGTTCCGCCGCTGGAGCGAGACCGAGTGGGGCAGGTTCAAGGTCGACACACTGAAACTGAAGCTCCCTTTGCTGGGAAAGATATTTACCAAATACGCCGTGTCCGGATTTACCAGGACTTTCGGCACCGTTCTCGGGAGCGGCATACCGATTGTCGAATCGCTGAAGATGTCGGTGGGCACCCTCAATAACAAGGTACTGGAACGAAAGCTTCTCGATGCTGTGGGAAGGGTTGAGGAAGGCACCAGTTTGTCTGTTGCGCTTGAAAATGTAAAGCTCATGCCGCCGCTTGCCATCCGTATGCTGGGGGTAGGTGAGACAACCGGATCGCTCGAGGAGATGCTGGGAGAGATATCCGAGTATTTCGAATCAGAGATAGACGAGCATCTCCATATACTGACCACTGCAATAGAACCTGCGATCATGATCGTCATGGGGCTTGTCGTTGGGGTGATCATCATTACCATGTATCTCCCCATTTTCAAGATCGCCGGGACAGTCGGTTGATGAATGGCGAGCCGGAGTCGTGAAAAATAACGAGGATTAAACAGCACGTGGAAAACATGGACCAGCCGTTTAAAAGAAAAAAAATAGGCGAGATACTTATGGAAAAGGGGGGCTTGACCCCTTCACAGCACCTCTATGTCATGGACAAATTGGCGGATGGTGGTGCGCGCTACGGAGAAATCTGTCTCAGAGAGGGGTTTCTCAACGATAAGACAGTCACTCTCGCCCTCGCTGAACAGTTTGGAGTGGAATTTATCGATCTCCAAGGATTCAAGCTGGACGAAACCGTACTAAACACCATCCCTTCCGATGCAATGTACCGTTATCATTTCATTCCCCTTGAGCAGCAGGGGGAGTCTCTCGTGGTGGCCATTGCCGACCCGACCGATATTACAAGGCTCGATGAAATAGAATTATTCCTCAATCGTCCCCTGGTCATCAAGCTCGCGACCGAATCGGAGATCGATCATCTTCTGAAAAAAGGTGAAGGTACCAGTCGCGTGCTCAGGGAGGTTTCCGAAGATTTCATGCTGCAACTGGTGACGGAAACCGATAAAGGAGAAGAAGTTTTATCGGTCGAGAAGATCTCCGACGATACAAGTCCGATTATCAAGCTCCTGAATTCAACGATCATTGATGCCCTCAGCAAGCGCGCCAGCGACATTCATATTGAAACGGCGCACGAAGGGGTAATAATCAAATACAGAATAGATGGCGTTCTCTATAAGGCAACCGATACGATCGACATGCACTTCCAAGGGCCGATTATCTCCCGGCTCAAGGTTATGAGTGAGCTGGATATTTCAGAGCGGAGAATCCCGCAAGACGGCAGATTCAAGGTCAGAATTAGCGGCAAGTCCATAGACTTTCGCGTCTCCATCATGCCGAGCGCTTTTGGTGAAGATGCCGTAATCCGTATCCTTGACAAGGAGAGTATCGCCAGCGACCTCAGGGGGTTGACGCTTGAAACCCTCGGCATGCCGGCAAGGGAAATAGGCCGTTTGCGGAAAATGATCAGGGAGCCCTATGGCATGGTCCTTGTCACCGGACCTACCGGCTCCGGTAAAACAACCACGCTTTATGCGGCATTGACTGAAGTTCATACCGGCGAGGAAAAAATCATCACCATCGAAGACCCTGTGGAGTATGTGCTGCGCGGCATTGTCCAGATACCGGTCAACGAGAAAAAAGGGTTGACCTTTGCCCGCGGCCTACGTTCCATCCTCAGGCATGACCCGGACAAGATCATGGTTGGAGAGATAAGGGACCCTGAAACGGCCCAGATAGCCGTACAGTCTGCTCTTACCGGGCATCTCGTTTTTACTACGGTTCATGCCAATAACGTATTCGATGTCCTTGGTCGTTTCATTCACATGGGAATCGACCCGTACAATTTTGTGTCGTGCCTCAACTGTGTAATGGCTCAGCGGCTGGTGCGCAAACTCTGCAACAAGTGCAAATATCCCATTCAAATTGCCGATGAAGTGTTGATTGAAGCGGGAATTGAGCCCGAGAGATGTCGAGATGCCACCTTTTATGATGCCAAAGGGTGCGATGAGTGCAACGGGACCGGCTATCGGGGGAGGGAGTCGATCGTTGAACTGTTGGACTTGAACGATGATGTTAGGGAGCTGATCATTGCCAAGTCCCCGGCGGTTGTACTGAAGAAGGCGGCCAAGGAAGCGGGAACGGTTTTCCTGCGCGAGTCTGCGGTGGAGAAGGTTATTGCGGGCAGAACGACGTTACGTGAAATTAATCGCGTCACGTTTGTCGAGTAAAAGAGGATAGTTGCCGGAAATTCTCCGGCGCATGTGAAATCTGCATCGCAGATTCCGATTTTTGACAGGTGGTTCATGTTATTTTCTTCTAAAGCACTGGGCATCGAAATATGTCAGGATGAGGCGAGAATGGTCCTTATCAGCGGCAAACCGCATGCCCCCAGGCTCGATGCTTATGGTGCGGCGACATTTCCTCCCGAGACCCTTAAACTTTCTGTGAGGGAGGCAAATGTAATAAATCCTGCATCTTTTGTTTCCATAATTCGCGGGACGTATCTGAAGCTGCTTGCCGGCACCAGTCGGATTTCCGTATCTCTTCCAGACGCAATCGGGCGAGTTGTTTTGCTCGATCTGGAGACGAGGTTTAAGACCCGGGATGAAGGTGCCGACATGATTCGCTGGAAGCTGAAAAAACACTTTCCCATCGATATCAACGAAATGCATCTCGATTATCAAGTGTTGCAGGAAAGGGATTCGGGTGAGATTTCCATGCTGGTTTCGCTCATATCCCGGCAGGTTCTGAACCAATATGAAGAATTGTTGGCGGAAGCAGGGCTTGAGCCTAACAGAATTGATTTCACCATGTTCAATATGTACCGGTTTTTTTCCGGTCGCCTGGAGATTGCCGAAAATGCTGCGTTGATGGCATGGCACGACGGTATGATAAGTATCATGGTTTTTCGTAACGGTTTATTGGACTTTTATCGCTCAAAAGAACTTTCAGGCACCTTAAATGGAATGAATCGGATTTTTCGCGAGATTGACAGTTCCTTCCTGGTTTACAAGGAAAAGCAACCGGGCTATTCTTTGAATGAAGTGTTCTGTATCGCTCCTCATGATGACGCAGAAACATTTCGAGCCGTTGTTGCCGAAGCAACCGGCGTTGAGCCGGTTCTGCTGGATACGGAAAGGATCGTTTCCCGGAAAGAAGGTATCAGTATCGATGCAAAGACCTTGCATCCCTTGACTGCCGCCATGGGCGCTGCTGTAAGGAATCTTTGATGAGATTCAAGATAAATCTTGCGACAAAAATATACATTGACACCAGACTGCTGAAATTCAGTACAGTAGTAACCGTTCTTCTATTAGTAGTGCTGTTGTTTATTAATATCAAGAGCAGTGCAGAGAAAACGGCGGAAATGCAACGGTTGTCGAGGGAGAGCGCTGTTTCGGACGACAAGTCCAAAACTGTCGGGAAAGGCGTGTCCGAGAAAGAATATCTCGCCTTGTTGAACAGGATCAGCTTTGCCAATTCTGTGATCGAGAAGAAGGCATACAACTGGCTTGCTCTTCTTGACAGTCTTGAACAGGTGGTGCCGGATGGCGTAGCTATTTCATCCATCGAGCCGGACTCTAAGAACCAGGGTCTAAAACTTTCGGGGATAGCCCTGAACTTCAATAACCTGCGAATGTTCATGGAACATTTGGAGGCTTCGAAATTCTTTTCCGATGTTTATCTGGAGAGCCAGGGTGACGTCAAGCTTGGCGACCCCAAACTCAGTACCGTTCAGGGTATTACTTTCAGCCTCACCTGCAGGGTGATTAAGAAATGAATGCAAAAGTTATCAAAGAGCTTGTCAGGGCACAGCCGAAGACTTTTATTCTGATTCTTGTCTTGCTGTTATCAAATGTGGGCCTCTATCTCTATGTTGCCGCCTATCAGACACCACGGCTGGAAAGTTTGCAGCGCGCGTGGTTAGAAAAGCGTAAATCGGCACGCGGCGGTCCCGCGCTGGATACTGCAGCTGTCTATCGGCAGGGCGAGAATGATCTGAAGCTTTGGCAGGCAAGGATCATGCAGAAAAAAGATTTTACCCGGTTTGTCGGGAGCTTGTTTCAGATTGCAGCCAACAATTCGCTTGCCTTCAAAGGGGTTTCCTACAAACCGTCACAGGTAAAGGAAGAAAAGCTCGTTTCCTATTCGCTGGGGTTCGACGTTTCCGGCAAATACGCTGCGGTAAAAAGTTTTATCTCAGACCTTGGGCGGATGCGGGAAATTATGACGATCGACAATATATCGCTCAATGCCGGCAAGGAAGCCGAAGGTGTCGTCGCACTGAAGGTCCAACTGACCGTTTATTTAAGGACGGAGGAACAATGAACCGGCAGAAAATGCTCCTCCTCGTCTTTTTACTGCTGCTTGCCGCTGCCGTTGTGTACGCATATTTCCGCTCCCCACAGCAAAAAACGGTCGCTAGACTTAAGTTCACACCCGGAATTCCTGCTGAAGAAAAAAAAGGGCCAACCGTCAAACAGGATGACAGGAAACTCCATCTAGAGCTTTTGGATAGACAGATGCTCCGTTACACTGGGTTCAAGCGTAACATTTTCTGGCTTGCTGCTCTGGAGAACAAGAAAAAATTGCCGCTGCCTCCGCCTCCGCCGTTCAGACCTCTTCCCCCTCCACCACCGCTTGCACCGCCGAAACCGCCACCGCCTCAGGTGCAATCGTCGCCCGCGAGAACGGAGATGGCAAAGTTCACGTTCCTTGGTTTTCTCAAAAAAGACAATAACAAGACAATTTTTCTTGCCAAGGACAATGAGATATTCCTTGTCAAGAAAGGTGACAAGATTGCGAAAATTTACGAAGTAACGAATATTACCGATGACGTGCTTACCATCAACGCCATCTCCGGCGGCGGGCAGATAATCATTCCGCTTGTAGAGAACATGCCGCTAATGGCTCCTGCAAAGTGATGTATCCAATTCTTGACTGTTATACAATGCTTTTGTTCAGCAAGGAGAATAATTCGATGCAACTGGCGAAAAAATTAACCATTCTCATCTGTTCCTTGACCGTTCTGGGCGGATGCGCACCAGGCCTGACCACTTTTGACAAGGGGCAGAAACTGGAACAGAAGGGTGATCTTGACCAGGCGGTGATAAAGTATGCTGAAGCTGCGGCTGCCAATCCCGGAGTTAGCGAAATCCGTCTCCGATTTCTGAAAGTGAGCGCGGAATCTGCCCGGCGGCATCTGAGCAAGGGGGATGAGTTCCTGGCGATTAAAAATTACGACGATGCTTTGCGGGAGTACCAGACCGCTTTTGCGCTTGACCCGTCTCTGGATCGCGCGAAACAACAGGGGGATGTGGCGGGCAAACTCAGGAATTCTCAGATTTTCTTCAAGGAAGGGGCGGAGCTGGAAAAAAACCTCAAACCACGAGAAGCGCTCCGCTCCTATCAAAAAGCCGTTGAATTCAGCCCCGCCAACAAGGAGGCTAAAGAAGGGATTGATCGGTTGTCGAAAACCAGGCACCCGAAACCGGACAGTTTTGAGTTGAATCTGAAATCAAACAAGCCCATTACGCTAAAATTCAAGGATGCCAAAATCAAAGATGTTTTCAACATAATCTCCCAGCTTTCCGGCATAAACTTTATCTTCGATGAAGCGGTCAAGGACCAGAATTTCAGTATCCACCTGGAAAATGCCACGTTTTATCAAGCTCTCGATGTAATTACGGAACTGAACAAGTTGGGAAAGAAGGTCTTGAATGAAAACACCATCATCATTTATCCGAGAAATTCGGAAAAAAGTAAACAGTACGATGAACTTTATCTTCAGACGTTTTATCTGAACAAGATAGAAGCAAAAAAAGCGATAAACCTCCTGAGAACCATGATGCAGATTAAAAAGATCTACGTCAACGAGGAGTTAAACGCCATTGTTATCCGTGATACGCCGGAGGTTGTAGCTCTGGTCGGAAAAATCCTGGAAGCCAATGATATTCCCGACGCGGAGGTTATACTCGAGGTTGAGGTTATCGAACTCTCCAAGACAAACTCAGACAATCTTGGTTTTGTGCTGAGCAGGTATGCGCTATCGACCGAAGGTTTCAATAACGGTACCCCCTTCTCCGATGTCCTCTCTGCCACCACATCAACCACTACGTCAACCACGACAACTACAGCCGGACCCTCGAATCTTCTTCAGATGTTTGCCTGGCGGCAGTTCAGCGGGTTTCTGACCGTCCCGAATGCCACCTTCAATTTTGCCAAGACCCTGGCAAACGGTGAGTCCCTTGCCAATCCCAGGATCAGGGTGAAGAACAGGGAGAAGGCGAAATTCAATTCCGGCAGCAGGATACCTATTACCACCACCTCTTCGCCCACCGGCGGGGGGGTCAACGTGAACGTGCAGTACGTGGATGTCGGGGTCAAGCTGAATGCCGAGCCGATCATTCAACTCAACGACGACATAACCATAAAATTGAGTCTGGAGGTCAGTACGGCCGGTGCCCCGCAGACTGTCGGCGGTGCCGGTTCCGCCACCACCGTGGTGACCATCGGCACGCGCAATCTTGATACGGTGTTGAGTCTCAAGGATGGTGAGACAAGCATCATCGGCGGCCTCATTCAGGATAACCGGAGCAAGAATAGTCAGAAAATATCGCTGCTGGGTGACATCCCGCTCATCGGCTCAATTTTGTCAGGCAACGATAGAAGCAATCAAAAGACCGAACTGGTGCTGGCGATAACGCCCCATATCGTCCGTGGCGTAGCGGTGCCGGATCCAAGTGTGTCGGCTTTCTGGTCCGGAAAGGAAGATGAGCCTTCCACCACCAAGCTGTTCTCATCGTTCGGCCAGGAAAACGAACCCGCCCCGGTCTCACCGGATGCTGCCGCATCCGTTCCTGCCACGGTCGTGCCTGCTCCGCCCCAGGCTGCCGGCAAAGTTTTGACGCCAACGAAGGTACCCCCGCCTCCCGCCGCACCGGCACCTTCTCCGGAGGCCACTCGTGCGAATGAGGTCCCTTCTGTCGGCACTGTACCATCTGTGCTCGCTGCGCAACCGCAGACGCCGACCACGGGCTCGGGTTCCCCACTGACGAAAAGCGTTAGGCTCAACATTTCCGCGCCATCTGCGGTCAAAGTTAATGACGAATTCCGGGTTGAAGCGGTTGTTTCCGATGCTAACAATCTCAACAACGCGCTGTTTACCCTGGTGTTCGACCCTGCGTACCTCGATCTTGTCGGGGCCACGGAAGGGACATTCCTGAAAAGTGATGGGAAACCCACCACGTTTCGGCCAAATTTGCACAAGGATAAAGGTGTGGTTGAATTTAATCTCAGCAGAATGGGGAACGTCGGTGGGTTAAGCGGCTCAGGAACATTGGTTGTCATCACCTTTAAAGCAAAGGCGAAAGGTGCCGCCAATATCGGTTTCAGCGGGGTGGACTTTTCATCGCCGGAGAAGAAAGCAATGAATGTCGACCTGTACAGCAGTGTCGTTGAGATCAAGTAGAGAGGCGCTACGGGTCTTTATGGAGAAGGTGCGTAACGATAACAGCGGGGTCAGTCTCGTGGAACTGATCGTGACCCTGACCATCCTTTCGATACTTGCCGCACTGATTCTGCCATCGGCGCAGATGACCGCCAGGAGGACGAAAGAGATCGAGCTCAGAAGGGATCTGAGAACCATACGGACCGCCATCGACGAATTCCGAAAGAATACCGACAAGATAGTGGCAGCCGGGGGGCCGCCGCCGTCCGGGGTCAGTAAAAGCGGTTATCCACAGACTCTTGCACAACTGGTGGAAGGGACTGATTTCGGCGAGGCGAACGGTGTCAAGAAAAAATTTCTGCGCAGAATCCCCGTTGATCCGTTTCACCCCGACCTGAAGGATGGGATGCCGGAATGGGGGCTCCGCTCCTATGCCGATAAGCCGGACAGTACCATCTGGGGCGGCGAGGATGTCTATGATGTCTATTCGCTGAGTGAAGAAACGGCCATCGACGGTACGAAATACAAGGACTGGTAACTATATGCGCAAGAGACCGGTTAACAGAAACCAGGATGGTTTCACCCTCATTGAGTTGATGATTGTCGTTACAATAATCGGCATACTGGCAGCCATTGCCGTGCCGAATTACCAATGGGGGATCATAAAGGCAAGGGAAGCGGTGCTCCGGGAAGACCTCTACAACTTCCGCGATACCCTTGACCAGTTTTACGCCGATCAGGGGAAATATCCCGATTCACTTCAGGAATTGGTAGACAAGAAGTATCTGCGCGGTATCCCTAAAGATCCTTTCACCGGCAAGAACGATACCTGGGTTGTATTGCCCCCCATAAACCTCGGGCAGACCGTTACAGAAGAGCGAGGTAGTGGGAATGTGTACGATGTGCACAGCGGCTCTGACAAGATCGGTTCCAATAATGTTCCTTATAACGAGTGGTAGCATTTATCTGCAAAGGTGATGCAATCATGGACTTTTGAATGGGATAATGTCGCATCACAGGGAATTTGGCAATGATTCAACTACACAATGTCTGTATGTCGTATCAGCGCGATGCTTCTGCGCTTAATGGCATAACTCTCCATATCCCCAAGGGGGATTTTGTTTTTTTGACCGGGCAGTCGGGGGCGGGGAAGTCAACGCTGCTGAGACTCCTTTTTGCCGCCTTGACGCCTACCCGCGGTCAGGTGGTGGTGGAAGGTCAGAATATCAGCCGCATTACTCCGGCCCAGATACCGTACCTGCGCAGGAACATCGGGGTCGTGTTCCAGGATTTCAAGCTTCTCCCTCATCGTACGGTCCTGGAGAACGTTGCCATTACTCTGGAAGTTCTCGGCTGGGGGAAAAAGGACATCGGGAAGAAGGTCTATCATATCCTGAAGCAGATGGGTCTGGAGCACAAGATAAATGCAACGCCATTGAGGCTGTCTGGGGGGGAACAGCAACGGGTTGCCCTGGCGCGGGCGCTGGTCAACGACCCCAAGATCCTTCTGGCGGATGAGCCGACCGGCAATCTGGATGAGGGAAACAAGATGCAGATCCTCAAGTTTTTCAAGGAAGCCAACATTCGCGGCACGACGGTGATCGTTGCGACCCATGACCGGCGACTGATCGAAAATTGTCACAAGAGGGTGGTCGTGCTCGACAAGGGTGTTATCGTGGAGGACAGCGATGTCCCGAAATAAGCAGGCAAAAAGGGCAAAATTGGCAAACGAGGGATTCCTGGGGAGGGTAAACTATTTCTCCGCGCGGGCGGTCGCCAATTTAAGGCAAAACATTTTCGTCAGCATGGTCACTATTGGCACCATAATGCTTGCCCTCCTGATCGTTTCTTTTTTTCTCCTTGTCTTCGTAAACCTGGAAGGACTGGCCGACACGTGGAGTAAAAGGGTTCAGGTCACCGTCTATTTCGAGCAGGAGTTGCCACTCCAGGCGCTCGCCGCTCTGAAGGCGGGTATCCAGTCCATCCCGGGAACCGCACAGGTAGCCTATGTCGGGAAGGATGAGGCAATGAAAAGATTCCGGGCACGGCTGAAGGGGCAGGAGTCCTTAGTCGAAGGCGTTTCGGCAGATGTTTTGCCGGCATCGTTCGAGATTACCTTGAAGAGGGGAAGTCGTGACAGCGATACGGTGGAGGCCTACGTGGCCCGGTTGAAGAAGATACCGGGGGTAGGCGAGGTGCAATACGGCGAGGAATGGGTCCGCCGTTTCAACACCTTCATGAATTTCATGAGGCTTGTCGGCGCCCTCCTCGGCGGGTTTCTGCTCCTGGCGGTCGTATTCATCGTTTCCAATACGATCAAACTGACCATCTATTCCCGGAAAGAGGAGCTGGAACTCCTGGGCTTGGTGGGGGCCACCAGGATGTTCATCAAGGCACCATTCCTGATTGAGGGGGTGATTCAGGGCGCGGCCGGTTCAATCCTGGCTCTCATCGTTCTCACCGCCTGCTATTTCGGGTTTCTCCACAATGCCGGCAACTTCCTCAGCTTCAATCCTTCTGATGCGGGGCTATCGTTTCTTCCGTCAGATTATCTGGCTGGGATCTTTACCGGAGGGATACTCCTCGGTTTCCTCGGCAGCATGACCGCTCTAAAACGGTTTATCACTATTTGAGCTATGGGACGTCTACTGGTTAATACATCCTTGTTGTTGTCACTCGTTGCCGTGACCTTTGCTTATGCCGACGTCAAGGATGATCTTCGCGGGATCAACAGGGAAATCAAGGAAAAACGGCTCCTCCTGAACAAGACCAAAAAAGTGGAGAGCCGGGTAAGCAGCGAACTGAACCAAATAGAAAAAAACCTTCTTGAAAAGGAAGCGAGCCTGGTTTCTCTTTCCCATGACCTGCGCGGCGTGGAAAGTTTGGTGGAGCGGACCCGGCAGGAAACAGAAACCGTAAAAGGGGAGGCGGAACGTAAGAAGCAGCAGATACGGGTGCGCTTGTCGGCCCTTTATAAGGGGGGAGAAATCGGCAATGCCAGGATGTTTTTTTCATCCGAATCCTTTCCCCAAATGACTGAAAACCTCCGATACATGAAATCGATTGTGGCGAATGACAGAAAACTGTTTGCCGAGTATAATGCGAAAATCGACCGTCTGCGCGAACTGAAGGAAACCCTTGAACGGGATGCCGCACGCAAGGAGCAGATAAAGACAAACATCGAGGCGAAGAAAAAAGAAATAGAGGATGAAAAACGGAAGAAGGCATCCTATCTCGTCAGGGTAAAGGCCGACAGGAAAGGGTACCTTGTCTCCCTCAAGGAGCTTGAAGCCAATGCCCGAAGGCTTCAGTCAATGGTGGAAAAGCTTGAAGCAAGAAATAGAAAAAGTTATACTAAAAATAACAAAAGCAGCAAGTTCGTGGCAGGGGGCGGTGTGTCGCTCCCCCCGATTCCGGATAAGGGGTTCGGCTCCCAGAAGGGGCGTCTGTCCATGCCGGCAAAGGGAAAGATCGTCGATAGTTTCGGCAGGCACAAACATCCTGAATTCGATTCGTATACCGTCAGCAATGGCATTTCCATAGCAGCCTCCACCGGTTCCGATATCCGCTCCGTCTATGAGGGGCAGGTCATTTTTGCCGACTATTTCAAAGGGTATGGCAATATGATCATCGTGGACCACGGCGGGGGATTTTTCAGCCTTTACGCCCATGCCGCGAAGATCACGAAAAAAGTCGGTGCATCGGTGGCGAGAAATGAAGTCGTCGCGAGCGTCGGCGATTCCGATTCCACGCGGGGACCGATGCTCTACTTCGAAATACGGTACCAGGGGAAGCCGGTTGACCCCGCCATGTGGGTAAGATAAGCAGATATCAACTAAATGAGGGCCCACGCCTTCATGGGAGGCACGATGTTTAATCGCAGCAAATTGAAGAAGTTCTCCCTGCTTGTTGTCGGGGTTAGCGTGATCACTGCCGTCATAGGTGCCGGGAGTTGGCGCCTGTGCGCGGCGCAGGTGGGGAATGACTACGAGTCCATCGAGTTGTTCACCGATGTCCTCTCCTTGGTGAAGAAAAGCTACGTGGAAGAAGTAGACACGAAGAAGCTTATCTATGGGGCCATCAACGGCATGTTGGCCTCCCTCGACCCCCATAGCTCGTTCATGCCTCCCGAAATGTTCAAGGAGATGAAGATAGAGACCAAGGGATCTTTCGGCGGTGTCGGCATAGAAATAACCGTCAAGGACGGTTTGCTGATGGTTATTTCACCCATCGAGGACACCCCCGCTTTCAAGGCCGGGATAAAGGCCGGCGACCACATCATGAAAATAGATGACAAGTACACGAAAGACATGACCACCATGGAAGCCGTCAAGCGGATGCGCGGTCCCAAAGGGACCAAGGTCATCCTCACCATCATGAGGGAAGGATTCGACAAACCCAAGGAATTTCCGCTCATAAGGGACATCATCCAGGTGAAAAGCGTCAAATACAAGACCCTTGACGACGGCTACGGTTACATACGGATCGCCCAGTTCCAGGAAAAGACCGATGACGACCTTGTCAAGGCCCTCAAGACATTGCGGGAAGAGAACGGCGGCAATCTCCGCGGTCTCGTGCTTGACCTGCGCAACGATCCGGGCGGGCTTCTGGACCAGGCGGTAAGGGTGGCCGAGCATTTCGTCGACGACGGGAAGCTTATCGTCTATACCGAGGGTCGGGAAAAAGAATCAAAGATGAGGTTTACCTCCCGCAATACCGGCAAGGAACCACGCTACCCGATAGCGGTGCTGATAAACAGCGGCAGCGCAAGTGCTTCGGAAATCGTGGCAGGTGCGTTGCAGGATCATAAGCGTGCGGTGATCATGGGTACGCAGAGCTTCGGCAAGGGCTCTGTTCAGACCATCATCCCCCTTTCCGACAATTCGGGCCTCAGGCTCACCACTGCCCGTTACTATACCCCCAGCGGGCGCTCAATCCAGGCCAAGGGGATTACCCCCGATATCGTTGTAGAGCAAAAAGAGCTGGCCACGCAGGAAAAGAAGGACGTCATGCATATCCGTGAGAAGGACCTGGAAAACCACTTCGAGTCCGAGGAAGGGAAAGAACCCGCCGGGGAGAAAACCAAGTTGCCCGCCTACAAGGCCGATGAACAGATCAAGGGGGACTACCAGATTCTGCGGGCGCTTGATCTGCTCAAGGGTTGGGAAATACTGAAATCGGTCATCAATGCAAGCTGAACCCAGAGGTTGAGGGTGCTTGTCCTTCGCCCCCGGAGAGAGATCACCTTCTCTCCGGGGGCGTTTTTGTTCCCTTGTGATCGGCATCGGCCATTCGAGAGCCCCCGATTATCTCTTTCACCAAGCAACCACCCTGTGCTATATATGGCGTGACAGCATGTACGGCTGTTTACGGCCGAGGGAAAGGAACAACAGGTGACAGTCAGGCGCAAACCAGCCAGGAACAGACGGCGGAAAAAAGGAAACCGGCAACCCCTCGTGGTTGCACTCGTGATTGCGGTTCTCGTGATCGGAGGTGCCTTTTATCTTCTGGAAAACCATACCGGTACGACACAGGAAGAAGCGGCGAAGAAACCAGCGGCGGGAAAGAGGAAAATGCCGCCGCGCGTGGCGGAAAAGGCGATGGTGATGGAGAATCACTCCTCTGCTGCTCTCCCCCCCAGGGAGGCTGTCACCCTGAAAAAACCGCAAAAGGTCCGGCAGGGGACTGTTGCCATAATTGTTGACGATATGGGCAACAGCACGCATGAAGCGGATTCACTCCTGGCGCTCGATGTTCCCATCACCTTTTCCCTGATTCCCGGGTTTGCCAAGGTCCGGGAGGTGGCGGAAGCTGCCCACCGGAAGGGGGAGGAGGTGATGGTGCATATGCCGATGGAGCCAAAGGGATACCAGCAGAAGCCATTCGAGAAAAACGGCCTGCTGCTTGCCATGAGCGACGATGAAGTGGAAAAGCGGGTGAAAGGTTATCTGAGGGCCGTTCCCTACGCTGTCGGCGCCAACAATCACATGGGATCGAGGTTCACCGAGGACAGGTCGAAGATGCAAATCGTCCTGACGGTATTGAAGGGGAAGGGGATGTTTTTCATCGACAGCAAGACGACGCCTGCATCGGTGGGTGACAAGGTCGCACGGGAAATGGGGATACCCGTCGCGTCACGCAACGTCTTTCTCGACAATGAGCAGGATGTGGGGGCAATCAAGGCACAGCTCGCAAAATTGGCCGGCATGGCGAAAAAGAGCGGGAGCGCCATAGGCATCTGTCATCCCCACAAAGCCACTCTTCAGGCTTTGGCTGCCGAGCTTCCACTTCTGAAGGGAGAGGGGATCACGTTCGTCCACGTGTCGACGCTGGTAAGATGACCGTGGCAGGTGCGATTCATGGATCGCACCTACGCATTTACCTGTTCCGCAATCCGTCTCTTTAACTTGGAAAATGCGCGGTAAGTATCTTCCTGCAGGATGCTTTCCGGCTGGTCCGGACGCACCGGATGCACGAGCAGAAAGGCATCCCTCGGTTTACCGTCATGCCCCGCGAGGGTTTCCGTCACCAGGGTGAACAGCCCACTCCGCTCCCTGTTCAGTATCCCTCCTTCATGCTCCCGAAGAGGATAGAGCTTCTTCAGAAGCTGCATCCCCTCGCCATCGAACCGGCTGAATTCAATCATTGTCCCGCCGCCGTTGCTTACCGGCCTGAACACGAACGAGCAGTCCCTGGTAACGTCCCTGAACATGATGCGTTTCGGGTCGTCGGGGGGAACCTCCTTGCCGAAGTTGAAGATTGACGTGAAGAGGAGATCTGAGAAGCATTCATCCTCAAGAAAACCGCACGCTGCGCCGTCTGAAGATTCGAAGTAGTAACCGACAGTGTCGGGTGCTTCCGACAGCAGGGGGCGCTTGCAGAAGAGGCAGTCCTGCCGCAGCCCCTCCCGCCTGGCGGCGTACGATGCGTCGTTGCGTGCTTTCTCGGTTTGCAGCCACTGTTGGTAGAGCAGGGAGCGGGGGGCGGCCGTTGCCCCGGACTCCTCCAGTACGTTCCTGGCGAGCTGGGTGAACTGGCCATATACTTCGGTGCTGCGGGCGTAGGTCAGGATCGGCAGAACCTTGCCGCTCGGGTTGGTTCCGAGACTCTCCACTTTCGGGCTTTTGGAGATGTAGGTGTCGAGGCAGCGGAATCCGCGGTTTATGGCATACGCCTTGAGGAGTGAGCGCTGGTCGCGGAAGGGGCCGTCGAACTTGATCCGGGAGTCGATGAGGCAGGGAATGAGGGTCAGGCTTTTCTTGTCGAAACCCTTTTTGTCAAAGAGGTCGAAGATATTGCGGCAGTTTTCCAGTGACGCCATGTCCTTTACCGGTATGATGACACGGTCGGCGGCAAAGAGGGCATTCTGGGTCAGGACATCCAGGTCGGGCCGGGTGTCGATGATCAGGATGCCGGGAATGCGCGAGGATGCCAGGAGGCCGGCCAGCACCAAGGGCCCGGCAAAAGCGTGTTTCAGCTCGGCCAGTGATCGCGACGAAGGTATGTAGCTGACGCCGTACTGTCCGGTGTGCAGGAGGTCCCCGCCCGGCGTGCCCCGGAGGAAATCGGCCACATTTCCCGTAATGGGCTGCCCCTTGATTTCGAACATCTTGTCGATGGTGAAGTGGTTGTCGAAGGAAAGGATCGAGACTGGCAGGTCTTCATGGAGTGCCTTGAGAAATATGGCGAGGTTGGTCGCCACGGTGGTCTTTCCCACTCCCCCTTTTTCCGAGGATATTGTCACTACGTAAGGATACTGTGTCATGGGGGCAATGATAATATTAATAGCTCGCGCGGTCAACGGTTAGTTTGACATGACCTGTGGGGTATGGTAGAAACAGTGGGCATTGCGGCATCCCCCCGGCGGAGATGGTTGTGGAACTTTTTCCCGATAAAAGAATCCTGACGGTGAGCCAGCTTACCTCCCTCGTCAGGGGGGTACTGGAAGAGAACTTCGAGCACGTCTGGGTGGAGGGGGAAGTCTCCAACCTCGCCATGCCGGCTTCCGGCCATCTCTACTTCACCATCAGGGACGCCGGTGCCCAGCTCCGTTGCGTCATGTTCCGCGCTTCGGCGCGTGCCTTGCGATTCAGGCCGAAGGACGGTATGGGGCTCGTCGTGCGCGGCAGGATCTCGGTCTTCGAGCCGCGGGGTGAGTACCAATTGATCGTCGAGTACCTGGAACCCCAGGGGATTGGGGCTTTGCAGCTCGCCTTCGTCCAGTTGAAAGAGCGGCTTGCCAAAGAGGAGCTCTTCGCCGAAAGCCACAAAAAGCCGGTTCCCAAGCTTCCCCAACGGATCGGAGTCGTTACCTCCCCCACTGGTGCAGCGATTCACGATATCCTCACGGTCCTTGACCGCCGGTTCGCCAATGTGGAGGTCCTGGTCCGCCCGGTAAAGGTACAGGGAGAGGGAGCTGCGGAGGAGATCGCCGCGGCGATCAGGGATTTCAACCGCTACCGCGAGATCGACGTTATGATCGTGGGGCGGGGGGGTGGGTCTCTGGAAGACCTCTGGGCGTTCAACGAAGAAGTGGTGGCCAGGGCCATCTTTGCCTCGCGAATTCCGGTCATTTCGGCGGTCGGACACGAGGTCGACTTTACCATTGCCGATTTCGTCGCCGACCTGAGGGCTCCTACGCCGTCTGCCGCGGCAGAGCTGGTCGTCAAGAGCAAGGAGGAGCTGGAAGCGGGATTGGAGGCCCTTTCCCATCGGCTCAGGCAGGGAATGAAGCACCGCCTGGCAGGCATGAAGGGGGAGACGGAGACCCTCGCCGGTTCCCTCAAGGACCCTTCCATGCTCCTGGGACACCTGGCACAGCGCTGCGACGATCTGTACGAGCGGCTCTGCAGTGCCGCGACGGCGGGGCTGGCCAGGCGGAGCGATAAGCTTGCCTTTTGCCGCGACCATCTCCGTCTGGTAAACCCGGCGGTGCAAGTGGAGCGTGCCAGAGAGCTCCTGATTTCCTCTGTCGCCAGGGGGGAGAACGCGATC
Source organism: Geobacteraceae bacterium (assembly GCA_036518435.1). Classification (GTDB taxonomy): domain Bacteria; phylum Desulfobacterota; class Desulfuromonadia; order Geobacterales; family Geobacteraceae; genus JAMPXD01. Next base: position 51,997 of record DATDNF010000068.1, read on the forward strand.
CGGCGCATCCTCGACAGGAACCGCGAAACTGCGGCCATAGCCGCGGGGAAGCTCCACACCCTTTCCCCGCTCCTCACCCTGTTCCGTGGTTATGCGATCGTCTGCCGGCTTCCCGAAAAAGCAGTGATCCGTGACGGCCGGTCGTTGGCGCCGGGAGACCTGGTCGACATAACCTTCCAGCGCGGCGGCGCACTCTGCGTAGTGGAAACGAGCCGCGAATGACTTCAACGTATCCCGGAGCGGAGGTTTTAGTCGTTTCTTGACTGAAATCCGTTAATTGGTATAATGACCGTTCATTTCATGGGGAAAGAGTGGGGCTATGGCTGTCGAAAAATTCGAAACCGCGCTGAAAAAGCTAGAAGACGTGGTGCGCAGGCTCGAGGGGGGTGATCTCTCCCTCGACGACTCGCTCAAGGCCTTCGAGGAAGGGGTCAAGCTGTCCGGGTTCTGCTCGAAGAAGCTGAACGAGGCGGAGAAACGGGTAGAGCTCCTTCTCAAGCAGAAGGACGGCACCTTCACCAGGGAAAAATTCCGGCTGGATGATGAGGCGTAGGGGCGCATGGCATGCGCCCTGTTTCGGGCGGACGCCGTCCGCCCCTACAATCTACACGAATCGAGAAAATCATGGACCTTAAACAGTATCTGAAAGAGCGTTGCGCACAGGTTGACGCGGCGCTGGACCGGCTCCTTCCGCGGGAGGACGATCTCCCCGTTTCCCTCCATAAATCGATGCGCTACTCCGTCTTCGCCGGCGGCAAGCGAATCCGGCCGATCCTGATGCTGGCGGCCTGCGAGGCGGTCGGGGGGGACATGGGCCTTTCCATGCCGGCAGCCTGCGCCATGGAGATGATCCACACCTATTCCCTGATCCACGACGACCTGCCGGCCATGGACGACGATGACTTCCGGCGCGGCAACCCGACCAACCACAAGGTGTTCGGCGAGGCGATCGCCATTTTGGCCGGCGACGCCCTCCTGACCGAGGCGTTCAATGCCATGAGCAACCCCGCCTATGCAGACCAGGTCCCTCCCGCCACACTCCTTGCCGTGATTAACGAAATCGGCCTCTGCGCCGGTTCCTTCGGTATGGTGGGGGGACAGGTGGTGGACATGGAGAGCGAAGGGAAGCACGACATCGATCTGGCGACCGTTCAGTACATCCACACCCACAAGACCGGTGCGCTGATCAAGGCCTCCGTGAAGGCGGGCGCCATGCTGGGGGGGGCGAGCGGCGAGGTCCTTGCCGCCATGACCAGGTACGGCGAGGCGGTCGGTCTCGCCTTCCAGGTCGCCGACGACATCCTGGACATCGAAGGAACCACCGAACAGATCGGCAAGGATGCGGGGAGCGATGAGGCGCGGGGCAAGGCGACCTATCCTGCCGTGCTGGGGCTGACGGAGTCGAAGAAGCGGGCCGCCGAGCTCGTCGATCTGGCGCTGGAGTCCCTTGCGGGCTTCGATGCAAAGGCGGAGCCGCTCAGGGAAATTGCCCGCTATATCGTTTTCAGGAAATCGTGATGGCTGAGATACTCGACACAATCGAGTCGCCGGCAGAGCTGAAAAAGCTTTCAGTGCGGGAGCTTCCCCTGCTGGCAGCCGAGCTCCGCCGGGAGATCATCGCCACCTGCGCCGCCAACGGCGGCCACCTCGCCCCGAGCCTCGGCGTCGTGGAGTTGACCATAGCGCTGCACCGGGTTTTCGATTCCCCTCGTGACCGGATCGTCTGGGATGTGGGGCACCAAGCCTATGCCCATAAGCTGCTGACTGGCCGAAGAGCCGGGTTTGCGACGCTGCGGACCCTCGGGGGGATCAGCGGTTTTCCCAAGCGAAGCGAGTCTTCACACGACGCCTTCGACACGGGGCATTCCTCGACTTCCATCTCGGCGGCGCTCGGTCTTGCTGCGGGGCGGGATTTGAAGAAAGCCCGCAACAAGGTGGTCGCCGTGATCGGCGACGGCTCCATGACCGGTGGCCTGGCTTATGAGGCGCTGAACCATGCCGGCGATCTCAACAGGGACTTGGTGGTCATCCTGAATGACAACGAGATGTCCATCGCCGAGAACGTCGGGGCGCTCTCCAGTTTTCTCTCCCGCACCATCACCAATGAATTCGTCCACCGGATCAAGAAGGAGATGGAAAGTTTTCTCGGGGGGCTGGACGGTGTTGGCCTCGGCATGCTCAAGATCGCCAAGCGGGCCGAAGAGTCTCTCAAGGGACTCTTCACCCCGGGAATGCTTTTCGAGGCGTTCGGTTTCGAGTACATAGGTCCCATCGACGGGCACAACATCGAGCTCCTGCAGGAGACCCTGGAAAACGTCAGGCGCTTCGACGACGCAGTCCTCATCCACGTTATCACCAGGAAAGGGAAGGGGTACCGGCCGGCGGAGGAGAACCCGTCGCTTTTTCACGGGGTCGGGCCGTTCGAGGTCGCTACCGGCAAGGTGCTCAAGGGGAAGGGGGGCGGGGCCTCCTACACCGCCATCTTCGGCGAGACGATCAGGAAGATCGCCGCGGATGACGAGAAGGTCGTTGCCCTGACCGCCGCCATGCCGGACGGGACGGGGCTCACCCCCTTTGCCCGGGATTTCCCGCAGCGCTTTTTCGACGTGGGGATCGCCGAACAGCACGGGGTAACTTTTGCCGCGGGGCTGGCGGCGGAAGGGCTCAGGCCCGTGTTCGCGGTCTATTCGTCCTTTCTCCAGCGGGCCTACGACCAAGTGTTCCATGACGTCTGCCTGCAGAACCTCCCGGTGCTCTTTGCCATCGACCGGGCCGGGGTCGTGGGGAGCGACGGGCCTACCCACCATGGGGTATTCGACATTTCCTACCTGCGCCATCTTCCCAACATGACCCTCATGGCGCCGAAGGACGAGAATGAGCTCCAGCACATGCTCCAGACCGCCCTGCAGCATGACGGACCGACGGCAGTGCGCTATCCGCGCGGCAACGGGGTAGGTGTCCCCCTCGACCAGACCTTCACGAGTGTCCCCGTCGGCAAGGGTGAGCTGCTGCGAAACGGCACGGACGGCGCACTGATTGCCCTTGGCACCATGGTCCATCCCGCCCTGGAGGCGGCACAAACCCTGGCTGCAGAAGGGGTCGAGCTGGCGGTCGTGAACGCGCGCTTCGTCAAGCCGCTCGACCGGGAGCTGATTCTCGCCCTGGCGCAGGGGACGGGTCGGCTCTTTACCGTCGAGGAGAACGTTCTCATGGGTGGCTTCGGCACGGCGGTATTGGAACTCCTGGAAGAGGAAGGGGTGGACGACATCGAGCTGACCCGGATCGGCTACCCGGACCGATTCATCGAACAGGGGGAGCAGCCGGAATTGCGGGCCATCTACGGCCTCGATGCGGCGGGAATCGCCAGGCGCGTCAGGGAATCGCTGCGGAAGTGAACCTGCGCCGGAGCGCATTATCATGACCAAGTTGTCCCGTGGGACGATCATACTCCTTCTTCTCGCCCTCTCCATCACCGCCGGCAGAGCCGCTGCCGAAGACTCTCCCCTTGATCTGCTGCGCCGGGGGGAATTCGAAAATGCCCTTCCCCTTCTGAAGCGTGATTTCAGCCTGTTCCCCTATGATCGATCTATCAGGAAAAACCTTGCCGAGGCGTATCTGGAAGTCGGCAAGCGGCAGGTGGAGCGGAAGGAGTTCGACGCGGCCGCGGAGAGCTTCGACAGCGCGTTACAGCTCTACCCGGACAGGCAGGATATTGCCGTTCTGAGGGGGATCGCCCTCTACTTCGGCAAACGGTACGATGAGGCGGCCATCGTCCTGGAGGAGGCCCGTCAGCGGGGGGGGGAGAACATCCTTGTTCTTTTTTACCTGGGGCGGGTCCGTTACGACAGCGGGGACCTGGCCGGGGCGCTGGAGGCATGGGACGCGGCACTTACCCTCGAACCGGATAACAAGGCGATCAGCGAGATGGCGGACAAGGCCCGCCGGGAATCTGCGGTCGAGTCACGCATGGAGAAGGGATACCGATCCATGTTCGTGATCTCGTACGACGAGGGGACGGGATCGGCGCTCGCCGATGATGTGCTGGCGGTCCTGGAGAGCGCATACAACCGTGTCGGCTCGGACTTTTCCCTCTATCCGTCGGTGCGCATCCCGGTCATCCTCTATACGAGACAGGACTACCGCAGCGTCACCTCTAGCCCGGAGTGGTCGGGGGGACTGTACGACGGCAAGGTGCGCCTTCCGATCGGCGGGGCGCACGAAATAACGCCGCTCCTCAGGGGGGTGCTCTTCCACGAGTACACCCATGTGGTGGTCAGGGAGCTCACCAGGGGGAACTGCCCGACCTGGCTCAACGAGGGGCTTGCAGAGCTGGAGGGGCGGAGGGAATTCGATCCCCCTCTCACCTCCCTGGAGGCCGCGGCGAAGACGGGGAGTTTCCTCCCCTTTTCCGCCCTGGAAAAGTCCCTGGCATCGTTCAGCGCTAAGGATGCCCAGCTTGCCTACCAGCAGAGCTACGCCATGGTCAGGTTCATGGTCTCCGCCTATGGCTGGCACAAGGTGCGGGAGCTCCTGGTGGACCTCGGAAGCGGCATGGGCATCGAGGCCGCCATTGCCGCGACTTTCGAGGATTACGGGCTGGACTACAAAGGGCTCGTGCAGGCGTGGCGGGAAGCGGTGGGGAAGGAGTTCAGGAAGTAGAAAAGTCGTCCGTTTCACTTTGTACCTTGACAGCCGTCCGGTAATGGGCTATAAAAGATAAAAACGATCTTAAAGGTTATATTATGATGGAGCTTACCCGCAAGGGTGAATACGCAATACGGGGGATCATCTACCTGGCCCAGCAGCAGCCGGGGAAGATGGTGCTGATCAGCGAGATCGCCGAAGCCGCCGAAGCGCCCCAGACCTTTCTCGCCAAGATATTCCAGAGCTTCGCCAAGATGGGACTGGTCAACTCCTACCGGGGGACCGGCGGAGGCTTCACCCTCGGCCGTCCCGCCGCCCGCATCACCTTGCGCGAGGTGGTGGAGGCGGTGGAGGGGCCGATCATGCCCAATCGCTGCCTTCTCGATGGGGGCGCATGCGACAGGGGGGAGGGGTGCACCGTTCACCCGGTCTGGCGCAAGGTGCAGAGCCAGGTGGTGCAGATTCTCGACAGCGTCACCATCGAAGAGCTGGCCCGAGCAAAGTAATTTTTTTTGCCCGGATACTGGACAAAAAAGGTCCTTTTGATAATCTTTTGCACGGTCAGAATAAGGAAAGGGAGGAAAAACGGTAATGGATGTCTTAACCTTGAGCAGGCTGCAGTTTGCGGTGACGAGCGCCTTCCACTTCATCTTCGTGCCGCTCACCCTGGGGCTCTCCATCCTGACGGCGTACATGGAAACACGCTACGTCAGGAGCGGGGATGAAACCTATCTCAAGATGACGAAGTTCTGGGGAAAGCTGTTCCTCATCAACTTCGCCCTCGGGGTGGTGACCGGGATTACCATGGAGTTCCAGTTCGGCATGAACTGGGCCGAGTATTCCAAGTACGTGGGGGACATCTTCGGCGCCCCCCTGGCGGTGGAGGCGACCGTAGCCTTCTTCCTGGAATCTGTTTTCATCGGGCTCTGGATCTTCGGCTGGAACAAGGTGTCGAAGCGGGTGCACGCCCTCTCCATCTGGCTGGTGGCGATCGCCACCAACCTCTCCGCACTCTGGATACTCCTGGCCAACGGCTGGATGCAGCACCCGGTCGGCTACGTGCTGAGAAACGGCCGGGCCGAAATGGTGGATTTCCTGGCGCTCCTCACCAACCCCTACGGTCTGTTGAAGTTTGGCCACCAGCTGGTTTCGGGCTACACGGTGGGGGCGTTCTTCGTCATGGGGGTATCCGCCTGGCATCTCCTCAGGAACAACCGCCCCGATTTCTTCACGAGGTCGTTCCGCATGGCGGCCAGATTCGGGCTTGTTTCCGCGATCCTGGCGGCGGTGCTCGGCGACTTCCATGCGGTTGAGGTGGCCAAGACCCAGCCGGCCAAGTTCGCGGCCATGGAGTCGATCTGGGAGACGAAAAAAGGGGTGGGGCTGAACCTCCTCCTCCTTCCCGATCCCATCAGGGAATGCAACAGTTTCGAGCAGATCTGCATCCCCAACGCCGTGAGCGTGCTCGCCTTCCATACCCCTGACGCCGAGATCAAGGGGCTCAAGGAGTTCCCCCGGGACGAGCGTCCCCCGGTATTGCCGGTCTTTCTCAGCTTCCGGCTGATGGTCGGACTCGGCACCTTCTTTATCCTTGCCTCTCTGCTGGCGGTGATTATCTCCGCCAGGGGAACCCTGGAGCGGAACCGCCTCTTCCTCTCAGTCATGCTTTGGTCAATTCCGCTTCCCTACATCGCCAACCAGCTCGGCTGGATCGTTGCCGAGGTGGGGCGGCAGCCATGGATCGTCTACGGGGTGCTGAAGACCTCCGAGGCGGTGTCCAAGTCGATCAGCACGGCCCAGGTGTTCGGCTCGCTGGCGGGTTTTACGCTCCTCTACGGCTTCCTTGGCGCCGTGGATATCTACCTGCTGGCCAAATTCGCCCGAAAGGGGCCGGACGACGACCTTTCCGCAATCATCAAACCAGTGAGACAGGAGGCTTAGGATGGAATTTCAGATTATCTGGTTCGTGCTCTGGAGCGTGCTCTGGGCGGTCTACTTCATGCTGGACGGGTTTGTGCTGGGGACCGGCATGCTTCACTACCTCCTGGGCAAGAGCGATGGGGACAGGCGGGTGCTCATCAATACCATCGGGCCGGTCTGGGACGGCAACGAGGTCTGGCTGGTCACCGCTGGTGGCGCCACCTTCGCCGCATTTCCCACCACCTACGCCTTGATGTTCAGCTATCTCTATACGGCGCTGCTCCTCCTGCTGTTCGCCCTGATCATCCGCGGGGTCTCCTACGAATTCCGCGGCAAGGGGGAGGGCGACGGGTGGCGTAAGGGATGGGACGCCGCAATTTTCATCGGCAATTTTCTCCCCGCCTTGTTGTTCGGGGTCGCCTTCGGCAACATCTTTGCCGGTCTGCCGATGGACGCGGCCGGCTACCACGGGTCGCTCCTCACGCTTCTCAACCCGTACGGTCTCCTGACCGGGGTGTTGTTCGTCGCGCTCTTCGCGGTGCATGGCGCTCTCTATGCCGCGGTGAAGACCAGGGGCGAGCTGTCGGAGCGGTCGGTAGCCATGGTGAAGAAGCTCTGGCCGGTGCTTCTGGTGGTAGCGGTCGCCTTCCTGGGATACACGAATTTCGCCACGAAGCTGTACGATAATTATTTCAGCCATCCGGTGCTCCTCCTTGTCCCTGCAGTGGCGGTGGTTGCCCTCCTCGGCATCAGGGTGTTTGCCGCCAAGGACAAGCTCCTGTCGGCCTTCGCCGCATCCTGCGTTACCATCCTGACGGTGGTCGGCACCGGTGTAATCGGGCTCTTCCCGAACCTGATCCCGTCTAGCCTCGATCCGGCGTACAGCCTGACTATTTTCAACTCATCGTCAAGTCCCTATACCCTGAAGATCATGACCGTGGTGGCGCTGATCTTCGTTCCCATTGTCATTGCCTATAAAATCTGGGTCTACCGGATATTCCGGGCACCGGTCACGGTGGAGGAGGTGCTGGGAGACCGGCAGGCGTATTGACCATAATTCATCATTTGACTCTATAAAGTCCCCGGCAGGCGTTAAACCGCTTGCCGGGGACTTTTTCGTTCATAGTCGGGCTTGTATTTTGTATCTTGCCGGGTATACTGTTACCGTTTCGCCATGGCAGCTGCGCGACGTGGGTATCGAATAGGGGGGGCATCTATGGATCAGCAGAAAGCTTATGCAGACGACGTGGTCAAGGGGTTCATTGCCTGGAGCATCGTCTGGGGGCTGGTGGCAGTGCTGCTCGGGGTGTTGATCTCCTTGCAGCTCGCCTTCCCGCAGCTCAATCTGCCGCCGTACTTCTCCTACGGCCGGCTCCGGCCGATCCATACCAATGCAGGTATATTCGGCTGGGGGATCGGCAGCTTCATGGCCTTTTTCTTCTACATCACCCAGCGGCTGACCAGGACGAGGCTCTGGAGCCCGGGGCTGGCCAGGTTCCAGCTCTGGCTGTTCAACATCGTCATAGCCCTGGCGGCGGTCACCCTCCTGCTCGGCATGAACCGCTCCAAGGAATACTCCGAGCTGGAGTGGCCGGTGGCGCTGTTGGTGGTGGTCCTCTGGGTGATCTTCAGCATCAACATCATCATGACCGTCGTGAAGCGGCAGGAAGAGCAGATGTACATCTCCCTCTGGTACATCCTGGCGACCCTGGTCGGGGTGGCGGTCCTCTACTTGGTGAACAACGCAGGCATTCCGGTGTCGCTCACCAAGTCCTACTCCGCCTATGCTGGCGCGAACGACGCCAACGTCCAGTGGTGGTACGGCCACAATGCGGTGGCCATGGTCCTCACCACGCCCCCCCTGGCGATCTTCTATTACTTTCTCCCCAAGTCGACCGGGGTGCCGATCTACAGCCACCGGATGGGGGTGATCGCCTTCTGGAGCCTGATCTTCATGTATCTCTGGACGGGGGCCCACCACCTCCTCTGGACTCCGGTCCCCGACTGGGTCCAGACCCTCGCCATGGCCTTCTCGATCATGCTGATCGCCCCCTCCTGGGGTGCGGTCTTCAACGGCTACTTCTCCATGAACGGCCAATGGCACCAGATGCGGGAGAACTACCTTGTGAAGTTCCTCATCTTCGGCATCACCTTCTACGGCCTCCAGACACTCCAGGGACCGTCACAGGCGGTCAGGACCTTCTCCGCCTTCATCCACTACACCGACTGGGTGCCGGGGCATGTCCACATGGGGACCCTTGGCTGGGTGTCGCTCGTGCTCTTTGCCGCCATCTACTACACGGTGCCGCGGCTTTACGGGAGGGAGATCTACAGCGTCGGCCTCGCGAACCTCCATTTCTGGCTGGCGGTCGCGGGGCAGTTGATCTTCTCCATCACCATGTGGGTCGCCGGCATCCAGCAGGCGACCATGCTCCACGCGACCAACCCCGACGGGAGCCTTCACTACAGCTTCATGGAAACCCTGGCGGAGATGTATCCTTACTGGCACGGGAGAGCGGCCGGCGGCATTGTCTATCTGGCGAGCCTCCTGGTTTTCATCTACAACATTTACAAGACGGCGGCCGGCGGCAAGCAACTGCAGGTTTCGAGTTGAGAGTTTTAGTGTTGTTAACTCATAATTCAAAATTCATAATTCATAACTGATTTTGTCAGGAGCGCGTATGATCGAAAAAAGACCCATCGTATTACTGCTCCTTGCTACCGCCGTCATCATGATCGGCACCGTGGTGACCATGATAGCCCCCTTCAGGTGGATCAACGATC
>DATDNF010000069.1:0-89526 GCA_036518435.1 Geobacteraceae bacterium
TCGGGGGCGAGGGGCACTTCGTCGCGCCCTTTGCTTTGGGGCCTTTGCGCGAACAATTCGGTTTTTGGTTGATTTGTCCGGCGGCGTGGGTTAGAAATAACAGTTCCTCGAATAACGTGCTGCGTGCATCGTTTACCTTCAATCAATGGTGGTCTTTACATGAAAACCCTGCGACTCGAAGCCCCCGCCAAGGTCAACTACCGTCTCGATGTCCTGCGCAAGCGGCCGGACGGTTATCACGATCTTCGGATGGTGATGCAGCGGATCGACCTGTGCGATCTCATCGATATCGCCCTTTCCGATACCCCCGGCATCCGGGTGACCTGCGGCCGGGCCGGGGTCCCCGATGGCCCCGGCAACATCGCCTGGCGCGCCGCCGACAGCCTCCTCCAACTCTCCGACAGCAAGCCGGGGATCGACATCAGGATCACCAAACGTATCCCGGTGGCCGCGGGGATGGGTGGGGGGAGCAGCGACGGGGCAACGGTCCTGATGGGGGTGAACGAGCTCCTGGGGCTGGGGCTCTCCGACCGGCGGCTGATGGAGATCGGCGTGACGCTCGGTGCCGACGTGCCGTTCTTCATCTTTAAAAAAACCGCCCTTGCCGAGGGTATCGGCGAGATTCTCTCCCCCATCGAGGGGGTTCCGGCGGCGTGGCTGGCGATCGTCAACCCGAACATCCATGTGTCGACCGCCTGGGTCTACCAAAATTTGCAATTGACAACCGGCCGGGATGACCATATAATACCTCGCTTCTACGAAAACATCGCCGATGTCTGCGCAATCCTCTCCAACGACCTGGAATCGGTCACCATCAAGCGCTATCCGGTCATCGCCGAGATCAAGGAACAGCTGGTCGCTGCGGGCGCCTGCGGCGCCCTGATGTCGGGGAGCGGGCCGACTGTGTTCGGGGTTTTCGCGGAAGAGGACGCAGCACGGCGCGCCGCAGCGGAACTGGCCCGGAACGCCGGCTGGTTCACGGCGGCGGTGAAAACGCTGTAGCAATTTCGCTTTTTATTGGGGCGTCGCCAAGCGGTAAGGCACCGGATTTTGATTCCGGCATTCCCAGGTTCGATCCCTGGCGCCCCAGCCACTTAATTCATTAATCAATTTGATTTAGCAAAGGTACTGCCTGACATGGAAAACAAGATTCGGGTGTTCAGCGGCAACTCCAACCCCGCCCTTGCCGAAAAGATCTGCGCCAGCCTCGGCGTGCCGCTGGGAACGGCCAAGGTCAAGACCTTCTCCGACGGCGAGATCATGGTGGAGATCGGGGAAAACGTCCGCGGACGCGATATCTACGTGGTGCAGTCCACCTGCTCCCCCACCAACAACAACCTGATGGAGCTCCTCATCATGATGGACGCCCTGAAGAGGGCTTCCGCAGCCACCATCACCGCAGTGATCCCCTATTACGGCTACGCCAGGCAGGACCGGAAGGTCGCCCCCCGCACCCCGATCACATCCAAGCTGGTGGCGGACCTGATCACCACCGCCGGTGCCGACAGGGTGGTTACCATCGACCTCCACGCCGGGCAGATCCAGGGGTTCTTCAATATCCCGGTCGATAACCTCTATGCGGCGCCGGTAATCCTGGAGCACCTGAAACAGCGCTTTCCCCACAACGATACCGTCATGGTTTCCCCCGACGCGGGTGGGACAGAACGGGCCCGTGCCTTCGCCAAGCGGCTCGGCTGCACCCTGGCGGTCATCGACAAGCGCCGCACCGGCCCGAACGTGGCCGAGGTGATGCACCTGATCGGCGACGTGAAGGGGAAGTCGGCGATCATCCTGGACGACATGATCGATACTGCCGGCACCCTGACCCAGGCGGCCAAGGCCCTGAAGGAGCACGGCGCCAAGTCCATCTACGCCTGCGCCACCCACGGGGTCCTTTCCGGGCCGGCCATCGAACGGATCAACGAGTCCCCGATCGAGGAGGTGCTCATTGCCGACACCATCCCGCTGGGCGACAAGGGTGAGAAGACCTCCAAGGTCAAGGTGCTCACCGTCGCGGAGCTCCTGGCGGAGGCGATCAGGAGGATACATGAGGACGAATCGGTAAGTTCCTTGTTCACGTAGGAAACGCGGCTTTTGCCCAATCTCGGCGTTGCCCGTCGGGTCTCCTTGTGCGGCGTACATTCAGGTACGCCTCCGCGTCGTCCCTCGGGCGTCTTGATCTTGGACAAAATCCACGTTTCTTGAAATCGGTTTAAAATTTAAATAACACCGGAGGATATATGGATCAGAGAGTATTGAATGTCGAGTTGAGGGAGAAGACCGGCAAGGGTATCTGTCGCCAGCTCAGGGCGAAAGAGCTCGTTCCGGGCGTCGTGTACGGCAAGGGGATGGAGCCCGTCGCCGTGACGGTCAATCCGAGGGAGCTGGCCGCCGCGATTGCCGGCGAAGGGGGGCTGAACCACCTGATCACCCTCAAGGGGGGCGGCGTGCTGGACGGGAACGTGACCATCGTTGCCGACCTCCTCAAGGATCCCATCAAGGGGACCCTGCGCCATGTGGACCTGCACAAGATCAACCTCGCCGAGAAGGTGCGGGTCGAGGTCGCCCTCAACCTGGTCGGGACTGCCGCCGGCGTGAAGGAAGGGGGGCTTCTGGACTTCGCCATGCATGCCGTCGAGGTAGAGTGTCTCCCCAACCAGATCCCCGGGCACATCGACGTGGACGTGACCGAGCTTACCATCGGCCATTCCATCCACGTGGGGGACCTGAAGCTCCCCGCCGGCGTCAAGGTGCTGGCGGACTCCAAGGCCTCCGTGGTGAGCGTACTCGGCAAGGCAAAGGAAGAGGCCCCGGCCGCTGAATAGCCCGGCCAAAAGGCACGACCGCGTATGCCGACAAAACTCATCGTCGGGCTGGGGAATCCCGGCTCCAAGTACACATGGACCCGCCACAACGCGGGTTTCATGGTTTTAGACGAGCTGTCCCGCAGGGGAGGTATCCCGATCAGCCGCAAGACCTTTTCCGGCCTCTTCGGCGAGGGGACCTACCGGGGGGAGCGGCTGCTCCTCCTCAAGCCCCAGACGTTCATGAACCTCTCCGGCCGGTCCGTGAATCCGGCGCTCCATTTCCACCGCCTCTCCCTCCGGGATCTCATCGTTGTCCACGACGACCTCGATATCCCGTTCGGACGGGTAAAGCTCAAGGAAGGGGGGGGGCATGCCGGTCACAACGGCCTCCGCTCGCTCATGCAGGAACTCGGCAGCGGCCAGTTCACCAGGGTCAGGGTCGGAATCGGCCGCCCTTTGCACGGCGACGCGGCCGATTACGTCCTCTCCCCCTTCAGCCGGGACGAGCAGGGGAACCTTCCCCGCATCATGGAGGGGACGGTCGATTTTCTGGAGATGCTGCTGGCGGAGGGGCTCCCCAAGGCAATGAGCCTCTGCAACAACAGGGATTTGCTGGCGTAGGGGCGCAGCATGCTGCGCCCGTTTGCCCGTGTCAACAGTTAAAGGGCGCAGCATGCTGCGCCCCTACGTTTTGTAAAGGATCGTATTCATGGGTTTCAACTGCGGTATCGTCGGCCTCCCCAACGTGGGTAAGTCCACCATTTTCAATGCGCTCACCTCGGCAGGGGCCGAGTCGGCCAATTATCCCTTCTGCACCATCGACCCGAACGTGGGGATCGTCCAGGTCCCCGACCCGCGGATGCTGAAACTGGCGGAGATAGTGAACCCGGAGCGGATACTTCCGACCACCATCGAGTTTCTCGACATTGCCGGGCTGGTGAAGGGGGCGAGCCAGGGGGAGGGGCTCGGCAACCAGTTCCTGGGGCACATCCGCTCCGTTGATGCCATCGTCCACGTGGTGCGCTGCTTTGACGACGAAAACGTGGTCCATGTCAGCGGCAGCGTCGACCCGGTCCGGGACATCGAGATCATCCAGACGGAACTCGCCCTGGCCGACCTGGACACCGTGGAGAAGCGGCTTGCCCGGGTGGAAAAGCTGGCCAAGAGCGGCGACCGGAAGGTGAAGGATGAGGCGGATCTTTGTCTCCGGCTGAAGAGCGCCCTGGAGCAGGGAAAGCCGGCCCGCGGCCAGGCGGGGAACGACGACGAGGCGGCCCTTTTGCGCGATCTCCATCTGCTGACCGACAAGCCGGTCCTGTACGTGGCCAACGTGGCCGAGGACGACCTGGCGGGAAACCACCCGTTCGTGGCCCAGGTGCGGGAGCTGGCCGCGCGGGAAGGTGCGAAGATGGTCGTCATCTGCGGCCGCATAGAGGCGGAGATCTCCGAGCTGGCGGGGGACGAGAAGGAGGCTTTCCTGGCCGAGATGGGGCTTGCCGAGTCGGGTCTCGACAGGCTGATCAGGCGCGGCTACGAGCTCCTCGGGCTGATCACCTACTTTACCGCCGGCAAGAAGGAGGTCCGGGCCTGGACCATCACCAAGGGGACCAAGGCCCCACAGGCCGCCGGCGTCATCCATTCCGACTTCGAGAAGGGGTTCATCCGGGCCGAGGTGATCGCCTACGACGATTTCATCGCCGCCGGAGGGGAGAGCGGGGCCAAGGAAAAGGGGCTGATGCGGCTGGAGGGGAAGGAGTATGTTGTTCAGGACGGGGACGTCATGCACTTCCGCTTCAACGTCTAGAACGCGCCTTTTCCGCGATATCTGCGTAAGTCTCGCGAAAAAATCGCATTCCCTGCGGTTTTCAAAGCGCACTACGCAAAACCGCTTTGTTTTTTGAACCGCGAAAGATATCGACAATTACCTTGTAAATTAAGATGAATCGTGGTAAAAATTTTAGTTTCCGAAAGAGCAGCCGAAAATCCGTCGCGATTTTGCGCCCAGGCCGAGGGAGGCGTGGGCGAAAGGCTGGATCTCCTTGCTCCGGGTCCGTCCCGGGGCTACAAAACCGTGAGGAGGAATAACACATGAGGATGTACGAGACGATTTTCATCGTCCAGCCCGACCTTGGCGACGAGGAGCTGAAAGCCCTGTCCGCCAAGATCCAGGAAGTCATCACCAGCATGAAGGGTGAGTTCCAGCGGCTGGAGGACTGGGGTGTACGCAAGCTTGCCTACCCCATCAACAAGGTGATTCGCGGCCGTTACTACTATCTCCGCTTTGACGCCGAGGCCCCCTTGATTGCGGAACTGGAGAGACGCTTGAGACTTGACGACAAGGTCATCAGGTACCAGAGCGTCGTGCTCGAAAAAGAGACCGCCGCACCCAAGGCCGCGGCTGCTGAGGCCCCTGTCGAGGCGCCCGCCGAGGCTGTCGAAGCCCCGGCCGAAACCGAATAATTACGGAGGATTGAGATAGATGAGCGACGAGAGACCCCAAAGGCCCAGCGGGCCCCGCAAGAAGAGACCGTTCCAGCGCAGGAAGGTGTGCCGTTTCTGCGCCGACAAGCAGATCACCATCGACTACAAGGACCCCCGGACGCTGCGCTACTTCATCAGCGAGCGGGGCAAGATCATTCCCCGCAGGATCTCCGGCAACTGCTCCAAGCACCAGCGTGAGATCACCGAGGCCGTGAAGAGGGCCAGGAACATCGCCCTCCTCCCGATCGCCGGCGCCCACGTCATGCCGTAACGGCCGTATTGATGAGATTTCCCGATAAAGGGAACATGCTGGACATGGTCAAGGGGAGCGTCGCAACACTGGCGCTCTTTCTTGCCTATGTCATGCTCCCCCTGGTGGGGATGTTCCCCGGCTTCTTTACCCCGTTGCCGGCCATGTTTTACACGCTGAAAAGGGGGAGGATCACCGGCGCCGCCATCGTGGCGGTTACCCTGGTGGTGCTGGCGGTGCTGGCTGACTCCGCCACGACCCTCCTCTACTTCCTGCAGTGCGGCGTTATCTCCCTGACGCTCCCCGTTTTTCTGGAGCGGGGGAAGCCGGGAGGGAAATCGATCGCCTACGCCGTGGCGATCAACCTGGGGGTGATCCTCCTGCTGGCTGTCCTGTACGGGGCTGTCCAGGGGGTGAATATGCACACCCGGGTGGTCAAGGAGATACAGTCGAGCATCTCCCAGACCGCCACCCTCTACGAGAAGGCGGGGATCAAGGGAGAGGACCTGACGAGCCTCAAGCAGGGGATGGCGGAGGCCGGCGCGCTGATCGGCCAGGTTTACCCGGCACTGGTGGTCGTGTGCCTCGCCGTTATCGCCGGGCTGAACCTCCTCGTTCTCCGGCGGGTTTCGGCGCGGCTCCCTGTGCCGCTGGCCCTCGGCGACTTCAGGACGTTCAAGAACCCGGAGCAACTCGTCTGGGTGCTGATCGTAGCCGGTTTCACCATGCTGGTCCCGGACCGGCAGGTAAAGATCGCGGCACTCAATGTGCTGGTCGTGACCGTCTCCCTCTATTTCATCCAGGGGATGGCCATCATAGCCCATTTTTTCACCAGGTTTGCGGTCCCGCGGTTCATGCGGGTCGTATTCTACGTAGTCCTGGCGCTTCAGCCCTACCTTGTAGTCGCGGTTGCAGCGCTGGGGATATTCGACATCTGGGGGGATTTTCGGACACCAAGACCCCCAAAACAACAGGAAAACCTGTAACTATCAGGCTAGGAGGAACGACATGAAAGTAATTCTCAAGGAAAACATGGACAATCTCGGCCACATCGGCGACATCGTCAAGGTGGCCCCCGGCTACGCCCGCAACTACCTGCTTCCGCGCGGGTTCGCCCTCGAGGCGACCACCCGGAACGCCAAGGCCCTGGAGCACGCCAAGCGCCAGATGGAGTACAAGAAGAACAAGGTGCTGGAAGGGGCCAAGCAGTTTGCCGCCCGGATCGAAGGGATCACCCTGGTCCTCCCCCACCAAGCGGGGGAAGAGGGGAAACTGTTCGGTTCCGTCACCAACATGGAGCTGGCGGAGCAGCTGAAGGCGCAGGGGATCGAGGTCGACCGGAAGAAAATCGCGCTGGCCGAGCCGATCAAGCAGCTGGGCGAGTACACCGTAGCCATAAAGGTCCACCCCGAGGTGACCGCCAGCCTGAAGGTGAATGTGACCAAGGCGGAGTAGGCTGGGCGATTTCAGTATGGGCAGTTGAAAAAGGCGGCACGGATATCAATCCGGCCGCCTTTTTTATAGCCGCCTACTGGCCCCTTTATTCTGTCTTGTAAAGCATTGACCAGTTAATGCCTTGGTAGGGGCCAAGTTCAAGCATGTCTTGCTGCTGGAATGTGCCGATGTTCACTCGGTAAAGCACGTCCTTGGCATCCGCCCAAGTAGTTCCGGTATAACTGCCATAGTAGATATAATTGTCATCTGCCGACAGGGACATACACCCTTTAGGTATACTCAAGGTCGCAACCTCAGTAAAAGTGGTTAAATCAATTTTGGTAATGCCAGCCCCAGCAACCGGCAAGTAGAGGTAATTGCCTGACACTGCACACCCTGCCCCTCTGCTAACGGCATGTTGTAGCTGTATTGTTGCTATTGTGCAATTTGTGGACAAATCCACCTTAACCAGCCTGTTTTGGTTGTCGTAGTCGAGCCCGACATACATAAAACCATTTGAAATCACTGCGTATGCCGGGTAAGCGGGCATAGCGATCACGCCCGATGCGGCGGTTCCGTTCCGCACCATCATCCCGTATTGTTCATTGGGCCAAGAGCCTGTTGCCGCACTGATATAGACTGTTCCATTATTCGTCACCATCGTCTGTTGTGCGTGGCCGTAATCGGAAACCCAAGTACTTTCAGAAGATGACCCTGTTATGCTGCCCGTGTTCAAATCAACAGCCAAAAAACCGGGCGGATATTGATCGGATGGGTAGCCCCCCTCATAATAAAAATAGGCGTAGTCATCCGACGCGACGCATGAATCTATCCCACCCCCTCCTGTGTACGCAGAGGTGTCAATGGCGCCAGATAATTCCAATGTCCCGTCACTGTTGATTTTGAAACGGTAAATCGTGTCCCCTGAGCCATCTACGGTTACGTAGAGGTATTTACGTTTATTGTCCGCGCACCCTCCGCCCGTCTGGTTCATTGCGGGGTTGAAGGTGGAGATTACAGTAAGTTTTGCAGGATCGATGGCATTGATCGTGCCGCCGTTTGAATTGCCGTTTCTGACAATGTAAAGATAATCACCTCCGTTTATTATCTTACCCACAACCGCCCCGTCTTCATTCCCCAATCTGCCTTTGAATACCAGGATATACGTGCCCGGTTCCTTGGCATCGGTCGGAGGGGTAAAGTAAAAATTCGTGCTCTTGTTGTTGCCAGAGCTCTTCTTTTTGATGTCCAGCGTCCATCCGTCCGTGTTTATGCTTATCCTCTGGTCGCTTGTGTTGTCATAGTAAAGTTCAAACTTCCCGTTCATATCCTCATCTGCGTTGTTCACAATGACATAGCCTGAACCTGTTGTATCATCAGGGGTCATGTCTATCTGGCCGCGGAAGAAATAACTCAGAAGTTGCGAAGAGTAGCCAATGGCGCGGGGGAGAAGGAGGGATGCGTAATCGCTATAGACTTGGTAATTAAGATGATATAGCCATTTATTTGATAGTGAAGATGACAATTGTTTATAATTTACGAAATATGAATAAGCTGCTAATCGGTAGTTCTGTCCATTCAGGAATACATAGTACACTTGATCTGTTTTTCCATCTCTTGCCTGTTCCTCTTTCAGTTGAGCATTCGTATTGTCTTTCTTTGGATTTGGAAAAACTGTTTCCAGAAAGATAGTATCGGGGCTGAAAAAATTGGCATTGGTATATTCCGAGAGGCCAACGGCATTTGACAAAGTAACCTCAGGGTTATTTCCCACATATTGGTCGGTATCGAAGAAGGAAGGTATATTATTAATAGTACCAGCAAAATAATCAGAATCTTTGGGAGAATATGATAGCAATCTATTACTTGTAGGATCAGTAACATTATGAGACACCCATCCTTCATACCCGCCGAATGCATGAAAACTGTTTCTCGTATGCTCGGGGACACTCATGTCCTGAACAAGATGCATAAGCTGGCCGAGGCCCCGGAAGGTATCGGCTACTTTCGAGTCCCGGTCAACCTTTTCGGTTGATGTTAATGCTTGATAAAAGTTATCGCGCGTCTTGGACCACGACCAATCGCCGCCGGGGTTCCAAAAACTTCCATTTTGAGGGCCGAGTGCCCATAGAATGGCTGATGTTGGACACTGACCTATATCACAGAAAGATCCGAGACCCGTATACCCAGCCTGGTCCCACAGACTGCTGTTGTAAAGCGGGTTATGGAAATGATTGCGCGAACGGAGGTAAGGTGCGTACCAATAGGGGACGTCTTCATATTCGCCCCCATCTCGCAACCATTCCCCTGCCGTTAAAGAACTATTTTCTTTTTTGAAACTTTCTTTAATGCCGTTTTCAAATCCTAATTGGTTTTGAAGGTAGGACCCCAAAGAAAATCCATTCATAGGAGTTTCAGCAATAAAGGTATTAATAGCTCTATGTGAATCAACACTCAGAGCATGCGCTGTTACTGCCATTGCAAAAATAAGAACTAATATCAGGATTTGTGACAATAATTTTATCATATGTTTATCCTCTTATTTAATGCCATAGCTTTTATAAGGATCCGATTTTTGCAATCCCAAGCTTGCTTCTTCTTCGTTAATGGATTGTATAAGGTACTTTTGATTTTCTAAGATAGAATTCAAATCGGGCATATCCGGCATCAAATAAGGAAGACTTGGAATATTTTTTATTCTTGCTTCCTTTGCCTTTAGCTTCGGGAGTTCGACTATTGTAATGCTCTTGGCGATAACTTCTTCCACTTCATTTCTCCACCGATCAGATTTGTCAAACTCTCCCGGAGAGATAGGAACAGGTTCAACATTACTCGGGCAATCTAGTGGTACCTCAAGTCGTCCTATCTTTCTTGCGGCATTTTTGAGGGGAAGGAAAAAATACTGAATGTCAAAAGGTGTCATATTCTTAATTGAGTCCAGTTTGTTTTTGCAACTTCTCAAAGAATATATGAGCCCTTCCGAGAGGGTCTTGGTTTTTTTAACAGCGTAATCTATTCTTTTTTCGTTCTCTTTGTCTTTATGATTTTCCAAGTAATCAATGGTGGAAGGTTTTATAGCTGCGATATAATTAGTTCCAGAATTATCTTTTATCCCATATCCAGTCCCATACCCAGGCTTAAAAATAATAAAACTAGTATCTCTGCTCCTCGATAAAGGATCTATCATTTTAGTATAGGGTGGTAAATAGTAATTGCCTGCCTTGTCTGTAAGCGTTTCCCTTACGCCAATAGGATGCGAAAAGGCACCAGCAGGAGGAGTGGGTGTCTCTATTATGTAATACGCTACTACGACTGCTCCCCCAATCGGTTTCTTAGTTTCAACATCCAGAACTTTTCCTTTAAAAGCCGGCTGGGAGTAGATAAGGCCCGCATGGGAGTAATTCGATAGAGTTATGGCCACTAGAACAACTCCGACAAGCATTGAAAGTGACTTTGCCATAAATACTCCTTTCTCTATGTCATAATCTTTCAAAGTTTAATAAATTAGAACTGATGAATTTTCCACAGCCCTTTGTCATCCTGGATGAAGTCTATGTAATAGGTTATTTCCCCGGCATCCTCAATTCTTTTTATCCTGTATTGCGCAATTCCCCCCTGTATATAGACCAACTCGATATCCTGCATGTCCTGGGCAAGCTGATGCAAATCGCTCCCTATAGCCGCAAAGATTGCTGAATATCGCTCTACGCTGTCATCAGCGAAGTGACTTACCGCTTTCGGTACGTCGTTCACTACAAACGCCGCCTTCATACTATCCCATTTGTTTTTGAGGAGTGCATTCACCTGATCCTTATTTAGCGCTGCTATTGCGATGGTATCTTGATACCGGTTTTGATCCGGACCCGTTACGTTCGCAGTTAGGAAGTACATCCCTTCAGCGGTCATGTTAACTTGGTATTGATCGGCGCTCAGAGTGACGACGTCCGGTTGAAGAGGACCGGTTGCGCTTATCGAGGAAGTGGCTATGCTGAACGATCCATCTATTTGCAATGCTGCTAAAAGGGGCGCGACGCCGGATTGGGTGTCCGTTGTCAGCCATATGTAGGTGCCTGTTGTAACCGCAGTCACTGTTACTGAAGCGGTCGACGTGGTCCCGTATGCATCAGTTGCAGTTACCGTGATGACATTCGGGCCATCCTGAAGCGGCACATGGTTGGCCGCAAACTGATTTCCATATACATTTGCGACAACGCCGTTCACTGTCACCCCGGTTTCATAGCCTCCTGCATTTGTTGCCGTGCCTGTGACCATCACATCGGGCCGGTTGATCGTGGCTCCGTCAGATGGGGAATCTATCGTGACAGTAATAGTGTTAGCGACAAAAGTTGCTTGAATCGTATGATCGGCGGTGATGTTAGTGAAAGTGTAGCTGGTTATAGCTCCTTGGGAAACCCCGTCAACCGTGACATCCGCGATGTTATAACCTGCATTTGGCGTTATGGTGATGCTCTGGCTGCCGCCGGAGTTGACGGTAGCCGTTGCTGGGGTCACAGTGCCGCCGCTCCCCGCAGTGGCGGTAATGGTGTAGGCGTTGATCGCGAAGCTCGCCGCTATCGCATGATTGGCGGTTACGTTGGGGAAAGTGTAGCTGGTTGTTGCTCCTTGTGAGATGCCGTCTACCGTGACATCGGCGACATGATAGCCGGTGTTAGGCGTTATGGTAAAGGTCTGGCTGCTGCCATAGTTGACTGTCGCAGTTGCTGGGGTCACGGTGCCGCCGCTCCCCGCAGCGGCGGTAATGGTGTATGTGTTGATTGCGAAGGTTGCCGCAATCGTATGATTGGCTGTGATATTGGTAAATGTATAGCTGGCAATTGCCCCTTGGGAAGCACCGTCCACCGTGACGTCAGCGACGTGATAGCCGGCGTTCGGCGTAATGGTGAAAGTCTGGTTGTCGCCATAGTTGGCGGTCACCGTTGGAGGGGTCACGGTGCCGTTGCTGCCGGCTGTAGCAGTAATGGTGTAGGTATTGATCGCGAAGCTCGCTACGACCATATGGTTGGCGGTTACGTTTGAGAAGGTATAGCTGGTTATCGGTCCTTGAGAAACGCCGTCAACGGTGACATTGGCGACATGGTAGCCAGTATTCGGCGTTATGGTGAATATCTGGCTGCCGCCATAATTGACTACAACCGCACCTGAAGGGGAAATACTTCCGCCGCTTCCCGCTGTGGCGGTAATGGTGTAGGTGTTGATGGCGAAGGTAGCTGCTATTGTGTGATTGGCTCTGACATTGGTGAAGGGGTAGGTGGTTATCGCCCCCTGCGAAACGCTATCCACCGCCACGTCAGCGACATGGTAGCCGGTGTCCGGCGTTATGGTGAATGTTTGGCTCCCGCCGGACTTGACCACCACCGCGCCGGAAGGCGAAATGCTCCCGCCGCTCCCCGCTGTGGCGGTAATGGTGTAGTTATTCGCCGCGTGGAGATCGGTGGCAAAGGCAAAAACTAACAGCGTGCACAGCCAGGCTGTTGCAATACATTGCCTTCTCATTTACTCATGCGACTGCTCATTATAATCTCACGAGTTTTTCTCATGATGGATAATGCCCTCCCGCTTTCTATTATTAAAGCTTAACAATTGATTGTTCGTTAAATTTATACCTTGATGTTTACCTGTCAAGGTCCATTCAAATAATACATGGGATTTCTCCCTACTACCTCCCGGCAGCCTTTGTCATTTCGTTTACAAGTGCCGTTGTCGTGGTAAGATTTAACAGGGAAAAGAACGGCTGAAGGGGGAGATTATGAACGGCACAATCTTCGCTCGGTTCACGTCATGTTTGCTGTTGCTGATGACCATGGTCGTCGTTGCGGCGTGCATCAAGGAGGGGGAGAGCACCAACAGGCCACCAGCGCCGGTTGTCAGCGCTACCGCACCCGCCAACGGCGCAACGGGGGTCTTCCTCAACGATGCCGTAGCGGTGTTCTTCAGCAAAGATATGAATCCCGCTTCTGTCAACGGCACTACGTTCACTGTCAGCAGCAACACGGGAGCAGTGGCGGGCACCGTTACGGCGAGCGGCGCAAGCGCGGTCTTCAAACCCGCTGCGCAACTGACGCCAAGCACCACCTTCACGGTCACCGTTACCACCGGGGCGCAAGATACAGCCGGCATACCGCTGGCGAGTAACGTCACCTGGACCTTCACCACCGGCACGACCACCGACGCTGCCTCCCCGACGATAACGGCAATTGTCCCCGCCAACAACGCCACAGGCGTGGCACTGAATGCATCGGTTGCCGCGACTTTCAGTGAAACAATGGACCCGACCACCATGACCCCCGCAGCATTCACGGTGACCAGCGGCGCCGGGCCGGTCGCAGGTACCATCACACTGAGCGGGACGGCCGCCACCTTCACCCCGAACGTTCCGCTGGCACAGAATACGACATACACGGCGACCGTCACCACCGGTGCGAAGGATCTGGCGGGGAACCCGCTGCTGGGGAATTTTTCCTGGAGCTTTAGTACCGGCCAGTTTTTGTCTCCAACCGTAACCGCCACGGTGCCGGTCAACGGCGCCACGAATGTCCCCACCGGCAGCACGATTACGGCAACCTTCAGCAAAGCCATGGACCCCGCAACCGTCAACCAGTTTACGTTTACCCTGAGCAGCGGCTTTCCTGTCCAGGGGACCGTCACCCTCGACGGTACGGGAACGATTGCCACGTTCACGCCCGTGGGGCCGTTGCTCACCAACACACTCCACACCGCCACCATTACCACAGGGGCAAAGGACCTCGCAGGGAACCCCCTGGCGGCGCCCTTTACGTGGAGTTTCACTACCGGCTCGCTGTGAACTCCGGCTTTCCCGCGACGCGCTATGAGAGGCGGCAGGCATTTCGGTGCAAGCATACCAGAACGGCGGGAACTCGCGTCCGGCAGTTCCGGGACTTCTCCGCCGCCGGGAAAGGACCGCGAGGATCATGCTGACGAGTGCGTGACCGCCCGTTTCCGGTCAATAATTCTTGACACAACTCCCCCGAAAAGGTAAGCTTGTCCGGCTCATCTTCTGTATACAGTATGCATTTTCAGGCGGGCCAAATTCCCTTTCACACTCGGTAAAAATGCGGTTCCATTAATCTGCGGAGGTACTGTTTTGACGTTCCAGGATCTAATCCTTTCGTTGCAGGGCTACTGGGCCAGACAGGGGTGCGTGATCCAGCAGCCGTATGACACGGAAAAGGGGGCGGGCACGTTCAATCCCGCCACCTTCCTGCGGGTCCTGGGGCCGGAGCCATGGAACGTGGCCTACGTGGAGCCCTCCCGCCGGCCGACCGACGGCCGCTACGGCGAGAACCCGAACCGCCTCCAGCACTACTACCAGTTCCAGGTGATCATGAAGCCGTCACCGCTGAACATCCTCGACCTCTACCTCGATTCGCTCCGCGCCTTCGGCATCAACCCGAACCAGCACGACATCCGCTTCGTGGAGGACGACTGGGAGTCGCCGACCCTGGGGGCGTGGGGGCTCGGCTGGGAGGTCTGGCTGGACGGGATGGAGATCACCCAGTTTACCTACTTCCAGCAGGCGGGGGGGATCGACCTGAAGCCGGTCTCCTCCGAGATCACCTACGGCTGCGAGCGGATCGCCATGTACCTGCAGGGGGTGGACAACGTCTACGACCTGGAGTGGGTCAAGGGGGTAAAGTACGGCGACATCCACCACCAGAGCGAGGTGGAGTTTTCCACCTACAACTTCGAAGAGGCGGATGTGGCGATGCTTCTCCAGTTGTTCGGGATGTACGAGAAGGAATGCGTCAGGCTGGTGGAAAAGGGGTTGGTGCTTCCGGCCTACGATTACGTGATGAAGTGTTCCCATACCTTCAACCTGCTCGATGCCAGGGGCGCCATCTCCGTGACGGAGCGCGCATCCTACATCGGCAAGGTGCGCAACGTGGCGCGGCTCTGTGCCGAGGGGTATCTGCAGATGCGCGAGCGGCTCGGCTTCCCGCTCCTGAAAGGAGGCCGCTGATATGCTCAAGGAACTTTTTCTCGAAATAGGCACCGAAGAGATTCCGGCCGGTTTCCTGTCCCGGGCGCTGGCGGACATGGAGGGACTGCTCCGCAGGGAGCTTGAGTCTGCCCGTCTTGCCCACGGCGAGATCGCAACCCTTGCCACCCCGCGCCGCCTGGCACTGGTGGTGAAGAATATACCGGCGGTCCAGCCCGATGCGGAGATCACCGCCGTCGGACCGGCGAAAGCCGTTGCCTTCGACGCGGCCGGCAATCCGACGAAAGCGGCCGAGGGGTTTGCCCGCGGCCAGGGGGTCGATGTGGCTGCCCTCACCCTGGTGACCACCGAGAAGGGCGAATACGTGGCGGCCGTGAAAAAGGAGAGCGGCCGGCCAACCCCGGATATCCTCGCCGAAATCCTTCCCCGCCTGATCGGCAACATTCCCTTCAAGAAGTCGATGCGCTGGGGGGACCAGGAGGTCCGTTTCGCCCGGCCGGTCCATTGGATCGTCGCCATCTTCGACGGCATCGTCGTGCCGTTCTCCTTCGGCGGCATCGAAAGCGGCAGCGTCTCCCGCGGCCACCGTTTCATGGCCAACCACCCCTTTCCGGTGCGCGATTTTGCCCACTACGTGGACGAATGCGAGCGCAATTTCGTGATCCCCGATCCGGAGCGGAGAAAAGAGATCATCCGGCGGGAGATCCACCGGCTTGCCAAGACCGCCGGCGGGCATCTCCTCCCCGACGAGGAACTCCTCGATCAGGTGGCATTCCTCGTGGAGTACCCGAGCGCAGTAATCGGCACGTTCTCTCCCGACTTCCTGGCGGTGCCGAAGGAAGTGCTCATCACCTCGATGCGGAGCCACCAGCGGTATTTCTCGGTGGTGGACGAGAGCGGCAAGCTTCTTCCCGCCTTCATCACCATCAACAACACCCTGACGGAAGACCCGTCGGTGGTGGTCAAAGGGAACGAGCGGGTGCTGCGGGCCCGTCTCTCGGATGCGCGATTCTTCTTCGAAGAGGACAAGAAGGTGCCGCTGGAGAAACGGGTGGAAGCGCTCAAATCGGTGGTCTACCAAGCGAAGCTCGGCACCTCCTACGAGAAGATGGTGCGCTTTCGGCAGCTCGCGATATGGCTGGCGGGCGAGCTCAACCCGTCGGCAGTGGACAAGGTCCGGAGGGCGGCGACGCTCTGCAAGGCCGATCTCGTTTCCGGCATGGTCGGCGAGTTCCCCGAGGTACAGGGGATCATGGGGCGCGAATATGCGCTTCATGACGGCGAGGATGTCGAGGTGGCTAACGCCATAGCCGAGCACTATCTCCCTACCCAGGCGGGGGGAGATCTCCCCGCCTCTGACATCGGCGCCTTCGTTTCGCTGGCCGACAAGATGGACACGATCTGCGGCTGCTTCGGCGTGGGGCTGATTCCTTCCGGCTCGGCCGACCCCTATGCCCTGCGCCGCTCGGCCTTGGGGATCATCAACATCATCCTGAACAAAGGGTGCCGGGAGCCGTTGAACGGCTTCATTAAGGCATCCCTTGATCTCCTTGCGTCCAAACTCACCCGCCCACAGGAAGATGTTCATAAGGACGTCCTCGAGTTCTTCAGGGGCCGCTTCGTCAACCTGATGAACGACCGCGCTCCCGCCGACGTGGTGGACGCCGTGACGGCGGTCTCTTTCGACGACCTGGTCCAGACCGCGGCGAAGATCGCGGCGCTGGCCGAATTCAAGAACCGCCCCGACTTCGAGCCGCTGGCAATCGCCTTCAAGCGGGTCTGCAACATCGTCAAGGAGCCGGTGGCGGCCGCCGTCAGCGAAGAGCTTTTCCAGGACGCGGCCGAAGGGAACCTCTACCGCGCCTACCGGAGCGTTGCCGGCACTGTCGCGGCAAAGGTCGCCGCCGGCGACTACCTGGCAGCCCTGGCGGAGATCGCCACCCTCAGGGTGGTGGTGGACGACTTTTTCGAACGTGTCATGGTCATGGCCGAGGACGAACGGGTGCGCGCCAACCGGTTGGCCCTTCTGCAAGGGATCAAGGAGCTCTTCCGGGACATCGCGGACTTCGCGAAAATAGCCGCTTAGCCGAAAGGCAAGCGGTTTTTTTTACGTTTTAATCTGGCTAAAATAGCCTTGAGCAAGACTAAACATGTTTTAGTCGAGTTTAACTGGTTTGACTTAAAATAAAAAAAGAGGGATCGAGAAAAGCTCCAGCTGCAAGGCTTGCAGATGGACTTTTATCGATTCCGCCCTAAAAAACGAGGAGGACGTGCAATGGCTGCAAAATATGTCTACTTCTTCGGCGACGGCAAGGCCGAAGGAAACGCGGAGATGAAGAATCTTCTGGGGGGCAAGGGGGCCAACCTGGCGGAGATGACCAGCATCGGTCTCCCGGTCCCGGCCGGTTTCACCATCACCACCGAGGTCTGCACCGAGTTCTACAAGAACAACCGCAACTATCCGGAGCCTCTCACGGCGGAGGTGGCGGCCAACATGAGAAAGGTCGAAGAGCTGATGGGGAAAAAGTTCGGCGACCCGAAGAACCCGCTCCTCGTTTCGGTCCGTTCCGGCGCTCGCGCCTCCATGCCCGGCATGATGGACACCATCCTGAACCTGGGCCTCAACGACGTCACGGTCCAGGGGATCATCGCCCAGAGCGGCGACGAGCGGTTCGCCTATGACGCCTACCGCCGCTTCGTCCAGATGTACTCCGACGTGGTGATGGGGATGGAGAAGGACATCCTGGAGCATATCCTGGAGAACAAGAAGGAGGAGAAGGGGGTCCATCTGGACACCGATCTCACCGCTGCCGACTGGAAGGAACTGGTCGGGGTCTTCAAGGCGAAGATCGAGGAGACCCTCGGCAAGCAGTTCCCGGAAGATCCCGAGGAGCAGCTCTGGGGCGCGATCGGCGCCGTGTTCGGCTCCTGGATGAACCAGCGCGCCATCACCTACCGCAAGCTGAACAACATCCCCGCCGACTGGGGGACCGCGGTCAACGTCCAGTCGATGGTGTTCGGCAACATGGGTGACGACTGCGCCACCGGCGTCGCCTTCACCCGCGACCCCTCCACCGGCGAGAACTACTTCTACGGCGAGTACCTGGTGAACGCCCAGGGGGAGGACGTGGTGGCCGGCATCCGCACCCCCCAGCCGATCAACAAGGCGAACAGCAGCGACTGCCCCCTCCCTGCCATGGAGGACGTGCTGCCGGAGTGCTACCAGCAGCTGGTGAAGATCCGCGGCATCCTGGAGAAGCACTACAAGGACATGCAGGACATCGAGTTCACCATCGAGAAGGGCAAGCTCTACATGCTCCAGACCAGGAACGGCAAGCGGACCGCCCCCGCCGCCATCAAGGTCGCCGTGGACATGGTGAACGAGGGGCTGATCGACGAGAAGACCGCGGTGCTCCGCGTCGCCCCTGCCCAGCTCGACCAGCTCCTCCACCCGTCCCTCGATCCCAAGGCGCCGAAGAAGAAGATCGCCAAGGGGCTGCCCGCTTCCCCCGGCGCCGCCAGCGGCGAGGTGGTGTTCACCGCCGACGAGGCGGAGACGGCTGCCAAGATCGGCCTCAAGGTGATCCTGGTGCGCGTCGAGACCTCCCCCGAGGACATCCACGGCATGCACGCGGCCCAGGGCATCCTCACCGCCCGCGGCGGCATGACCTCCCACGCGGCGGTGGTCGCCCGCGGCATGGGGAAATGCTGCGTGGCAGGGTGCGGCGACATCAAGGTGGACTACGCTGCCAACCACTTCACCGCCAACAACGGCGTCGTGGTGAAGAAGGGTGACGTGATCACCCTGGACGGCTCCACCGGCGAGGTGATGCTCGGCCAGGTGCCGACCGTGCCGCCCCAGCTGACCGGCGATTTCGGCACCCTGATGGGGTGGGTGGACAAATACCGCACCATGGGGGTCCGCACCAATGCCGACACCCCCCACGACTCCAAGGTGGCCCGGGAGTTCGGCGCCGAGGGGATCGGCCTCTGCCGCACCGAGCACATGTTCTTCGAGGCGGACCGGATCGCCGCGGTGCGGGAGATGATCCTCGCCGAGGACCTGGACGGGCGCAAGAAGGCCCTTGCCAAGATCCTCCCGATGCAGAAGGGGGACTTCACCGGCATCTTCCGCGAGATGAAGGGGCTGCCGGTCACCATCCGGCTGCTCGACCCGCCGCTGCACGAGTTCCTTCCCCACGAGGACAAGGACATCGAGGCCCTGGCCGCGACCATGGGGGTCTCCACCCAGGAACTGAAGAACAAGGTGGAGTTCCTCCACGAGTTCAACCCGATGCTCGGCCACCGCGGCTGCCGCCTGGGGCTCACCTATCCGGAGATCTACGACATGCAGGTCCAGGCAATCATGGAGGCGGCCTGCGAGCTGGTGAAAAACGAAGGGTTCACCATCGTGCCCGAGATCATGATCCCGCTGGTTGCGGTGGTGGACGAGCTCGCCCGGTTGCGGGAGAACGCCATCCGGGTCTGCGAAGAGGTGATCGCCCGCTACGGGGTGAAGGTGGAGTACCTGATCGGCACCATGATCGAGCTGCCGCGGGCTGCGCTCACCGCCGACGAGATCGCGAAGGAAGCGGAGTTCTTCTCCTTCGGCACCAACGACCTGACCCAGACCACCTTTGGCCTCTCCCGCGACGACGCCGGCAAGTTCCTCCCCTTCTACGTGGAAACGGGGCTCCTGCCGGAAGACCCGTTCGTCTCCATCGACCAGAACGGGGTGGGGCAGCTCGTGAAGCTGGGATGCGAGAAGGGGCGCGCCGCCCGCCCGGGCATCAAGCTCGGCATCTGCGGCGAGCACGGCGGCGACCCCGCCTCGGTCATCTTCTGCCACAAGATCGGGCTGAACTACGTTTCCTGCTCGCCTTTCCGGGTGCCCATCGCCCGCCTGGCCGCGGCCCACGCGGCCCTCGGCGAAAAGTAGCGGATGCGGGGGGGCCGGTTGCGGCCCCCCCGTTTTTTTATGCACCGGGGAAATCGGCTTGACACCCTGCGGCGAATGGGTGTACATAGGTTCTGCCGGCAGAGGGCGGCTGGAAACGGAAACAGACATAGGGTGCAACTTTTTAACCTGTAATCGGAGGAAGCGGGCATGGCAAAGGGTGTGGTGAAGTGGTTCAACGACGCAAAGGGGTTCGGGTTCATCGAGCAGGAGGACGGCCAGGACGTGTTCGTTCACTTTTCCTCCATCCAGGGAGATGGTTTCAAGTCCCTGGCCGAGGGAGAGGCGGTCACCTTCGACGTGACCCAGGGGGCAAAGGGGCCACAGGCGGCCAACGTCAGCAAGATATAACAGGACGGACATTACGTGCCCCGAAGCGATTCGGGGTTTTTTTGCATCCACGGAACCACCATGCCCAACTACGAGCATCCGCTCTTCCGCCCTCCCAGCGAGGCGCACAGCTTCATCCTCCAGGCGACAATCGGCTGCTCCCGCAACCTCTGCACCTTCTGCGGCATGTATAAGGGGAAGCGCTTCCGCATCCGGCCGGCGGCCGAGCTGCTCGCCGAGGCCGGCGCCGTGCCCGCGCCCCTTCGCCCCCACATCGGGCGCGTCTTCCTGGCGGACGGCGACGCTCTCATCTACCCCTTCGCCGGGCTCGTGGAGATCCTCGACCGGCTCGCCGCAATCTTTCCCAACCTCAACCGGGTGGGCGCATACGCCTCCCCCGCGAGCCTCGCCGCCAAGAGCCCGGAGGAACTCGCCATCCTTCGGGAAAAGAAGCTCCGCATCCTCTACTTCGGGCTGGAGTCCGGGGACGACGCGACCCTCGCCGCCGTCAAGAAGGGGTTTACCGCCGCGGAGATGGAGCGGGAGGCGCTCAAGGCGCGGGCCGCCGGGATCAGGCTCTCCGTCACCGCCATCCTCGGCCTGGCGGGGCGCGCCCGCAGCCTCGAGCACGCCCGCGCCACCGCCGCCTGGGTGAATCGGGTAAACCCCGAATACTTCTCGCTCCTCACCCTCTTTAGCCGCCACAACGACGACTTCATCCGCACCCTCGACCAGTGCACCCGCGGGGATCTCTTCCTGGAGGCGCGAGAGCTGGTCGTCCATCTCCGCCCCGAGCGGACCATCCTCCGCTCCAACCACGTCTCCAATTTCCTCATGCTCTCCGGAAGCTACCCGAAGGACCGGGAGCGGCTGATCGCCGACGTTGAGACCGCCATCGCCTGCGCCCGGTCGATCCCCGGCTACCTGGAGGGGGTGCCGGAGTACGAGGAGGAGTACTACTGAGCCTCGGAAAGGCCTGTTCCTGCAGAGCCGCAGTGGACGCATGCTTTCTCTCTTCAGCATGAGGAATTTCAGGGCTTTCGCAACCACTGCGTGAAAATAACTGTTGATACAATGTATATACTATGCTAACCTTTCGTAGCAAGCAGAGTAAATTACGCAGAATGCTGGGAAAAGGGTATACAAAATGCTGGCAAAAGCGCAGAAATGGGGCAACAGTCTTGGCGTGCGCCTTCCGAAGACAGTCGCCGAGGAATGCGGCATCGAAGCCGGCTCGCCCGTCGAGATCGTCCGTGAAGACAACCTCATCATCATAAAACCGGTCCGGAAAAAGGGGATTTCTCTCGATACCCTGCTCGCGGGGGTGACGAAGGATAACACCCACTCCGAGGTTCCCACCGGCAAACCCGCAGGGAAGGAGATCTGGTGAAGAGGGCCGGCTATGTCCCGGAACGTGGAGATGTTGTCTGGCTGGATTTCGACCCGCAGGCAGGTCACGAACAATCGGGCCGCCGGCCGGCGTTCGTCCTGTCGCCGGCGACATACAACGGAAAGACCGGACTGATGCTCTGTTGTCCGATCACTACCCAGGTGAAAGGGTACCCCTTTGAGGTCGCCATCGAAGGCACCGCGAAGGTCCGGGGAGTGATTCTTGCCGACCAGGTGAAGAGCCTGGACTGGCAGGTGAGGAAAGCGGAGAAGCAGGGGAAGGTTGCGAAGCCGGTTCTGGAAGAGGTGGTGGATAAGATCAGGGCGATCCTGGAAGGGTGAGAGTTCTCGAAATTGCACAAGTTAACCGTAGCGTCGCAGGGGATGCAGAAGAAGCGTTCCCTTTTTTGTTGTCGGCGTTAAAATTGACTTGACATAATTATTTGGCGTTTTTAAGCTGGCTCTGCATTTTCCCGGATTTATCGAAGGAGTTATGATGATTGCAAAGGCTGACCGCTACGTGACATTCAAGGGGATCGACGGCGACGGCAACGCCCGGCGCCTGGTGGCGATGCTGCGCCGTTACATCGATGACCCGGCGTTCGCCAATCCCTTCTGGGACAAGTTCAAGGAGAAGCTCGCCCTGTGCGCTCCCGGTGCGAGCAGCCATGGTCGCCAGCTTGACGAGCTGTTCCTCGTCCATTCCTACATCAACAACATCCGCGAGCTGTTCGAGGACCGGGATGACCGGGAGGCGCTTGCCTTGCTGCAGCAGGTGGAGGTGGAGTCGTGCTGAGGGGGAAGGGGCATATATGCTTCAGGTATTTGATGTTTGGAGCGTTGACCCCTGTGCCCTTTCGAAATGGCACCCCGACAAGCAGCTTTGGTTCATAAAATATGGCAAAATAGTCGGCAGTCCGCTGGAAAAGCATATACATATAGATAACAAAATTCGCCTTGAGAAGCTGTGAAGTGCAATAAAGTTATTCTACAGGTATATGATTGGCGGTCATCTACAGATAGATGCAAGCATCTATCTGTAGATGACAAGCTCTAAACGTTCAATAATGAGTTATGCACACAAAAAAAATTATGGTAAATGCAATATGAAAAGTTTTGGAGATGACATTAATAAGATAATCAAAAGGATGTATCCAGAGTGCGACTTTGATGTGTCATACAATTTCTTCTATGACGAAACAAACAATATAAGGAAATACCATAACCAAGGCGGCCAGCTCAATTACAAAGGGGATGGTAATTTCATTTTAGGTGGAATCGTATTTGACAACGAACCACAAGTCGAAGAACTTTTTAAAAGCCTAAAACTCCAGAAATCAATTATAGAAGTTAAGTTCAAACACATTGCCAAGGGTGACTTTTTCGAAACGCTAAAATCGAATAAGCTTAATATCATTTTAAAATATCTTTCAGATAATGAGATGTTCATTCATTACCACTCAACAAATCTTCTATACTTCGCAACAGTGGACATAATCGATTCAGCAATTGTTGGTTCAGGGTTAAAATATGAATTGTCAGAGATTAATGAACTAAAAAGTATTTTGCATGATGCCTTATCCTTCAATATTGATAAAACAACCGAGTTATTCCACCACTTTGAATATCCAAATGTAAACAAGACTGACTTCGGTAAATTTGTATACCACATCAAAAAGAATATTAACTCCTATAAGTTGCACAAAAATGGTATTTCAGAAATTATAATGATACTTGACACGGCAGTATCAAACAAAGAACTACCATTTATAACAGATGAAACATCAAATGTTTTTATTGAAAGCTTCTTTCCATTTTATTACCAACCAATTCTGATATTTAAAAATTCCAAGCATTACTTTGACAACGAAGAGATTATAAGAGAAGCTTTTGATAAATTCGAAAGCGATAATTCCGATATCAAACATCGAAATTACATATTTCTTGACTCAAAAGAGTCAAGATTAACCCAATTAGCTGATATATCAGTTGGGTTGCTCGGTAAATTTTATCAATACATAAATGCATTACAATCAATAAAAAATGTAAGTAGTGATTTAAAAAATCTCAATCCGAGTCAACAAGAAAACTACATACTTTTCATTAACGTTATCAATAAGGCAATTAGTCAGAACCCAGCTTTAGTCAATAACACTATGAGTATTACGCAACACCTAATTCTGAAGGAAGTATTAGAAAAAATTGTATAATTAGGAACATAACCAGGTGGCGGCACACAGACGCTGACGCGCTGGTGCGCCCCCACGACGTTGGGAAAAGGAAAGCTAAATTGCCCAATCAATGATCTTGAGGGAAGGGACCCGTAGAAATTCACGGGTGTTATTAGTAACCAGGGGGATTCCTAACGATACAGCGTGAGCGGCAATCGAAATATCCATGGAGCCAATGGGCGTGCCGGCTTTTTCAAGAGCAGCTCTAATCTTGCCATAGGCGTGAGCCGCCGATTCATCAAAGGAAACCACCTCCAAAGGAATGATGAACTCGTCGAGGGCCTTGGCGTTTTTCTCTCTATGGGTGCTCTTGGCAACTCCGTAGCGCAATTCCGAGAGAGTTACGGAGGAAATCCCAATGTCGCCAATCTCGTACTCCAGGAAACGCTTGAGTACGCTGGCCGGCTGCTGCTTTATGATGTAAATGCAGAAATTGGTGCCGAGCAGCAGTTTCATCAGAAACTCTCACGCTTGTCCTGCTCAGGTTGTATGCGTTCGGACATGAAATCGCGGGAGAATTTCTTGAGGCTGCCGAAGAGGGAATTCCACGAATCGCTCCGAGGGATCAACTGAACGACGTTGCCGCTTTTCTTGATGAACACTTCGCTGTCTTCGAAGCGAAATTCTTTGGGAAGCCTGACTGCCTGGCTTTGTCCATTTTGAAATATCTTTGCAGTTTTCATCCGGAACCTCCATGTTAATATATATTCAAAGTATATATTTCAGGTTTGAGGTTGGCAAGTAAAATTTCAACAATGATGTGAGAATGAGATCCCGACATGGCGCTTTCAACACGTTCGCCAGACAACAGAACCAAAATCGGTACGCAGAAAAGAAAGGACAACATCACCATGAAAATGAGATTCCTTTGGTGGACCCTGCTGCTCTGCCTGGCAGTTGCCGCAAACGCCTGCTTCGCAGCCGATAATCCGCTCAGAGCTGCCGGGGAAGCGTTCGATCAGGGGCTCTACGACAAGGGCATCGGCATCCTGGCGCCGGTTGCAGAACGCGAGCCGCAAAACTACGGGGTTCTCGAACTGCTGGCCGTCGGCTACCACTGGAAGAAGGATTATCCCCATGCCTTGAAATACTATGATCTCGCCGAGAAAGCCCGGGGCACGCTGTCGTCCAGCAAGATCGCGCTGCTTTACGAGGTCGGGCGCTACGATGACGTCATTCGCGATAGTGCGGACGCGGCGCGAAAGGGCAATCTGCAAGACGTCGCGGTCATGGGGGCACTCATCTCTTCGTATATGGCGAAGAACCGGCCGGAAGATGCTGCGGAGTTCATTGCCATCCTGCGCGGCAGGAACTACCAGACGCAATACGATCAGGATTACCGGACCTACATCCTGGCATACTACGCCCTGTGGCGCGGCGACGCCGACACGTGCCGGGATCTGCTCCGGCGCATTTCCAGCGGGAACCTGAGAGAGTACGCCAGGAATGATCCGCGGTTCGAGCCGCTGTGGAACGACCCGGCGTTCTCCGAGATCGTGAAGCGCACCAACCCGTGACCGAAGCGCCCGCGCCGACCGCCAGAGGCAGTTTGTAATTCCCGGTTTCATCGATACAACGGCGAACAGAGGAGATCGTATGGCAGCAGGCATTCTTGCCTTCATCGCTATTTTCGGCAGCTTTTTTCTTTTCGGTTATGCAGGGATTCGCATCGGCATGCGACTGGACAGGGCGAGGACTACCAGAAATGCAGACGCAGCCTTCTTCTGGATCTTCGGTTTTGCAGGGACATGCCTGGTCTTGTTTGTCCTGCACATAGCGGGGTTCTGGTAGTGTCGAGTGTTACCCGTCCCCGAATATTTCATTGCAATGGTACATTTCACCCAGGAGGCATCATGAAAAACATAATAAAAGCCGCTCTGCTCACCACCCTGCTTCTCACCGCCTGCGCCCCGGTCCCGAAGAACCGTCAGGAGTTCATAAGCGCCGTCTCCGCAGGCTCGACCTTCACCCGGCATGAAAGCTTCGCCTCGGATAAGGGCTACGACAAAGTGGTGGCCCTCATGCAGAAGAAATGCGAGCAATGCCTCGATGTGACGGTCAAGAAATCGATGATGGACGGCGCGTATCTGAACGTCAGCCGGTCGATCTATCTCCCTTCGTTCGTACGCAACGGGAACAGCGCCGAATTTACGCTGAGGGTCAAGTATCTGCCGCGGCCGACGAGGGAGCCTGATGGCGGGATATACCTGGTCGCGGCCGATATCGCAAAGAGCGGGACGAAGGGGGCGCAGATAGATCTGTACGGCCCCGACATGATGGGATACGGCGGGATGATGGATGCCATCCGCGGCTGGCTGGCCGGGAACGACCTGGCATGTCCGAAGCTGCACTAGCGTTGCCATGTATCGGAGGGAGTAAATATGAAAGCCAAAGTGTTGACGATGGGAAAATAGAGGCGCGGGGCATGCGCCCCTTAGGCGTGGTGAAGCCCTTCCGTCGCAGTGAGGAATTTGCGGATTGCATCCGCCTTCTGCTGGCTGAGGTCGAGGAATTCCAGCCCCATGCCGGTGGGGAGAAGCGGCTGGCGCCGCAGCACCGGACCGTTCTGCCAGCTTACCCGGGCGGTGCAGTCGATGGCGGTGCCGTCGTCGGGCAGGGTGAAGGCGACGACGAGAGGGGTGTCCACCGGCAAGACGCGCGGCGCTTCGATAAATATCCCGCCGACGCTCAGGTTCACCGAGTAGTTGTGCCGCAGATCCCGGGGCTGGAGACCGTAGCGGACGGGAAGGCGGACTTCGACCCGGGGCGGGGCGCCCCTCTCGCCGAAGAGGATTTCTCTCACCACGGCCGACAGGCGGTCCTGCCCCAACGGCGTCGTAAGGAGGGCAT
Organism: Geobacteraceae bacterium; assembly: GCA_036518435.1. GTDB lineage: Bacteria > Desulfobacterota > Desulfuromonadia > Geobacterales > Geobacteraceae > JAMPXD01. The sequence continues at coordinate 26,708 of DATDNF010000069.1, forward strand.
CGCACCCCGCGTTCCGGCACCGCGCGATCCCTTCACCGTTAGCCGCCGGAGCGAGAAGGACGATGGGGGTGGCGAGGCCGGCCCGCTTGGCGTCCCCGCAGCAGGCGTCTCCTCCTTTGCCCGGCAGGTTGACGTCCAGGAGTGCCATGTCCGGCCACTTCTCCGAGAGGCACCGCAATGCTTCGTCTCCGTCGGATATCACGGAGACGCTGAACTTCTCCGCGTTCGAAAAGAACTCCAGGATGCCGGGATGCAGGGCCGCGTCAACGCCCAGGAGTATTCTTTTCTTCACCATGCATCTCACCTCCCCGGGAAGGTACTTCGAGAAACCCCGCAAGTTTTGCATAGAGGCCCGGTCGGCGGGGCCATTTCACGTCACGCGTTTTCACGGTGTCACTCCCGGTATGCTCCGGCTCCCGCGCCTTCCTTGGCGATGGAGCGGCACTTTGCCGCACGGCGGAAGGAAAGGGTGCCGGAGAACGGTACCTTCTCACGAATTATGTTGCATATTCCACGCCATGCTTCGGGGGAGCCGGAGGTGAATGCCGATGTCCCTCCCCCTGTTTCGCCCCGGCGGATAAATTAGCTTGACATCATTGCGTTGCGTTATTTAAGCTGGGCGTGCTTTTGCAGCCGATGTGCCTGGAGACGCAAGGGACAGCACGGCCAGGCGCTCGCAATGCACCGGCTAAACGAACAACAAGTTCCGGCCTGCCGGGAGGTTGAATGTCGCTCTCCGAATACTTCGAGCAGCACGAGGAGCAGGCGTTCGTGGCGAAGGCCCTCGCCACCGCCGTCGCCATCATCCTCTTCAAGAACTTCCTCTCCGGCCTCATCCCCTTTCTTTTGCTGATCTTCCCGGTGGTTTTCCTGTTCCTCGTCAGGATGCACGCAGCAGCCACCGGGGTGGACACCATGGAGCTGCTGCGGGAGCACGTCACCTTTTTCCCGATGATGCGCTCGGAAGGGGAGCGGCGCACGGAGGTGAAGCCGTGGGTGACCTACGGCATCATCTTCGCCAATGTCGTCATCTTCTACGGCTTCGAGATGAACGTCCCCCCCGGGCTGATCACCGACAACCTGGTCTTCCTCCCCCACGACCCCGACTTCCTGAATGTCCCCCTGAGCGCCTTCACCGCCATCTTCCTTCACGCCAGCGGCGGCCACCTGTGGGGGAACATGACGTTTCTCTGGGTGGTCGGGACCGCGGTGGAGCGGCGGGTGGGGTGGCGGACGTTCTCCTGGCTCTACCTCGTCACCGGGCTCATCGGCGGCTTCGTCTACGTCCTGGTGGAGTTCATCTTCAACGGCCGCGCCGGCCACATCCTGGGCGCTTCCGGCGCCATCGCCGGCATCATGGGAATCTTCGCGGTCCGCTGCTACTTCAAGAGCATGATATTTCCCCTGCCGATCCTCGGCATATTCTCGCTGATCCTCCCCATCAGCCTGAAAATCCGGCTCAACTCCCTGGTGATCATGGCGCTCTTCTTCCTTTCCGACATGTCCGGCGGCATCGGCCAGATCACCGGGGAGAGCGGGTCGACGATCGGCCATTGGGCGCATCTGGGCGGGATGATCTCCGGGATGCTGATCGCCGGCTACCTGAAGCTCGGCGAGGACGCGGTGGAAGAGCGACACCTGGAGATCGGCATCAGGGCGTCGGAGGCCGCCTGCGGCTACGAGGGGGGGGAGCGCTCCCTGCAGTTCGCCCTGGACCGCAGCCCGGACAACATCGACGCGCTGCTGGGGATGGCGCGGTTGAAAACCAAGTTCAGCAACGTGCCGGAGGGGAGGGAGCTGTACGAGAAGGCGCTGCGGCTGATGGTGACGCAGCGTCCGGCGGAGGTCGCGGAGGTGTTCGGGGAATACTCCGGCAAGTACCGCGCGGTGCCGCCGGAACCGGTGCTGGTTTCCCGGCTGGCCGAGGCGCTGCGCAAGGCGGGCGAGATCGAGCTCTGCATCCACTGCCTGGAGCGTCTCGTGGAGATGCCGGCAGCGCCGCGGCAGGTGCGGGAAAAGGCGCTCTTCCAGCTGGCAACGCTCCTGGAGTTCAGTAGCTGCTTCGAGGCCGCCCGCTCGTGTTTCGCCCGGTTCGCCGCCGAGTACCCCGCCTCGATCCTAGCCGAGAAGGCCCGGGAAAAGGCCGGAGACGAGGTGTACGCACCGGCGCCAGCGGCCCCGAAAGAGGAGGCGCCGCCGGCGCAGTTCTGCCCGGCGTGCGGGGCGCGGATGGCGACCCGCACATCGAAGGAGGGACCGAACCGGGGGAAGCTTTTCTGGGTCTGCGGCGCATATCCCGCCTGCCGCACGTATCTCCCGGCGGCCGAACCTGCGGAGGCGGCCGAGCACCCGGCTCCGACCGCGCCGCCGTTGCCGGAGCGGTACCGGCTCGTATTCGACGGGAGCATCGCCCTGACCGCCGATCCGGAGGAGACGCGGGAGAACGTCGCCCGGCTGTTCCGCTGCGGGCGGGACCGCGTCGACAGGCTGTTCAGCGGGAAGGGGGCGGTGCTGAAGAGCGGCCTGGACCACGCCACCGCCGTGAGGCTGCGGGAGGCATTCAACCGGACCGGCGCAATCTGCGCCATGGAGGCGGAGGAGGTGCCTGCCGGGGAAGCGCGGCCCTGCGCGGCGCAGCCTTCACCCCAGGCCGCGCCGCAGGTACCTCCCGTCCAGCAGCAGGAAGCATTTGCGTGCCCGAAGTGCGGCCATTCCCAAGAAAAGGGGGAGTCGTGCGTCAGGTGCGGGGTCATTTTTGCCAAGCTCGCCACCCTGGTCGAGCGGGACTTCCATTCCTTTCACGATCACCTGCCGGGCGGGGCGGCGCGCCCGGTCATGTCCGAAGCGCACGAGAGGCGCTGGGCGATGGCGTGCCATCTCATGGCGCTCAGCGGCGTGCTGGTCCCCTTCGGCAACTTGCTCGGGCCTCTGGCGATCTGGCTCTGGAAGCGCAAGGAATCGGAGTTCGTCGACTGCCACGGCAGGACGGCGCTGAATTACCAGCTCACCCTCCTCCTCTTCATCGTCGGCGCCACGGTGGTGGCCGCCGTTACCTGTTTCACGATGCTGTTCCTCGGTCCCGCCGTCGCCATCCTCGGCATCTATACCCTCTTCGTCGTCGCCGCTTCCGCCATCAAGGCCCATCGGGGGGATCATGCCGAAATCGCGCTGAGCGCGGAGTTCATCAAGTGAAGACGCTCCGCCCCGTGAGCCATCCGTCATGCGAAATGCCCATGAAAGGGGGCGCATAGACGATTGACATCTACGGCGCGACGACGTACATTAGCGTTGATTCGATCCCCCTTTGCTCCATCCCGTCATCGTTTTGGAGGCAGCATGATCCGTATCGTTACCCCGATGCACCTGGCATTCGCCCTCTGCCTGTCTGCCCTCACCGCCTGCGCCCCCGCCGCAGGCAAGCATCTGATGGGCAACCCCGGAAACCCCTATCCGCTCCCGTCCCCTCCCAAGGTCGGCGAGATCGTCCACCTGCCGACCGGCACGTTGGTCACCCCGGCACAGATGCTCGCCGTGGCCGGCGACGCGCGCGTCGTCTACATCGGCGAGGCCCACGACAATCCCGCTTCGCACCGCCTGGAGCTGGATATGCTCCAGGGCCTCGCCGGGCTCCACCCCGGCCGTCAGGCCCTCGGCATGGAGATGTTCCCCCGTTCCCAGCAGCCGGTCCTCGACCGCTGGATCGAGGGGAAGCTGGACGAGAAGACCTTCCTCAAGGAGGTGCACTGGTTCGAGAACTGGAAGATGGACTTCACCTACTACCGGGACCTGCTGACCTTCGCCCGCGATCGGCATATCCCGGTCATCGCCCTGAACGCGGAAAAGAACATGGTGAAGTTGGTGCGCAGCAAGGCCCCGGACCAGCTCACCGCCGAGGAGCGGGCCCAGTTGCCGGAGATGGACATGGCCGACCCCTATCAGCGCGCCCTGGTGACGGCCATCTTCAGCGACCACAGCCACGGGGGGATGGGGCTCGACGGTTTCGTCCGCGCCCAGACCCTGTGGGACGAAACCATGGCAGAGTCGGTGGCCCGTTACCTTTCGAGTCCGGCCGGCCGGGAGATGCACCTGCTGGTGGTTGCCGGCGGGGACCACGTGGACAACGGCTTCGGCATCCCGCGCCGTGCCTTTCGCCGGTTCCCCGCCTCCTATGTCCTGATCGGCGGCGACGAGATCGACATCCCGGCCGACATGCAGAACCGGCTGATGGACGTCACCATTCCCCCCTTTCCCATGGTCCCCGTAGACTTCCTGGTCTACATGGCCTACGAGAAGCTGCCGAAAACCGGGGTCACTCTCGGCGTCATGTTCGATACGGCGCCGGCCGGCCGCGGGCTGGCGGTCAAGGAAGTGGTGCCGGGCTCCAACGCCGAACGCGCCGGGCTGGAGAGCGGCGACCTGCTCCTCGCCATCGACGGCGAGGCCCTGGCGGAGAGTTACGACCTGATCTACGCCCTGCAGCGCAAGCACCCCGGCGACCGCGCCGTCCTGAAGGTGGAGCGGCAGGGGAAGACCCTGCAGGTGGACGTGCTCTTCCAGGGCGGCGCAGGGAATATTCACGGCAAGTAGTGGCCGTTCCATAGTCCCCCTTTGGCAAAGGGGGGTGACTTCCGGACGAGCAGGGTGGTTTTGAAAAAAGAAAAGGAGCATCCCATGGAGATGAAAATCACCTTCCCGGGGGGGAAGAAGGTCAATGCGGAATGGAACGGCCGGGTCATTGCCACGGACCAGCCGGTGGAGGCGGGAGGGGAGGGGGCGGCGCCGACCCCCTTCGACTGTTTTCTCGCGTCGCTCGGAACCTGCGCGGGTATTTATGCGCTCGGCTTCTGCCAGCAGCGGGGGATCGCCACGGAGGGGCTGGAACTCACGCAGCGGACGGCGTTTGCCGTCGAGGAGGGGAAAAGGAGGCTTGCCCGGGTGGAGATCGAGATCTCCCTTCCTCCCGGCTTTCCGGAGAAGTACCGCAACGCCATCGTGAAGGCGGCGGAACTCTGCGCGGTGAAAAAGGCGATCATGGACCCGCCGGAGTTCGCCATCACTGCCCGGGGCGCATGACCGTCCGCCAGAAAAAAGAAGGGGGCTTTCGCCCCCTATTCGCCGCACTCCCGGAAATCGCCGCCGGCAAATGCTATTTTCCTGCCGCACTTCTGGCACCGCCAGAAGAGCCCTCCTCAGCCGGGGTACAGGACCATGGTCCCCTCGCACTCGGGGCACTTCTTTTCAGACTCCATCCTAACCTCCTCGCAAATCTTGGTCTCTTCAAATGTAAACTGTAACGCTATAAAAAATCAATCATATAAATATTACAATTATTTAATGTTTACCCGCAGGCTCCCCACCCCGGGAATCTCGGCGATCACCTCGTCTCCCGGCAGCAGTGGCCCCACGCCGGCCGGCGTGCCGGTCAGGATCACGTCTCCGGGCTCCAGGGTGAAGATCCCCGACATGTGGCTGACGATGGCGGGGATCGTGTGGATCATCATGGCGGTGGAGCCGTCCTGCCGCAACTCGCCGTTGACCGAGAGGCGGATCGTGAGCCGCTGCGGTTCCCCCACCCGGTCACGGGGGACGAATTCGGAGAGAGGGCAGGCGGTGTCGAAACCCTTGGCTATCTCCCAGGGGAGCCCCTTCCGTTTCAGCTCCGCCTGGACGTCGCGCAGGGTCAGGTCGATGGCGACGCCGAACCCGGCGATGTGCTCCATTGCGCGGTCGGGGGGAATGTCCTTCCCCTCCATGCCGATCAGGAGCGCCAGTTCCGCCTCGTGGTGGCAGTCGCGGGAATAGGGGGGGATGACGACCGTGCCGCCGTCGGAGATCACCGAGCTGGACGGCTTGATGAAGATGACCGGCGCGTCGGGGGGTTCGTTCCCCAGCTCTTTTATGTGCTCGGCGTAGTTGCGGCCGATGCAGAGGATCTTGCCGATGGGGAATTCCCGGCCGGCGAGTTTCGCATTATTCATTTCATGGCTCCTGCGTTGGGATTGCGACTCCGAACTCAAAACTCAAAACTACTCCAATTCCTGCGCCGCCTTCATGATCTGGTCGGGGGTGATCTGGGAGTTGCCGGTCAGGGTCCGCGTCTTGCCGGTCTTGCCGTTGCGGATGACCAGCGTCGGCGTGGAGGTGACCTTGAACTGCCCGGCGAGTTTCTGGAAGTCGGTCATCTGCTGGGTGACGTCCAGGAAGCTGAGCTGGCGGTAGGTGACCTTCAACGGGGCGATGGCTCCCTTGATGTCTTCGTAGGAGGGGTTTCGCGTCTTCTGGGCGAGGGCGAACAGGGCCTTGCGCAACTGGAGGTACTTTGTCTTCTCATGGAGGGCGAAGGAGATGTCGTACGGCACGAAGTTCATCGCCTCGGGATGGACTATCTTGTCGACGAACAGGAACCTCGCCTTGCGGGACAGTGCCGGGTAGACCGCTTCGATCGCCCCTTCGGTCCTGGCGCAGAACGGGCAGAGCCAGTCCGAGAAGAGGTAGACCTCCAGCTTGCTGTCCTGCTTCCCCTGGTAGAGGTTCAACTGGCTTGCCGCGGCATCCGGTTTGGCGAGGCCCGAAAACGTCAGGTAAAAACCGAGAAGAAAGGAGATCGACATCAGCAGGGGTTTGACGGCAGACTTCGGACGCATGTGAAATTCCTCCTTGATGGATGTGACGTACCTCACGAGCTGGCAGACGGCCAGGAGATACACGATGGCTGCGATCCCGAGGCAGAGGGGGCACCACGCCCGGATCACGTATTTCTGGAGCAGGATCAGATTGACTTCGGAGCCCGCGGCCCCGGCCAGCAGGAGGTTGAACAGCAGGCGGGCAGAGGGAATCCGCTTTTTCAGGGCGACCAGGAGACCGGCCATGGTGAAGAAGACGATGCCGGTCCAGGGGAGGGCAAAGCCGAAGAGAAGGTACTGGTGGGCCTCGGTGCAGCCGCCGAAGCTGCAGAGATCCGTAGCCGAAAGGACCGAGAGGATAAGCCCGGCGGCAAGGAGCGTTAGAACGAATATGCGGTAGCGTTTGCCCATGGGACCGTTCCCTGTGGTGATTATGCGTCGGTGGACGACGCCCCGGTCTGACCGGTCCGACCTGTCTGACGGGCTGGTGACGATGTCAACTGGCGGCCGCGGCCCGGGGCGCTCCGCACCGGCACCCCTGCCAGCTGCCGCGCCGTTTCAGCTCGTTCACCACAGTATACCACATCCGGTTGTTCTTCAGGTCCCAGTTGGGGGCGACCCGGATGGCGACGGGGGCGGAGCCGTACAGCCTCTGGATGGCGATCCTTTGGGGGATCAGTTCCAGGAAATCGCAGACCGCGGCGACGTACTCCCCGTGGCTCAGGGGGGTGAACTCCCCCGCGTGGTACATCTGTGCCAGTCCGGTCCCCCGGACCGCGTGGAGCTGGTGGATCTTCAGGGAGTCGACCGGGAGCGAGGAGATCAGGTCGGCGGTCCGCAGGAACCCCGCGCGCGTCTCGCCGGGAAAGCCGTAGATGAGGTGGGTGCAGATCTCGATGCCGCGCCCCGCTACCCGTTCCACGGTCTTCAGATAATCGGCCAGGGTGTGCCCCCGGTTGATGCCCGTCAGGATGGCGTCGTCCATCGACTGGAGCCCCAGCTCCAGGCAGACGTAGCGGCTCTTTGCCAGCTCCTCCAGGAGGTGGAGCGCCTCGTCCTCCAAGGCGTCGGGCCGGGTGCCGACCGATATGCCGATCACGTCCGGGTGGGCGAGCGCCCGGCCGAACAGATCCCGGAGCCGTTCGACCGGGGCGTAGGTGTTGGTGAACTTCTGGAAGTAGACGATGAACTTTTGGCTGCCGAGCCGGGTGCGGTGGTAGGCCATCCCCGCCGCCATCTGCTCTTCGATCGGGATGACCGGCTGGGTGCCGGCGGGGGAGAAGGAGCTGTTGTCGCAGTAGATGCATCCCCCGGTCCCCTTGGCGCCGTCGCGGTTCGGGCAGGTGAAGCCGCCGTCCACGTTGACCTTGCTGACGCGGCAGCCGAAGCGGCGGCGCAGGTACGAGCCGTAGGAGTTGAAGCGGAGTTCGCTATGGATGAAACCGTCGGGCATCTGCTACTCTTCGCGACGCTGCATGGCGGGGAGGAGCGCCAGCAGGGCCTGCGCCTCCTCGCGCGGGTTTTCGGCCGCCATCAGGGCGGAGATCAGGGCGATGCCGCGGGCGCCGGCGGCGATGGTTCGGGGCGCGTTGTCCCGGTTGACCCCCCCCAGGGCGAACACCGGTATCCGCAGGAGGTGGGTGATGTCTCCGAGCCTGTCGACGCCGACCGGATCGCCGTAGGCCGCCTTCGACGGGGTATGGAACACGGGGCCGAAGGTGATGAAGTCCGCCCCCTTTTCCTGGGCGGTGATGGCGCTGATCCGGTTGTGGCAGGAGATCCCGAGGAGCCTTTTGTCGCCGAGGAGCTTCCGCGCCCGGTGAAAGGGGATGCTGCTGTTGCCGAGATGGGCGCCGTCGGCGTCCACGGCGAGGGCGATGTCGATCCGGTCGTTGATGATGAGCCGCGCCCCGTAGCGGGTTGTGAGCTTGCGCAGCTCGTATGCGGTCTCGTAGAGGTCGCGGCTGGACAGGTCCTTCTCCCGCAGCTGGATCGCCCGCACCCCCCCCTTGAGGGCCTCTTCGACCACCAGCGGGAGTTCCCGGCCGCGGCCGTTCATCCGGTCGGTGATCAGGTAGAGGTTGAAGTCGACCCGGCAGGTCTGCGGGGGCCCACTCACTCGATGACCCCTGAGATCGGGCTGGAGGCGGTCGCGTAGAGCTTTTTCGGGATGCGCCCCGCACGAAAAGCGAGCCGGCCCGCCCGGACCGCCATGTTCATGGCGCTGGCCATGGAGATCGGGTCTTTCGCCCCGGCGATGCCGGTGTTCATCAGGACCCCGTCGCAGCCGAGCTCCATGGCGATCGCCGCATCGGAGGCGGTGCCGACCCCGGCGTCGACGATCACCGGCACTTTGACGGTATCGAGAATGATCCGGATGTTGTAAGGGTTGCGGATGCCGAGGCCGCTCCCGATCGGCGCGCCGAGCGGCATGACCGCGGCGCAGCCGATGTCCTCCAGCTTCTTGCAGACGATCGGGTCGTCGCTCGTGTAGGGGAGGACGGTGAATCCCTCGCTCACCAGGACCTTGGCCGCCTTCAGGAGCTCCTCGTTGTCCGGGAAAAGGGTCTTCTCGTCCCCCAGCACCTCCAGCTTGACGAAGTCGGAGAGCCCCGCTTCCCTGGCGAGGCGGCAGGTGCGGATCGCGTCGTCGGCGGTGTAGCAGCCGGCGGTGTTGGGGAGGAGGGTGTATTTTTTCAGGTCGATGTGGTCCAGGAGAGACTCTTTGCTCCGGTCGGAGATGTTCACCCGGCGCACGGCAACCGTGATGATCTCCGCGCCGGAGGCCTCGATGGCCGCCACCATCTGCGGGAAATCGGCGTATTTGCCGGTCCCGACCATCAGCCGCGAGGTGAATTCGCGGCCGGCGATTATCAATTTGTCCGTATTCTGTTGAGACATGGCAATTTCTCCTTGGTTTGTTCCACCTTGATAGTTCGCAAAAAAAAACTTTATTTACCACGAAGGCACGAAGATCACGAAGAATACATTACATTATTCAGGCAGTTAACTTCGTGCCTTCGTGGTGGATTTGGACTTTTTGCGGTTCCATCAACCTTCCGTACTTTCGCGCTTCCTACCCGCCGCCCACGAAATGGACGATCTCCAGCCGGTCCCCGTCGCTGAGGATGGTGGTTTCGTACGCCTTTTTTGGCAGGATGTCGAGGTTCAGCTCCACCGCCACCCGGCGCGGGTCGATGGCGAGGGTTTCGAGGTAGCGGAGAACGGACATCTCACCGATTGTTGCCGTTTCTCCGTTGACGAGAATCTGCACTAAGGCCTCCATTGTCGTTGTTGCGCCGGGGGGAAAGCAAAAAGGCCGCGAAAAGCGGCCGTGCGTTTGACATCGTGCACCGCGCTTCCCTACGCCGGCATTAACCGGATCAGGTTCAAAGGGTTGCCGGTCCCTCAGCTTCGTCTTCGGTTTGCTGCCCCGAATGCGAAGCTGATCTAACGACCGGCTCTCAGCCGAAACACCCCCAGCGGGAAAATCCTGGATTGTGGTAAAACGTGTGAATTCTGGTGGAACAATGGTCTAAACTACCAATTTCGCGTCGCTCCTGTCAACCCTTTTCTTGGCCCGACTCTCCTGCTGACAGTGCCTGGCGCTCATGTTGACTTGAAAGGCCGAATAGTGTAATGTTGCTCAATTAATTCGATGCTAAACGGGAATATTTCACTTTTCAGCGCTCCCTGCGCCGTCCGCAACGCCTTTACCGTCGATGTGGAAGACTGGTACCATGTCTGCGGGCTCGATGCGGAGCCGCTCATTCCCTCCTGCCGGCGGCGGGTGGTGCAGAATGTCGAGCGGGTCCTCTCTCTCCTGGCGGATTGCGGCGCCACCGCGACCTTTTTCGTCCTCGGCTCCGTAGCGGAACAGGAGCCGCGGCTTGTGCCGATGATTGCGGCCGCCGGCCACGAGATAGCCTCCCACGGCTATTCCCACCGCATGGTTACGGAACTCGGACCCGGGCTTTTTCGGGACGAGGTGCGGCGTACCGGCGAGATCCTGGAGCGGCAGGGGGGACGGCGGCCGGTCGGCTTCCGGGCACCCCGGTGGTCGATCTCAGCGGCGACCACTCCCTGGGCACTGACCATCCTCCGCGAGGAGGGGTACTTGTACGACTCCAGCTGCAACCCGCTCCCCTTCGTGGGGGAGCGGCAGGGAAGACGTATCCCGTTCCCGGTCGAGACGCCGGCCGGCCCCATCCTGGAGATCCCCCCGATGGTCACCCCTTCGCCCCTGGGGAACCTCCCCACCGGCGGCGGCTGGGGGTTCCGGTTCTTTCCCCGGGCGCTGATCGGCTGGACGGCGGCACGGCTGAACGCCGCGGGGAACCCCGCGGTGATCTATCTCCATCCACGGGAGATGGAGGCTCGCGGCCCGCGCCTCGGGCTTTCCCCGTTCAGGGGGTTCATCGTCTACGGCCCGAGAAGCAGCGCGGAAGGGCGACTTAAATATCTCCTGCGGCGTTTCGCCTTCGGCACGCTGCGGCAGGTGGCGGAACAGTGGCAACCTGCATAATCATTCCGGCGTACAACGCCGCGACAACCATAACCGACGTGGCCCGCGAGGCCCTGCGGGCGGGCTTTCCCCTGCTGGTGGTGGACGATGGCTCCACTGACGGGACCGCGCAGCGCCTGAAGGGGCTGCCGGTAAACCTGGCGAGCCATTGGGAGAACCGCGGCAAGGGGGAGGCGCTTAAGACCGGCTTCGCCTGGGCGCTCGGACACGGCTTCTCCGGCATCGTCACCATGGATGCGGACGGCCAGCACGATGCATCCGCCATCCCGCTCCTGGCGGCAACCGCGATCGAGCGGGGGTGCGACATCCTGATCGCCTCGCGCGCCGACCAGTTCCGCCAGATGGCGGGGCTGCGCTCCTGCTGGAACCGGTTCGGGAGCTGGTGCATGGAGCGGCGGACCGGCTTCGCGATCAGCGACAGCCAGTCGGGGTTTCGCTACTACGCGGCGCGCCTGATCCGGGATGTGGAGCTGAAGTCGGCCGGCTACGACCTGGAGATGGAGATCCTCCTCAAGGCGTGGCGCGGCGGCTTCCTGGTCGAGTCGCTCCCGGTCGCGGCCCGCGTGGCGGATGGCCGCTCCACCAGCCACTTCCGGGCGGTGCGGGACACCTGGCGGATCTGCATGACGTTTCTGAAGAACATGTAATTTCACAGGACCAAAAGGACTTAAAGGACACAAGGGACATGTCCCTGTCCCCGAGGTCTTTTATGTCCTTTACGTCCTTGAAAAAAGAGAGCCATCCATGCTGCAGGGCATAAAAAACTATTCCACCGAAAAGATCGTCTCCCTCCTCCTCTCCATGGCGACCAACTGCTCCAACGAGAACCTCGCCAGGATGACCTACCTGATGGAGTTGATCCCGAAGAAGGATTATTACCGGGAGCGGATCAGGTGGTTTCGCCAGCTGATCCGGGAGGGGCACCCGAGCATCGAGTTTCCCCGGCGGATTCTGCGCGACCTCCACCCCAACCAGCGGGACAAGTGGATTACCAACCTGGCGGTGAACCATCTCCTTGCCGGCACCAACAAGCGGAAGGCTTGGGCCGAGCGGGAGGGGTACTACCCCCCGTCCACGGTGGTGATCAGCCCCACCATGCGCTGCAACCTCTCCTGCTACGGCTGCTATGCCGGCGATTACCGGAAGGAACTGGAGCTCTCCCTGGACGAGATCGACTCGGTCCTCACCCAGATGAAGGAGATGGGGGTCTACTTTGCGGTGATCTCAGGTGGCGAGCCGTTTTTCAAGGAAGACATCTTCGAGATCTTCACCCGTCACTCCGACATGGCCTTCCTGGTCTTCACCCACGGGGGGCTCATCGACGAGCGGATGGTGGAGCGGTTGACCGCCGTGGGGAACGTGATGCCCGCCTTCTCCCTGGAGGGGTTCGAAAAGGAAACCGACGAGCGGCGCGGCCCCGGCCATTTCCGCACGGTGATGCGGGCCATGGACCTGTTGCGCGAGGCGGGACTCTCCTTCTGCGGCTCGTTCACCCAGACCAGCCGCAACACCGATATCATCACGAGCGACGCCTACATGGACATGCTGATCGCCAAGGGGTGCTTCGCCCTCTGGCTCTTCTCCTACGTGCCGGTCGGCCGCAACCCCGACCTCTCCCTCATGCCGACCCCTGAGCAGCGCGACCTGATGCGGCGCCGCACCATGGATTTCCGCGCCGCCAAATCGATGGTGATGGTGGATTTCTGGAACGACGGGCCGCTGATCAGCGGCTGCATCGCCGGCGGGAGGAAGTATTTCCACGTGAACGCCAACGGCGACATCGAGCCGTGCGTGTTCTGCCACTTCGCGGTGGACAACATCCGGCGCACCACCCTGCGCGAGGCGCTCGACTCCCCCCTGTTCCAGCGGGTCCGGTCGCGGCAGGGCGAGCACGACAACCTGCTCCGTCCCTGCATGCTGATCGACCATCCGGAGGTGGGGCGCGAGCTGTTCGGTTCCGAGGGCGCCTATCCCACCCACGAGGGGGCGGCCGGCATCTTCACCGGCCTGGCCGGGGCTATGGACGACTATGCGGGCCGCTACGCCGGGATCGCCGATCCGGCATGGGAGAAGGAGTTCAACGGGCCGGCAGCCCCGGAGAAACGTGCCGGCGAAGCGAAGAAATGAGGGTCTTGCTGGTAAATCCACCGTCCACCGGTGTTTTTACCACCATCGGGATGACTTTGCCCCCCATGGGGCTTCTGTACGTAGCCGCATCCCTCGAACAGTCAGGTTACAGCGTAAGGGTAAAAGACCTGCAGACCGAGCCGGCAGGACTGGCCCGGGACGACCTGGCAGGGGCCGACGTGGTCGGCATTACCTCGGACACCACCCGTATCGAAAAGGCGCTGCGGATAGCCCGGCAGGCCGCGGCGCTGGGGAAGACCGTGGTCATGGGAGGGCCGCATCCCCAGTTCATGGCCGCCGAGGTCCTGGGGCCCGGCCAGGTGCACTACATCATCAAGGGGGAAGGGGAGCTGACCTTCCCGCGGCTCCTGGAAACGATCGCGGCGCGTAGCGATCCCGGCGCAACGGCCGGGATCATTTTCCGCGACGGCGCAACGCTGGTGGAAACCCCCAATGCTCCGCCTCCCGATCCGGAACGGCTGCCGCTGCCGGCCCGTCACCTGGTCGACCTGCACCGCTACACCGCATCCATGAACGGGGTGCCGGTGACACCGGTGGTAACCAGCCGCGGCTGCCCGGGCGGCTGCTCGTTCTGTTCTTCCGCCGGCTTTTTCGGCCGCGGCTGGCGGCAGAGAAGCCCCGAGTCGGTGCTGGCTGAACTGGACGAGATCTATCACCGCTACGGTTTCCGGGGGGTTGCCTTTGTCGACGACAATTTCAGCCTTGACCCGGAGCGAGTGATCAGGATCGCCGACGGCATCCGGGAGCGGGGTTTCGACCTGGACTGGTGGAACTTCTCCCGCATCGACACCATCGTCGGGAACCCGGAGATGGTGCGGGCCATGGCGGCTGCCGGGTCGAAAACGGTCTACCTCGGCATCGAAAGCGCCGGCGACGAGGTGCTGCGGGATATCGGGAAAAAGGGGCAGACCGCCGAGGCGGCTGAGGCTGTCCGCCTGCTGAAGGAGAACGGCATCGAGGTGTTCGGCAGCTACATCATCGGCCACCTCAGCGAGCGGCGCCGGGATATTGAACGGACCATCGACCTGGCCGTGCGGCTCGATACCGACGTGGCCCAGTTCAGCATCCTGACCCCCTATCCCGGCACCGTCCTGTACGATCAGTTGAAAGAGCGGATCTTCGTCAGGCGCTGGAAATTTTACGACGGGCTGCACCTGGTGTTCCGCCATCCGCACATCAACCGCCATCTGCTGCAGCTTCTCCTGCTGAAGGCCTATTTCAGGTTTTACCGGCGCTCCCGCAGGGCGGCGGCGGAATTCAAGGCATACGGCAGACGCCAGGACCTGGGGCTGAGAAAAATTCTGGCCTGCGCGTACGACCTCTTTTTTTAAATGGTCTTGCGGGCGGACAATGAGTATATGAATTGACACTGTACAGCGGCCTTAACCTGTTTTTCATCAAGCTCTTCACCATGCTGGTCCCCAGGGTGCTGCACCCGCCGTGCGCCCTGGTTACCGGCGGGCTTTTTTACCTTCTCCTGACGGAACAGAGGCGCGGAATCCGGCATAACATCCGGGTCATAACCGGTAAAAGCAGGGTCGAGCGGCTGGTGTTCGCCACCTTTTACAAGTACGCCCGCAACTGGACCGATGTCTTGCTGATGATGCGGGTGAGCGGCCCGGCCCTGTTCGCCCTGCTGATCGGCAAGAGGGAGGGGGGAGAGCATCTGGAAAACGCTCTGGCCCGGGGAAACGGGGCGATCCTCGTCTCCCCGCACCTTGGAAACTGGGAGCTCGGCGGCCTGGGACTGGCGGACCTGGGGTATACCCTGAACGTCCTCACCTTCCGGGAAGAGGACGAGCGGGTGAACGAACTCCGGGAGGAGGTGCGTTCCAAGCGGGGGATCAGGTTCATCTATGTGGACCGCAACGACACCTCCCCGCTGGCGATTATCGAAGCGGTCAATGCCCTGCGCCGCAACGAGGTCCTGGCGCTGCTCGGCGACCGGGACGGCTCCTCCCATACCATAACGGTCGATTTCTTCGGCAAGCCGGCCCATATCCCCGTGGGGGCTGCCTATCTGGCCATGGCGAGCGGGGCGCCGGTCCTGCCGGTTTTCGTCCCGCTCGAGGGCGGACGATACTCCACGGTCATGGAGGAGCCGATCTACTTCAAGGGGGGGCACGGCGAGCACGGGGAAGCCATCCGGGAGGGAACCGACCGGCTCCTGCGGGTGTTCGAGCGGTATATCGGGAGATATCCCGACCAGTGGTACAACTTCTACGACTACTGGGGGAAATGAAAATAAGTATGAAGTTTGAATTATGAAGTATGAAGCATAACCAAAACCTGAAACTCAAAGGATTCGTGCATATGTCTGAAGAATTGATTCAGCAGGTAAAGAAACTGATCATCGACAGCCTCCGGATCGACGGGATGGCGCCGGAGGAGATCGAAACCGACGCCCCCCTGTTCGGCGAAGGGCTCGGGCTCGACTCCATCGATGCCCTACAGCTTGTGGTTGCCATGGAGAAGGTGTTCGGGGTAGTGGTCCCCGACGCGGCGACCGGCACCAGGGTCTTCCAGTCGGTGCGGAGCATGGCGGCGTATATCGCGGAAAACCGCGGATGAAGCTTCTCCTGGTCTCTCCCGGCTGGCCCAGGGGAAGGTTGTGGGGGGAGCTCGGCTTCAAGTTCCCCTCCCTCTCTCTGGCGACCCTGGCCGCCGTCACCCCCCATCACTGGGACGTGGCCCTCTGCGACGAGGGGGTGGAGAAGATCGACTTTGACGCGGCGGCCGACCTGGTGGCGATCACCGCCATGACCCCCCAGGCCCCGCGGGCCTACGAGATCGCGGCGGAGTTCCGCGCCAGGGGAGTGACGGTGGTGATGGGGGGGTTCCACGCCAGCAACCTCCCGGACGAGGCCATGCTGCATGTGGATGCGGTGGTGGCGGGGGAGGGGGAGACGGTCTGGCCCCGGCTCCTGGCCGACTTCGAGCGCCGGGCCCTGCAGCGCCTCTACCGCCCGTCCGGCCTGATCGACATGGAGACGATCCCGGTCCCCCGGCGGGAAATCTTCGCCGGGAAACGGTACCTGTTCACCAACACCCTCCAGACCACCCGCGGCTGCCCCTTCGACTGCGAGTTCTGCTCGGTGACCGCCTTTTACGGGAGGAAATACCGGGAAAGGCCGGTGGAGACGATTCTCGCCGAGCTTGAAGTGCTGCGGACGAAGAATTCCTTCGCCTTTTTCGTCGACGACAACCTGGTGGCCAATCGCCGCTACGCCCTTGCCCTGTTCGAAGGGATGCGGGGGATGGGGTTCAAGTGGCTCTCCCATGCCCCGATCGATTTCGCACAGGATACCGAACTCCTGCGGGCGGCGGGCGAGGCGGGGTGCGTCGGCATGTTCGTCGGGTTCGAGTCCCTCAACCAGGACGCCCTGACCGCTATGGGAAAGGTGACCAACCGGGCCCGGAGCTACCTGGACCACGCCCGGGCCTTCCGGGACAACGGCATCGGCATCCTCGGCTCCTTCGTCCTCGGCTATGACGGGGACACCCCCGCGGCATTCGAGGCGATCCTCCGCTTCTGCGAGGAGGCGCGGCTGGAGGCGGCCATCTTCCCGATCCTCACCCCCTATCCCGGCACGCAGGTCCGGGAGCGGCTCCTTGCCCAGGGGCGGATCACCTCCAACGACTGGCGCGACTACGACATGGGGCAGGTCACCTTTACCCCCGCCGGGATGACGGCAGCGGAGCTGAAGGCGGGGCACGACTGGCTGAACCGCTCCTTTTACTCCTTCTCCTCCATGTATCGGCGGATATTCAAGCTCCATCGCTCCGTGCAGGTGTTCGCGCCGATGAATTTCGGGTTCCGGAGCGCCATCCGGCGCACTGCCGGCGGCAAAGGTTGACTCCATGAACTGTTTCATGTTCCCCGGCCAGCCTTTGGAAGGTCCCCGCCTGCTCCCCGACGACGCCGATTTCCGGGAGATCGCCGCGCTGGTGCGGGAGCGGGCATCCCTTGACCTGGCGTCCTTCGCCTGGACCGGCCCGGAACGGACGGACAGCGTCAAGCTCCAGGTCTACGGGGTTGCCATGAGTCTCTACCGGGCGCGCAGGCTCCGTCGGGAGGGGATCAAGGCGGGCCTGATCGCCGAGCACAGCATGGGGATCTACGCCGCCCTGGCGGCCTCCGCCTCCCTGCCGGAGGGGGAGGCGCTGGAGCTCGCTTTCCGGATCGGCTGCGCCGCGGCGCGGATGGGGGAGCGGGAGGAATATGCCATCGGCTGCATGGTAGGGCTCACCCATGAGCCGCTCATGGCAATCGCCGGGAACAACGGCGTCCATCTCGCCAACTATAACACCTCCCGGCATTTCCTCCTCTCCGGCGAGCGGCTGCGGATGGAGGGGGCCGTGGCGGAAGCACTCGCGAGCGGGGCGTTCTCCGCCCGCACCTTCCCGTGCGACGCGCCGCTCCATACCCCGCTCCTGGCGGAGGCGGCCGACGACATCCGGTCGATCCTGTCGGACTACCGCTACCGGGAGCCGGCGGTCCCCCTGGTGAACCATATCGACCAGGATTGTCTTGCCGCCGTCGACCTGGCCGATTTCATGCTGCGGGAGATGCTGATGCCGGTCTACTGGGAGCGGACCTACCTGGCGCTGCGCGCCGCGGGAGCGGGGCGTTTTTTCGAGGCGGGGGCCGGCGAGTCGCTCAGGAAGTACAACCGCTGGATAGAGAGTCAATCCATGTAGGAGCGAGGCATGCCTCGCCCGAAAATCGCGCGTATCGGGCGACACATGCGTCGCCCCTACGCTTTCTTGAGGCAAACGTGCAATTCCACGAAACCCCCATCAAGGTCCGCTTCAACGAGGTCGATGCCTACCGTGTGGCGTGGCACGGCCACTATGTGACCTGGATGGAGGTGGGGCGGGGCGAGCTGGCCGGGCTGTTCGGCCTCGATGCCGACCAGCTGGCGGCCGAGGGGTATCTCGCTCCGGTGGTCACCCTGGAGGTGCAGTACAAGAGGCCGCTCCGCTATGGCGAGGAGGCGCGGGTCCTGACCACCCTGAAACGCTCCGAGACAGCCACCCTGGAGTTTCGCTGCCGGATCCTCGGCGCCGACGGGACGGTGGCCGCCACCGGCCGGACCGTGCACGCGCTGACCGACCTGGCGGGGGAGCTCCAGTACCGGATTCCGCCGGTCATCGAGGAGCGGCTGGAGCGGCTTTTCTCCCACCTGGAGGGTTGACGTGCGTGTTCTCCTGATTTCGGCCAATCGCGAGCGCTCCCCCTATCCGGTCTTTCCGATCGGGCTCGCCTACCTGGCCGCCCCGCTGGCCGCCGCAGGGCACGAACTGGAGGCGCTCGATCTCTGTTTCGCGGACGACCCGGCGCGCGCTGTGCGGGAAGCGCTCGACCGCTTCGTTCCCGGCGCCGTGGTGGTTTCCATCAGGAACATCGACAACGTGACCTGGCCTGCCTGCCGCTCCTACCTCGGCGAGATCGAGGGGGTAGTGGCCGCCTGCCGCGGCTGCGCTCCGGTGATTCTCGGCGGCTCCGGTTTTTCCATCATGCCGCGGGAGATCCTTGACCACGTCGGTGGCGACTACGGCGTGGTCGGCGAGGGAGAGGAGGTCCTCCCCCTTCTCCTCTCGGCCCTGGAACGGGGTGAGCGTCCCGGACCGCTGCCCGGCCTTTTTGCCAAAGATTCAACCGATCTTCTTCCCTCCCGTCCCGTTCAGCGGATCGGCACGCCGGACCGGCGCCTGTTTCAGCTCGGCCGCTACAGCCGGGAAGGGGGGATGGCCAACCTCCAGACCAAGCGGGGGTGCCCCTTCTCCTGCATCTACTGCACCTACCCCCTGCTGGAGGGTAGCCGGGTGCGGCTGCGCCCCATTCCCGACATCATCCGGGAGATCGGGGAGATCCGGGACGGGGCGGGTGTCGACTACATCTACTTCGTGGACGACATCTTCAACTACCCGCCGGAATTCGCCCTTGAGCTCTGCCGCGCCATCACCGCGGCGCGGCTCGGCATCAACTGGTCCGCATTCATCAACCCGGGGTTTGTCGGCCACCCCCTCATGGAGGCGATGACGGCGGCGGGGTGCGACGCCGTGGAGTTCGGCAGCGAGTCGGGGTCGCCTGCGATGCTGAAGTCGCTGGGCAAATCGTTCGGGGTGGACCAGGTGCGCGGCGCCTCCCGCCTCTGCCGCGAGCACGGGGTGGATTTCGCCCACTACATCCTGTTCGGCGGCCCCGGGGAGAGCGACGAGACGGTGCGGGAGACTTTCGCCCTGATGGACGAGGTTGCCCCGACCGCCGTGATCGCCATGACCGGCGTCAGGATATACCCCGGCACATCCCTGTACCGGCAGGCCGTCGCGGAGGGGGTGATTACACCCGAGACTCCGCTCCTGGAGCCGGTTTTCTACATCTCCCCCCTGCTCGGCGAGCGGCTTGGCCCCCTGGTGACCGAGGAGGCGCTGAAAAGACTCAACTGGGTGGTGCCGGGGCTGGAGATCAACATGAGCGACGCCATGCTCGAGGCGATCCGTCAGTTCAAGGTGCGGGGACCGCTCTGGAAGCTGATGAAGAGGCTCGGGCGGAGCAGGATTAAACCCATGTAGTCAAAAATCTGCGGGTGCTGATTTTCAAAGGAGCAATGAATGGAATTCAAGGACAGGATCGTGGCCGTCACCGGCGGCACCCGCGGGATCGGCCGGGCCATTTCCCTCCATTTCGCCCGGGAGGGGGCGCGGGTGTTCGCCGCCTACCTGCGAAACGACGAGACGGCAGCGGCACTGGTGTCGGAGGCGGCCGGACTTGCCGGCTCCATAACACCGGTGAAGGCGGACGTGAGCACGGCGGAGGGGGCCATCGCCCTCATGGAGGCCGCAACCCGGGAGACCAGCCACCTCGACGTCCTGGTGAACAATACCGGGATCGTCCGCGACTGCTACCTGGCCATGATGTCCGATGCCGACTGGGAGGCGGTGGTAAAGGGGAACCTCTACCCCCTGTTCCACTGCTGCAAGTGGGGTGTGCGCAAGATGATCGGCCGCAGGGAAGGGGCGATCGTGAACATCTCCTCCATCTCCGCCCTTATCGGCACCGCGGGACAGACCAACTACGCGGCGACCAAGGGGGGGATACTGAGCTTCACCCGCTCCCTGGCGCGGGAGGTCGGGCCGATGGGGATCAGGGTGAACGCCGTGGCGCCGGGGCTGATCGAGACCGAGATGATCTCCGCCATGAAGCCGGAACACGTGGAGAACATCGTGAAGAGCACTTCCCTCGGGAGGATCGGGCGGGTGGAGGATGTGGCGGGGGCGGTCCTGTTCCTCGCCTCGCCGCGGGCGTCGTACGTCACCGGGCAGTGCCTGGTTGTTGACGGCGGGATCGTGTAGCGGTAAGATACTAACTTCACATCAGACTCCAAGGTCCCGGATGATTGCAAAAAAAATCGCCATAACCGGTCTCGGCATCTTCTGCGGGGCGGGGAAGGATGTCCCGTCCTTCACCGGAGCGCTCCTCACGGGCGCAAGCGCCATCGGCCCGGTGGACCTGTTCGACGTGACGCCGTTTCCGTCCCGGATCGGCGCCCAGGTGCGCGGCTACGACCCGCTCGATCATTTCGACCGGCGGGCCGCGGCCCGGCTTTCCCGCACCGACCAGTTTGCCATGATTGCCGCGGGGGAAGCGCTGACGGCCAGCGGCGCCCGCGGGCATTACTCCCCCTACGACATGGGGGTTTCCATGGGGAGCGGGGCTGCCGGCATGTTCCAGGGGGAGGAGTGGCTGAAGGAGTCGCTGCGCGGGGATAAGCCCCATCCCGCCCTGCTCCGCGGCATCCTCCCCGACCGGAGCGCCACTGCCATCGCCGCCGGGTACAACCTGGCGGGGTACCAGGGGAGCGTCACCACCGCCTGCTCGTCATCCTCCACCTCGATCGGCTGGGGGGCGGACCTGATTGCCACGGGGAGGGTGAAGGCCGTGCTCTGCGGCGGCGCCGACTCCCTCTCCCGGCTCACCTTCGCCGGCTTCAACTCCCTCAGGGTGGTCGATCCCGCCCCCTGTTCCCCCTTCAGCCTGGGGCGGCAGGGGATATCCCTCGGGGAAGGGGCCGCCTTCATGATGCTGGAGGAGGAAGACGAGGCCAGGAGACGGGGGGCGACGATCCTCGGCCACATCCTCGGCTACGCCGTGGCGGGAGAGGCGTACCACATGACCGCCCCGGAGCCGACCGGCGCGGAGGCGGCACGGGTCATGGCGGATGCCGCCGGGCGTGCGGGCATCGCCGTCGACCGGATCGGCTGGGTGAACGCCCACGGCACCGGCACTCCCCTGAACGATGCGGTGGAGTCGAAGGCGATGCGGCTCGTCTTCGGGGAGCGTGCGGACAAGGTGCCGCTGGTCTCCACCAAGGCGCTGACCGGGCACTGTCTCGGCGCGGCCGGGGCGATCGAGGCGGTGGCCACCCTGATCGCCCTCCGGCGGGGGATCATCCCCCAGACCCTCAATTTCAGGGGGATTGATCCGGAATGCGACCTGGATTACGGTCATGCCGGGCCTCGGCAGAGCGATGCCGGCGTGGCAATGTCCAACTCCTTCGCCTTCGGCGGGAACATCACCTCGCTGGTGCTATCAAAAGCGTAGGGGCGCGGCATGCTGCGCCGGTTTTTGGGATAGCGGATGATGAGAGGGCGCAGCATGCTGCGCCCCTACAGGATACCATGCAGAGAGAATTCTCCGACATCGTCATAACCGGGCTGGCCGCCATCACCGCGGCCGGCGTGGGGCTGGAGCCCCTGCGGGAGACCCTTGCCCGGGACGCCTGCCGGCTTACCCCGGTCCCGGAGGAAGTTGCGGGGGAGCCCGGCCACCTCTGGGGAAAGGCGGACGGATTCCGGGCGACCGATTTCATCCCCCCCCTGAAGGCGCGCAAATTCGACCGCTGCAGCCTGTTTGCGGTGGTGGCCGCCGGCATGGCCCTGAAGGACGCCGGGCTCGATCCCGCCCTGCTCGACCGGACCAGGATCGGCATCGTCCTCGGCTGCGGCTTCGGCGGCGTCGCCAACTCTGAGGAGTTCCTCCGGGGGTGGTCCACCGGGGGGAGCGACGGCCTGGTGCCGATGCTCTTTCCCAACACGGTCCCCAATGCCGCCGCCAGCAACGCCTCCATCGAGCACGGCCTGAAGGGGCCGAACGTCACCCATGTCCAGCGTCTCTGCTCTGCCGAGTCGGCGCTGCTGATGGCCCGGCGCTTCCTGGAGGAGGACCGGGCCGATATCATCATCACCGGCGGGGTGGATGAGATCAACCCGGTCATCCTGCGCGGTTTCAGGTCGATGGGGCAGCTGCGCCGCTTCGGGGCATCGTTCGGCGAGGGAGCGGGGCTCCTGGTGCTGGAGAAGGGAGACCACGCCGCGCGGCGCGGGGCCGCCATCCGGGCGGGGCTCGGCGCGGTGCGCACCGTCGGGCTCCTGCCGCGGGGGCACGAGGCAGAGGGGATCGACCGGCTCC
The DNA here is from genome assembly GCA_036518435.1 of Geobacteraceae bacterium. Classification (GTDB taxonomy): domain Bacteria; phylum Desulfobacterota; class Desulfuromonadia; order Geobacterales; family Geobacteraceae; genus JAMPXD01. The sequence goes on from DATDNF010000069.1 coordinate 49,479, forward strand.
TTGGGCGTCCCGGGGAGCCCTCCCTGGTATCCCTTTCCGGGACCGCCGACGAACTCGCTCCCCTGACCGGTCGTCTCCCCGCGGTACCGCTTCTTTCCCCCGGCAGACTCCTCGGCCGCTCCCTGGCCATGGGGGGGAGCGCCATGGTTTCGCTGCTCCTTTCCCTCCCGGCCGGAAAGCACGGCCTCCATCTGGCCGCCTCCCCTGAAGGACCCTACTATGCGGTCGATTTTCTCGGAGGCGACCCTGTTCAATCCTGATCCCGCGGCATATCTCCCCCACCGCCACCCGTTTCTCCATCTCGACCGGATTGTCGCCCTGGAGCCGGGGGTTGCCGCCACCGCGTCCCTCCAGGTCACGGCGGACAGCCCGGGTTTCCCGCCCGTTCTCCTCCTGGAGGCGATTGCCCAGCTCGGCGGCATCGCAGCCGGCCAGCAGGAGGGGGAGGGGGGGATACTGGCCGCCGTCGAGCGGGCGGAACTCCCGCCGGCGGTGCGGGCGGGTGACCGGGTGACGGTGGAGGCGCGCGTCGTCAAGGGGTTCGGCCGGCTCTTCCTGGTGGAGGGGGAGGCTGCGGTCGGCGGGGAGGTGGTCGCCCGGGCTACGCTGACCCTGGCGGTTGGTTCATTCGGTGAGAGGTAAAAAGTAAGAAGTGAGACGTAACACGTAACAAAAGGTTGGTCATGAAAAACACCACAATCGTGCTCCTGTTGATTATCTCGCTCTTCTCCCCGATAGCTGCCCACGCCGCAGGAAACCCGGCCCTGGAGGGGCTTGAGACGCTGCGGCGCGGTTTTGCGGAAGTCTCCGACTTCACCGCCGAGATCACCCAGGAGAAGCAGCTCTCCCTGATGAAGCAGAAGATGGTTTCGAAGGGGGTGGTCCGCTTCAAAAAACCTGGTATCTTCTTTATGGAGCTCTACCCGCCCCATGCCAGCCGCCTCAGGCTTCAGAACAACTCCCTGACCGTCCGGCTCCCGAAGGAGGGGGTCACCGACCGGATCACCCTCCCCCCGGAGGAAGGGCTGGAGCGGTGGTTCGCCTATCTCGCCCGGCCGGTGACGGCGCTTCCCGAAGGGGTGGACGTGCGGGGCGAGCGCCAGGGGGATCTCTGGAGCCTGCGCATCCTCCCGGGCGGAAAAGGGGGGGTGAAGGAGCTGCGGCTCGTCTTCGACCGGGAAGGACGAATCAGGAGGCTCGCCATCGAGGAGCGCAACAGCGACCGGACGGTCATCAGGTTCCACAACATGCGGCGCAACGTGGGGCTCACGGAGCGGGACTTCCAGGTCGAATGACAAAAGTTGTCATCCGCTCCACCCCGCTTCATGGTGTCATCTCTTACTGTTGATAGGTTCATATGAAAAAGAGTGCACACGTTTACCCCTATTTCCCCTGCAACGTGCCGATCTCCGGCGCCATGTGGGAGCGGCTCCGCCTGGAGCTTCCCCCTATCGAGGCGCCGGAAATCGTGTTCATCCGCAGGGTGGCCGATTCCCTGAACCGTCTGCCGGAGCGAAGCGGCCGGACTGTCCGGGCGGGGCTCATCAATCTGTACGGGCTCCAGGCGCGGATTTTGCGCTATCTCGTCGATCAGTACGCGGCGGGCCAAAAGCCGGGCGCCCTTGAGGCGGCCGCGCGAAACGCGGGCTTTCCCTATGCCTCCCCCGATACCCTGGCCGTCCTTGCCCGGTTCGGCGAAATCTTCCCCGGCGCGGAGGTCCTCGCCGGGGCCGCGAGCCCGGCCGGTTTCGTGAACGGTGCCGACCCTGCCGGAAGGAAGAAAAACGGCCTGGTCAGGGAGCTCCTGCTCCTCTTCCTTGCCCGTGAAAACCGGGCGCTCGACCCTTTCCGCGAGCTTCTCGACCACGGCGAGCTGTCCCCGGACGCTCCCTGCGGGAGGATTGCCGCCGCCATCGACCGGGCGCTCTCCGCCTTCGACCCCTTCGCCCCGTACGGGATGACGCTCCCCCGGCTCCTGCGCGCCCCATTCAGGGCAGCCCCCGACTCCCTCCCCGGCCAGATGGCCTACATCCGGGACAACTGGCGTGATATCCTCCCCCCCGAGCTCCTGGAAGAGCTCCTCACCTCCCTCGACATCGCGGCGGAGGAGGAGCGGGAGTGGTTCGGAGGCCCCGGCAGTCCGGAGGTGCTGGAGTTTCTCAAGCGGGGGCCGGGGGCGCACGACTACCCCGAGTACGAGCGCTTCTCGCCGGATGCCGGCTGGATGGCCAACGTGGTGATGATGGCCAAGATGACTTACGTCTGGCTCGACCAGCTCTCGAAACAGTACGCCCGGCCGATCCGCCGCCTCGACCAGGTCCCGGACGAGGAGCTCGACTGCCTGGCCCGCTGGGGCTTCACCGGGCTCTGGCTGATCGGCCTCTGGGAGCGCTCCCCCGCCTCCCAGCGGATCAAGCAGATATCCGGCAACCCCGAGGCGGCTTCCTCCGCCTATTCCCTGTACGACTACGCCATTGCCCACGACCTGGGAGGGGACGCGGCCCTCGCCAATCTCCGGGAGCGGGCCGGGCGGCGGGGAATCCGCCTGGCGAGCGACATGGTGCCGAACCATACCGGCATTTACTCCAGATGGACCGTGGAGCACCCGGACTGGTTCGTCCAGCTCGACTACCCCCCCTATCCCGACTACTCCTTCACCGGCCCCGACCTCTCATCCTCACCGGAGGTCTCCCTCGTCATCGAGGACGGCTACTGGGACCGGCGAAACGCCGCCGTGGTCTTCAAGCACTACGACCATCGCGACGGCAGGACCCGCTACATCTACCACGGCAACGACGGCACTTCCACCCCCTGGAACGACACGGCCCAGTTGAACTACCTCGTGCCCGAGGTGCGGGAGGCGGTGGTGCAGACCATCCTCCACGTGGCGCGCCAGTTCCCGATCATCCGCTTCGACGCGGCCATGACGCTGGCCAAGAAGCACTACCAGCGGCTCTGGTACCCCCAGCCGGGGCACGGCAGCGGCGTTCCCTCACGGGCCGGGCACGGCATGACCCGGCAGGAGTTCGACGCGGCGTTCCCGGAGGAGTTCTGGCGCGAGGTGGTGGACCGGGTGGCGGCCGAGGTTCCCGACACGCTGCTGCTGGCCGAGGCGTTCTGGCTGATGGAGGGATACTTCGTCCGCACCCTCGGGATGCACCGGGTCTACAACAGCGCCTTCATGAACATGCTGAAGATGGAGGAGAACGCCAAGTACCGCCAGACCATCAAGAACGTCCTGGAGTACGACCACCGGATCCTGCAGCGGTTCGTCAACTTCATGAACAACCCGGACGAGCGGACTGCGGTGGAGCAATTCGGCAAGGAGGGGAAGTACTTCGGTGCGGCGGTCCTGCTGGTCACCATGCCGGGGCTCCCCATGTTCGGCCACGGCCAGATCGAGGGGCTTCGAGAGAAGTACGGGATGGAGTACACCCGGGCCTGCTGGGACGAACAGGTCGATAGCCACATGGTCCGGCTCCACGAGGAGCGGATATTTCCCCTGATGCGCCGGCGCCGGCTCTTTTCCGGCTCGGCCGATTTCGTCCTGTACGACTTCTACGCGGAGAGCGGAGTGAACGAGGACGTGTTCGCCTACTCCAACCGGGCGGGAGACGAGCGGGGGCTTGTCCTTTTTCACAACAGGTTTGCCGACACCGCCGGCTGGATCAGGACCTCCGCTGCCATGGCGGAGAAGGACGACCGGGGGGAGACGCGGCTCGTCCGGAAGACGCTCGGCGAGGCGCTCGGCTTCAATCCCGACGGCCGCTGCTACTACGCCTTCCGGGATTACGCAAGCGGTCTGGAGTACCTCCGTTCCGGCAGGGAGCTGTGCGAGCAGGGGCTGTTTGCGGATCTCGGGGGGTACGACTGCCGGGCCTTCCTCGATTTCCGGGAGATCATGGACGATGACTTCGGCTCCTGGGGGACGCTCTGCCACCGGCTCCAGGGAGGGCCGGTGGCGAGCCTCGCCGAGGAGGTGAAGGGGGTCCGCCACGGCGCGGTGATCGATCTCTTCCGCGGGGTGGCGACGGAGGTCGCCCTGCTCCTTGCCGCTTCCGGGGCCGATGAGTCCGAACTGGAGCGGCTCGCCCCGCTCGTCGCGGGGCTGTACGAGGAGATCAACCGCCACACCGCCTGCGCCGGCGACAGCCGGGCGCTGGCGGTCGAGACGCTGCGGGAGGTCGCGGGTGCGTTCCGCCTGCGGAGCCTGGCGGAAGAAAAAGAAGAAACGGCGGAAGCGGCTGCCGACCGGCTCCTGCTCGCCGCCTACTTCGTTCTGCACGGAACCGGCAAGCTGGCCGGGGCAGAGGACCATCCGCCGGTCGCCGCCGCCTGGTTCACGGAGCTCGGGCTCGGCCGCGCCTTCGGGGAGCTTGTGCGGGAGACCCCCCAGGGGATGGAGACGGAAGAAGCGGCACTCCTCCTGAGGCTCATGCTTCGCTGGCAGCTGCTGTTCCGTGGGTGGCAACGCAAGAGCGCATGGGAACGCCTCACCCTCCTCTTTGCCGATCAGAACGCCCGCGCTTTCCTCGGGGTGCACACCTACCAGGAGTCCGAATGGTTCGTCAAGGAGCGCTTCGAGCTCCTGCTGGAGCGACTCACGGTCGCCGAGGAAGTGCGCCTCGGCGGGACAACGGCAGATGAGGATACGCTTCGTTCCGCTGTCACCCTGCTCCGGAAGGAATTGCACTACCTGCTGGCCCTGGCCGATGGGGCGGGGTACCGGGTGGAGCGGTTCCTGGGGTTTTTGCGGGATACGGTCGTCGCCCGCGATGCGAAAGAGGACCCCTGATGGTGAGAAGCCTGACAAAGTTTCCCGATTCCCCAACCGGTTTAAAGATGCAGAGCTCATACAGCAGGAGCATTATCGTGTTTTCCAGAAGATTCCGCCATATCGTGTCCGTGCTTTTCCCGATCGTTTTCGTATCCCTCATCTCCGGCTGCGCCGCCCCACCCAGGCAGCCGCTGACCGGCCTCATTCCGGGGAAGGAGGTGGAGACCCTCCAGTCCGCCGTCTCCATTTCCATCAGGACCCCCGACCGGAGCATGGGGGCGCGGGGTTTTCTGCTCTTCAAGCGTCCCGACCGCTTCCACCTGGCGGTCCTCTCCCCGTTCGGCCCCACCCTGGCGGACATCTACAGCGACGGCGAGCGGTTCACCTGCGTGATCCCCTCCCGGCAGACCGCCTACAGCGGCCTGATCGCCGAGCTCCCCGACCGGGAGGGACTGAGGGCCTGGGCGATGATGCGCTGGGTGGTGGAAAAGACCCCGGTCGCCGGACCCGCGGTGGTGCGGGAGAACGTGAACGGGGCGGGTGTCAGGGAACGGCTCTACTACGACGACCTGGGGCTCCTGGAACGGAAGGAGACCGTGGCCGGGGACCGGGTGGCCTACCGGGACTACCGGAACGTGGATGGGGTCGCCTTTCCCGGGTCGATCGAGCTGACCGACAGCCACAGCGATATGGTGACGGTGCTCTTCGAGGAGCCGGAGGTGAACAAGCCGGTGGAAGAGACGGCCCTCACTCCCCGCCTGGAAGGGGTTGCCGTCCTGCCGTTCAGCGAATTCCACGGGTTTTAGCCGGTAATGGCGAAAAACCCCCTTGCCAAACTGACCGGCGCCGTGAACGCCGCGATCCGCGCCCACCTGGAGTGGATATTCCGGGTCACCACCACCCGCCCCGCGCTGGTTGCGGCGCTCACTTCCCTCCTCTGTCTCCTCGCCCTCCTCTCCATCGCCTCCACCAGGTTCGAATCGGACATCTTCAAGCTCTTTCCCGCCCGCCAGGGGGCGCTCCGGTTACTGCTCGACTCTCTGGAATGGACCGGGAGCGCGAAGGAGGTCTACTTCCTCCTGGAGGGCGACAAGGGGACGCTTCCCGCCGAGGCGGAGGCGTTCGCCGGCCGGCTGAAGGGGCTGACGGTTGACGGCATGCCCGCCTTCAGCCGGGTCACCTACCGGGTCTACGACCCGGCGGAAGCGGCGGCCTTCGCCTCCTTCATCGGCTACGCGGTGACCCATCCCCAGCTGTTCCTCCCGCCGGCCGATCTGGGCCGCTTTGCGGAGCGCTTTGCAATCCCGGCCATGGGGCGGTCGCTTGCCCGGGCGCAGGCGGAGCTGGCGAGCCAGGCGGGGATCGGGACGCGCGACATCATCGCCGCCGACCCCCTGTATCTCAGGGAGCTGATCCTGCCGCGGCTCACCAAGGGGAGCCAGTCCCTCGACCTCGATCCCTCGTCCCCCTACTTCCTCTCCCGCGACGGCAGGGTGTTGATCATCATCGCCGAGCCCGCCCGGCCGGTGCAGGATATGGCCTTTGCCCGGAAGCTGGTGGCCGGCATCTCCCGGGCGAGGCAGGGGGCCGGGGCCACGATTTCCTGCGCCGGCGCCCACCTCTCGGCGGTGATCGACGAGCGGGAGGTGAAGGGGAACGTGATCGCCTGCGTCCTCTCATCGCTCGCCGTGGTGCTCCTCCTCTTCTACCTCACCTACCGCCGGTTTCTCCCGACGCTTTTGATTCCGCTCATCCTCTTCTGCGGGGTGGTGCTGGCGCTCGGCACGGCGGGGCTCTTCCTCTCCTCGGTGAGCCTCATCTCCTTCGCCTTCACCGCCCTGATCATCGGCCTCGGCACCGACTACTCCATCCACCTCTACGACCGGTTCTACTGGGAGCGGGGGAAGGGACGGCCGGCCGGCGAGGCGCTGCGGCTGGCGGTGATCGATACCGGCCACGGGGTGTTCACCGCGGCCACCACCACCGCGCTCCCCTTCCTGGCGCTGACCGTCTCCGACGTCCGGGCGCTGTTCGAGCTCGGTCTCCTGGTGGGGCTCGGGGTGATCTTCTCCATGTACGCCACCTTTTTTTTCCTCCCGCCTCTCTTGCTTTTCGCCGAGCGGCGCTACCCGGACGCCGTCTATCGCCCGCTCCCCCGGTTCGGCCTCGGCCGGCTCTGGGACCTGGGGAGGAGCCACTGCCGCCCGGTGATCGCCCTGTCGTTCCTGGCGGTGCTCCTCCTTTTTATTGCCGCGTTCCGCATCAGCTTCGAGAGCGAGCTGAAAAACCTCCAGCCGCGCCATTCGGAGGCGTTCCTCACCCAGGAGAAGATCGAGCGGCACCTGAGCATCTCGCCGCGCCAGATGCTGGTCTCACTGGATGGAGAGCATCTCGAAGAGCTGATGGCGCGCGGTCGCATGGTGGAGGAGCTGGCGGAGCGCTACCGGCAGAGGGGGGGACTCACCGCCTGGTCGTCGCTCGGCCAGGTGCTGAACGACCCCGCGACCCAGAGGGCCATCGGCGCCAGGCTGGCCGCAGACTTTTCCTCCATCGACCCCGGACGCGGGGTGCGCGGCTCCCTGGAGTCGGCCGGTTTTGCCCCCGCGGCGTTCGCCCCCTTCATCGCCGGGGCGGCGGCCTTGCCTCGCCTGCAGCCGGTCTCTCCGGCGGAGGCGGTCGAGCGGCTCGCGGCATCTCCCCTGCGCGGGGTGGCGGCCCGGCACCTGGTGGAGAGCGGCGGTCGGTACCACCTCCTGTTCTATATCTACTATGGCGGCGCTCATCAATTCGACCAGCATGCCTTTCTCCGGGACCTTGCCGCTATGGACCCCGCTGCCCGGGCCACCAGCCAGGAACTGGTCGGCGCGCAGCTGCTGGATTCCGTGAAGAGAAGCTTCCTCTGGGGGTTCATCATCGGCGGCATGCTGGTCCTCTTTCTCCTCCTGGCCCATTTCGACACCGCCGAGGGGATCTTCCACTCCCTCTTTCCGGTGACTGCCGGGGTGATCGCCATGCTCGGGGTGATGGCGCTCGCCGGCATGAAGCTCAATTTCATGAACGCCATGGTGCTGGTGACCATCCTCGGGATGGGGAGCGACTACGGCCTCCATATTGCCCACCGCGTCGGGGAAAGGCACGGAGAGGAGGGGGGGGCTGCTTTCGTCCAGGCGGGGCGGGCCGTGTTCCTCTCGGCCGTCACCACCATCGCGGGGTTCGGCTCCCTCGCCTTCACCGATTACGGGGCGCTCGCCTCTATCGGCTGGGCCACCAACTGCGGGGTCGGCGCCACCGCCCTCTTCACCCTGGCGGCGCTTCCCGCTTTCGTTGCCCTGTTCAGGAAACGGCGGTCCGCAGCGTAATAAAACCAGCCGGGTCCTTTTGACTCTGCCGTTTTTTCGGGTAGATTTATAGGTACGCAATTTGATTGCGCACTATCCAGCACCGGAGGTGAACAGTGGCGAAAAAACCATGGGTGGACCAGGACCAGTGCATCAGTTGCGGACTCTGCGTCGGCAACCTGCCGGATGTATTCCGTTTTGCCGATAACGGCAAGGCGGAGTGTTTCGACCCCGAGGGGGCTTCCGAGGAGGATATCCAGGCCGAGGCGATCGACGTCTGCCCCGTTTCCTGCATCCACTGGCAGGAATAGGCGCGCGGAGTGAACCCTCTCCGCATGCGTTGCAGCAGAAGCGTATTGCTGGTCGTTGTCGTGCTGTTTCTACAGAGCGGCTGCGCCGTGCGCCGGATCACGAGAACGAGCGACGGGGAGCCGGTGGATATGCCCCGGATGGTGGAGGAGCTGAAGGGCGCCCGGGTTGTCTTCGTCGGCGAAACCCACAACGTCGAGGAGCATCACCAGGCGCAGTTCGAGGTCATCAAGGGGCTCTTCGAGGCGGGGGTCCCCCTGGCGGTGGGGCTCGAGATGTTTTCCGCGGCGAGCCAGCGCGACCTCGACCGGTGGGTTGCCGGACGGCTCGACGAGGGGAGTTTCATCCGGATATTCCAGGGCAACTGGAGGCAAAAATGGGTGCTCTACCGTGACATCTTCCTCTACGCCCGGGACAACCACATCCCCCTGATCGGCCTGAATATCCCGAAGGGAGTCATGCACACGGTTTATACGCGGGGGTTTGCGGCGCTCAACGAGCAGGAGCGGAAAGGGCTTCCGTCCGAGGTAACCTGCGATGCCGGCGACCCCTACACCGGTGTAATCCAGCGGCTGTATGCGGGGCATGGGCGCGACGCCGGCCCGTTTGGCTTCTTCTGCGAGGCCCAGACGCTCTGGAACAGGGGGATGGCGTTGAATCTCAGCAACTACCTGGACGGGCATCCCGGCGTGACCATGGTGGTGATGGCCGGTGGGGGGCATGTCATGAAGCAGGGGATGCCCGCACAGATGAAAAGGTACGGCGATTATCCCTGCCGCGTCGTCCTCCCGGACATCCACGGGTTGTTTGCGATTGGGGTTACCAGTCGGGATGCAGATTACTTCATCGGGGAATAAGCGGCTGGTCGGTCGTGCAGTATTTGCAGGCGGTGGCCTTCCACTTGATGAATTCGCCGCAGGATGTGCAGCGCTTGAATCCCCCGGCTACTTCCCGCAGGGGCTTCTCGAAGTAGATGATCATGAGGAAGATGGGGAAGAGGGCGGAGAGGACGGCCCACCCCACGATGTTTCTCCCGCGGTGGTGGGCGAGAACTGCGCCGATCACCGCGGGGGGAATCATGATGATCATGAGGATATGCGTCGGTTTTATGTAGTCCGGCATGGCTGTTCTCCCCGCATCCTTCCGACAAAAAAGCCCCGGGTTTCTCCGGGGCTTTCCGAGGCGTTGACGCGGCGTTTGTTAAATCTTGACGACGTTGGCCGCCTGGAGCCCTTTGGGGCCCTGGACGATGTCGAACGACACCGCCTGTCCTTCGGCCAGGGACTTGAAGCCGTCACCCTGGATGGCGGAAAAGTGGACGAAGACATCCTCGCCGTTCTCCTGTTGGATAAAACCGAACCCCTTGCTGTCGTTGAACCACTTTACTGTGCCGTTTCCCATTACAGCGTTCTCCTATTGCCCGACGTTTAATGTGTCCGGGAAAATCCGCGGATGCCTCCGCAATTTACCAGATTGTAGCATTTCTGTCAATGGTTAAATTTTACTTATCTCTATCCGTTCCCGGGAGCCCGGGTCTTTCGGTGCAGCAGGAGCTGATGGCGGCCCGTGCCTCGCGGCGCATCGCCGTCAGGCCTGCGGAGCGGTGGGAGTTAGGCGGCCGTGGCCTTGCCGCTCCCGGAGAAGGAGGATGTCCCGCCGGGGATCAGCCCATGATATTTTTTCCCCTGCGGCGGCTTTTTTGTGGTACGATGAAATAATCTTGAAAGTTAAGGACCCGAGGACTTTGAGAGTCCCCGGGTTTTTTTCTGGAAAGAGCATCATGACAGCGGCGACAGCCGAAAGGAGTTTTTTTGAAATTCGAGAATTTTAGTTTTCATCCGGCCATCTCGGCCGGTATCAAGCGGAGCGGCTACGTTACTCCCACCCCCATCCAGGCGCAGGCGATCCCGCCGGTCCTGGCGGGGCGGGACGTCATGGGGCTTGCCCAGACCGGCACAGGCAAGACGGCGGCGTTTGCCCTGCCGATCCTCCAGCGTCTGATGGAGGGAAGCCGCGGCCGTGTCCGCGCCCTGGTCGTCGCCCCGACCCGGGAGCTGGCGGAGCAGATCCACGAGGCTATCGGCGCCCTCGGCGGCGAGACCCGCCTCAGGAGCATCACGGTCTATGGCGGAGTGGGGGTGAACCCCCAGGTGGAGAAGCTGCGCAAAGGGGTGGAGATCGTCGTTGCCTGTCCCGGCAGGCTCCTGGACCACCTGACCCAGAAGACCATCGACCTCTCGCACGTGGAGGTGCTCGTGCTGGACGAGGCGGACCAGATGTTCGACATGGGCTTTCTCCCCGACATCAGGCGGATTCTGAAGAGCCTCCCCGCAAAGCGGCAGACGCTTCTCTTCTCGGCCACCATGCCCGACGAGATCAGGCGCCTGGCCCACGACGTCCTGCACGACCCGGTCACGGTCCAGGTGGGGCACACCGCCCCGCCGGTCACCGTCAGTCACGCCCTCTATCCGGTCGAGCAGCACCTCAAGACCCCCCTGCTGCTGGAGCTCCTCCATCATACCGATACCGAGTCGGTGCTGGTGTTCACCCGGACCAAGCACCGCGCCAAGCGCCTTGGGGAGCAACTGGAAAAGGCGGGCTACCGGGCCGCCTCGCTGCAGGGGAATCTCTCCCAGAACCGCCGACAGGCGGCGCTTGACGGGTTTCGCGACGGCAGCTTCCAGATCCTGGTGGCAACCGATATCGCCGCCCGCGGCATCGACGTCTCCCAGATATCCCACGTCATCAACTACGATATTCCCGACACCGCCGAGGCCTATATCCACCGGATCGGCCGGACCGGCCGCGCCGCCCGGAGCGGCGATGCGTTCACCCTGGTGACGGGGGACGATGCGGCCATGGTGCGCAGCATCGAGCGGACCCTCAATGCCGCGCTCGAGCGCCGGACCGTGCCCGGCTTCGATTACAGCGTTCCCGCGCCGAAAAAGGACAGCGAGTTTGCCCGCCCGCCCCGGCAGCCGCAGTCGCGCAAGCCTGCCGCGGCGAGCAAGGGGGGAGGCCAGGGAAGCGCGCCATCCCCCGCCGGCCACGGGAAGAGCCAGGGCGCCGCAGGGGCGCCGGGCCGGCAGAATGGTCCTCCCCGGAACCGGCCCCGGCAGGGGAGCCGGGGGTGACGAAGCCTGCGCAAGGCACAAGAGGGCACCCAGTCCCCTGGCCCTCCTAAAACCTGGTCCGCACGAAAAAAGCCTGCTGAACGCAGGCTTTTTTTTGTGCCGGCAGCGGGGATTTTCGGCGTGTTCCGTCAGGGGAGCGGCGTCCCGACCACGTTCGGCGCTTTCAGCCGAGCCGGATGAGGGACACCCCGGCGAGGATCAGGAGGGCGGCCAGGAACCGGATGCGGCCGCACGATTCGCCGAGGAACACCACGCCGATGAAAACCCCGATCAGCACGCTTACCTGCCGCACCGGCACGGCATAGCTCATCGGCGCGAGGCTCAGGCCGTAGCGGAACGAGAGAAAGGAGGCCATCACCACCGGTCCGCTCGCCAGGATGAGCGGGCGGCTCTGCCGCCACTCGGTGACGATCTTGCTCCGGTAGCGGGGGCGCATCAGGTTCAGGGTCATCAGAAAGAGCATGAAGACAACCAGGAGATAGGTGAAATAGAGGGGGGAATAGCGGGTCACGCCGCTTTTGTCGATGATTGCCCCCACGGAGTAGATGCAGCCGGCGGCAAGGGCCGCCCGGACGGAAGGGTTTCCCAGGCTGCGGAACGGGCGGAGCAGCTCTCCCGGGGAGAGTCGCTGCATCTGTCCCAGGTATGCCCCGACCATCACGAGGACGATGCCGCATACGCCGGGAAAGTTCAGCCGCTCGCCGAGGAACCAGACCCCCCACAGCGGCACGTAGGCCATGGCCGTCTGGGAGAGGGGGTAGGTGAGGGAAAGATCGCCGGCGCGGTATGCGCGACCGCTCAACAGGTGGTAGAGCACGAAGCAGGAAGCCCCTCCCGCGGCAAGGAGCATGACGGGAAGGTCGGGGCGGGGAAACTTCCCCGGCAGGATTGGGAGCAGCACGGTAAGAAGGGCGACCGAGGTGAAGAACATCCACCAGATGAAGACTGTTTTCTGACAGCTCTGCTTGACGAACAGGTTCCAGAGGGCGTGCATGATGCTGGAGAGGAGAATCAGGGAAAAGGCGAGGGAGTTCATGGCGGCATTATAGCAAAGCTAAAAAAATTTGGCGATAATAAAAATGCGCTCATGCCGTTGTTTCTGCCGGCATCGCGGCTCCGCGCGTGCCTTTTTGACAAACGGCGCATTTCGGGTAGCATAAGTTACAGAGAATCGGCTCACAAGGAGGAACCTATGGGAAAAGTGGGGATAACATTTGTCTTGCTGGCGGCCCTGGCGGCGCCGGCTGCTGCCGCTGCCCCCTCCGTCGAACGGGGGCGGGAGCTGTTCGAGAGCACGCAGCTCGGGACGAACGGGAGGAGTTGCGCGAGCTGCCACCAGGGCGGCAAAAAGCTGGCAAAAGCCGCAACCTACGACGAGGGGGAGCTGCGGGAGATCGTCAACCGGTGCGTCCAGGGGCCGCTCGAAGGGAAGGCGCTCGATCCCGCGTCAGCGGAGATGAAGTCGCTCGTTCTCTACATCAGGACCTTTGCCAGGTAATGGGATCTAACACTCCCTGAATGTCGGGGGCTTGTAGCCATGCCATCCCGCCCGGCCCAGGCCGGAAAAACAGGTTTCAGGGTGGCCGCGCATTTGACATGGCAACGCCACGTGGTACCCTTCTAGTACGGTTTATTATAATCAGAGAATTGGAGGATTGCCATGAAAACCATACCTCGCTTGCTTTTCGGTCTGTTGGGGACGTTATTGCTGCTGGCTTCGCTGGCGGGGTGCAGCGGCGATTCGGCGTCGGTAACTCTCTCACGCATCGACGTGACGCCGGCCGATCCGAGCATCGCGTCCGGCACGTCGGTCATGTTCACCGCCATAGCGGTCTTTTCGGACAACAGCAAAAAGGATGTCACCAGCACTGTCACCTGGACATCATCGAGCCAGGCCGTTGCGACCATCAGTAGCGCCGGCCTGGCAACGGGGGTGGGGGGAGGCACCTCCACCATTTCCGCGACCCTGTCCGGGGTGACCGGCAGCACGACCCTCACCGTGTCGAGCGCCGCCCTGTTAGCGATCAGCGTCACACCGATGACCACGAGCATTGCAACCGGCACGACCCAGCAGTTTGTCGCCACGGGGACCTTCTCCGACAACACGACCCAGGACCTGACCACGCAGGTGACCTGGAGCTCGCTGCCGACCACTTTTGCGACTATCAATAGCGCCGGCCTGGCAACGGGCGTTGCCGCAGGCACCTCCACCATCACCGCCACCTTCGGGTCGGGACCCGGGGCGGTATCCGGCACCGCCGCCCTCACCGTGACGACGGCGACCCTCAGCTCCATCCAGGTAACGCCGATCAACCCGCGCATCGCCAAGGGGACCACCGACCAGTTCAGGGCGACCGGCATCTTCTCCGACAACACGAAGCAGGACCTCACCAGCTCCGCCACCTGGAGCTCTTCGAACATGGCGGTTGCCACAATCCCCTCCACCGGTGGTCTGGCAACGGGGGTGGCGGCAGGCACTGCCACCATCACGGCATCTATCGGCGGCAAATCGGGCTCTACCACCCTTACCGTGACGTCGGCAACCATTGTGGCCATGGAGGTCGAGCCGCTCACCCCCACCATCGCCCTCGGTACCAGTCAGCAGTTCACGGCGACCGGCAGGTTCTCGGACAACACCACCCAGGACCTGACCACGCTCGTGGCCTGGTCGTCATCGAAAACAACGGTCGCAACGATCAGCAACGCTACGGGCTCCAACGGCCTGGCCACCCCGATGGCCGCGGGCACGACGACCATCACTGCGGCATGGGGAGGCGCTTCGGGGAGCACTACCCTGACGGTGACGACCGCCACCCTGCAATCAATCGACGTGGAGCCGGCGGACCTGACCATTCCCGCGGGGGTGCAGCAGGCGTTCACCGCTACGGGGACCTTCTCCGACGGCACGATCCAGGACCTGACCACGCAGGTGACCTGGAGTTCCGATACCCCGGCAGTGGCCACGATCAGCAATGCGGCGGGCACCAGGGGGGTGGCCGCGACCGTCGGCGCGGGCACGGCGACGATCACTGCGGCCCTGGGAACCATATCGGGGAGCACCTCGCTGACCGTATCGAATGTCGCGCTGGTGTCGATCCAGGTGTCGCCCCCCGATCCGTCCCTCCCGCAGGGGCTGACCCAGCAGTTCACGGCAACGGGGATTTACGCCGACGGCTCGCCATTCGACCTGACGCCGGTGGTCACCTGGAGCGCTACCGATCTGACCGGCACCAATGTGGCGGCCATCAGCAACGACCCGTTATCGTCGGGACTGGCGACCGCCCTCAATCCCGGCACCGCGACCATCGCCGCGCAATTGGGGACGATATCCAGCAACACCGCCCCCGGCATCAGCGCCACCCTCACCGTGACGTCGGCGGCCCTGGTGTCCATCGCGGTGACCCCTGCCGCCCCGGGCATCGCCATCGGGACGACCCAGCAGTTTGTCGCGACGGGCACCTATAACGACAGCTCGACCCATGATATCACCCAGTTCGTGACCTGGACCTCATCGGCTCCCGCCTTCGCGGTCATCAGTAACGCGGCGAACCAGCAGGGGCTGGCGACCGGGGTGGGGGTCGGCACATCCACCATCACGGCGACCCTGGGGAGCGTCACCGGCAGCACCACCCTCACGGTGACCAACGCCACCCTGTCGTCCATCACGGTCACGCCGGCCAACTCGACGATCGCCACCAAGACGACCGTGCAGTTCACGGCGACCGGGAACTTCAATAACGGCACCACTCAGGACCTGACCAGGCTGGTGGTCTGGGCCACGTCGAACAAGAACATCGCGGCCATCTCCAATTCCAGCGGCACCAAGGGGCTGGCGACGGGGGTCGCCGCGGGCGTGCCGGTCACCATCTCGGCAACGTTCGGCGGCAAGACGGGGACCACCGGCCTCACCGTCGCCACCGGCACGCTGACCGGCATCACCATTCAGTCGACCAGCTTCACCATCGCCGTCGGGGGGACCCAGCAGTTCCAGGCGATCGGCAATTATGGCACCTTCACGCAGGACCTGACCAAGCAGGTGGTATGGAATACGGGCGATCAGAAGATCGCGGCCAGCAACAATGGCTTGAAATCCAGGGGGTTGGTGACCGGCGTGAGCGTGGGGACCACCACCGTCAGCGCCACGAAGCCGGCCACGGTAATTAACGGCTCCGCAAGCATTACCGTCCAGTAACGCCGGGCGGGCAATGCCCGCCATCATGACACCGAAACGAACAAGGGGACAGAGAAAATCTGTCCCCTTGTTCGTTATTCGGCATTGGCTTTCTTCCCCCTTTCGTAAAGGGGGAATGAGGGGGATTTTGATTAGCGCAAATTTTTTGCTATAATTTCCTCCCCCTTCAAGGACCCCAGGCTAAAGGGGAGGTCAGGAGGGGGATGGGGTCCTTCAACGGACAAAACCCATCCCCATCCCAACCCTCCCCTTGAAGGGGTGGGTGTTATTTTTATGGTAGCGGAAGATTGTCACTAATCGGCAGGGGTCTTAACTCGGGGGAAGGGTGACTGCAGCGATCTCGCGGGGTGGGGGGAGAGGGCGGCTGGCATGCCGCCGGAATCAGGTTGTCGGGCCGACTGCCGCCGCGTGACATTCATCCAGGTGCCGTGCGACGATGCCGACCAGCTTCGGTTCGACTTCGTTGGCAGCCTCCAGCTCCCGCAGGATGGCCATGATCTCCGCCGCCGGCAGGGCCGCGCGGTAAGGGCGGTCCTGGGCCAGCGCCTGAAAGATATCGGCGACCCTGATGATTTGGGATTCCAGAGGTATCTCGCCGTTAAACATGTGGAAGGGGTACCCGTCGCCGGCAGGCGACTCATGGTGCTGGGACGCCCAGCGCGCCAGCTTTTCGAAGCCGACGATCCGCTTCAGGATCTGGTACGTGGCGAAGCTGTGCCTTTTCATCAGCGCCCGTTCCGCCGGGCTCAGCTTCGCCGTGCTCTCCAGCACCTCGTCCGGGGTCTGCAGCTTGCCGATGTCGTGCAGCATCCCCGCAACCTCGATGAAGTCGAGCCGGGCACCGGCAATGCCGGCCTTTTTCGCGATATAGCGGGCGAGCCGCCCCACCCCTCGCGAATGGCCGGCGGTAAAATGGGATTTGGCGTCGACGATAGCGGCGATGGTCAGGGCGAACTGCTTCAGCTCCGCCAGCGTGATGCTCCGTTTCTGCGGAAACTGGCCGATCTCGTTGACATACTGGTGGATGAAATCGGGGTCGAGGAGCAGCCAGAATGCTTCGGTGCGCGAGGCATCGAGGAATGCGTCGACCAGTTCCGGGGCGAAGAATGTGCCGCGACGCTGCTCGATCAGGCCGCGCAGCTCCTCCGTGTGGAGGAGCAGCGAGCGGTCGGCGTAGTGGGCGATGGCGCTGGAATCCACCCAGTTGACCAGGTAGATGAGGTTGGCATAGAGGGCCACGGTCGGGGTGATGGAAAGTTCCACCAGCCTGTCCCAGTGGGTGTGGTGATACAGCACGATCTGCGCCAGATGGGCGAGCGGGTTGAAGCCCCGGAGCAGTTCGTTTCCTTTTCCGCAATGGATGTTCGCTCCCTGCCAGTCGGGGTCGTCCATCAGGTTCCGATAGACGCGGGTGGAGGAGACGCCGCAGTCGTGCAGGAGCCCTGCATCGAAAAGGAGGTTCTGGGTCGCCTGGTCCCATCCCAGGCTCTTGGCGCATTGCACTGCCATCACGCCGACCCGCCGGCCGTGCAGCACGTCGTCCACGCCGACCAAGTCCACCGCGCTGGCGATCACCAGCACCATCTGCCGCATGTCGACCCGCATGAATATCTCCTCTCTTTCGTTGCCGTGCCGGCGGCCCCCCGCCCATGCGGCGGGCGTGGTGCGCGTATCCCGAGATCAGGCCGGACCGCCGGTAACCGGGGTTCGTTTAAAGCTTACCGGCACATATCCGTAATGCAACCCCGCAACCCTTTCCGGTCAGGGTGGAACCGCGTCCGCGGTGAGGACGATCCGGTCATCTTCCACGGTTACGGCGTGGGCGCTGTGCTCGATCAGGTCGTACAGGTGGAGGTAGCGGGCGACCTCCGCCGGCTGGGAGGTCTTTCTGCCGTAATACTTGCCGGGCTGGACGAATACGTCGCTAACCGTCCGGTCGTCGTAAATGGCGAAGTCGCAGGAACTGATGGTGTCCCGGCCGCTGATGTCGCTGGCCGCGGGGAGCTCTTCCCTGAAGGCGATCCGGATGTCGATGTCGTCCCGGTATTGGGCAAGGAGGACCTTTTGTACCTCGGAGTCGGCCAGTTCGGGGCGGGTGGTGACGAAGACCCGGATTATCCGCACACCCCGGTCGAGGGCGCGCAGGTTCGCCTGGTAGTAGTTGAGGAGCGCGCCGCGGGTCAGCCAGCCGGTCGTCAGGGGGTCCACCGCCTTGACCTGGCGCATGGCCTGGTCGGAGAGCTTCGCCCCTTCCAGGTAGAATTCCGTCTCGTCGAGCGGGATGTAGCCTTGTTGGAGGAGCGAGATGGTCCGCAGGGTGCTGGCGATGAGCTCCTGTGCCCGCGCCTGGCATTCGGGATCGGCGATCCGGGCGAGGGCGAAGGGGATCTCGTGCACCTGGTGGTACTGTTCGAGCAGGGTGTTCTTCGACTTCTCGATGTCCTCCCGCACCAGGTAGGTAACCAGCGAGAGGAGGATGCCTATGCCGAAGACGAGGTACGCCGCCTGACCGTTGTGCATCACCAGGTGGAAAAAGATCGCCAGCCCCGATCCCGCCAGGAACTCGATGAAGACTGCCATGCTCTGTATTTTCCGGTTGATGGTCATCTGCGCCTCGCATCCCTTCTCGGCAACAGTGGTGTGCCGGTTCGGCCGGCGGAAGGAGCAGGGTTCGCTCCGCTCCTTCTCTTTAAGGTATCACGGTACCGTGAGGATGCAACCTTTGGGCGCACGCAATTGTGCCCGCCCGGCTACGATGGGCGAAAAAGGAGGGGGAAATAGTTCGCCGCCATGCGGTATACTGATAGCCGTTGGATGCGGCTTCCATGTCTGGCAAGGAAAGGAGAGCGTGCCATGAAGATGACCACCGCGAAAACGACATAACCTGCCGCAAGGCAGGTTATGTCGTTTTCTGAAACGCGGCACGCGTTATTGGAGCGGCGATCGTCCGCGGGGGAACGTGCGCCAAACCGCGAGGGGATGTATTATCTCTTGTACGCTTCGGCGCACACTCTGCCCCACACCACGTAATTTTCGAAGCTGTACTGGATGGCGTCCACTTTGTTGGTCGTTATCACTGCGTTGTTAAAGGGGCCGAATCCCAGGACCTCGATGTAACATTGGGTTTCGACCAGTTTCATCTTGGAAATATCCGCGCCAGCGCTCCCCGGCCCGGTCATCTTGGCGATGCAGCCGGCCAGGGGAATCGATGCGGCGAGGACCATCCCTAGAAGAATCTTTTTCATTATGCCACCTCCGAAGTTTTCATTAATCTATACTATCTCTGCCCGTTGAATGTCAATTCCTTAATGGACAAATCGGCCGGGAAGGCGCAAATAATTTTCCCGGCCCCGGGCCGGGGCAGCGAAGACCAGGCCGGCAAACACAAAAAAAGCCAGCGTCTGTGACGTTGGCTCTCCCTTCGTTCACCTCGGTTTTGTTTAATTTCAGTTAGTGTCTTCGCTGAATCTCTCCCATTTCTGGTAATAGATTCTTTCCGCGATTAGTGAAAGCTCGAAGCTTTTTCAATCACAGCAGCGGAGGCACTAAGTCGTTTTCACCTTCCTTTGATTATAAAATAGCGCAAACGGATAAAAATTGCAAACCGGCTTCCTTTGCAATGCAGCTCTGGACAAGGCTCGATGGCGGTTTGTAGAGTGGCTCTGGACGGGGCGGCAAAGAACGGGCGGTGGTTATGAAAACCATTTTCATAATTCCCGGTTGTGCTATAATAAAAGCAGGAAGCGTACAGGAAAGGGGGGACGGTCATGAAAGGGTTGCAGTACGACAAAGTCTGCTATTGGACGGAACAGCGTGAAGAGCGCGTTCCTCTCAGGAACCTGAAGAGCAGCGAGATCGGCCACTCGTTCGGTTGCACGTATGAGGGGAATACGGTGCAGGTGCGGCTGGAAAACGGCGAACTGGATTCCTGGAGCAAAGACGAGTGCGTGGAGATTACGGACGAGGAACATTAGGGGAACGGGCGACAGGCACGGGAAAACCCGCGGGTGCGGGCGGCGTGCAGTCGTCGTATCACTCGGCAATGGAGCGGGCAAAAGAAAATATAGTGGAGTTAGTTTGAAATATGGTATTCTCGGGACATGCTCCGGAATTTGATCGAGGGAGAATGCGATGAAAAAGAGAGTTCTTGTGGTGGACGACAGCGAGATTGTGCTGGCCATGGCCCGCGAAGCGCTGGAGGAGGGTGGTTTTGACGTCATCACCTCTGAAAATGCGATGGCGGCGAATAACCACATCTTCAGCCGGCGCAAACCGGACCTGATCATCCTGGACGTGATGCTCCCGATGATCGACGGGGACAAGAAGGCAAAGATGCTCAAAGAGCACGAGCTGACGAGGAATATCCCGATCCTGCTCCTTTCCTCGAAGCCG
Source organism: Geobacteraceae bacterium (assembly GCA_036518435.1). GTDB lineage: Bacteria > Desulfobacterota > Desulfuromonadia > Geobacterales > Geobacteraceae > JAMPXD01. The sequence goes on from DATDNF010000069.1 coordinate 69,621, forward strand.
GAGGCCGAGTTGCAGCGCCTGGTGAGGGAATCGGGCGCCGACGGTTTTATCCGCAAGCCTTTTGCGCACCGGCAGATGGTCGCGATGGTCGAGGAGGCGTTGGAGGGGAAAGCCGGTGTCCTTTAGGAGGCGGGAATCATGAAAAGGCTGTTGGTGGCCCTGGTTTTCCTCGCCTCCTCTGCGTATGGCGAGATTTATACCTGGACCGACTCGCGGGGAATCGCGCACTACACGAACAGTATGTACGAAGTGCCCGGTCGGTACCGCGACAAGGTAAAAGTGCTGGATTTGGGGGTCGAGCGGAAGGGGGATGCGTCCGCGCCGCCACAAGGGGGGCAGGCCCAGGTTGTAAGGCCGGCGGAACAGTCGCCGGTTCCGCCGGCGGACGAAACCTCTGTCCGGCAAAGTGCTCCGACGCAACCGCCGGCAGTTCAGCCGGAAGTGTTGCGGCAAAGAAGAAGTAGACGGAGATAGGCCCGCGGCAGCGGGCTTTTTCGCGGCGGCAACCTCCTGGCTGTCAGCTGCTGTTCGGACTGCGCACACCTGCCAAATATGTTTTCCCCCGTACAATTCGGTTGTCACGCCAATTCACCTGATAGCTTGTTCAACTTCAGAACAGGCAATCTATTCTCCGCTTAAGACAATAGCAAGCAATATTGCATAGTTAGCTATTGTATCGGCTGGTATGCCTCTGGCATTGGAAATAGCAGATGCTGTCGAGAATGAAAGGAAAACGATGCTGCGGGTGTCTGGCGTGCTCCATGACGCAGTTATCGCACGAAACCCATAGAGCTACTTGAGGCCATCGGCAAAGGAGGTCCGCAATGCGCTATGCAACAGGTACAACCGGGAACAGTGAGGAACGGAACAGGGGGCAGTGGGGACAAACCCTTATCGAGTATGCACTGCTGCTCCTGCTGGTCGCCAGCGTGGTCGTTCTGATGGTTAGAAATGTCGGCAATACCACCACCAACTCCTTTAGCAAGATGAACAACGCCTTTCAAGGCGATACCGGCAGCGGTTCCGGTGGCAACGGCAACGGCAACGGAAACGGCAACGGCAATGGCAATGGCAATGGCAATGGCAATGGCAATGGAAACGGCAACGGTAACAGGTAACAGGTAACAGGTAACAGGTAACAGGTAACAGGTAACAGGTAATCCCTGTAACGGTAGCCCGAGGCGTCTCCGCCTGGCATGTCGCCGATGCACTTCGGGCACAAAGAACTATGCGGCAAAACCGTGATCGCGTCGTGAGAGACGCAAAAAAAGCCCCGGCTCCATCAGGAACCGGGGCTTTTTTACGTGCCGGCAACGAATCGGAGCGTCGCCTCCGCCCGATCAGCACCCCAACTGCTTGAAGAAGTCGTTTCCCTTGTCGTCCACCAGGATGAACGCCGGGAAGTCGACTACCTCGATCTTCCAGACCGCCTCCATCCCCAGCTCGGGGAAGTCGATGCACTCCACCTTCTTGATGTTTTCCTCGGCCAGGAGCGCAGCAGGGCCGCCGATGGAACCGAGGTAAAAGCCGCCGTACTTCTGGCAGGCGTCGGTGACCTGCTGGCTCCTGTTCCCCTTGGCGATCATGATCAGGCAGGCGCCTTTGGACTGGAGGAGATCCACGTAGGAATCCATCCGGCCGGCCGTGGTCGGGCCGAACGAGCCGGAGGGCTTGCCCGCCGGGGTCTTGGCCGGGCCCGCGTAGTAGATCGGATGGTTCAGGAGATATTCGGGGACCGGCTTGCCGGCGTCGATGATCTCCTTGAACTTGGCATGGGCGATGTCGCGGCCGACCACGATCGTGCCGGTAAGGAGGAGCGGCGTTGCCACCGGGTGCTTGGTCAGCTCGGCCAGCACTTCCTTGATCGGCTTGTTAAGATCGATCCGGACACCGTGCTCGTGCTTTCTGCGGTAGGCCTCGGGGATCAGGCGCCCCGGGTCGCGGTCCATCTCTTCAAGCCAGATGCCGTCCTTGTTGATCTTCGCCTTGATGTTGCGGTCGGCGGAGCAGGAGACCCCCATCCCGACCGGGCAGGAGGCGCCGTGGCGGGGAAGGCGGATGATGCGCACGTCGTGGGCGAAGTACTTGCCCCCGAACTGGGCGCCGATGCCGAGCTTCTGCGCCGCCACGAGAATCTTCTGCTCCAGCTCCACGTCGCGGAACGCCTGACCGTATTCGTTTCCTGCCGTGGGAAGGTTGTCCAGGTACTTGGTGGAGGCGAGCTTGACGGTCTTCAGGCACGTCTCGGCGCTGGTGCCGCCGATCACGAAGGCCAGGTGGTACGGCGGGCAGGCCGCGGTGCCGAGGGTCTTCATCTTGTCGATAAGGAACTTCTCCAGGGTGGCGGGGTTGAGGAGCGCCTTGGTCTCCTGGTAGAGATAGGTCTTGTTGGCGGAACCGCCACCCTTGGCGACGAACATGAACTTGTACTCATCCCCCTTGGTGGCGTACAGGTCGATCTGGGCCGGGAGATTGGTGCCGGTGTTGATCTCCTTGTACATGTCGAGGGCCACGGTCTGGGAATAGCGGAGGTTCTCCTCGGTGTAGGTCTTGTAGACCCCCTGGGAGAGGTACTCCTCATCGTTCACGCCGGTCCAGACCTGCTGCCCCTTCTTCCCCATGATGGTGGCGGTGCCGGTATCCTGGCAGATCGGGAGCTCGAACTTGGCGGAGACCTCGGCGTTACGAAGCATGGCGATCGCCACCCCCTTGTCGTTCATGGAGGCTTCCGGGTCGGTGAGGATCGTGGCGACCATCTCATTGTGCTCGGGGCGGAGCAGGAAGGAAACCTCGCGCATCGCCTGGTTGGCGAGGAAGGTGAGGGCGGCCGGGTCGACCTTGAGGACCGGCTTTCCTTCGAACTCCGTCACGGAAACGCCGTCCTTGGTGAGAAGGCGATACTTGGTGCCGTCGGGGCCGAGGGGAAACGGGTCCTGGTAGTGGAACTCTTTCACTGACATCGCGTATTTCTCCTTTCAGGGGGATAAATGGGGGCTGATTTTCTGTATACAGTATGCCGGAATATAGGGCAAAAAATCACGTTTGTCGAGGGGGAAGTTGTGCGGCGGGGGATAAACCCGTCGAAAAATATGGCTTCAGGGCGGGGTGAGGGTGAAAAAATGCTTGCCAGCATGCCGCGCCCCTGCTACCTTTGCATGCGGAGAGGATGGCCCTGTGTCATGCCATGCTGCGTGACGGTGTGTCGTTGTCGGGGAGAGCCTCCTGACCGGTTTTCCCCGATACCACGTTGCGGGAGGAAGTGATGGGTCTCAAGGTAATGATCGTGGATGACGCCCTGTTCATGCGTACCTTGTTGCGCGGCATCCTGGAAGAGGAAGGGTGGGAAGTCGTGGCCGAGGCGGCAGACGGGGCCGAGGCGGTCCGGAAGTACCGGGAATTCCGCCCCGACATAACGACCATGGACATCGTCATGCCGAAGAAGAGCGGCATCGAGGCCCTCACCGAGATTACCGGATTCGACAGAGGCGCAAAGGTGGTAATGTGCAGCGCCATGGGGCAGGAATCGCTCGTGGAAGAGGCGAAACGTTTCGGCGCCAGGGGGTACATCATCAAGCCGTTCGATCCCCAGCGGGTGAAGGGGGTCATCAGGAAGATCGCGGGGCTTTGACTTCCCTCTGCGAGTGGAGCGGTTCATGACGGGCATGCTGAAATTGCCGGAAAAGCAGTCGCGCTGGCTGGCAGTGGCCATCGGCCTGGTTCTTGTCGCGCTGATCGGGGTGATCGACTACCTGACCGGCGATTACTCTCTCCTTGTATTTTACCTCATTCCCATTTTCCTGGTTGCCTGGTTCGCCGGCCGCTGGTGGGGGGGCTTCATCGCCCTGGCCAGCGGCACTGCCCGGTTTATCGCCGATTACGCCGCCTACACCAACGTACGTCTCCTCACCTGGAACGCAGTCGAGGAGATGATTTTTCTCATGATCGTGGCGTTTCTCATTGCCCTCCTGCGAAAGGCCCTCGACACGGACCGGGAGTGAGGGCGACGCCCTTCTCTTCCCGCCCGTCCACACCGCTTGCCCTCTACTTTCCCCAGCCATTCCCGGCCCGTTCAGTGCCGCCAGCATGTTGAAAAAATTGCGGTACAATTGAACCAGTCAACCCGCTGGCCGGGCTGTTCCCGCGTCTACATCCATGGGAGTGAAGATGTCCGTGCAGATAGTTATCGCCGACGATGAACCTCATGTTGTGCGGGCGCTCTCCTTTGTCCTGTCCAAGGAGGGGTTCAGCGTGGCAGTGGCGGCGAATGGCGAGGATGCGCTGGCGAGGATCAAGGAAGAGAAACCCAGGCTCGTTTTCCTCGACATCGTCATGCCGAAAAGGACCGGAGTGGAGGTCTGCAAGGTCGTCAAGGCCGACCCGGAGCTCAAGGATACCCATATCATCATCCTGACCTGCAAGGGACAGGAACTGGACCGGCAGAACAGTCTCGTCGCCGGTGCGGACGAGTTCATGACCAAGCCGTTCAGCCCCGGGGAAGTGGTGGCGCGGGTCAGGACGCTGTTTGCCGAGGGTGGCGCATGAGCGAGTACATGAAGAGGGTCCTGTATGCGGCGTCAATCATCCTGCTCCTGGCGGTCTGTTTCCTGACGGGGGGGAGTCAGAGCCCCTTCCGGTTCGCCTATTTCCCCCTCATCGTTCTGCTCGCCTTCCGGATCGGCTTCAGTCTCGTGCTGCGGGCCGGGTTTACCTTCAGCATCCTCTTCGTCCTCCTGGTCATCTTCGACCGTCCCGCCATGCGCCAACTTGGCGACCTCATGGCGGAGGCCTTCTCCTTTTTTCTTGTCACGACGGCCGTCGCATTCGTCGTGCGGACGCTGGAGAAAGAGCGGGAGAGGTCTGAGAACGCCATCGCCACCTTCCACAATCTGAGCGATGGCCTCAAACACCGGACCATGAATCTACAGACGACATTGGAGGCCCTTTCGAAGGCGCACAAGCAGTTGCAGGAGACCGACCGGGCAAAGAGCCGATTTCTTGCGAACGTGTCACACGAGCTCCGCACCCCCCTCTCCTCCATCCGCTCCTATTCGGAGATACTCCTCAACTACGATGACATAGACTGCGGGACGCGGCAGGAATTCATCCGGATCATCAACCAGGAAAGCGAGCAGATGACCTCCCTGGTGAACGAAAATCTCGACCTGATGAGGATGGAGGCGGGGAAACTCGAGTTGAACATCAGCCATATCAGCCCCGCCGACCTCCTTGCCGGGAGCGTCAATGTGGTGGCCCCCCTGGCCAACGAGAAGAACCTTCCGCTCGTGGTCGAGGTACCTCCCGGGACCCCTGCCATCAGGGGAGACCAGCAGCAGTTGACCCAGGTGCTCGTCAACCTGTTGAACAATGCCGTCAAATTTACCGCGGAGGGGAGAATAACCGCAGGGGCGTGTCCGAAGGGGGAATCGGTGGAATTCTTCGTGACGGACACGGGAGAGGGGATCTTCCCCGAAGAAAAGGAGATCATTTTCCAGGAATACTACCGCATCTCGGAGAGCGTGTCGACCAGGCCGCGCGGGTCGGGGCTCGGCCTGAGCATCGCCAGGAGAATAGTGGAGTACCACGGCGGCAGGCTCCTGGTCGACAGCACACCCGGCGCGGGGAGCACGTTTTACTTTAGCGTCCCCGTGGCCACGGAAGAGGTGCGGACGGCCGCAGACGAATGTATCCAGGCGACAGACGCGGACTTCGGGATGTACGGACCGGTCCTGGTATTGTCCGAAAGCATCGTCGTCCGGCAGTCGCTACGGAAGCGGCTCGAACAGTTGGGGTACCAGACGATGGGTGCGGACACTTCGCGGAGGTGCCTGGAGATAGCCGCCAGGGTCAGGCCGGGACTCATTATTTCCGATAGCACGGAGAGGGGGGGCGATCTTCTCGAACTGGAGAACTGGGCGCGGGGAGCCGGGACCGAGGTGATGTTGACGACGCTGTGCATAAGCCCTGCCAGCGGAGAGCTCTGTCTGGCCATGAACGGCTATCTGGACAAGCCGTTTGACAGATATCAGATCGTCACGCTGTTTGAGCGGTTCCACAAGAACAGGGGCCATTTTTTCATCGTCACTCCGATGATGGACGAGGCCCGCCATCTTCAGGTATTGCTGGGGGCGGAGGGGTACGGCGTAAGCATTTACATGGGGGGAGAGGAGGCGGTGAAGGCGAGCCAGGGTTCCCCGCCCGACGGGGTCATTATCGGGTCCTTCTCCCGGCAGGGGCTGGAGGACTTGGTCGCCGCACTGAAGGGTGCCCCGCAGTTCAAATCGATTCCCTTCTTCCTCGTGCAGGGAGGTGGAGGCGGCCGATACGCCACGGCAGTGATCAACGATGCCGCTCCCCGCAAAAACGGCGGCGAAGGTCTCTCCCCCCTCATCATGGCGGTGGAAAAGGCGTACGCCAAGAAGTGGGGCAAGAATACGAGCGGGGGAGGATTCAGGCATGCAAAGGATCTTGCAGGCAGTTTCCCGAAAGAAGGTGTCAGAGATTCTGGATGAGATCTCCCGACGCTTCGGGCTCCCCCTTGTCATGATGGACAGGGATGGGCAGCCGGTGCTAAGCGTGGCAGCCGATGGGGGAGTAACGCCCCCCCCTTCTCTTGAGCCATCCCTTCCGCAGAAGGGGGCGAGCGCCTTTCCCATCTACTTCAACGGCGACCTGGCGGGGAGCCTTGCCGCCGGTCCTGCGACGCCGGATGGGACTGACAGCCTGCAGGCAGCCGCCTTCTGCCTGGAAAACTCTCTCCGGCTGGAGGCGGAAAATCTCGACCTTTCCGCCGAAGTTGTGCGGCTCTACGAGGAGCAGTCGCTCATATATGCCCTTTCCAGCAAGCTGGGAAGCGAGATGGACGTGGACAGCATCTGCCAAAAGATACTGGAAGAGGTGCAGAAAATCCTCGTGGTACAGAACCTCTGCCTGATGCTCCTCGACTTTTCCCGCAACGAACTCTGCACGCGGCTGAGCGTGGGGCGGGACAGGAACGTTGCCGCCCAATTCCGGACCGACGCCGCGTCGGGGCTTCTCGGCGAGATCTTCGCGAAGGGGGAGCCGGTTACCATTTGCGATATCGGGACGGATGGCCGGCCGACGTTTCCGTATCCGGTCCGCTCCATCTTCTGCGTCCCCCTGGTGACCGACGGCAGGGGAATCGGGATGCTGGTTGCCAGCGACAAGCTTTCCGGGCAGGAATTCTGGTCCCAGGAGCTGAAACTGATGGCGGTGTTCGCCCTGGAAGCGGCGGCAGCCATCAAGAAGGCCCAGCTTTACGAAGAGATCAGCGAGCTCTTCGTCCACACGGTGGAGGCCCTTGCGTCGGCCATCGACGCCAAGGACCCTTACACGTACGGCCATTCCAAACGGGTTGCCCGGTTTTCGACGGCTATCTGCGAGGAGATGGGAATGACCAGGAAGGAGGTGCGGCAGGTGGAGCTCGCCGCCATCCTCCACGATATCGGCAAGATCGGCACCCCGGAGAGCATCCTCCAGAAGCCCGACCGGCTCACCCCCGAGGAGATGGAGCGGATATACGAACACCCGGCTCGGGGCGCGCTCATACTTTCCAATATCAGTGAATTCCGCGATGTCATCAAATGGATCAGGCACCACCACGAATGGTACGACGGCAAAGGGTATCCCGACCATATCGCCGCCGAGGAGATCCCCCTCCAGGCACGGGTAATCACCATCGCCGACACCTTTGACGCCATGACCTCGGACCGTCCTTATCGCAAAGGGATGCCCGCCAATGAGGCGCTCGGAATCATGGAGGAGTTTGCCGGAAGCCAGTTCGATCCCCATATTCTCCGGATGTTCAGGCTGATCTATGAGGGGGGCAAGATCAACTCTTACCTGAAAAACCAGGAAGAGGCGGGGGATGCCATGTAAACTAAGTTTACACTGTAAACTTAGTTTACCATCGTCGTAATCCCGCTCAGGTAGCGGCTCTCTGCGCAACAGGGCGGCGCATGTGTAAACAAAGTTGACGAAAGTCCCCACACCTTTACCCTGCCGGAAATTCCCTTCTTTTAGTAACTGACTGATTTCACGTTAAAAAATCCGATCGAACGATTTGGCATCATTTGTGGTAAGGGATAGATGGCCCTGTCCGATCAATGCATCCGGCTGGCGGCACATCATGACAATCGGGAGGGGGGAACTCCGATCCCATGACGCGAAGAGTGAGCGTGCGTATCGTGTGCCGCGCCGGAGGCAGGCATAATGCCCTATGATAGAGGCTGTTACATGGATGTCGCCCCGTTCTGGGGTGACACGCTGTGGGCGTACCTCAACGAAACGCCGGTCCTGATTGTCATGCTGAAGGCGGTCAGGGAGGGGATCGCTCCCGTCGAGGCGATTGACAACGAACTCACGCAACGGTTTGGCAAAGCCGTGCGCCAGGAACGGGTCCACGAATTCACCGGTCATCTGGTCCGGCAGGCCATTGAGGCATACCTTGCCAAGACCGGCATACAAAACGCCGCTGTACCGTGCTGTGCGGAAACGGCGGCACAACCCGAGCGGGGAGATTATCATGTTCAAGGCAAAGATACTGCTCGTTGACGATGTGAAGGTTTTTCTGGAAGTCCAGAAGGAGTTTCTTCGGCCGTCTCCCGTGAAGGTCCTGATGGCGAAGAACGGCGCGGCGGCACTGGAAGTGGTGCGGAAAGAGAAGCCGGACCTGGTCGTGATGAATGTGGAAATGCCCGTAATGGACGGCATCACGTGCTGCCGTCTCATCAAGGGTGATGCGCAACTCCGATCGATACCGGTAATCCTCATCAGCAGCGACGGGAGCCAGGAAGTCGCCGATGCGTCCCACCGGGCGGGGTGCGAGATGTTTCTGAAAAAACCGGTTTTCGGCCGGGAATTCCTGAACATGGCGCACGCATTCGTCCCCGCTGTGGAACGGCGCAGGCCGCGGGTCCCGTGCAGGGTTCCGGTGACCGTTCAGGTCGACGGCAGGACCTTCGAAGGGGTTACCTGGGAAATCGGCATGAACGGCCTCTATGTGGTTGCAGAAGGGGACGTTGCGCAGGGAAGCGATGTGGTGACTTCTTTCAGGCTGCCGACCAATACCTATGCCGTGACCGTGGCCCGGGGGCGGGTGGCCTGGACCAATCCGCCGGACGCCTTGTCGCCGACTGTCCTGCCTGCCGGCTTCGGGGTCGAGTTCAGGGAGATAACGGGTGAAGGGGTGAGCCACCTCCGTTATTGCGAGCTTACGGAATTCGTCAACGGTTACGTGGTTCCGGAGTGTACCGGTGGCGGCCGTGAAGCGCCTCCTCCGCAGCAATCCTCAATCGGGGCATGAAAAGGAACAGGCGCGGAGTTTCGGCTCCGCGCCTTTTTTGCGCTCCGGATATTTGCCAAGTAAATGCCCCCCATGCCCATGGCGAGAAACCTGTGTTCTGCGGCAAGCACCGCCACCTGGGAGTGTAATCATTTGTTGACAGGGAAAACAGGCTTTTAGTAAGGTTTGAAAGCTGCAATGAATATGGGTTTACGGGGGGAGCGATGTTTCGCAGCCCCGGCTCCCTTTTTTCTTTGAAAATTTAATGTTGACCATTTAGCGTACTTCCTGTATTAACTGCATTAATTATGACAAATTTTCTTGTCTTAATTTTTATGTATTTGACGGAGGGGCCATGTTTGGCAGGGGGCACCCTTCGGCATTGGCCTCGCTTTTCTGCCAATGTTGTTTTTCCCGCTGCTTGCCTTCGGCGGCTCGCACTACGAGGCGCAAGAGCCCGCTTTTCAGTTTAACTGACAGGAGAAAACGATGTCCGATCCCCGCATCCAGAAAGCCCTCACCGCCCTTTCAGACAACATTCAACAAGTCATCGTCGGCAAAAAAGAGGTGATCGACCTGGCGATAATTACCCTGCTTTGCCGCGGGCACCTCCTCATCGAGGATGTCCCCGGCCTCGGCAAGACCATGCTCGCCCGGGCCATCGCCGGTTCACTGTCGCTGGACTTCAAAAGAGTCCAGTTCACCCCGGACCTGCTGCCGTCGGACGTCACCGGTGTCTCCATCTACAACCAGAAGAGCGCCGACTTCGACTTCCGTCCCGGCCCGGTCTTCGCCAACCTCCTGCTGGCGGACGAGATCAACCGGGCCACCCCACGCACCCAGTCGAGCCTGCTTGAGGCCATGGAAGAGCGGCAAGTCACCACCGACGGCACCACGAGACATCTGCCGCAGGTGTTCATGGTGGTCGCCACCCAAAACCCCATCGAGCTGCAGGGGACGTATCCCCTTCCCGAGGCCCAGCTGGACCGCTTCTTCATGCGGGTCAGCGTCGGCTACCCGGCACGGAGCGAGGAGGTGCGGGTTATGGAGATGCAGATCCGGGAGCATCCAATACATCGCATCAGGCCGGTGCTCAATGAGGAACACCTGCGCTTCATGCAGAAAGCGGTGACCGAGGCCCATGTGGACAGCTCCCTTCTCGCCTATATCGTCGATATCGTCAACGCCACCCGCAAACATCCCGAACTAACGGCTGGGGCGAGCCCGCGCGGCTCACTGGCCTTGATGAGAGCCGCCCAGGCGATGACGCTTCTCAAGGGGATGGAATTCGTTGAACCAACGGTGATCAAGACACTTGCCCGGCATGTCCTTACCCACCGCCTTATGGTGAAGCCCCAGGCGCGCCTGAAGGGGACAACGGCAGCGAAGGTCGTAGAGACGATCCTCCAGGAAGTGCCGGCACCTGTATGAGCCAAATGAAGCGGTTTCTCACCCGGAGAAACGTCCTCATAGTCCTCGCCCTGCTCTTTTTTCTCATCGCCTGGAACCGCGAAGTCAATCTCCTCTATGGAATGTTCGCCCTGGTGAGCGCTACGGTCATCGTTGCCGTCATCCTGCCCCGTTTCGCGCTCAAGGGTGTCGAGGCGGCGCGTGTCCTCCCTGCCGCCGCCTTTGAGGGGGAGGAGATCGAAGTCCGCATAACCCTCGAAAACCGGGAGAGGAGATCCCGTTTCATGGTGGAGGCCATAGATGCCATTCCCGCTGCCGCTCCCCACGAGCGTGAACCGTTGGTCTTTGCAGCCAGACTTCCGGGCAGAACACGGAGAGACTTCGCCTACCGGCTTGCCTGCTACAAACGGGGGCATTATACCGTCGGGCCACTGCGGCTTCGCTCCGCCTATCCCTTGGGAATCGCCTGGTCGGAGCGGCAGGGGGACCAGAGCAATCTTTCGCTGCTGGTCTATCCCTCCATGTTCGAGGTTGCTTCTTTCCCCCTGCTCGCAGCCGGGACCTACGTTTCCAGCGGCATGGAGACGATGGAGCGTGCCAATGGGAGCGATGACTTCTTCGGCACGCGTGAGTACCGCCAGGGGGACAGCCTGCGCCACATTCACTGGCCATCCACTGCCCGTCATGACCGACTGATCGTCAAGGAGTTCGAGGTTCGCGCTTCCACCGAAATGACCCTCATCCTCGACCTGCACCAGGGGTCAGATGCGGGGGGGGAACGGGAATCGACCCTGGAATATGCAGTCCGTATCGCCGCATCCCTTGCCCGCTTCGCATTGGAACGGGGGCATACCGTGCAGCTTACCGCCTATGGGAGGGAATCTGCCGTTGTCCCTCCAGGGAGAGGGCAACACCATCTTCCCCAGGTGCTCGACACCCTCGCGCGCGTGACGGCGGACGGCCCCTTCCCCTACCACGAAACCATCACCCGCGCCGCCACGTTCCTGCGGGATGGGAGCACCGCAGTGCTCTTTCTTTCCGGCAACGGGAATCTCGACGATTTTCTCCATCCACTGGGGCTTTTGCAGGCGAAAAGGATAAGGCCTGTAGTGATATCATTCAACCGCGCCAGTTTTACCGGCGAAGTCGATTTCGGCAATACCGCGCATGACGCGGTCGCCGGAGAGCTCCTGGCTCAGGGAGCACCTGTTTACCTGGTAGCGAAAGGGGATGACCTTTCCGAGGTATTCGTATGACGGAGCGCATCCAGTACCCTCCGGTTTACCTGGGGATTTTCGTTCTCCTCATGACTGCCGTGGCAGCCGCCCTGGTCACGGTTTCGCCGCCGCTCCAGGCCATGATTTATACCCTGTTCTGGGGTATTGTTTATGGTGGCGGTCTCTACGCCTGCCGCAGGTTCGGCGAGACGAAGGACGAGCAGTTCAAGCAGACTGCCAATGCCGGCGGTGCGCTCGCGCTGGTGCTTTTCTTCGGAGGCTTCGTTCTTTCAGGGGTGGAGACAGGCCTGATGCTACTCCTTCTCACCCTCCAGGCGGGCCAAAACCTGGTCCTCTCTACCCGGCGCAACCTGAACCTTGCCTGTCTCATCTCGCTGGTTCTCCTCCTCTATGGTGCGGCGAAAACGACGGAGGGATACTTCGTCGTCTTCATCGTCATCTACTCCCTGGCGGCCATCTTCACCTTCATGGCCGACCACATCGACGCCCGTCTGAACCATGCCCATGGTGGTGACAGGGACCTCCTTACAAGGCGAATGAATCTCCCGGTGAAGGGGATCGGCCTGGCGTCGCTGACCTTGTCTCTTGCCTTCGCCATATACCTACTGGTGCCGCAGCCGCCGTCCCCCAGGGTGCAGGCTTTTCCGGCATCCAGTAACTGGAACTACGACAATCGCAAGTGGGAGATGGAGGCGAAACGGCAGGCGACCGACAACCGGGGTAAGGGGGCGCAGGGAGAGGGTGAGTCCGACACCGGATCTGCTCGCGCCGTGGCTGGAGAAGTGCGTGGCAACATGGTCGAAAATGCCGAATACGGCGGCTTCCAACCAAAATTGGATACCGTCGGCGACAGGTTGATGAGCAGGTGCGAACCGGATGCCGTGGTTCTCTATGTCCAGGCGGACCGTCCCCTCTATGCCCGGGGGAAGGTGTTCGACACCTTTGACGGCCGTCACTGGGAGGAGAGTGTTGCCGGCATAGAGAAGAGGTACAGCCCGGAGGGGCAGTTTCCCCTCGGCGACAAGCCGCAGCAGGGGGATACGCTCCAGGTCTATAACGTGCAGCATGATATTCCGCCGTTCATCTTCGCCGCCAATCGCCCTGTTCTTGCATCCTTTCCAGGAAATGCCATCGAGGTCGACGCCGACCTCACGCTGCGCGCACCCGGCCGGCTCCGCAAGGGGACGATCTACTCCATCCTTTCACGAATGACCGAGGTCGACAAGCATCCGTGCAGCGCTGTGGCAGAGCCGGGCGAGGGAGGGTGGACAGTGGATGGAAGATATCTTTCCCTCTACCCCGGTGTCTCCGATCGCTTGCAGAATTTGGCACGGGAGGTGACTAAAGATGCCGGCGACGATTTTGCCCGTGCCAAGGCGGTGGAGACGTATCTCCGGGAAAACTACGCCTACACCCGCGACACAATGGGCATCCAGTGGACCGGCAACCCGGCGGAGCAGTTTCTCTTCGACCTGAAGGCGGGACATTGCGAGCTGTTCGCCTCCTCCATGGTTGTTCTCCTGAGGAGCATCCGTATTCCGGCACGCCTGGTAACCGGCTTCTATGTCAACCGCTACAACCCGGTTACCGGCTATTACGAGGTGCGGCGCTCTGATGGTCATGCATGGGTGGAGGCGTACCTGGAGCCTCACGGCTGGGTCACCTTCGAGCCGACATCCAGTTTCGAGCTGCCCCAGAACAAACCCCGGATCTTCGTCGCCGCCGGTCTGGTCCGCTACATGGACGACCACATCCAGGACCTCATCCGCAAGAACCGTGACTCGCTGTGGGTAAGGCTCCTCATGAAGATCTGGCCCGTGGTCGCAAAACTCTGGGCAATCCTCCTGGTCACCCTCGTCTGGATACAACTGACATGTTTCCGCCTCTGGTACTGGTTCCTGCGCGAAGGATGGCTGCTGCTACTCATCGTCATTTTTGCCGCAGCAATCGGCTGGTACCTGTGGCGCCGGTTGGAGCCGGCCTGGCGGCTGGCGCGCCTGCGCCGGGCGCGGAACGGGGAGACCCAACGCTTCCTGCGGCTCTGTTACGGCGAAATGGAGCGTCATTTCACAGCACGGGGAGCAGAGCGTCTCCCACATGTCACGCCTCTGGAGTACGAGCAGCTTCTGGCAAGAAGGTTCAAGCCGCTGGCCGGGCAGGTTGCCGCCATCACCCGGTTGTTCGAACGATCCGCTTATGGAGCCGTGCCTATTGCAGCAGGGGAAGCGGATGAGGCGTTGTCGGCCTTCGAGGAGATACAGAAGCATAAGGATCAAGCCCCCGTTAGAGTACCCTGGCAAAGCCTGTTCAAACGGGGGAAAGCCATGTGCCGGCTAAAATCTGAAAAGCGCGGTTGACGAGTCATGGGCCAGGCCTGACGCCACGTAAACAAAGTTTACGCCGTCAACTTTGTTTACACTGCACTGCAATGCCATGTGCTGCAAGGCTTTGCGGGCTTATTCCCTCAATGGATGCAACTTTGTTTACATTTGCACAGAGTTAAACGGTCGTAACCTGTTGAAATTACATGGTCGATGCTTGGCATGATTCCTGTAAATAAATGTCAATTCTCTTTGCGCACTTTTGTTTCATTGCTGCCATGTAAATTTAATATTGACAATTTAGCGCACCATCTGTATTAATCATGACTAATTGTCTTGTCTTCACTTTTGTGTATTTGACGGAGGGGCCATGTTTCACAAATATTGTCGGACGATAGCGGCGGTCGTTCTCTGTTTCTTCACCTGGACCTCCGGCGGGGTGTTCAGCGTTGCCCATGCGGCGGTGGACGGGGTGAAGAAGGGGAAGGCGCAGGCGCAGCAGCCGAAGAAGGCTGAAGGGCCGGAGGAGCGGTTTGGAAAGGCCACGGAGGGGCTGACGACGGCGCTTGCCGACCCGAGGGCGACCGTTGCGGCCAAGCGGGAGCGGCTGAAGTCGGCGCAGGGGGAGATCGCGGCCCTGGACCCGGAGGTAAGGAAGAGCTTCGCTGCAACGGAGAAGCGGCTCAAGGACGCGAAGCTGCCGGCCGTGATACTGGAACGGCACTACAAGTTTGTAAAGCATTATGACGACAACCTCGCCAAGCTACAGGCGAATATGGCTACCGTTGCCAAGGCGCGGGACGATAAGGAAGCCGCAGCCGCCCTGGATAAGACTCGGCAACACCTGGAGAAGGTAAAGGCTCCATCCAGGCATCAGAAGCTAGATCCCAATAACCTGCCCCATCGGCAGCCGAAGGTGATAAAGCGCGAGCCGCGGCCAAAGAAGGAAGATTTCGAGCGGGACCTGAAGAGGGACAAGCACGCCTGGCAAAGTCAGAAGCGGATCATGGTCGCCTCCGTCGGGTCGCTGGCCGGGCTGCTTTCGTCGAGCACCGTCACCGCCATAGCGCCTCCCACCGACGCCGACCTGGCCGAAACGATAGACGTTCAACTCACCCCCGAGATCAGGGCCAAGGCGCAGGAACTGGAGTACAAGCCGGTCAAGATCTACGAGTGGGTGCGGAACAACGTCGAGTTCGTCCCTACCTGGGGCTCCATCCAAGGGGCGCAGATGACGCTCCTCACCAAGCAGGGAAACGCCTTCGACACCGCATCCCTCCTCATTGCCCTTCTGCGCGCCTCCGGCATCCATGCAAGATACGTCATGGGGACCGTCGAACTTCCCATCGACAAGGTGATGAATTGGGCCGGCGGGTTCACCGATCCCCTGGCGGCTCTGGATTTCATGAACAGCGGCGGGATACCGACTACGGCTCTGACATCCGGCGGGCAGGTTGTAAAGGCCAGGCTGGAGCATGTCTGGGTGGAGGCGTGGATCAACTACAGGCCTTCCCGCGGGGCAAGGCACATCAACGGCAAAGGGGACACCTGGATCAGGCTCGATCCCTCCTACAAGCAGTACAATTACACCAGTGGCATTGATGTCAAATCAGCCGTTCCCTTTGATGCCCAGTCGTTCCTGACGCAGATACAATCCGGCGCAACCATCAATGCAACGGATGGCTCCGTCACCGGCGTCAACTCCCTTGCCGCCCAGCAGGCCATGCAGGACTACCAGACCAGGGTGCAGAACTATATCCAGCTGAACTATCCCAACGCAACTGTAGGCGATGTGTTGGGCAAGAAGGAGATTGCCAAGAAGGAATATCCCTTCCTCCTAGGGACGCTGCCGTATAGTGGTGCTATTCGGGGAACTGTCTTTACAGAAATACCCGATTCTCTCCGTCACAAGCTGACTTTCAGTGTGACGAATGGCACCTTTGACGAAACCCCTCTCGCTATTACCAAAAGTCTGGCGGAACTGGCGGGCAAAAAGATCACCTTGAGCTATACACCGGCAACACCTCAGGACGAGGCGGTCATCAACTCCTTCTTCCCTCAGCCCCATGCTGACGGGACGCCGATTCAGCCTAGCGAACTGCCCTCCTCCCTCCCTGCATACCTCGTCAATGTTAAACCCGAACTGCGGATAGACGGCCAGGTTGTGGCGACAGGGGCAACGATAGGCCTCGGTTCCACCGAAAGCTTTGTCATGAGTTTTTATGATCCATCAACTGGCGACAGCCTGGTAACCAACACAATAGACGCAGGAGTCTGTCAGGCCATTGCCCTCAATCTGGGGAGAATCAGCCAAGATCAGCTCACCAACCTCAAAACAAAACTTGAAGCCACCAAAACAAAACTCCAGAACAACGATTTCGCCAGCCTCTCCAAAGACGACCTGATTGGCGACCTGCTTTACACCACTGCACTCAGCTACCATGCCGAACTCGGGACAATGAACTTCATCGCCGCTAAGATCATGGGTGTCAATTCCGTTACTTTGCCATCCGAAACCATCTTTGCGACCCAACTCAAAGTAGCTTCAATGTGGGGCATACCGCGAAGTGTCAGTGCAGGTGGGTTGAACATGGACGCCGACCGATTGTTGAGTGTCGTAAAAGCAAAAGACGGCGACAATGACACCGTCAGACAATACATGCTCAACAATGGCATGATCTCATCGGCACTGGAACACAGTGTTCCGGAGCAGCTCTTCTCCACACCGGAAAACCAGGCGGAAGGGGTAAGCGCAGTAAAGGCCCTGAAGATTGCCAACGACCAGGGAATTCCAATTTACACCATCAACCAGACAAATATCGCCACCACTCTGCCGCAACTGCAGGTCAGCCAGGAAGTAAAGATGGACATTCAAAATGCCGTCAATGCGGATAAAGTAGTTACAGTCTCACAAGCTAATATCAACTTCAAGGGATGGATTGGGTGTGGATATATCATAACTAACCCAGAGACCGGTGCTGGGGCTTACATGATCAGTGGAGGGCTTAGTGGAGCGATGTTGTACACCTACTTGGATATGATGAATCCATTATGCTGGGCTAGTTTAGGTTCGAATGTTTATGATTTTTGGAGTAAAGAAATCCCTCAATTTTTAGATTACTATTTAAATATGCCAGATCAAGACCTTGCTATGCTAAAAAATAATGCGTCGATCGGAGTAGGCATTTTAAGTGGGATAAGTGTTGTTCTTACATTGTTTCCAGTGCTTTTAGCGGGTGCAATACCTTTGTCAGCCATATTGGTACCTGTTTTTATAGTACTATCGATAATCGCAATTGTGGCGGCTGTGTTTGTACTAAATGACCCATACAAATGGTGACCATAATCAAGAGAGGTATATTATGTATATTATAAACAATAACATGGTTATTTTAAGTTCATTTGATTTTGTGAGTGTGTACTTAACGCTAAGATCATTAGCAGTAATGGTATTTTACGTCAAGTTGACCAATAAATATTTGTTGTTACCAGTTATAATATCATCACTAGTCCTTATATTGGTGATTTGCGACATATTTCGCGTTTACCACAATCCACTCATCATAGCATTAGCATTATTTATAATGTGTGTATCGTCTGTCTTCTTTAGTATTTTATATTGTAAGAGCGTAAAACTTTCAGAAATTGAAATTTATCGCATCAAGCGGAAAGCGTATCTAGTTGCGGCAGAAGTACTTTCAATATCTTATATAATGGCATACTTACTCAAATAAAATTTACACACTATACACTCACTGCTTCAGAGCTTGAGTTAAAAAGAATGGAAAAGACATGGGCCTAGTGAATAATTCTGAGATATACTGTAAAGCTGCCAGTTAAATATATTAAGTGGCCAGCTATAACTTCAGTGGCCTTACTCGCCGACGTTATTTCTAGTGTTGCGTTTAATTATAATACTAAAGGGTGCATAAGTATTCCGACATTGGTTCCTTGGAACCCTTGGAAACAGGCCGTGTACCGGATTCCTATGTCGAGTTGGAAATGTACTCTTTAGTAATTTGCTAATTCAATTTACAATATTATGTTTATTAGGATTCTCATCCCTGCATTATAGTAAAATATACTACTTGCGAGCAGGCATTGCAGAAACCGAGTTTAAACGCACTAAAATAAAAACATTATTATTGATATGTGAGATGTTTATAGTCGCATATTGAGTGTCATATATTCTTAAAAAGATGATCAAAACATAAGGTGTCAGGGCTACACACCCTTTTCTTATTTGGAGCCAATATGCACTCTCATTTCCCTATTATAGAAATTATTTCAGTCGCCTATTTATTGGCATATTTTCTAAAAAATGTTGTGCGGAGATCATAATCAACCGACAATCCGCCCTTGAAATGGGAAATATCTAGCGGATTCTTAACCTTTCATTGAATTGTAATCAGGAGGGCATATGCTCAAACGCAAACTGATCATCATTTGCGCAGCTTTGTACCTTGTTGTATTTGCTGCGCTTGCACAAGCCCAGCTACCCCAAATACAGAGTGGTCTCAACTATCTTACATTGTCCCAAAACCCAGACGGCACCTGGGGTAACAATGCCTCGATTAATGAGACAACCGCCGTCACAGACGCCGGAATTGAAGCTTTGGAAATTCTGAACCAGACCGCTGGCAGCTCGTACACCAATGCCATTGCCTGGCTGCAAGGTCAATCGCCAAATACTGTCGATTACCTGTCGCAACGCATCCATGCCCTCGGCCTTACCGATACCAGCATCAACGCCCTCATACCACTACTCAATCAACTCAAACACGCTTGGGGTGGCGACGACGGATACGAAACCGACATCCTCGACACCGCCTTCGCCCTACAAGCCCTGAAAGCCGCCAGCTACCCTGACCAAAACACCATTTTCGCCGCCATAACGTATCTTTTAACAACCCAGAACCCGGATGGCGGTTGGAGTTTCAGCCAGGATGACGACAGCAATGCCGAAGATTCCGCCCAAGTCCTCTCAGCCTTGGCCCAGTATAAGGACACGTACGACCTCCAGCCCCCCATGTCCAGCGCCGCCGCTTATCTGCGATCCAAGCAGAACCCGGACGGCGGCTTCGGCTCAGGTCAATCCACGGTCTACGAAACCGCCCTGGCCCTGATCGCCCTCATCGAAAGCGGACAGGGGCAAACTCAGCCCCTGCTGAACGCCGTGAACTTTCTCACCGCCTCCCAGCTCGCCGACGGCTCCTGGAACGACGACCCCTACGCCACCGCCCTTGCGCTGCGGGCGCTGGCGCACGTCAAGCCCGATCTGGCTATAACCGCAACCGACATCGCCGTATCGCCCTCGACTCCCACAGTCGGCAACAGCCTCACCGCTACCGCCACCATCCACAACAGCGGCCTCGACACAGCCGCCACCATCACCGTCCGCCTCCTCGACAACGGCACCCTGGTTGGCGACCAGCTTATCGGCGCCATCGCCCCCGGCGGGGCGGCCCAAGCCACGTTCGCCATCACCGCGCTCACCCCGGCGGGCGAGCACATCCTCACCGTCGCCATCGACCCGGCCAACACCATCAACGAGCTCTCCAGAGCCAACAACAGCGCCACCCTCCGCACCTGGGCCGCCGCCCCGGCCGACCTGGTGATCGAGCCCGAGTACCTGG
>DATDNF010000070.1:0-2013 GCA_036518435.1 Geobacteraceae bacterium
TGCTGCGCCCTCCGGCAACACAACAACAAACAGGGCGCAGCATGCTGCGCCCCTACGAGGAAGCAATGGCAATCATTCCCGAAATACCCGCAAACGCCACCCCCCAGGAAATCCTGAAGGCGGGAACAGAAGCGGCCAACGGCCCGGTCAAGCTCGCCTGCTCCTTCTCCGTGGAGGACGTGGTGATCATCGACATGGCAAACGAGCTGGGGCTCGATATCGGCATCTTCGCCCTGGACACCGGGCGGCTGAACGAGGAGACCTACGAGGTCGCGGACGCCATCGTGGAGCGGTACCGGGTGCGGATCGACTGGTTCTTCCCGCGCCACGAGGCGGTGGAACTGCTTGAACGGGAAAAGGGGCTCTTCTCCTTCCGGGAGTCGCTGGAAAACCGCCACGAGTGCTGCCACGTCCGCAAGGTGGAGCCTTTGGGGCGCGCCCTCAAAGGGCTCGCGGGGTGGATCACGGGGCTGCGCCGGGAGCAGAGCGTCACCCGCAGCGGCCTCGCCCCCATCGAGCTGGACGAGGCGAACGGCGGCATCCTGAAAATCAATCCCCTCCTGGAGTGGAGCGAGGCACGGGTCTGGGAGTACGCCGATGCGCGGCGGGTCCCGACCAACCGGCTCCACAAGCAGGGATACCCCTCCATCGGCTGCGCTCCCTGCACCCGGCCGGTGGCGCCGGGCGAGCACCCGCGGGCGGGGCGCTGGTGGTGGGAGAACCCGGAGCACAAGGAATGCGGCTTGCACCGGAGATGAAGACACGAAAGGATGAAGTATGAAAAAAGGCTGAATTCATAATTCATCCTTCATAATTCATAATTTCATTGATGTATGGAGAAACTGCAAAATGACGAATACCCTGACCCATCTGCAACAGCTTGAAGCCGAATCCATCCACATCATGCGCGAAGTGGCGGCCGAATTCGCCAACCCGGTGATGCTCTACTCCATAGGCAAGGACTCGGCGGTCATGCTGCACCTGGCACGCAAGGCCTTCTACCCGGCACCGCCGCCATTTCCCCTGCTGCACGTCGACACGACCTGGAAATTCCGCGAGATGATCGAGTTCCGCGACCGGATGGCGGCCGAATGCGGCATGGACCTGATCGTGCACGTCAACGAGGAGGGGGTGAGCCGGGGTGTTTCCCCCTTTACCCACGGCTCGGCGCTCTACACCGACGTGATGAAAACGGAAGGGCTGAAGCAGGCGCTGGACAAGTACAAGTTCGACGCCGCCTTCGGCGGGGCCCGCCGGGACGAGGAAAAATCCAGGGCAAAGGAGCGGATCTTTTCCTTTCGCAGCGCCAACCACCGCTGGGACCCGAAGAACCAGCGCCCGGAGCTGTGGAACCTCTACAACACCCGGATCAAGCCGGGGGAGAGCATCCGGGTCTTCCCGCTCTCCAACTGGACCGAGCTGGACGTCTGGCAGTACATCCACCGGGAAAACATCCCGATCGTGCCGCTCTACTACGCCGCGGTCCGGCCGGTGGTGGAGCGGGACGGCATGCTGATCATGGTGGACGACGAGCGCCTGGAGCTCAAGCCGGGCGAACAGGTGCAGCACAAATCGGTCCGGTTCCGCACCCTGGGGTGCTACCCCCTCACCGGCGCCGTGGAATCGACAGCCGACACCCTCCCCAGGATCATCCAGGAGATGCTCCTGACCCGCACCTCCGAGCGCCAGGGGCGGCTCATCGACCACGACCAGGCGGGGAGCATGGAGAAGAAGAAACAAGAGGGATATTTTTAAGACAAGGATGAATTATGAATTATGAAGGATGAAATTTCGAACCGCAGATGCCGTAACAAGACCGGGTTTCTTCATAATTCATACTTCATAATTCATACTTCGAGGTATATATGGCCCATCAATCGGAACTGATCGAAAAAGATATACTTGCCTATCTCAAGAGCCAGGAAGAGAAGTCGCTCCTCCGGTTCATCACCTGCGGCAGCGTGGATGACGGCAAAAGCACCCTGATCGGGCGGCTCCTCTGGGACTCTAAGA
>DATDNF010000071.1:0-22670 GCA_036518435.1 Geobacteraceae bacterium
CGTGGCGCCCAGGTCGTTGTGCGGCAGCACCAGGAGCTGCGCGGACTCGTCCGCCACCAGGCGGGCCAGGGTCTTACCCAGTATGGCCGGCGTATCCAGGAGTTCTTCACCTCCCGTCACCCGCGTGACGGCCGGCGTGCCGTAGGCTGCGAACCCTTCCAGCGTGGCAGCCATGGGGACGCCGGGGGTGACGACACCCCAGGCCGCGTCGAGAAACCCGGCCAGCCGGCCTCCCCAGGAGAGGAGCCCGCGACCGGTTTCGTCCAGCTCCCCGCCGGGGAGATCGACGAACACGAGGAATTTGGCGATGGCGGACATCAGATCTCCCTCCCCACCCGATGACCTTCCCAGATGGCCATGTCCACCTTGCGGGGGGCAACGCTGTCGCCGATCCGGTAGAGTTCATCGACCTTTCCCTTCAGGCTCATGTAGAGGGCGTCGTCCACCCGCTGCCCCATGGCGAGCACCAGGGAGTCGTACGGACCCCACTCGTCCCAGATGTTGGAGTAGACGTTGAATCCCTTGACGCGCTTGGCGCCCGCCTCTCCGCCCACCTCGATCACCGCGATGTCCGGGGTGAAGGTGACCCCCTTCTGCAGGAGCCGCTGCCGGGTCAGGTAGAGGTCCTGGGTCGGCCCGAGCTCCGCGCCGATGAAGAGGCTGGAGGTGATCATGTGCACCTTCTTGCCCTGGTTGGCCAGGAACTCGGCCGTGGCGGCGGCCCGCTGGTGGCCGTCGTAGTCGATCAGGCAGACGTTCTGCCCGAGCTCCGCCTCGCCGTTCAGCACCTGGCAGACGTTGAAGATGGCCGGGCCGTCGGCGCCCCCCACCGGCTGCTCCTTGGGCCGGCTGCCGGTGGCGACGATCACCACGTCGGGCTTTTCCGCCAGCACCTGGTCGGGCGTCACTTCTACCCCGAGCTTCACGGCCACGCCCGCCTTGTCTACCTGCGTCTTTTCGTTCCTGATGATGACGCCGAATTCGTCGCGGCCCGCCCCCTTCATGGCGGTCAGCACCTGGCCGCCCAGGGTTTCGTTCCGGTCGTACAGGGTCACCTTGTGGCCCCTGCGGCCGGCCATCTTGGCGGCCCACATGCCGCTCGGGCCGCCGCCGACGATGGTCACCTTCTTCTTCACCGCCGCCTTTTCCAGGGTCCCTTCGCCCCACTCCTTCTCCCGGCCCACGGCCGGGTTCTGGATGCAGCCGAGCGATTTGTTCATGCCGATCCGGCCGATGCACCCCTGGTTGTCCGCGACGCAGTAACGGATGTCGTCCAGCCTCCCCTCGAACGCCTTCTTCGGCATGAACGGGTCGCAGATGAGCCCGCGGCACATGCCGATCATGTCGGCCTGGCCGGCGGCCAGCACCTTCTCGGCCATGACCGGGTCGTTGATCCGGCCGGTGCAGAAGACCGGCAGCTTGATCCGCTCCCGGATGCCGGCGGCCAGCGGGATGGTGTAGCCGAGCGGGGTGTGCATGGAGCCTTCAACGAGATACAGGTTGTAGAAGGTGGCGATGGAGAGGTCCATGAAGTCGATGAGGCCCGAGGCTTCGAACCGGGCGCAGATCTCCTGCACCTGGGCGAGATCCAGGCCGCCGGGGATCATTTCGTCGGCGCACATCCGGATGCCGAGGGTGAAGTCGCTGCCCACCGCTTTTCTCACCGCGGCGATGAACTTGAGCGGTGCCCGCATTCGGTTTTCCAGGCTTCCGCCGTACTCGTCGGTGCGGAAGTTGGTGAGGGGAGAGAGGAACTGGCGGGCGAGGCTGGAGTGGCCGAACTGGAGCTCGACCCCGTCGAAGCCCCCCTCGCGGACGTGGATGGCGCTCTTGGCGAAATAGCGGGCCACTTCTTCGATGTCCTCCGGCTCCATCTCCTTCGGGGTCTCCCGGAAGAGGACGTCGGGCATGGGGGAGGGTGCCCAGACCGGGAGGCGCGAGAGGCTGCCGTCGCCCTGCTGGCCGTTGTGGTTCAGCTGGGCGAAGATCTTGGCGTCGAACTGGTGCACGTAGTCGGTGATCTTCTTGAACCCGGGAATCACTTCCGGGTGGTAGACGTCGATCAGCTTTTCGTAGGCCATGTCCGTCGGGTGGACCGTCAGCTCTTCGGTGATGATGAGGCCTGCCCCGCCTTTTGCCCGCTCGCCCCAGTAGTACATCTGCCGTTCGCTGGGGAGGTTGTTCACCGCCAGGTTGGTCAGGTGCGGTTGGAAGGAGATGCGGTTCTTTACCTCGACCGTGCCCAGCTTGAGGGGGGAGAAGAGATAGGGAAACATCATGGTAGTGGCTCCTTAATTGATCCTTGTGTTTGTCCGACGCGTCGGACAGGTCGGACTTTAAGCTAGGCGGCGTCTGCCACCTTATTCGCATCGGCGATGGAGGTCACGCAGCGCTCAAGGCACTCGGGGTCGCCGCCGTTGATGTCGTTCTTCAGGTGCCAGGCAACGGCCGGGCAGCCGCCGTGGCACTGGTCGAAGCGGTTGCACTCCTCGCAGGAGTGGATCCGGAGGTTCCGGAACGATTCGTAGATCTCGGAGCTGTCCCAGATCTCCTTGAAGCTGTTCTCCCGCAACGTTCCCGCCTTGAACCGTTCGGTCTGGAGGAAGGCGCAGGGGTACATGTTCCCGGTGGGGCCGACGCAGCAGGTAAGCTTGGCCGCGCCGCAGAGATTGAGCCCGAGCCCCTGGCGCTCCTGGCTGGTGAGCGAAAAGAAGCTGTCGCCGGTCCGCACGTCGCCGCTCCCGGCAAGCCAGTCGGAGAAGGCGAGGAGTTGGGCAGGATTCGGCCGGAGCGATTCCCAGTTGTCAGCCCCCCGTCCGGACGGCCGGAAGCGGCTTACCCGGAGCGACACGCCGAGGGAGCGGGCGAGCTCGTGCATGGCCGGGATCTCGTCGGCGTTCTGGGCGGTCAGCACCGTGTTGATGCTGGTGGGGATGGAGGAGGCAGCGAGAAGCTTGATCGCCTCGATCGCTTTGTCGAACACCCCTTTCCCCCGGATGGCGTCGCAGGTTTCCCGGCGCGCCCCGTCCATGCTGACCTGGATGGCCACCAGCCGGCTCGCGGCCAGCCGGGCGACCCGGTCGGCATCGATCAGGGTGCCGTTGGTGGAGATGCAGGTCATGATCCCCCTGGCATGGCAGGCGGCCAGGATCTCTTCGAAGTCGGGGCGCATGAACGGCTCGCCGCCGCCGAAATTGATCTGGAACACGCGGTTGTCGTGCAGCTGCTCCACCAGGTCGAGCGCCTCGGCCGTGGAGAGCTCGTTCGCGGCCGGCTCTCCCGATGCCGAGAGGCAGTGACTGCAGCGCAGGTTGCAGGCGAGCGACACTTCCCAGGTCAGGTTTACCGGGGCGGAGAGCCCCATCTCAACATATCGATTGCTCACGGAGAAATCCCTTTTCTAGAAGCTTCGTCACGAACTTCTGTAGCACGGTTTGTTCCCGGTTGGACAGCCCCACGGGAAGTTCGTCCCTCTCCCGGGCAGTGACGAAGAAGTCGGCGGGAAGAAGGGTGCCGGTTTCGGCAAAAAGGAGGCGCGGTCCCCTGCTGTCGTAAAACAGGAGACCGAACCCCTCTTGCCGGACGCGACAGGCGGGGTGCAGCTTGATGCCTGCCGCCGCCATTTTAGTATACCCCGCAGATGCCGTCGATGGCGAGCTCTTCCACCTGTATTTCTTCCAGAATCCGGGGCTCTTCATTGCATGTTTCGATCTTTTGTTTGTTGTCTTCCATTGTTCTCTCCTTTTTATCGTGGTTTTGCACCGCTTCGCGATGCATCCTTTTGTACCTACTATTATGCAACGCCGATGCCAACTAATAAAACAATGATTTATCGGTAAAATACGGGAGCCCGGCCGATGCATTCCACCCCATGTAACGGGCCAGGTGTGGAGAAATGGGGCATTTGTAGAAAATCAAACGCATCCGCGCACCGGACACAATGTTGATTTTATCTACACCGCGTAATTTGTCTACACATTACATAAAAAAATGTTCTGCAAATGCGCTGCCCGGCCGATATGGGAATAAAATCTGCACGAGTTTCCGCAGGGGGAAGATTCTCATCCACCCGGCAAAGGGCGCGGATCGATCCGGAGGCGAAGCCATGCATGTAAAGAACTCTCACTGCTCGTTTTGCGGCGGCAGGTTTGCCGCGGCCCGCACCTGGCCGAGAACGTGCGCGGCCTGCGGCAACAAAACGTACCTGAATCCCGTGCCGGTCGTGGTGGTGCTGACGCCGGTGAGCGACGGCATTGTCGTCATCCGGAGGAATATCGAACCGCAGAAGGGGACCCTCACGCTGCCGGGGGGGTATATCGATCTGGGCGAAACGTGGCAGGAAGCGGGGAAAAGGGAACTGCTCGAAGAGACGGGCATCGAGATCGCCGTCGATGAGCTCAGCCTCTACGACGTGATGAACGGCCTGGACGGTACCCTGGTGGTGTTCGGCCTGGCGGCGCAACAGCCCCGGAGCTCCCTGCGGCCGTTCTGTTCGAAGGAAACGCAGGAAGTGGTCCTCATCGACCGGCCGATCGAACTAGGCTTTACGATGCACACCCTGGTGGTGGCGCGGTTCTTTGCCGGCAAGGTGCGCCGCTCAGGCACGGCTGACCGGCAGGACCACGGTGAAGAGTGACCCTTCGCCGATCCGGCTTTCCACCCGGATGTCGCCGCCGTGGCTCTTGACGATGTCGTAGGTGAGGGCCAGGCCGAGGCCGATCCCCTTGCCGACCTCCTTGGTGGTAAAAAACGGGTCCCAGATCCTGTCGATGGTGTCCTGGGGTATGCCGCAGCCGGTATCGCAAATCCGGATGGACACCATGGAGTCATCCACGAAGTCCGTCGTTACCTCCACCACCCCCTGATCGTTGATAGACTGGTGGGCGTTGATCAGGAGGTTCATGCAGACCTGGCGGAGTCCGGACGGGTCGCCGAGGACAAGTGGAAGGTCCTTCTTCAGGTAGGATACGACTTCGATCTGCCGGTAGCTCGACTGGTGTTGCAGCAGTTCGAGAATTTCCCGCAGGACTTCGTTGATATCCACAGGGACAAAGTTTCCGTCCGATGTCCTGCCGAAGCTGAGCAGGTTGTCGATGATCCCTTTGCAGCGATGGGATTCCCGCACGATCACCTCCAGGTAGTGGGGGAAGACATCCAGCAGGGGGTCGCGGCCCATGGCCGGTTCGTCGCGGAAGCGCCGCAGGAGAGCCTCTGCGTAACCGGCCACCGAAGTGAGCGGGTTGTTGATCTCATGGGCGATCCCGGTTGCCAGCACCCCGATGCTCGACATCTTTTCGGCCTGGATCAGGTGCATCTCCTGGAGCCTTTTTCGCGAGACATCCCGGAAAAAGACGAGGGCGCGGTTTTTCTCCCCAAGGGCGTCCTTGATCGGCGTGGCGGTGATGTCGACATACTGGGTCTTGTGCTCGTCCCGGACGGAGACATTGGTGGTTTCCACCCGCTCGCCCCGGATCGCCCGCTCTACGGGGCATTCATGGGTCATGGCGGGCGATTCCTGATGGAATAACTCGCGGCAGGGGCTCCCCTGCCTGATTTGCCGGGGGAATAGTTGCGGGGCTATGAGGTTGTGGTGCTGGACCCGGCCGTCATGGTCGTACACCGCGATGCCGTCGCTGATGGAATCGAAGATCGCCTGCAGCTCGTTGGTCTTGTTGCGCAGTTCGACCTCGGCCTGCTTGCGTTCGGTGATGTCCTGGGTCGTGCCGTAGAGCCGCGTCACCTTGCCGGCGCTGTCGACGGAAGGTTCGACGATGGTATAGACCCAGCGGGAGGCGCCGTCGCCGAACTGGAGGCGGTGTTCGATCTCGTAGCTCTTTCCCTGCTCGATCCCCAACCGGAGGTGCTCCATGACCGATGCCGCGTCGTCGGGGTGGACCACGCCGGCGAAGGCTTCCTGGGTCGTCTCTTCGCGGCCGAGACGCATGATCCGCAGCAGCTCGTCCGAGGCCTTGACCTCGACGGTGACGGGATCGAAGCTCCAGGACCCCACATGGGTCATGGATTGGGCCTTTGCCAGGTTGTATTCGCTCTCCGACAGGGCCTGTTCCGCTATCTTCTTCTCGGTGATGTCCACGAGCACGGCAAGGCACTCCTCACCGGATTCGGTGACCATGGCCTCGATCCGGACGTACTGCGGCCGCTGCTGCTCGCCGGTGGAGAGCCGCAAACGGCAGGTCTCCTTGCCCTTGCCGGCAAAGACCGTCAGCAGGAACTCGCCGAAGACGGAACGCGCCTCATCGGCAACGAACTGCTCGAAACGCCGGTCGATCAGGCCGGCCCGTTCCGCCCTCAGCAGACGGGCACCGAACAGGTTGACCGACTGGATCACCCCTTCCCGGTCGAGGGTGAAGTACCCCACCGGGGCAAAATCGTACAACAGGGCGTACTTGTTGCGCGATGCCTCAAGTTCCTCCCGTGATCGGCGCAGCTCCTGGATCTTCGTCTCCAGCTCGCGCTGATGTGCTTCGATTTCGTGGCGTGGCGACGTCAACGTCGGTTCCCTCATTTGTGACCGCGGGTGTCGGACCCGCTACCAGTGCCTGCGGGTGTCGGGATCGAAGGCAGGGGCGGCGCCGCTCTTCCTGGTGTAATAGGTCCGGTAATCGTGCGGCTCTTCGGTCTTGGGCGCCCGTGAACGGTTTTTCCAGGCACGGGTATCATGATGGTCGAAAAAGGTGCGGAAAAGGTCTTCCACCATCAGGCTCAGCTCGTCCACGTTGCGTACCACCTCCACGCGGTCGCAGTACGAACCGTACAGCTCAATGAGGCAGTCCCCCCGGTGCCAGATGTCGCGCTCCTCGGGGGTCAGCCAGAGCATGTACCCCGCCTTTTCCCGGATCTCCTCCAGTGCCCACTCGTTCGCCTCGTTGTAATTGTTGCGGGCGTCCCCCATGATGATGATCGCCGGCTTGCCCCGCATGCTTTCCAGGTGCTTCTCCTTAAAGGTGCGGAAGACATCGCCGAAGTCGCTGTTGTCGTCCAGGTTGATGATATCCCCCCTGTCGATGGTCTCCAGCAGGGAGTTGACCGGCATGTTCCGGAGCATGTCGGTGATCTCCGCCAGTTGCCGGTTGAAGACGAAGCTGCGGACGTCCATCACCCGGCTCTGCAGGGTGTGGAGCAGGAGCAGCATGAAACGGGTGGCGTGGCTGACGGAATAGCTCACATCGCAGAGAACGACGAGCCGCGGCTTTTCCTTCCGCTTGCGGCGCAGCGACAGCAGGAAGGGGACCATGCCGTGCCGGTAGTTCTTCTGGATCGTCCTGATGACGTGGAGCTTGCCGCGGCTCTCCTCCTCCTTCATCCGCTTCACGTCCTTCCGGATGCGGACGAGCATCCTGCCGACGACTTCCTGCATGTCCGCCAGCTCTTCCGGGGTAAAGGGGACGACCCTGGTCTTGTTCCAGTTCTGGTGGAAGGCGACGGTGGGGGGGGTCTTCATGTAGTAATCGGACGGGGAGGGCGCTTCCTTCTTCCCCCGGTACCCGTCCAATTTCACCCGGATTTCGGGCCCTTCTGCCTCTTCTTCGGTTTCTTGCAGCCCCATCAGGTCCTTGAGGTCCTCCTCCGTGACCTCTTCGTCCGACAGGAGCTTCGGTCCCTCTTCCTTGTGCTGCTTGTGAAGGTCGGCCTTCAACTGCTCCCCTTCCACGATGTGGATCAGCGCGCCCAGGAAATCCGCCGCGTCGAGGTCGAGCCGGGCCTGTTCGCCGCTGCTGAAATAGCGGTCGAAGACTTCTTCGAACGCCGGGATGTCGTTGACATTCTTCACCAGGGTCAGGCGCAGGAGCGCCCGGACCGCTTCGCGGCCTTCCATCCCGCCCAGGGTCAGGGCGCGCACCGCATCGATGCTCTCCCCCGGCGAGACCCGAATGCCCCGCTCCCGCAAGGCAGCTACGAATCTGGTGATGATGCGTTCCATGCGAATACTCCGGTAATCAACCCTGCTGTAGGGGCGCTGCTTGCTGCGTCCGCATTTGATCCGCGCCCCGATTGGGCGGGGCAAGCGCCGCCCCTACACCAATTCCTGGATGGCCAGATCCTTCACCTGCTGCATGTCCGCCTGGTGCTTGGCAATGGTCCCGACCGTGTTCGCCACCACCTCGGGCGTCAGCCGGGTTGCATGCAGGATGGAGAGCACCTGGGCCCAGTCGAGGGTTTCGGAAATGCTGGGGGACTTGCGCAGATTCAGTCCCCGGACCTTGCGCAAAAAGTCGACCATCTGGCGGGCAAGCGTATCGCACAGATCCGGGTAGCGGGCGCAGACGATGGCCACCTCCCGCTCCAACTCGGGGTAGCCGATGTAGAGAAAGAGGCAGCGCCGGCGCAGCGCATCGGAGATCATCCGCGTGCCGTTGCTGGTCAGGATCACCAGCGGCCTGGTCTGTGCCTCGATCACCCCCAGTTCCGGGATGGAAACCTGAAAGTCGCTCAGGCATTCCAGCAGCAGCGCCTCGAATTCATCGCCGGAGCGGTCGATTTCGTCGATCAGGAGCAGCGACCGCTTCTCCGACAGGAAGCTGCGCAGGATAGGCCGCTGGACGAGAAAATTCCGGGAAAAGAAGAGGCTTTCTTCCGCGGTCAGACGGTCGACCGCTTCCCGCAGGTCGGCGGATTGGGAGAGGTAGCTGTCGAGCTGGGTGCGCAGCAGCTGGGTGTAGAGGAGCTGCTTGCCGTATTCCCAGTCGTAGAGGGCCTTCCCCTCGTCGATCCCCTCGTAGCACTGCAGCCGCACCAGGGGAAAGTCCATGACCTCCGACAGGGTCTTGGCGAGGCCGGTCTTGCCGACGCCGGGGGGGCCTTCGATGAGGATCGGCTTCTCCATCCGGAGCGCAAGGAAAACGGCGGTGGCAATGGATTCGTCGGCGATGTAGCCGCCGGAACGGAGAAGGTCTTTGATCCCTTGTTCGGTAATCATGGGAACCTCGTGACAAGTCCCCCTTTAGCAAAGGGGGATTTAGGGGGATTTGTCCTTGGCTGGAAGAGCTAAATCCCCCCCAGCCCCCCCTTTAACAAAGGGGGGAAATAATATTCCGTTGATGTGCAAGCGCCGCTGGCGCCCGGAGAGAAACTCTCCGGGCCCAGCGGCACCTCACTTCTGTCTTAAATCAATGAACTGCTAATGTATTACATGCAGCCCTTGAACACGGCCCGCATGTTGTCGAAGCCGATATCCACCGGGTTGCCTTCGGAGCAGATATCCGCGGCGGCGAACTTGGCAAGCCCGTCCAGGTCTTTTTCCTGCAGACCGAGGTCGCCGAACTTGGTGGTGATCCCCAGGTCGTCCTTCAGTTCCTGGATCATGTCGATGAAGAGCTCGCCGGCCTTCATGTCGGAAATGCCGTTGGTGTTGATGCCGGCGGCGCGGGCCATCATGGCGAAGCGCTCGGGGCAGGCCGGGAGATTGAGACGGGAGACGTCGACCAGGGCGATGGCGTTGCAGAGGCCGTGCGGCGAGTCATAGAGACCGCCCATGGCGTGGGCCATGGAGTGGACGATGCCGAGGCCGGCGCTGTTGAAGCTGTAGGCGGCGGCCATTTCGGCCCAGACCATCTGCTCGACCGCCTTGTCGTTGTTGCGGTTGTTGGCCGACTGGCGCAGGTTGCCGAAGATCTCCGTGATAGCCCAGAGGCCGGGGCCGTAGGCGGACTGCACGCAGAGGCGGGATGCGATGGCTTCAACGGCGTGGGTCAGGGCGTCCATACCGGTGTAGGCAGCCAGGTTCTGGGGCATGCACTGGTGGATCAGGGGGTCGTTGACGGATTTGCTCGGGGTGCAGTTCGGGTCGAACAACGCCATCTTGTACATCTTCTCGGTGTGGTTGATGATGGAGAAGCAGGAGACCTCAGAACCGGTACCGGAGGTGGTGTTGATGGCGAGGTGGGGAACCTTGTTTTTCTTGGTCGCCTTGAAAGCGCCTTCGAAAGAGCGGACGTCCTGGCCGTCGTGGGCGTGGACCAGTTTGATCGCCTTGCAGCAGTCATGTGAGCTGCCGCCGCCGAGGCTGATGATGCCGTCGAATTTGCCGGCGGAGAGCGCCTTGGCGCCTTCCATGACCTCATAGTCCTTCGGGTTCGGGGTCGCTTTGTCGAATACCTCGGAGGCAACCCCGGCGTGCTTGAGAACACCCTGGACAGCTTCGACGATACCGGTACCTTTCAGGCCGGTGGTGACGATCAGGGCATTGGTCATCCCCAGGGCCTTGCAGTCATTGCCGACCATGGTGTGGGCGCCCCAGCCGATGTTCACGGACGGATAGGCGTGCTGCATCTTGATCGGATATTCACGTCTTTCGAGGCTGAGGGTCCGTTTTGCATCTCTGAAATGTGGCATGTGTACTTCCTCCTTTTTGTGGTGTTGAATGCTTTTATTTGGTGCTGCCATGGTGCTCGGAAAACGATACGGCTACCGGGCCTTCGTACTTCCTTGCTTCTTTGTTTCCATCTCCACATAACTTTGTTTTACGAAAATACTGCTTTGGATAAAAAGAACCTGCTGGAGCTGCTGTCCGCCTCGATGTGGCTGTGATATAGACCATATAGCAAGTACGGTGCCAAACGAAACAATGGTTTAAAAATGCACGTTTTGAGTAAGTGGCGCCGTTTTACGGGCGGGCGTCTAAAGAGTGTGACGGGGAAATATGAAACATATTTTTAGAAATAAGCGTTGTTTTGCGTCTTCCGGCGCTATGGATATTATCCACAGTGGGGAATTTCGCCCCGGCAACAACCGGAAAAAAGGGGGGGAGGAGAGGAGGGTGGAGATCCGCCTGGGAAAAAATTATATTATTTGAGCTGATTAGCACCATCTTCAGCTATCTGCTTTCCTCCCCCTGCAAGGACCCCAGGGCCTGAAGGGGAGGTCAGGAGGGGGATGGGCGCGGGGAGGGAGTTTATTGGGTGCTGAAGATCAGCGGCAATCAGGATATTTCAGACTTGGGAATATGGCGTCATTTCAGCCGGTATATGGCCTGGCGCAGCCCGCACCGGTCATCCGGCGCCATGAGGTCGCCGCAGCTCCCCCACGCCCGCCCCATGCACCCGCCGGCGCAGGCGAGCCCGCCGGGGCATTCCCGGCAGGCGGCCAGCGCTTCGGCCCTGCTGCGGCTGATCCGGAGCAGGGCCGTCCAGAGCGGGGCGCCTTCGGCAAGTGAGGCGGCCAGCCCTTTCCCGAATACTCCCGTCACTGCGTATGCGTCCGCGTGGCAGAGGAGGCAGGGGTAGAGTCTGCCGTCCGGGGTCAGGTAGGGGTTCTCGGCGAAGGTGCAGCATTCCCCGCGGGGCGCGTCTCCCCGCAGCCATTCCAGCGCCGCCATGGTGCCGAGAGCGTCGTAGAGCTCGCGGAAGCGGGCGTCGGTGGCGTAGCGGTCGAGCAGGCGCAGATACTGGTCCTGGGCGGGTGGTGCGAGGAGGGGAGTTTTCGCCGACCGGCCCCCCGTGATGAGGGAACCGGCGACGACGGCACCGACACCGATGCCTGCCGCAAGCTCGAGAAGGGCGGGAAACTCCTCCAGGTTGTGCCGCATCTCGGTGAAGGCGATGGAGATCCGCCGGCCGAGCCCCGCATCGGCAAGCCGCCGGATTCCCGCCACCGCCCGGTCGAAGGCGCCATCACCGCGCACCAGGTCGTGGCCCGGCGCTTCGGCCCCGTCGAGGCTCACCTGGATGGAAAGCCCCGGGAAGTCGCAAGTGCGCAGGAGCGCCGCCTGTTCGTCGGTGAGGAGCATGGCGTTTGTCTGCAGGGCAATGCTGCGGAACCCGATGGTGCGGGCGAGCCGGATGAGGTCCGGCCAGTCCGGATGGCAGAGCGGTTCGCCGCCCGTGAAGCGGATTCCCGTTCCGCCGGTGGCGGCAAGTTCTTCGACCAGGCGCATCAGGGCCCGCGCCGGCACATGGGGGGCGGAAGCGGTCTCCCCCGCCTCGACCCAGCAGTGGCCACAGGTCAGGTTGCAGGCGCCGGTGATGGCGATGGTCAGGGTTTTCGGCGAGCGGAGTCCCGCGCGTTTGAGTGTTTTTGCTGCGTCAAAAGGGGTCATCTGTCATCTGCTTTGTTTGATGTGGGGTCGTTCTCCACAGTGTGGCAAAAGTACCCATTTGTAGGTGAGGGGCAGCGGGGCCAGCCGCAAGATCGTTGAAGTGCGGCAGTCGCGGCGGAGGAAGAGGGGGCGGCGTTGCGCGGGCGAAATCCCGGCACTGTGGCATAAAGCAACAGTGCCGTCCGGCAGGCTCCTAGGTGCCCAACTCCCGGATGGGGGTGCCCGGCGTGACGGTGCCGCCTTTGATAACCCTGGCGAAAATCCCCTCTTTCGGCATGACGCAGTCCCCCGCCTGGTAGTAGATGGCGCAGCGGGTGTGGCACTCCTTGCCGATCTGGGTCACTTCTATGACGGCTTCTCCCACGGCGAGGCGGGTGCCGATAGGGAGCGAAACGAGGTCGATGCCGCGGGTCGTGAAGTTTTCGGCGAAGTCGCCGGCATCGACGTCCAGTCCCAGCGCCCGCATCTTGGCGATGCTTTCCCGTGCCAGGAGGCTCACCTGGCGGTGCCACTCCCCCGCGTGGGCATCGCCGACGATGCCGTGGTTTTCCCGCAACTCGACCGCGGCAACGGGGGTTTTCCGCTCCCCTTTCGTGGTGCTGATGCAGACGGCGACGACTTCGGGTGTCATGGGTGCCTCCAAAAGAATGTTCGATGTTCGATGTTCGACGTTAGAAAATGAAAACCTCGAACTTCGAACTTCGAACCGGTTTTCCGTTCAGCCGCCTATGGCCGACATGGCGAACGGCGTGTGTTGCCCTTCCGTGGCGCCGAGATGGTGCCTGTCCGGCTTGCAGATGGCGAAGGCGCGCAGGGCGGCTGCCAGCGCCGCTTCGTCGCCTGCGGCAAGCAGCGGTCTGAGGTCGAGGCCGTCGTCGGCAAAGAGACAACCGCGGGCCCTGCCGGCGGCGGTCACCCGGATGCGGTTGCACTCGCCGCAGAAGTGGCCCGAAACGGGGGTGATGACGCCGATGGTGCCGGCGGCACCGGCGATCCGGTAGACCCTGGCCGGACCGGCCAGTCCCTCCCGCTCCTGAGGCACGAGGCTGAACCGACGGCCGAGCCGCTCCAGGAGCTCTTCCCCCGGCACGACGAGGCCCTCCCAGTTTTTCGCCCGGATGGCCGGCATGTATTCGATGAAGCGGACCGTCAGGGGGCGTTCGAGGGTCATGGCGGCAAAATCGAGGAGTTCGCCGTCGTTCACGCCGCGCATGACCACCACGTTGATCTTGAGCGGAAAACCGGCCCGCTCCGCCGCCTCTATCCCCGCCATGATCCGGTGAAGGCTTGCCCCCCGCGTGATGGCGGCAAAGGTTTCCGGGTGCAGCGAATCGAGGCTCACGTTCAGGCGCTGGACGCCGGCCGCGTAAAGCTCTCCGGCCATTTCCTCCAGGCACAGGCCGTTGGTCGTCAGCACCAGCTGCCGCAGGCCGGGAAGGGCGGCCAGCCGCGCCAGGAACGGCACGATCCCCCGGCGCACCAGCGGTTCTCCGCCGGTGACCCTGATTTTCTCGATGCCGGCCGCGACGGCGGCCCGGGCGACGACGAGAAGTTCCTCGTAACTCAGGATGTCATCGTGCGCGACCAGCGGGATGCCGCCGGGCGGCATGCAGTAGGTGCAGCGCATGTTGCACCGGTCGGTTACCGAGAGACGCAGGTAGTTGATTTTTCTGCCGCAGGAGTCGATGAGCTCCATGATGTGATCCCGTTCGTTCAGGTTGAAAAATTCCTCGCTTCCGGATGAAAACTAGGTGGCCAGTCCGTAGCGCTCAAGTTTAGTATAGAGCGTCTTGCGGTCGATTTCCAGCACCTTCGCGGCTTTGCTCTTGTTCCCTTCGACCTTTTCGAGCACCCTCTGGATATGGTCCCGCTCGATGACCCAGAGCGGCAGCGGCGGTATTTCGGCCGAACCGTTGACAGCAGGGGCCGGAGCGGTTTTGGGGGGCGAAAACGGCAGGAGGTCCGAGGAAATGACCGGTTCGGTCGCCAGGATGCTGGCGCGGCGGATGGTGTTCCGCAGCTCCCTCACGTTGCCCGGCCAGGAGTAGGCGCAGAGGGCGGACATAGCCTCTTCGGTGATCTCCCAGTTGGTGCCCCCGCTCTCGTTGGCGGTTTTGAGAAAATAGTAGGAAAGGGGTACGATGTCTTCCGGCCTATCCCGCAGGGGAGGGATGTTGATCGGCAGCAGGTTGATCCTGTGGAACAGGTCCTCCCGGAACTCGCCGCGGTTCACGCATTCCTCGAGCTTTTTGTTGGAGGCGAAGACGAACCGAACGTCGACGCTGATGTCGTGGTTCCCCCCCATGCGGCGGAAGGTGCCGGTCTCCAGGATACGGAGGAGCTTCACCTGCACGTCCAGGGGCATTTCCGAGACCTCGTCCATGAACAGGGTGCCGGTATCGGCCAGCTCGAACAGGCCGGCCCTTCCCTTGGTTGCGCCGGTGAACGCCCCCTGGACATGGCCGAACAGCTCGCTCTCCGCGGTGTTGACGTTGAGCCGGCCGCAGTTGACCGTGACAAAGGGCTTGGCGACCCGTCGGCTGGCGTCGTGGACCGCCCGGGCGAACAGTTCCTTGCCGACGCCGCTTTCCCCGCAGATCAGGACGTGCTCGTCGGTCGCCCCCCAGCGCTTGACGGTTTCCAGCACCTTCTGGATGACCTGGCTCTTGCCGACGATCCGGTGCTGGTCGAGTTTGTTGATTTCCAGCTTCAGGTTGATATTCTCCAGGCGGAGGCGGTTCTTTTCGCACGCCTTGTCGATCACCATCTCCAGTTCGTCCAGCTTGACCGGCTTGGTCAGGTAGTCGTATGCGCCGTGCTTGATGCACTCGACGGCCGTTTCGATGGTGCCGTGGCCGGTAAAGACGATGATCTCGGGGATCGTCGATTCGGACCGCATCTGCTTGAGCACCTCCACCCCGTCCATCCCCGGCATTCTCATGTCGAGGAGAACGACGTTGAAGACCTCCTGCCGGTATTTTTCCAGCCCCTCCTCGCCGTCGCCGGCGGTTTCGGCCTTGTAGCCGCTCCTGCGAAGTTCCATCTCCAGGAGCTCCCGAAACGCCCTTTCGTCTTCAATGACCAGTATTTTTGCGTCCTTGCGCGATCCTATTGCTGACATGCTGGAAGCCTCACCGTGAATTTAGATCCTTTTCCGTGTTTGCTCTCGACGTGGATCTCTCCGCCGTGTTTCTTGATGATGTTGTAGGTGACGGCGAGGCCGAGGCCGAGGCCCTGACCCACCGATTTGGTGGTAAAGAACGGTTCCCAGATGTGGTCCAGGTGGTCGGGGCGGATGCCGCTCCCCGTGTCGATCACCTGGATGACGACCCCGGACTCGCCGCTCCTGGTGGCTATCTCCACTGTCCCGGCCCCCTTGATCGCCTGGTGGGCGTTGATCAGGAGGTTCATGAACACCTGGCGAAGCCCCGCGGCATCGCCATGGACCGGCGGCAGGTCGGGTTGCAGCTCCTCCCGGATCTCGACCTTTTCATACCGGGACTTGTGCCGCACCAGCTCCAGAACCTCCTTCAGGAGGTGATTGACATTCACCTGCTCCATGGAGCCGTCCGATTTCCTGCTGAAGGAGAGGAGGCAATCGATTATCCCCTTGCAGCGGTACGATTCCTTGATGATGACGTCCAGGTACTTGGGGAATACGTCGAGCCGCGGGTCTGTCTGCAGCCCCGGCTCGTCGCGGAACCGCCGCAGCAGGGCCTCGGCGTAACCGGCCACCGAGGTGAGGGGATTGTTGATCTCGTGGGCCACCCCGGCGGCCAGAAGGCCGATGCTCGACATCTTCTCCGCCTGGAGCAGCTGCAGCTCCTGGAGCCGTTTTTCCGTCACGTCCCGCAGGAAGATGAGCGCCCTGTTGTGACCGACATGGTCTTCGATGGGGGTGGCCGTGACGTCGAAATAGCGGGCTTGCGCTCCGTCCGCGGCGGTCGTGAACGATATCTGGATGCTTTCACCGGCGAGCGCCCGTTCCACCGGGCAACTCGCGGGGGATTCGAAGTGTTCGGGGTGGAACAGCCTGCTGCAGGAACTTCCCACGACGGTTTCCCGGGGAAAGAGGCGTGGGCAGACGTGATTGCGGTGCTGGACGTGGCCGCTGCCGTCATAGATCACAACGCCGTCGGCGATGGAGTCGAAAACCGCCTGGAGTTCGCTCGACTTGGCGCGCAGGCCGAGGTTGGCAGCTTCCAGTTCCTGGATTTTCTGTTTCACTTCGGCGTAAAAACCGATTTTGGAGCTTTCCAGCCCGAGGAGGCGTTCGAGATTTGCCTCGTCGATATGGGTACGTTTGACTTCTCCCATCAGTACGCCTTCTCCAGTATCCTGAGCAGGTCCTTCTCGTCCGCTTCCCGCGGCGATGTGACGATGCAGACATCCTTGAGCGCCTTGGCCGCCAGGTCGGGAAGGTCTTCCCGGTTGACGCCGAGGCTTCTCAGGCTGCGCGGCGCGCCGCTGGCATCGAGCAACGACTCGACGGTGTCCTGTACCATTTCCGCCGCTCCGCAGGTTTCCCCCCTGGACACGTGGCCGAGCCCCCACGCGAGCTCGGGGAGTTTTTCCGTGACCACGGGGAGGTCATAGCGGAGGACCTCCGGGAGAAGGACCGCGTTGACGCTGCCGTGGTTGGCGTCGTAGAAGCCGCCGATCGGATGGGCCAGTGCGTGCACGATCCCGAGCAGGGAGTTGGAAAAGGCCATCCCCGCGTGCAGGCTCGCCCGGGAGAGGTTTTCCAGGTCCTCGGGCTTGCGTTCCCGCACGGCGTTCACCAGGCTCTTGGAGAGAAGGCGCACGGCCTTGATGGCATGGACGTCGGTCAGCGAGGTGGATGCCACGGAGAAAAAGGCTTCTAGGGCGTGGCTGAGCGCGTCCGTTGCCGTGGTGCAGACGTATTCGTCGGGCAGCGTGGAGAGCGTGTCCGGGTCGGTGAGGCTGATGTCGGGGGCTATGCAGCGGCTCATGATGGTCATCTTGCAGCGCCGCTCTGTATCGTTGATGACGGCGAACTGGGAGACGTCGGAACCGGTGCCGCAGGTCGTCGGGCAGAGCACGAGGGGGGGGAGGGGGCGGATGATCCTGTCCGAGCCTTCGAAGTCCCTGATCCGGCCGCCGTTGGACACCAGGATCGCCACCCCCTTGGCGGTGTCCATGGAGCTCCCTCCGCCGAGCCCGACGATCACGTCGGCGCCGTGGCGGATGTACTCCTTCGCCCCGTCCTCGATCTCGTGATCCCGGGGGTTGGAGCTGATCCGGTCGTAGTAGACGAACGACAGGCCCGCTTCCAGCAGGCTGTGCATGGCTTGGTCGACCCACCCCGCATTGAACAGCCCCTGGTCGCTGACCAGGAATACCTTGCGCCCCCCGAGGCGGCGCGCGCATGAGCCGATCTGGTTCAGCATTCCCCTGCCGAAGATGATCTCCGGCACTTCGAATTTACAATGATGAAGATTGCTCTCCACATTCTCCATGTATGGTCCTCGATACTCTTAACATTGTTTTAGAACAATTCGGTCGGGCCCTTTATCCATGCGTCGAGATGTTTTTATATTAGCAATATGTGTACCGTAATGTCAAACGAGGTTTTACTTTTATGGAATTTTTAATTTTATTTTTCGGGCCGTCTCTGTCCCGCAATTCCCCGTTTATGACCGTTTTGACTACAGTGTGGTGGGAAAAATCTCCACGCTGTGGCTATACTCCACAATCGGAGGGGGGTGTCGCATTGCGGCCGGAAAAGCGCGTCCGCGCCGCGCAACGCCATTTCTGCCATCCTTTGCACCATCACCTGTTCCCTGTGACGGGCTTGGTTTTACTGAAAAAAATAACGTTTTATTTCTGGCACTCACGTTGCAAGACCGATTTCCCTAGATGGTCGGCGTACCGGGCGGCGACGATGAAAGAACAACGAAACACTGTATAATGTTGCACCTGTCAGGGAACCCTGCTCGCCTCACCTGCGGTGAAGAGAGCCGGGGAACCGGGCAAAATTTATCGGGCACAACATCATGAGGAGGAGGTAAAAAATGAAGAAATGTGTATCATTGGTCGCGGCGCTGCTCCTGGCGCTGACCGCATTACCGTCTGCCGAGGCGGCATTCGTGATCGGCGGGGAAAACGGCTGGCAGTTCAGCACTGACGGCATCGTGGACGTCTTCGCCACCTACCGGACCACGAGCCCGGCCCCCGCTGGGGACCGCTTTATCAGCCTGATCGGCGACAACGACCAGAATTTCGAGGTGAGGGTGGGGCTGCTGCCGTCGGTGGTCGCCTTCAACGTCAAGGCCCCCACCGTCAACGGCGTGGACTCGGCCGTCCGGGTCGGCATCTATCCGAGCATCCAGAA
Organism: Geobacteraceae bacterium; assembly: GCA_036518435.1. Taxonomy (GTDB): domain Bacteria; phylum Desulfobacterota; class Desulfuromonadia; order Geobacterales; family Geobacteraceae; genus JAMPXD01. Next base: position 18,411 of record DATDNF010000071.1, read on the forward strand.
CAAGAGCGAAGCCTCCCGGTTCGACACCAGTCCCAACATCGACTTTCGCGAGCTCTACTACACCGCCAAGGGGAGATATGGTGAGCTCCTCGCCGGCCGCGCCCTCAACCTCTACCAGGGTAAGAACATCCTGACCGACATGACCCTGCTGACCGCCGGCGTCGTTCCCGTATCGGGGACCGCCACCACCCTGGGGCACATCGGCTACGGCTATCTCTACACCAACTTCGGCCCCCAGATCCGGTACACCACCCCCGACCTGAACGGCGTCAAGGTGGCCCTGAGCGTCAACGAGCCCTACAAGGTCAGTTCGTTCACCGCCAAGACCAACGTGCCGCGCATCGAGAGCGAAATCTCCTACGCCACGGTCTTCAACGGCGGCTACACCTTCCAGGCCTGGCTCTCCGGTCTTGTTCAGACCGCTACCCGCAGCACCACCTTTGTTGATGCTAACAAGGTAACTCAAATCACTCCCCGCCCCGGCGCGCACAACAAGTCCCTCGGCGGCGCGGCCGGCGCGGAGGTCGGCTTCAAGGGGATCGACCTGCTGGCGTCCGGCTACTACGGCGAGGGGCTCGGCATGATCAGCGCGCAGGACGGCGACCTGTTCGGTTCCTCGTCAACGGACGGCGCCGGCAACGAGAGGACCCATTGGGGCTTCCTGACCCAGGCGACCTACATGCTGACCCCCACGGTCAAGGTCGGGGCCAACTACGGCCAGACCCGCCAGGACAAGACCGATTTCGACAGGACGGCAGGGGCCTTCATCCCGATGAAGAAACAGGAAGCAGCGGTGGCCATGGTCGCCTACAACTTCAACAAGTTCACCCAGTTCATCGCCGAGTACACCTATGCCCAGAACACCTGGCACGATGGCGCCACCCAGCACTCCAACAGCTTAGCCCTCGGCACGATGTTCTACTGGTAGAGAATCTGCGAAACTCATCGTAAAGGAGGCCTGTCATGCCAAAGTATGTCATCGAGAGGGAACTTCCGGGTGCGGGTACCCTGTCCGCCGAGACGCTGCAGGCCATATCGCAGAAATCGTGCGGCGTCCTGAGCGGGCTCGGGCCGCAGATCCAGTGGGTGCAGAGTTATGTTACCGACGACAAGATCTACTGCATCTACATCGCTCCCGACAGGGAGATGGTCCTGGAGCATGCCCGGCAGGGGGGCTTCCCCGCCAACAGCGTATCCGAGGTGCGGACGGTCATCGATCCGACGACCGCCGAATAACTAGTGCACAAACACGCCGGTTGCCCATTCGGGCGGCCGGACGAAACACAACGCGAATTACAGGAGGAATGACAATGACGTTAGCAATTCTTGTCGCTATCAGCTTGATGTGGTTCTCCGTGGCAATCCTCTTCCTCGGCAAGGGAGAGGCCAAGGCGACCGGCGCCATCACCGGTTTCGTCGGCCTCGTGGTGGTTCTGGGCGCATTCCTGCAGACGGCCCTGTTCAAGGACCCCTTCACCGGCGGGCTGCTGTTTGCCCACGGGCTCCTCTACTGCACGGTGTCCTATGCCCTCCTGGCGGGGCTCGAAGACCTCCGTTCGGTCGGCAACGTCAGCCTGATGGTGGCGATCATTTCCGCCATCTATATGGTATTATTTTTCACGGGCGGTTCGGCGGGACCGGACGGCAAGCCCCTTTCTCCCCAGAGCAACTACCTCGCCTTCGCCTGCGCCGGCTACACGGTGCTGACCGTCGAGGTCTGGCTGAACGCATACGGCAAGCTCTCCGCCGGCAAGCTCGCCTGGTCGCTGATCGCCTGGGTCCCCTTCGGCCTGCTGATCCCGTCCTTCATGCTGATGTCGGCGGGGAAATTGCCGTTTTAGATGATTCACGCACACTATTCCACCATAACGCGTCGGAGGGAAATCATGAAAAGGATAGCAATCGTAGCAGCAGCGGCAGTGACGTTGGCAGCCGCGGTGCCGGTCATCGCCCAGCAGACCCATGAAGAGCGGGTCGCCTGCGAGCTCGCCGCCAAGAACTGTCTGAACAAGGCGGACATCCTGGAGAAAAAGGTCAAGAAGCTGAATGCCGAGATCAAGAAGGGGAGTGCCAAGTACTCGGCGGAAGACCTGAAACAGCTTGAGGAGAAGTTGAAGGAAACCCAGGATCTCCTCGACAAGATTGAGGGAAAGGCGCCGGCAAAGTAAGCCGCCGCATATTCATCCGTAACAGGGTGGCGTTTCATGGAAAAATGTGATACTCAATGAATCATGCGACTGAACGTGCGACATGATGTTCTTCGGGTATAATTGGCTACACAGAAAAGGGGCGCGGTGCGCCCCTTTTCTGTCTGGCGGCCGGGAAAAAGATTGCTTCTGCCCCACCCATCCCTCCCCCAGAAGGGGGGAGGAAGGAGGGGGGGATGTTGGGTGGTCAGGTAAGTTGTTAATAACGGAACGGGAACGGGAAGGGGATAAGCGATGGCAAGAACGGGCATTCGATTCATGGGGGTGTCGGCATGGTGGCTCGTGGTGGTGGTAGCCATGGCCGGCGGGATCGGCGGATGTGCGACCGCGCGAACGGGAGACGGCAGGGAAAAAATCGTCTGGCAGAGCCGCGACCAGTACGTGAAGATCGAAAAACAGGACCGTCCGGCGGGGGCCGCGGTGTCCGCCAATCTCCATCCCGCGGATGTTCCCGCCGAGAGGTTGCGGGGCATGCTCGGGTCGATAGAGGTCCGTCCCCGCGGGGAGGAGAAGGGGGTGCGGCTCTTCAACGATGAGGAACTCGCCGTCCTTGGCGACAACATCCATGCGGGTCTTGCGCAGGCCGGGCCGGACGAGGATGTCACCTTCGCCATCATCGGCCATTACCCGGTCCTGATGGGGCTGGTGAAAGAGCGGCTGGTAACGACCGGCCGGGTCTTTTGCCGGGACGGGGAGGTGGACATCATTTTCGGGGATGTGCACCGGCCAGTGCGGGAGAACGAAGACCGGCGCCTCTATCCGTTCCTGCCCGGCACGCGGGGTGCAGCGGCGCCCCGGGAGTGGCTGCTCGCCGCCAGGACGGGGGGCGAGACCTTTGCCGTGATACGGCCGGACTGGGTGACGTTCTCCCTCGCGTCGCCGCCGACCCCGGCCGCAGCGCCGGCGCCCGCAAGCGCCGGGCCGGAGAAGACGGCGGCGCCCGCCATCTCTCCAGCGAAACCGGCCGCTCCCGGCGGAAAGAGCGCCGCGGAGCGGCTGATGATCCTGAACGAACTGCACGACAAGAGGCTGATCACCGACGAGGAGTACCGGGCGAAGCGGCTGGAGATCCTCAACGAACTGTAACTATTCAGGTTGATAGCTGAAGGCTGTAGGAAAACCATGCTTCGCATCCTTCATTAAAGGAGGGTCCCATGCACAACCGCGACAAACTCTACATCAACGGTGCGTGGGTGCCGGCGCAGGGGAAAGGGACCGTCGAGGTCGTCAACCCGGCGACCGAACAGGTGGTCGGCCGGATCCCGGCGGGTTCTGCCGGTGATGCGGCCGCCGCGGCGGAGGCGGCGCGGGCCGCGTTTTCGCAATGGGCCGCTACCGCATCGGCGGAGCGGGCGGCGCTCCTGGAAAAACTCCATCAGGGTCTCTCGGCCCGGGCGGAGGAGATCGCGCAGGTCATCACCCGCGAGCTCGGGATGCCCCTCAAGCTCTCCCGGCGCATCCAGGCGGGGCTCCCGGCGGCGGTCATGGAGAGTTATGCCCGCCTCGCCGCGGACTATCCCTTCGAGGAGCGGATCGGCAACTCCCTGGTCATCAAGGAGCCGGTCGGGGTGGCGGCCTGCATAACCCCCTGGAACTATCCGCTCCACCAGGTGGTCGCCAAGGTGGCGCCCGCCCTGGCCGCAGGATGCACCGTGGTCCTCAAGCCGAGCGAGCTCGCCCCCGGGAGCGCCTTCATCCTGGCGGAGATCGCCCACGAGGCGGGCATTCCTGCCGGGGTGTTCAACCTGGTGACCGGCTACGGTGAGGTTGTCGGCGAGGCGCTTGCCTCCCACCCTGACGTGGACCTGGTTTCCTTCACGGGCTCGATCCGCGCCGGCAGCCGGGTGGCGGAACTTGCCAGCCGGAGCGTCAAGCGGGTAACCCTGGAGCTTGGTGGGAAATCGGCCTCCCTCATCCTGGACGACGCCGACCTGGCGGCGGCGGTCAAGGCGACCGTGGCCGGCTGCTTTGTCAATACCGGCCAGACCTGCAACGCGCTCACCCGGATGCTGGTTCCGGAGCCGCTCTACGCCGAGGCGGCGCGCCTGGCTGT
>DATDNF010000072.1:0-53909 GCA_036518435.1 Geobacteraceae bacterium
TTACGGCGCTTCGCCCTTTTTGCGCAGCTCTTCTATCCGGCCGAAGATCCGCTCGATCTCGCCGATGTTCTTGTTCTTCTGGTGGAACATCTTGAGCTTGCCCTTGGACAGCAGTTTCGGCCCGAGCATCAGGTCCTTCAGGAACTGGCCGCTCTTGACGTTGAATACGGCGGCGAGCCGCATCTCGTACTGCCGGCCGTAGGTGCGGATGTTGTCGAGAAAGAGCTTGTTGGCAAGCTGGACGTAGCTCTCCTTGGAGTGCCCCCGGGCGTCCCAGGAGCATTTGCGCAGGGCGTCCATGATGGCGCAGAGGTCGACTTTGTTGGGACAGCGCGAGGTGCAGGTCTCGCATGAGGCGCAGTACCAGATGCTGCGCCCCGCCAGCACCCGCTCGTACTGCCCCAGCTGCAACAGCCGCACGATCCGGTTGGGGGGATGTTCCATGAAGGAGCGCATCGGGCACCCCGCCGAGCACTTGCCGCACTGGAAGCAGCGCCGCACGCTACTGCCCGACAAGGCCTCCACCTGCCGCACGAAGCCGAGGTTCATCGTCTCGGCGGAGAGTGGCATCTTTGCATGCTTCACGGCTCCTCCTTTGGAGACCATGTGGTTGTCTGGGTTGAATTGATAAGCGGGGCGGCAGTACGGATCGTAGAGGGGGGAAGAAAAGAGGGTTTTAGCGATACTAAATCCAGGTCTGCACAGCAACCGAGTTTTTTCAGCCAGTTTAGCCGATATTTTTATCGTAGCTAAAAACTAGATACCATACATCCTATCATTTTAGCAATACCTATTTCAAGCCAAAAGCAAAAAAAATTGTAAACAAAAGTGGTCAGACAAATATATGGATACCATTTGCAACATTGTTTGTCAATGCAAATCACTGTCATCGTACAGTGTGTCTATAGTGTTCGTTGATGCGGAGGACGGCGGCCGAGGCAAATCATCACATGTCATAATTGGTAATACAAGTTTACGCATTGCCGCAGGCAACCTTGGTTGGTGGCAGTCGCTATGCTAACGTGCCGGAACCTTTTGACAGGACGAGACAAATCGATTAAAAATAAAGCTGTCGGACGCGTGCACCCCCGATTTCGAACCGCGCGCCGAAGCCGTCCCCGAGGTGACCCATCAGCGAGCTCTCCACGATCCATCGCTATCTGCGGCTGAACCGGCGGAGCTATCTCTTCGGCGGCATCTTCCTGTTAGGCACCAATGCCTTTGCCCTCCTGATTCCCTGGTTCCTGAAGCTGGCGGTGGACAGCCTGCGCCACCCTGCCGCCGCCCGCCGGTCAGCGGCATTCTACGCCCTGCTCATCATCGCTGCCGCCCTCCTCCAGGGGGTGGTACGCGTTTTTTCCCGCACCACCCTCCTTCACGCCGCCCGCCGCATCGAGTACCAGATCCGGGAGGAGCTCTACGCCCGCCTCCTCTCCCTCGACCTCCCCTATTTTTCCCGGGAGCGGACCGGCGATATCCTCTCCCGATTTGCCAACGACCTGACCAACGTCCGGACGCTGATCGGCTTCGGCATCCTGAACATCATCAATACGGTTATAGTCTACGCCGCGGCCCTGGCGCTGATGGCCCGCATCAGTCCCTCCCTGACCCTGTCCGCCGTCATTCCCTTTCCCCTCATGATCTTCACGGTGAAGCGGATCAGCGCTTCCATGTTCCGCCGCTCCCGGAAGGCGCAGGAGGACCTGGCGCGCCTCTCCGGCAAGGTGGAGGAGAATGTCTCGGCTGCGGCGCTGATCCGGGCCTACTGCCGGGAAGAGGGGGAAATCGCGGCATTCCGGGGTGTCAGCGGGGAGTACCTGGCGAGCAACATGGACATGGCCAGGCTGCGCGGCCTGATGATCCCCATCATGGCGGCCACCGGTGGGCTCGGCACCCTGATCGTCATCTTCCTGGGTGGAAGCAGGGTGATCCGCGGCGCCTTGACCCTCGGGGACTTCGTTGCCTTCAACGGCTATCTGGCCATGTTGATCTGGCCGACCATCATGATGGGGTGGATATTGAACCTCATGCAGCGGGGGGCCGCCTCCATGGGGCGGCTCAACCATGTCCTGGAGGCCCGGCCCAGTGTCACGGAGCCGGCCGTGCCGGCGGAAACCGGCCGGCTCCGGGGGGAGATCGAGTTGCGCAATCTCTCCTTCGGCTACGATGCTTCGCCGGGAGCGGGGGAGGGTGACCTGATCCTGAAGGGCATTACTCTCAAGATCGAAAGGGGGATGAGGGTCGGGATCGTCGGGCCGATCGGGAGCGGCAAGTCAACCCTGGCGCGGCTTATCCCCCGCCTCTACCCGGTGACGGACGGCATGCTGTTCATCGACGGTATCGATGTCAATGCAGTTCCGCTCCGGCAGCTGCGCGATGCCGTCGGGTTCGTTCCCCAGGAGAGCTTTCTCTTCTCCCGCACCATAGCCGACAACATCGGGTACGGCCGGGAAGGGGCATCGGCGGAGGAGATCGGGGCCGCGGCCCGGATGGCCGGCTTTGCCGCCGACGTGGAGCGGTTCCCCGCCGGCTACGACACCATGGTCGGCGAGCGGGGGGTGACCCTCTCCGGCGGCCAGAAGCAGCGGGCCGCCATTGCCCGGGCACTTCTCAAGGATCCGGCCGTCCTGATCCTGGACGACCCCCTCTCCGCGGTGGACACCCGGACCGAGGAGACGATCCTGGCGAGCCTCTCCGGGTTCTACGGCGACCGGACCGTGCTGATCGTCTCCCACCGTCTCTCCGCAGTGCGCGAATGCGGCCTGATTGTCGTCCTCGACAACGGCAGGATTGCCGAGCAGGGGGATCATGAGGAGCTCATGGCCCTGGACGGCCGGTACGCGGCGATCTGGCGGGAGCAGCAGCTGCGGGCGGAGATCGAGAGATACTGAAGGGAAAAGGACGCTATGCATTTCGGCGGACTCCACGAAAATGAAACAACGGGCCGTGCCTACGACCGCCACCTCATGCGGCGGTTCGTTCCGTATCTCCTCCCCTACCGGCGGGAGGTTGTGCTGGTCCTCTGCCTCCTGCCGCTGGTGGCAGCGGCCAAGCTGGCGCAGCCGTGGCTGCTGAAGCTCGTCATCGACCGGCATATCGTGGCGGGGCGGATGGAGGGGCTCCCGCTCCTGGCCATCTGGTATTTCCTCCTCATTATTGCCGACGCGAGCCTCACCTTCCTGGAGGTCTGGCTCCTCCAGTACCTGGGGCAGCGGGTTATGCAGGACCTTCGGATGGAGCTGTTCTCCAAAGTCCAGCGCCTCCCGGCGGCATTCTTCGACCGGACTCCCACCGGAAACCTGGTGACCCGTCTCACCTCCGACGTGGAGGTGCTCGGCGAGATGTTCGCCGCCGGGATCATCACGGTGGTCGGCGACGTGCTGGTGCTGGCGGGGATCGTCGGGATCATGCTCTGGCTTAATCCCAGGCTGTCGCTGGTGACCTTTTCGGTTCTGCCGTGCCTCATCTGGATCGCCTTCACTTTCCGGCGCAGGATGCGCGAGGCGTTCCGCTCGGTACGGGCGCGACTGGCCAATCTCAACTCCTTCCTCGCCGAGAGCATCGGCGGGATGGGTGTGGTCCAGCTCTTCAACCGGCAGGCAACGGAAAAGGAAGAGTTCACCCGTCTCAACGCCGCCTACCGCGATGCCAACCTGCCGGTCATCTCCTGGGACGCATCCCTGTATGCCGCTGTGGAGGCACTATCCTCGGTGGCGGTCGGCCTGATCATCTGGTACGGGGGTGGCGAGGTCGTCCGGGGAGCCCTCACCTTCGGCGCACTGGTCGCCTTCATCCAGTACATCGAGAAGTTCTTCGCACCGATTCGCGACCTGTCGGCAAAATACTCGGTCATGCAGGGGGCGATGGCGGCGCTGGAGCGGATCTTCCATCTGCTGGACGAGGAATCTTCCCCCTCACCCCAGCCCTCTCCCACCAGGGGAGAGGGAGCATATATTCTTATTCCCCCTCCCTTGATGGGAGGGGGCAAGGGGGAGGGTGCAAAGCCCTCTTCGTTCGAGATCATCGAGTTCCGCGACGTCTGGTTCGCCTACCAGGGGGAGGAGTATATCCTGAAGGGGTTCAACCTCATCATCCGGCGGGGGGAGAAGGTGGCGCTGGTGGGGGAGACGGGCGGGGGAAAGACAACGGTGACCAGGCTGCTGTCGCGGCTCTACGAGGTGAACCGGGGCTCCATCACAATCGACGGGACCGACATCAGGACGCTCCCCCTGCGGGAACTCCGGCGCAGCATCGGGGTGGTCCTCCAGGACCCTTACCTGTTCACCGGGAGCGTGGCGTACAACATCTCCCTTGGGGACGCGGAGGCAGCAGGCCGGGTGGAGCGGGCCGCTGCGACTGTCGGTGCCGACCGGTTCATAGGCCGGCTCCCGAAGCAATATGCGGAGGAGGTGCGGGAGCGGGGGGTAAACTTCTCCGCCGGGGAGCGTCAGCTGATCTCCTTTGCCCGGGCAGTCGCCTTCGACCCGGAGGTCCTGGTGCTGGACGAGGCGACAGCCAGCGTGGACAGCGAGGCGGAGCGGCTGATCGAGGACGGGCTCCGGGGGCTGATGGCGGGTCGCACCTCGCTGGTGGTGGCCCATCGACTCTCCACCGTCAGGGACGCCGACCGGATCGTGGTGGTGCACCGGGGGGAGAAGGTGGAGGAGGGGAGCCACCAGGAGCTCCTGCGCCTGCGGGGGCTCTACTACCGGCTGTACCAGCTGCAGTTCCGGGATTGAATTTCTTGCCGTATTTATTTGCTTTAACCATTGTAAGTCTCTATAATTCGAGGTCACTTTTGCCACTGGGCGTTGTGCAAACAACTACGGAACAAAATTCCGAGAAGGAGTGATAGATAAATGGGTGAATGCAAGATCTTGTTCTTGGCTGCCAACCCTGATGGAGTGACGAAGCTTGCCTTAGACGAAGAGTCTCGCGCCATCCGCACCAAGATCCGAGCTTCTGATTATCGAGAATCACTTCTCTTTCAAACGGAATGGGCGGTACGCCCTGACGATTTGTTGCAGTATCTCAATGAGCACCGACCTCACATCATCCACTTTAGCGGCCACGGTAGCTCTAATGAAGAGCTCGTTCTGCACGATGATGTCGGTCAGCCCAAATTAGTGAGCAAGGCTGCCCTCCGTGCCCTGTTCGCAACACTCAAAGACAACATTCGGCTTATAGTACTAAACGCCTGCTATTCCCGAACACAAGCGGAAGCCATTGTCGAGGTTATTGATTGTGCAGTCGGAATGAAGCGGGCCATTGGAGATAAGGCGGCGATTGTCTTTGCCGCTTCATTCTATCGAGCATTGGGATTTGGCCGCTCAATAAAAGAAGCATTTGAACAAGGCCGAGCTGCCCTTCTTTTGGAGGGTATAGATGAAGAAAATACGCCAGAACTATTGATGAAGCAAGGCGTGGACCCCGGAAAAGTTTTCCTGATAGGGGCTGTCATAAACCCTTAGCGGGCTCGCCGCAGCAACTAGCGTCAGATACGGCGAGCCTAATTTCAAAGGCGCAAATCTCTCCTACCCGCCTCACCCACGGAGCGGAACATCTCTTTGGCCGCGAGAATGAGCTTGCCGCCCTCGACAATGCCTGGGATGATCCCAAAAGCCACATTCTTACCGTTGTTGCCTTCGGCGGAGTCGGCAAGACCTCTTTGATATTTGAGTGGATGAACCGCCGCGCCGCAGCCGATTGGCCCGGCATGGAACGGGTCTTTGACTGGTCCTTTTACAGCATGGGAACGCGGGAGCAGGGAGATGCCTCATCTGACTCCTTTATTAAGGCGGCCCTTATCTTCTTTGGTGATAGGGAGATGGCGGAAAGCGCCGCCTCTGCTTGGGACAAAGGGGCGAGGCTGGCAGCGCTGGTGGCGGAACGGCCGACGTTGCTGGTCCTGGATGGTCTCGAACCGCTCCAGTACCCTCCAGGTCAGCAGACCGGCAAGCTCAAGGACCCGGCAGTGGAAACCCTCTTGAGGGGTCTGGCGCGATATAATCCCGGCCTCTGCGTGGTGACAACCCGCGAAAGCATTGCCGACCTTGCGCGATTTGGGGAAGCATCAGTATCCGAGTTGCCGTTGCATCGCCTCTCCACCCCGGCAGGTGTGGAACTGCTCAAGCACCTTGGCGTCAGGGGGAGCGATGCCGAGTTCGAGAAACTGGTTGAGGATGTGAAGGGGCATGCCTTGACCCTCAACCTGCTGGGGCGTTTTCTGGCAGAAGCGCATGGCGGCGACATCCGCAGGCGAGACATGGTAGACATTCAGGAGGCCGATGAAGAGATTCGGGGCGGACATGCCTTTCGAGTAATCGAAGCATATGAAAAATGGTTTATGGAGGAAAAAAAGGATGGCCGACGACTTTTGGCGGTGCTGAACCTCTTGGCGCTCTTTGACCGTCCTGCCGATTACGGCTGTATCGAAGCCTTACGCCAACCTCCTGCTATACCTGGTCTCACAGAAACACTTGTCGATCAGGGCAAAGGCAAATGGAATATCACCCTCAACCGTCTGCAAAAGTGCGGTTTGATTTCTCTTTCATCTTCAATCTCATCTGTGGGAGAAGTCTGGAGCGGTGGAGCATTGCTCGATACCCATCCGATCATCCGGGAGTATTTTGCCGGACAGCTCAGAAAGCAGCGTCTGCCGGCATGGAGAACTGGCCACAGGCGTCTTTATGACTACCTAACCAAGAGCATGTGTGATAAGAGGCAGCCGAGTTTAGAAGATCTCATGCCGCTTTATCAGGCAGTTTTTCACGGTTGTCAGGCGGGGATGTATCAGAGGGCATGCGAAGAGGTGTATATACGCCGCATCCTGAGAGGATCGGGAAGTGATGGGTTCTATAGTGTTAACAAGCTCGGTGCCTTTGGCCCGGACCTTGGGGCAGTAGCATGTTTCTTTAATGAGCCATGGAAGTCCCCGGTGCCTACTTTTACGGAATCGGACCAGGCTTGGCTGCTCAATATTGCTTCCATTTGCCTCCGCGCCCTAGGTCGCTTGACTGAGTCTCTTGAGCCTATGGCTGCGTCAAATAAATATGCCTTTGAACAGGAAGATTGGGCTAATGCAGCTAAGGGCTTTAATAATCTTAGTGAATTGGAATTAGTATTGGGTGATATTACTGGCGCTCTGAGAGCAGCTGAGCAGACTGTTACCTTTGCCGACCGTAGCGGAAACACTTTTTTGTGTTCTGCCTCTCGCGCTACCCATGCTAGCGCCCTACACCATGCTGGCCAGCGGTCCGAATCAATGGCCCTCTTTCACCAAGCAGAGGAAATGCAGGCCAAAAATCAACCCAACTATCCTCTCCTTTACTCAGTGTCAGGATTTCTGTATTGCGAACTGCTGCTTGCCGATTCCGAACGTGCTGCGTGGCGGATGTTCTTGAAGATGGAAATTGAGAACCGCAAACTTGAATTGGCATCGATTTGTCGAGAGGTGGAAAGACGTGCAACGAAGACTCTTGAGTGGGAAGAAGGAATGAAAGGTGCGCCTCTGCTGGACTTTGCTCTTCATCATCTCACCATGGGCAGAGCCTCTCTATACGGCGCTCTACTGTCATCTCAGCATCCCGATCTGCGGGAAGCTCAATGCGAGGTCCTCGCAGCAGTGGATGGCATCCGCGCATCTGGACAACAGTATTATCTCCCAGATACCCTTCTCTCCCGAGCCTGGCTTCGCTTCCTGGAAGGGAATACCGATGGCGCACGAGCCACTCTTGACGAGGCATGGGAGATCGCCGAGCGCGACCCAATGCGCCTTTTTATGGCCGACATCCTCCTTTACCGTGCTCGGCTGTTCCGTGACAGAGAAGCGTTAAAACAGGCCCGTGCCATGATCGAGCAGTGCGGCTATTGGCGGCGGAAAGAAGAGCTGGAGGACGCTGAGGCGGCGGCAGCGTCGTGGCTTCTCTAGAACTAGCTGCAGCTGTTATACACAATTATCTTCATTGGAGTTATGTGATTACGGTAAACGATAATGCCATGATACAGAAATTTTCTACATAATTTCAGCTGGTTGCTTATGTGACGGTTATGTGATGGAGTCTGTTTATGCATGACAGAGAACTGCACGATCTGCTTGAAAAGCTGGTTGCCTTGCCTAAGGAAACCGAGTGGGTCGAGTTCAAGTGCAATAACAATGACCCGGAGGAGATCGGGAAACGCCTTTCCGCCGTGGCCAACGGTGCCTGTCTGCACAGGCAGGCTAATGGCTACCTGGTGTTCGGCGTGGAAGACGGAACCCATCGGATTGTCGGCACGGATTTCCATCCCAAATCAGCCAGGAAGGGGGGCGAAGAGCTGGAGCATTGGCTGGCAACCCGCTTGAATCCTCGTATTGATTTCAGAATCTTCGAGTTTGCCTGCGAGAATGCTACCGTCGCACTCTTCGAAGTTCCCGCGGCACATGATCGGCCGGTGAAGTTTCTGCACAAGGCATATATCCGGGTCGGCAGCATTACCCGCGATCTGGGAGAGTTCCCGGACAAGGAGAAGAAAATCTGGCAAATCAGGCCGGGGAGCAGCTTCGAAACCGACATTGCCCTTGGCGGCATCAATGCCGATGAAGTGCTGAACCTTCTTGACTATCCGGGCTATTTCGACCTGATGAAGCTGCCGCTCCCGACGAATCGCGATGCCATCCTGGAAAAGCTCTGCGGCGAGAAACTGGTCGTGAAGGAGTGCAGCAAATACCATATTACCAATCTCGGCGGGATACTTTTCGCCAAGAACCTGAACAGCTTCGAAGGCTTGGCGCGCAAGGCACCGCGGGTTATCATCTACGAGGGGAAAAACCGCATCAAGACAGTCAAGGACCTTACGGGCACGAAAGGTTATGCCGTCGGATTCGAAGGACTCATCGACTATATCAACGACAAACTCCCTTCCAATGAAGAGATCAAACGGGCTTTCCGGGAAACAGTCCGCATGTACCCGGAAATCGCCATTCGCGAGTTGGTGGCCAATGCCCTCATTCATCAGGATTTCCACGAAACCGGCGCCGGCCCGACCATAGAAATATTTGACGACCGCTTGGAAATCACCAACCCCGGCCGACCTATCATCACAACCATGCGCTTTATAGACGAATTCCAATCCCGCAATGAAAAATTAGCTTCGCTGTTGCGCCGGGTCGGTGTCTGTGAAGAGCAAGGAAGCGGCATTGACAAGGTTATCTTTCACATCGAGCTGTTTCAGCTTCCGGCTCCCGAGTTCATAGAAACAGAGCGGCATACGAAAGTGGTGCTCCATTCGTTCCAACCGTTGAACGAAATGGACAGGAAAGACAAAGTCCGAGCCTGTTACCAGCACGCCTGCCTGAAATACGTCTCGAACGAACAGATGACAAATCAATCCCTCCGTGAACGGTTCAAGATCGAAGACCACAACTACTCAATCGCCTCCAGAATCATCGCTGATACCATTGACGCAGGGCTCGTAAAGTCTTATGATCCAGAAAACCTTTCAAAAAAGCATGCCCGGTACATTCCGATCTGGGCATAGGAACGGTAAGGACGCTCCATGAAACATCTCATCCTCGGCACTGCCGGCCATATCGACCACGGCAAGACCTCGCTGGTCAAGGCGCTGACCGGCATCGACACCGACCGGCTCAAGGAGGAGAAGGCGCGGGGGATCACCATCGAACTCGGCTTCGCCCACCTGGACCTGCCGGGGGGACTCGAACTGGGGATCGTGGACGTGCCGGGCCACGAGCGGTTCGTCCGCGCCATGGTCGCGGGAGTCGGGGGGATGGACCTGGTGATGCTGGTGATAGCCGCCGACGAAGGGGTGATGCCCCAGACCCGCGAGCACCTGGAGATCTGCCAGCTCCTCGGCGTCAAGAAGGGGCTGGTGGCCCTCACCAAGACCGACATGGTGGACCCCGACTGGCTCGGGCTGGTGACCGAGGAGGTGCGGGATTACCTGGCGGGGAGTTTCCTCGGGGAGGCGCCGATTGTCCCGGTTTCCTCGCGGACCGGTGAGGGGATCGACCGCCTGAAGGCCGAACTGGCGAGGCTTGCGGGCGAGGTGGAGGAAAAAATGGGGGAGGGGCCGTTCCGCCTCCCGGTCGATCGGGTCTTCACGGTCACCGGCTTCGGCACGGTGGTGACCGGCACTCTCCTGTCGGGGGAGATCGCCGTGGGGGACGAGGTGGAGGTCCTCCCCGTCGGGCTTGCCTGCCGGGTGCGCGGCATCCAGACACACGGCAGGAAGGCGGACACGGGGTCAGCCGGCCAGCGGGTGGCGGTGAACCTGCAGGGGGTGGAGCACACCGAAGTAGTCCGCGGCGACATTGTGGTGCCCCGGGGGATCTACCGCCCCACCAGGACCGTGGACGCCCGCCTCAACTACCTTCCCTCGGCGCCCCGGGAGCTGAAGCACCGCGCAACGCTCCGCCTCCATTCCGCCACCTACGAGGTGCCGGCCAAGGTGATCCTGATCGACCGGGACCGGCTTGTGCCGGGAGAGAGCGCCTATGTCCAGCTCCGCCTGGCGAAACCGGTGCTGCTGCTGCCCGGCGACCCGTTCGTGCTCCGCACCTATTCCCCCCAGGCCACCCTGGGAGGGGGTGTGGTCCTCGACCCCGCCTCCCTCAGGAGGAGGCGGCGCTCTACGGAGGCGCTGGATCTCCTGAATGCGCTGGAAGCGGGGGAGGAGACGGAAAAGATCCGGCTCCTGGTGGCGGCGGGCCTCCTCTCCGGCCTCTCCCGGGAGGAGATCGTCAACCGGACCGGCATGTCGGTGAAGCGGATCGAGGCCTCCCTGGCGACCCTCCTCTCCGCCGGGGAACTGGTCCAGGTGGTGAAGGAGCCGCGGATATTCCTTTCCAGGCAGGCGTTCGCCGCCATCAAGGAGGGGCTGCTGAGCGAGCTGCGGGCGTTCCTCAAGGACAACCCGATGAAGGAGGGGATGGGGAAGGAGGAACTGAAGTCGCGGGTCCCGAAGCGGAGCGACCCCCGCTTCTTCGGCCCCTGCCTCCTGTCCCTGGAAAAGGAGGGGAAGGCGGTGGCGGAGCGGGACCTGGTGACCCTTCCCGGAAGAAAGAGCGGGGTCGCCGCCGGGCAGGTCGATCTCCAGGCGGGGGTCGAGACGAGGCTCCGCGCCGGGGGGATGGAACCCCCCACCATCAGGGAGTTCTGCGATACGCTCCGCTGCACGGAAAGGGATGCCCTGGAGCACCTCAATTTCCTGGCCCGCGAGGGGCGGGCGGTGAAGGTGAAGAGCGACATCTTCTATGCCCCCGAGCCGTTCGCCGCCATCAGGGAGAAACTGGTCGCCCACCTGCAGCAGACCGGCGGTATTACCCCCCCCGAGTTCCGGGAGCTGACCGGCCTCTCCAGAAAGTTCATGATCCCACTCCTGGAATACTTCGACAGCGAAAGGCTGACCATCCGGGTGGGGGACAAGAGGGTCTTGCGCAAAACGCAGTAGCAGTGGCACTCACACGCGCCCGTAGCTCAGCTGGATAGAGTACCTGGCTTCGAACCAGGGTGTCGGGAGTTCGAATCTCTCCGGGCGCGCCAATTACCATCGAAGGCTTGCGATCGTACATCGTCGGCCTTTTTCATTTGCCGGACTGGCCGGAGGCCCGCTGTATTTGTTTGACTATGCCGGCGAAAAACAGTAATTTAAGCGGGATAATGTGACGGAGTTATGTATGCTGCGGGCCCGCTTGTTTCTCCTGATATTCATCCCCCTGACCTTTGTCATTGCGCTCAGTGCACTGCTCTGTTCATTTTTCGACCGGACCGGCGCCCTGTACCACGGGCACGCCCGGCTGTGGAGCCGGCTCGGGCTCCGGCTGGCCGGGGTGAAGGTCGACGTGGTCGGGGCGGAAAGGGTCCCGCCCGCATCCCCGGTCATCTTCATGAGCAATCACCAGGGGAATTTCGACATCCTGGCACTCTTCCAGGCCATCCCCCAGCGCTTTTCCTGGCTGGCCAAGGTGGAGCTGTTCCGGATTCCCGTTTTCGGCCATTCCATGGCCAGGGCCGGCTACATTCCCCTCGACCGGGGGGATGGCAGGCGCGCCCTGAAGAGCGTGGATGCCGCCGCGGCGACCATCAGGGGGGGGCGGAGCGTGGTGATCTTCCCGGAGGGGACCCGCACCTTCGACGGCTCGCTCCTTCCCTTCAAGAAAGGGGGGTTCCTGCTGGCCGGCAAGGCCGGGGTTCCGATAGTCCCGGTCACCATCAGCGGCAGCATGCGAGTAAACCCCAAGAACCGCCTGGAGCTCTATCCGGGGACGATCACGGTCCGCTTTGCCGAGCCGATTCCCACGGCCGGGGGGGCCGGCAAAGAACGGGAGCGGCTGATGGAGGAGGTTCGGCAGGCGATCGCCGCCGGCCTGGAGAGGTGAGATGACGATTCTGTATCTGGCAATGATCATTATAGGGGTGGCCGCGGCCGCCTGGGGTCTTCCGGCAGCCCACCGCCTGAAGCCGCCCCTTGACATACTGGCTGCCGTTGCGGTGCTGGCCGGCGTTGTGCTGGCTCTTCTGGGGACGCTCCTCCTGGCCGTGCCCGGATTTTTCCAGGGATAGGTGAGGGGTATGGACAAGGCAAAAACCATAGCGGTCAACGGGGCGGTGATCGCGCTGCTCGCCATCCTCCTCGTCTGGGGGAACACCTGGCATCGGCAGCAGACCCAGTTCAAGCGGGGTGCGGCTGCAGCGGCCGCCGGAGATTTTGTCGGCGCCATTGCCGGCTACGAATCGGCCATCCACATGTATACTCCGGGGAGCCCCACCGTGGAGCTGGCCGCACAGCGGCTCTGGGCCATCGGCGAGGGGTTGGAGCGGATGGGGGATGCGACCCGCGCCCTGATCGCCTACCGGTCGCTCAGGAGCTCCTTTTACGCGGTGCGGGGGCTCTATGCCCCCGGTACGGAGTGGATCGCCCGGTGTGACGAGAAGATCGCCGCGCTGGTTAAGGTGCAGGGGCAGGGCGCGCCGCAGGGCCGCTGATGCGGTGAGGCAGAAAGCGTTTTCATGGAAGAAACAGCGCACAACGACAACCTGGCCCTCAGGATCATCCCCCTCGGCGGACTCGGGGAGATCGGCCTGAACATGGCTCTTTTCGAGTACGGCGACGACATCATCGTGGTGGACTGCGGCCTGATGTTCCCCGAACCGCACATGCTCGGCATCGACCTGGTCATTCCCGACATCAGCTACCTGCGCGACAAGGTCGACCGGGTCCGCGGGATATTCCTGACCCACGGCCACGAGGACCACATCGGCGCGCTCCCGTTCGTGCTCCAGGACCTTTCCCCCCCTGTTTACGGCACGGCGCTTACCCTTGGTTTCGTCCGGGAGAAGCTTAAGGAGTACGACCTCCACCTGACGACCGATATGCGGGTGGTGCGACCGCGGGAGAAGGTGGCCGTCGGCCCTTTCGAGGTGGAGTTCATCCGGGTCGCCCATTCCATCGTGGACGGCTGCGCCCTGGCGATCCGCACACCCGAAGGGGTGGTGATCCATACCGGCGATTTCAAGCTGGACCAGACCCCGGTGGACGGCGAGCTGACCGATCTGGTCACCTTCGCCCGCTACGGCGAGGAGGGGGTGCTGGCGCTTCTGGCAGACTCGACCAACGTGGAGCGGGAGGGGTACACCCTGTCGGAGCGGCTGGTGGGAGAGGCCCTGGCCGAGATCTTCCCCCAGTGCACCGGGCGGATCATCGTGGCCGCCTTCTCCAGCAACATCCACCGGGTCCAGCAAGTGGTGGAGGCCGCCGCTGCGCATGGCCGCAAGGTCCTCCTGAACGGCCGCTCCATGGTCGGGAACGTCCAGATTGCGCGGGAACTGGGATACCTGCGGATACCGGACGACATCCTGATCGACCTGAAGGAGCTCCCCCGGCTGCCCAAGGAGGAGGTCTGCATGATCACCACCGGCTCCCAGGGGGAGCCGATGAGCGCCCTCACCCGGATCGCCATGGACGACCACAAGCAAATCAAGCTGGAGCGGGGCGACACGGTGATCCTCTCGTCCCGCTTCATTCCGGGGAACGAAAAGACCATTTCCGATTTGATCAACCACCTCTACCGGCGCGGCGCCGAGGTGTACCATGAAAAGGTCTCCGAGGTGCACGTCTCCGGCCACGCCAGCCAGGAAGAGTTGAAACTGATACTGAACCTGGTCCGCCCCCGCTATTTCATGCCGGTGCACGGCGAGTACCGCCACCTGGTGAAGCACGCCAAGCTGGCCCAGCGGGTGGGGATTCCGGCGGAGCGCTGCATCCTGGCGGTGGACGGCGAGGTGGTGGCTTTCGGCGGGGGAAAGGCCGGCATCGTCGGAACGGTTGAGTCGGGACGGGTGTTCGTTGATGGCAAGGGGATCGGCGACGTGGGGGACATGGTCCTGAAGGACCGAAAGCACCTTTCCCAGGACGGGATGGTGGTGGTGATCATCGCCATCGACCAGGCGAGCGGTGCGATCATCTACGGCCCGGACATCGTCTCCCGGGGGTTCGTCTTCGAGGACGAGAGCCAGGAATACCTGGATGAGGCGAAAAAGGTGGTCCTCGACACCCTCGCCCTGAGGAACTCCGAGGTGCTCGCCGACTGGAACGAGGTCAAGCTGGAGGTCCGCCGGGTGCTCCGCCGATTCTTCAACAAGACCATCGAGCGGCGGCCGGTGATTCTGCCGCTCATCCTGGAGATGTAGGGGCGACGCACGCGTCGCCCTGAAAGTGTTGGCATGGAAAACATGGGCGAGGCATGCTTCGCCCCTACAGCGCTTGGCGCGGGAATAGCATGGAACAGCCGGACAAACAGGACAAGCTGAAGAAGGAGCTGAAGGGGATGGGGATCGGGGCGTTCGGGATATTCATCCTGATCGCGCTCCTCTCGTTCAATGCCAACGACCTCTCCTTCAACACCTACTCCTCCGAGGCGGGGGTGCGCAATTTCGGCGGCCGGCTCGGCGCCGAGGTGGCGGACCTTTCCCTGCAGGTGTTCGGCATCGCCTCTTACCTGGTTCCCTGCGCCCTCGTCTACTTCGCCTACCGGCTCCTCCGCTTCAAGGAGTTCCGGTGGCGCTACTACAAGGGGATCGCTTTTTTGGGGCTCCTCGTCTCCCTCTCCGCCCTGTTCGCCTTCAACAAGGAGTTCACCGTTTTCCTCGGCCAGCAAGTTTCCACAGGCGGCGCCGTGGGATTCAAGACCGCCGATCTCCTCCGGCGCTACCTTGGTTTTACCGGCGCGCTGTTGCTGCTCCTGCCCATGCTGGCCGCATCGATCATGGTCCTTTCCCGTTTTTCCTTCGTCCTGTTCGCCGACTGGTGGTTCGGTGCGCTCGGCGAGCGGTGGAGCCGCTACCGGGAGAAGCGGGCGCTCAACCGCGAGCTGATGGAGAAGGAGCCGAAGAGCGCCGAGCAGGGGGCGCCGGTGATCAAGCCGCTGCCGGTCACGGTTCCCCCTCCTCCGGCTGCCGCAAAAAAGGAGAAGAAGCGGGAGAGCGAGAAGAGCGCGCCGCTCCAGGAGGCGTTCGATTTCGTCAGGGACGACGGCAACTACCGGACCCCTCCCCTGTCGCTCCTGGACGCTCCCCCCGCGACGGCGCGGCGTATCGACAAGGAAGCCCTGACCATGAACGCCCGCCTGCTGGAGAAGAAGCTCAAGGACTTCGGCGTGGAGGGCGAGGTGGCGGAGATTTGCCCGGGACCGGTGGTCACCATGTACGAGTTCGCGCCGGGGCCGGGGATCAAGGTGAGCCGGATCGCCGGCCTTTCCGACGACCTTTCCATGGCGCTCCAGGCCCTCTCCATCCGGATCGTCGCCCCGATCCCGGGGAAGGGGGTGGTCGGCGTGGAGCTCCCCAACCGGGACCGGGAGACGGTATTTCTCAAGGAGATCCTGTCTGCCGAGGAGTTCCACAAGGGGAAGATGAAGCTCCCCCTGGCGCTCGGCAAGGACATCGCCGGCGCGCCGCTGGTGACGGATCTCGCCCGCATGCCGCACCTGCTGGTGGCCGGAGCCACCGGTTCCGGCAAATCGGTTTCCATCAACACCATGATCCTCTCTCTTCTCTACACCGCCACCCCCCGCGACCTCCGGATCATCATGGTCGATCCGAAGATGCTTGAGCTCTCCGTCTACGAGGGGATACCCCACCTACTCCTGCCGGTGGTCACCAACCCGAAGAAGGCGGCCTTGGCGCTCAAGCGTGCGGTGGACGAGATGGGGCGCCGCTACCGGCTGATGGCGGACAAAGGGGTGCGCAACATCGACTCCTACAACAAGCTGCTGGAGCGGGAGGAGAAGGATCTGGCGGAGAGCCGGGTGAAGGACGTTCCTGTGGTGGAAGAGCCGGAGGAACTGGCGACGGACGAGGAGGCGATCCAGGCGTTCCTCGACAAGGACGAGGCGCTGGAGCACGGCCACCTCCCCTACCTGGTGGTGATCGTGGACGAGCTGGCCGACCTGATGATGGTGGCGGGACGGGAGATCGAGGAGTCGATCGCGCGGCTGGCCCAGATGGCGAGGGCTGCCGGTATCCACCTGATCCTCGCCACCCAGCGCCCCTCGGTGGACGTCATCACGGGGCTCATCAAGGCGAACTTCCCGGCCCGGATCTCGTTCCAGGTGTCGTCGAAGATCGACTCCCGCACCATTCTCGACTGCAACGGCGCCGAGTCGCTGCTGGGCGCCGGCGACATGCTGTTTCTCCCCCCCGGGACCGCCAAGATGCAGCGGAGCCACGGCGCCTTCGTCTCCGACGCCGAGGTGCAGCGGGTGGTGGAGTTCCTGAAGAAGCAGGGGAAACCGGTCTACGACAAGACCTTCCTGGAGGAGAAAGCGGGGGACGACGGCGGCGGGGAGGAGGACGACCTGGACGAGCGGTACGACGACGCGGTGGCGCTCGTCGCCGAGACGCGCCAGGCCTCCATCTCCATGGTCCAGCGCCGGCTCAGGATCGGCTACAACCGGGCGGCCCGGATCATCGAGCGGATGGAGCGGGAGGGGATCGTCGGACCAAGCGACGGGACCAGCAAGCCGCGGGAAGTGTTCATCAACAAGCTGTAGGACTTCGGGAGCCTCTATGAGCGAATGCCGCAAAGAAAATCTCGCCCACTTCGCCGTTACCATCATCAGCAAGGACCGCCCCGGCATCGTGGCCGACGTCACCGAGGTCCTCTTTCGCCTTGGCTGCAACATCGAGGATTCCAGTTGCACCATGCTGGGGGGTGACTTTGCCATGATCCTGGTCGTCTCCCATGAAAAGCCGTTTGCCAAAGCGCTCCTTGCCGACGAGTTCAAGGGTCTCCATGAGCGGACCGGGCTTGCCGCATACGTCCGGACGCTTGCCGAGGATGAGATCTGTCCGGTCAAGGGGGAGGGGGAGCTCTGCCTGATATCGGTCTACGGCTCCGACCGCCCGGGGATCGTCTACCGGGTGACCCGGGCGCTGGCCGACCGGGGGGTCAACATCACCGACCTGAACACCCGGCTGATCGGCACGAAAGAGGAGCCGGTCTACGTCCTGATGCTGGAGGCTGCGCTTCCCGAGGGTATCACCGTCGAGGATGCGGAGGGACTCTTGGAAAAACTGAAGAAGGAGCTGAACGTGGAGATCGGGGTGCGCGCCATCACCCCGGTTGCCTTATAAGCCGATGCCCGCTCAGAAGATACTGGTATATCCCCATCTGCTCCTGAAGACCCTCTGCCGGCCGGTTGGGGGGATCGATGGGGAGATTGCGGGCCTCATCGGCGACCTGATCGACACCATGCGTGAAGGGCCCGGATCTGTCGGGGTCGCCGCCCCCCAGATCGGGGTGACGTTGCGGGTCTGCGTGGTGGACGTCTCGGCAAGTCGCCAGGGGAAGGAGAACAACCATGGTCTCCTGGTGATGGTCAACCCGGAGATTGCAGCGCGGGAAGGGGCCGCCGTCATGCGCGAGGGGTGCATGAGCATCCCCGACTACACCGGCGACGTGGAGCGGGCGACCGGCATCACGGTCCGCTTCCTGGATGGCGATGGGATGCCCCGGGAGGTGCGGGCGAGCGGATTCGAGGCGGTGGCGATTCAGCATGAGATGGACCACCTGGACGGGGTCCTGTTCCTCGACCGGATCGCCTCCCTGAAGACCGGCCTGTTCCGGCGGAAGAACTACCGCTGAGGGGGCGCGCACAGGATTGACAACCCTGTTCCCGGCGGTATTGTAGATACTGATTTTATCCGTGCAGAATGCAGTGAAATTACATTACATAGTATGGCTGCGTTCTTCGGGGAAACCGAAGGCCGGCCCTGGCCATTGGCCGGAAAGGGGATTACGAACCATGCGTTACCTGAAATGTTTGCTGCTTATCGCGGCATCTTTGACGCTCTTTGCCTGCGGTCCGGCGACCAACAGCACCACCGGCACCGGCGTCATCAGCCTGAAGGGGGGGGACGGCACCAGCGGCTCGGGGGGAAAAGGGGGAGCGATAGTCACCATGAAGAACTTCACTTCCGCCGCCATGCTCATTCCCGGTTCCGCCACCATGACTAATTTCAGCTCCGCTGTCCACGGTGACCTGAAGTTTCATGTAGGGGGCGGAGTGGTCGCGACATTTTCCGTGCCGGGGATAAGTCCGGAATTCGGCAACGTAAGCACCGCCACGACCGTTGCTGCCACCATCAACAGCCCAAATCCAACCCAGGTGGCTCTAGACCCGGCGGCGCCTGCTGACAATAGCTACTTCATCCTGACCGGAGACCCCGATCTTTATTTTCAGACCCCGTCGGGGCGTAAGAGGGTCACCGGTCTGACCGTGAACACGACGCTCCGGCTCCCCAGCAACACCGTACCTACGCTTATTTCCCAGGGAATCGTCATCAACGGCACACTGACCAACACCACCGATGGGGAGGCCATCAACCTCCAGTCGGGCACCTTCATCCAGGTTAACGGCAGGGTGACGACCAACAGTTTCCTCAGGACCAACCAGACAGGCACCGGCGCCGCGGGTGGCGATATTACGCTTACTGCGAGCGGCGCTTCGGGCGGGACCCTGATCAACCTGGGAACCATCGACGCCAGCGGTACGGACGGGACGGGTGTTCCCGGCGGCGCGAGCGGTGCTGTCACCCTCCTGGCGGCCAACTTCCTCTACAACACCAACACCATCAACGCCAGGGGAGGAAAAAGCGACACTGGCGCGGGAGGCTTGGGAGGCGCGATCCAGCTCAAGGCTGATGCGGCGAGCATTGCCACCAGCGGCACCATCGACTCCAGCGGCGGCAACGGCACGAGCGGCGGCGCTGCCGGTCTCATTATGCTCTCCGGGGGGAAAGCCAGTGCCATCGGGCGGGTATCTGTGGAGGGGACTGTAAACGCCAACGGCGGGAATTGTACTTCCGGTTCGTCCGGTGCCGGCGGGAACGCGAAGGCTGTCTCCCTTACCAGCTTCAGCGGTGGTATTCTTATCGCTGCCACCATTTCCGCCAACGGCGGAAACGGCGTGGGCGGAAATGGTGGTGCCGGCGGTTCCCTGCTCATGAAGAATATGGTCGGTACTGACAGCACGGGCCTGCACCTGGTATCCCCCGAGGGGATCAAGGTGAGCGGCAACATTTCACTCAACGGCGGCAACGGCACGGCAGGGGGAACCGGTGGGGCGATCGCCGTGGCGAGCGACGTCGCGGGTAACGCACTCCAGGGCTTCGCTAATGTGGAGTTCTTCGGTTATCAGAGCTTGACCCTGAACGGTGGTGCCAGTGCAAGCGGCAATGGTGGCAATGGCGGTACGGTTCTGGCCATCCTGTCGTCTCCTGTCCAGATCGTTGGCGTCGATATACCCGGTGGGGGGGTGTACAACGAGGTGACGTTGACGGCGAGGGGGGGGGACAACACGACAAAGAGCGCAGCCGGGGGGAACGGGGGTGCACTGCAGTTCGTCACCCCCCAGGCGGGCAATACGGTCGATCCGCTCCGTACCTTGGTGAGCGCCTCTGGCAGCATCGATATTTCCGGCGGTGCGGGCACCATCGGCGGCGCAGGAGGAACCGCCGAGGTAAGCGGCTATGGCAACGTGACCTGCTCGGGGGCAATCAACGCCAACGGCGGGGCAGGGACGACCCAGGGGGGCGCCGGTAGTACGTCCATCACGCTATTTTCCTCCAGCAGCGTGTCCGTCGGCGGCATTGCGGTGGTGGGCGGCAGCGGAAACCAGGGTGGCAACGGGGGCAATGTTGCAGTTACCGCGGGGAATCAGACGAGCACCGGCTTCATCTCCGCCAACGGTGGTAACAGCGGCACGGCGCCGAATGGCGGCAACGGCGGCACGGTCACCCTCCTGTCCGAGTATGCATTGACCGTGCGCAATGTGGTGAACGTTGCCAGGGGAGCCGGCGGGACTGGAATCAGTGCAAACAACGCCACGAACGGCACTGTCGTGGTCGACGGCGTGACCCTGGCAACCGCCCTTCCTGCCAGCGGCGCCATCTAGCATTAGAGAAGACTCCAGTGCAACTGAAAAAGGCCACTGTCACATGACAGTGGCCTTTTTCTTTGAAGTGCTAGGCTTCTACTCAGCGCCGCCGCAGGTAGCCGACCACGGCGTGTGCCGCCTGGTCGGCCGCGGCCACGCAGTCGTTCAGGCCGATGCCCCTGTAGGAGTTGCCGGTGAGGAAGAGGCCGGGATGCTCCCGGAGCTTCTCCTCCAGCATGGCGAGCCGGTGGCCGTGCCCCCGCACGTACTGGGGGATCGCCTTCTCGTGCCGGAAAATCCGGACGAACGCGGGGGGCGCCTTGATCCCCATGATGGTCTTCAGGTCCGCCTGGACCCGGTCCATCACGTCCAGATCGGACAACCCGATGTACCGGGGAAAACAGGCCCCCCCCAGCATGCTCCTGAGCAGGACCCGGCCGGCGGGTGCCCGGTTTTCGAAGATGCTCGAATCCCACAGGGTGCCGAGGCAGTTCATCTTTTCTTCCTTGGGGACCAGGTAGCCGAAGCCGTTCAGGTCGCGCTCGATCTTCTTCCGTTCATAGCCGAAGCAGACCACGGTCATTGAGGAATAGGGTATCTCGGAGAGGGCATGGTTCAGGTAGGAGTCCAGTTCCCGGAGCATATCCGCCGAGGCGTAGGCCGGGGTCGCCAGGATCACGGCGTCCGCCTCCATCTCTCCGGCCTCGGTCATAAGCCGGTAGGGAACACTCTCCCCTTTCTCCACCGCGAGGACCTTCTGTCCCTTCTGCACGACCGCATCGCCTAGCCGCTCCGCCAGGATGTCGGTCAGGGTCTGGATGCCGCCGCGAAACGAGGTGAGGATGCCCCCCGGGCCGGCGGCGCTCGCCACCGTCTTCCCTGCGGCGATCTCCTGTTTCTTCTTCTTTGCCAGCTTGATCATCGCCCAGATCAGTCCGCCGTACTCCCTCTCCAGTTCGGCAATGCGGGGGAAGCAGGATTGCAGGGACATGGTCTCCGGGTCCCCGGCGAAAATCCCGGACACCATGGGGCTGATCAGCTTGCGGAGCGCCTCGTCGCCCAGCCTGCGCCGCGCGAACTCCGCCAGGGTTTCGTCCACTTCAAGGGGCGGCTTGCCGGCGAACGGCTCCATGGCAAGGCGGAGCTTGCCGGGCCAGGAGATCAGCTTGCTCTTCAGGAAGGCGGGGCCGTTTTCCGGAAGCTGGTGCAGCATGCCGCCCGAGTAGATGAAGCGCTTGCGGGCGTTGTCGTTGCTCCGCAGGAGCTGGGCGTCGGCGCCCAGCTCCCGGCAGAGCTCCAGGGTCTGCGGCTTATTGTCTAGAAAGCCGTTGGGCCCCCACTCGCAGAGGTACCCTTCGTCCTTGATGCTCCAGATCTTCCCCCCGACGCGGCTCTCCTGCTCAAGCAGGGTGACTTCCAGCTCGATCCGGGCCGCCTGCGCCTTTTTCCGCAGCAGGTAGGCGGTGGCCAGGCCGGAGATCCCGCCACCCACGACGATCGCTTTTTTCATATGATGAAGTCTCCTTTTGCTGTTCGCCAGCCAGAGTCCGCTGTCCGAACACGAGAATATTAGGCCTGCATGGCCGTATTGTCAAGGCATACGATTATTGACATTGCCGCGAACAGGGATTACATTCATAGTCACGACAACGACTTTCAAGGAGCGACTGATGGCCTCTGCCGATTATTACCAGGTGCTCGGCCTGAAAAAGAACGCATCTCCCGACGAGATCAAGCGGGCCTACCGGAAGCTGGCGGTCAAGTACCACCCGGACAAGAACCCCGGCAACAAGGAAGCGGAAGAAAAGTTCAAGGAGATCAACGAGGCCTATGCGGTCCTTTCCGACCCTCAGAAAAAGGCGCAGTACGACCAGTTCGGCTCCACAGGATTCCACCAGCGCTTTTCCCAGGAGGACATTTTTCGCGGTTTCGACGTGGGGGACCTGTTCAAGGACGCAGGGTTCGGCACAGAGGACATCTTTTCCCGCATCTTCGGCGGTGGTTTCCAGCGGGGCGGGTTCGGTTACGGCGGCGGGGGGCGGCGCAAGGGGGAAGACTTCGCCATGGAGCTCGCAGTTTCCTTTCGCGAGGCGTTCACCGGCGGCGAGAAGCGGATTGCCTTCATGCGGGACGGAAAACGCGAGGAGCTGTCGGTAAAGGTGCCGGCCGGCGTGGATACGGGGGCGCGGCTCAGGGTTCACGGCAAGGGGGGGGACGGGGTCGGCGGCGGACCTCCCGGCGACCTCTATCTGACCGTCAAGGTAGGGGGCGACCCGCACTTCGAGCGGGAAGGAGACGACATCGTCGTCGAGCGGCAGATTAAATTCACCGAGGCGGCGCTCGGGACTTCGCTGGACGTGGTCACCCCGGAGGGAACGAAGCGGATCAAGGTGCCGGCCGGAATCCAGCCGGGGACGAAGATCAGGCTGACGGGGCTCGGCTTTCCCCACATGGGGAAAACCGGCCGGGGCGACTTCTACGTAAGGGTCGGGGTGAGGGTACCGGAACAGCTTACCGCCGCCCAGCGCGAGCTGCTGGCCGGGCTGGCGGAGAAGGGACTCTAAAGGCAGGGAGACGTTGGATGTGGGACGTCTAACGTCTTACGGCTTTATCTCGATGGCCGCCCCTTTTCGCAGGTCGGCGATCCACTGGTTGTAACGCTCCTCCGATTTCTTCCTGAAGAGGAGTTCCTCGATCTCACCTTTGGCCTCTTCGAAGCTCTTCGTGCTCTTGACGAATCTCTTTTCCAGCTTGATAATGTGAAAGCCGGCAGGGGTGCTGACCAGGTCGCTGATCTCCCCCGGTTGCATCGTGGCCACGGTCTCTTCTATCTCGGGGAGCATCTCCCCTTTTTTGAAGCTGCCCAATTCCCCCCCATCCTTTGCCGTCAGCTGGTCGTCGGAGTATTTTTTTGCCAGCTCTGCGAAATCCTTTCCGCTGCGCGCTTCCTGCAGCACGGACATGGCGGTGGCCATGGTCCGCTTCACATCGGCAGGTGGGGTCTTGTCGTCGATCTTGAAGTAGATATGGCGGGCCTGGAACATTTCATTGCCGAAGCGCGCAAGATTGGCGTCGTAATACTCCCTGACCTCTTTGTCACCCACCTGCACCTTGGAGCGCACCTCCTGGCCCATCAGCCGCAGGCGTTCGATCTGTTCCCTGAGCTGGGCCTTGTACTGGTCGAAGGTGAGTCCCTGGGCCTGGAGTGCCGCAACCAGCGTCTCCTGGGTAAGGTTGTTCTGCTTCATGACGTCATCGATGGCCTGGCGCAATTCCTCTTCCGAGACCTTGATGTCAAGCTCCTTGATCTTCTCCTCGGCAAGCCTCTTGTCGATCAGCTGGTTCAGGGCGGTGGTGCGCAGCTTCGCCCCCTCGTCGGTCGGGGCGGATTTTCGCGCCGCCTCCCTGGTGATGAGGGCCGCTTCCCGGTCGACCTCGTAGGTGGTGATGGGGTTGTCATTGACGATTGCGGCGATGCCGTCGATTACTTCGGCCGCGGCGACGGAGGGGAGGGCCGCAAGGAGAAGCATGATTAGGGCTCTTTTTGACAGGAGGATCATGGCGCTCTTTTCTTATGAAAAGGGGCGCTGCTTCGGCAGCGCCCCTTTCCGGGCTGATCTACGGTTTATGATGGGTAAGGTTACTTCTTCTCGATCCCCTCTATGGGAGGGGTTTTTGCCTCGGCGGCCCGGGCACTCATTCCCCGCAGGGCGTCCTCTTTTATGGACAGCTTGGCGCTCTTCTTGAGGTCATCCTTCACCTTCTTGAAGACTTCCTGCTGCTTTTCCGGCATGAGGCTCGCCTTGAGCTGCTCCTTTACTTCGGCAAAGGGGAGGGTGCCGGCGGGGCGCTTGCCGGTGAGCTTGATGATGTGGAAGCCGAACTTGGTCTTGACGATGCCGGAAACGTCGCCTTCCTTCATGGAGAAAGCAACCTTCTCAAACTCGGGGATCATGCTTCCCTTGCCGAACCATCCCAGGTCGCCACCCTTCTGGCCGGAGCCGGGGTCGGTGGAGTACTTCTTCGCCAGGTCCTCGAATTTCGCGCCCCCTTTGAGCTGGGCAAGGACGTCCTGGGCCTCTTTCTCTGTCTTTACCAGGATGTGGCTCGCCCTCAGCTGCTCGCCGGCCTTGAATTTATCCTTGTTCTGGTCATAGAATTTCTGCAAATCGGCATCGGAGAGCTTGACCTCCGCTTCGACCTTACTCTTCAGGTAGGCCTCGACGATGACCCGCTTCTTCATGTCCTCCATCCGGTCTGCTACTTCCTTGCTCTTGTCGATCCCCTGTTTCTGGGCATCCTGCAAAACCAGTTCCCGGACGATCATCGAGTCCAGCATCTCTTTCAGGCCATCGGGTGTTCCGGCCATCTGTTTCAGGTAGGGAGGGAGGATTTCCAGCTCCTTCTTGAAGTCGTCGGTGGTAATGACCGCCCCGTTCACTTCGGCGAGGACCTGTCCGGCATGCTCTTTCTTGCCCGCTTCCGCACCCGGCCCCTGCGATTTGCAGCCAACCATCGCCGCCAGAAAGAGGGTGACCGCTGCAATCCTGACAAACCTTTTACGGCACATAGGTACAACTCCTTTGGGGAAAATTAACTAATCCTATGAAAATTACCATATCAGGAAACCCTTTTCAAGACATTTCTGATTTCCGCCAGGACCCCTTCGAATGAGGTATCGCTCACTTCGGCAACAAGCCGGTAATCGGGGGTAAACTGGTATTTCCGCGGCGACTGCCGGATCAGGGCGATAATGGTGTCGGGCGACACGGGGGTCTTGGGGTGGAAAGCGACAATCAGCCTTTGGCCGTCGAATTCCGCCTCCCTGATCAGGAATGCCTTCAACTGGAGGCGCACCCCCATTACCTCCAGGAGATAGGAGGCCGCGAGGGGGAGAGGGCCGAACCGGTCCGTCAACTCGTCCCGTACCTCGGCGATCTCCTCCGCGCTCGTTGCCTGGGTCAGTTTCTTGTAGATCACCAGCCGCTGGTTCGGGTCCTTGACGTAGTCTTCCGGGACGAAGGCGGGGATGCGGAGCTTGATCTCCGGCTCGACCCGCTCCGGCAGCTCCTCCCCCTTCAACTGGCGGATGGTCTCTTCGAGCATTTCGGTGTAGAGCTCGAAGCCGACGGCGGCGATGTTCCCCGACTGGCGCCCCCCCAGGAGGTCGCCGGCCCCCCGGATCTCCAGGTCGTGGGTGGCGATCCGGAACCCCGCCCCCAGTTCCGAGATGTCCTGGAGGATCTTGAGTCGCTCGCGTGCATCGCCTGATATGGCCCCCTCTCCCGGGATCAGGAAATAGGCGTAGGCGCGCTGCCGGGAGCGGCCGACCCGGCCGCGCAGCTGGTAGAGCTGGGCCAGGCCGAAGGCGTCGGCCCGGTTGACTATGAGGGTGTTGGCGTTCGGGATGTCGAGCCCCGACTCAATGATGGTGGTGCAGAGCAGCAGGTTCGTCTCCCCGTGCATGAAGGAGAGCATAACCCGCTCCAGCTCCTTTTCCTCCATCTGGCCGTGCCCCACGGCGATCCGCGCCTCCGGGACGATCCGCCCCAGGTGCTCGGCCATGGCGCCGATCGATTGCACCCGGTTGTGGACGAAGAAAACCTGCCCCCCTCGCCGGATCTCCCGGAGCACCGCCTCGCGGATCAACTCGTCGGAAAAGCGGGCGACGAAGGTCTTGATGGCGAGCCGGTCCACCGGCGGGGTGTCGATGATGGAGAGGTCGCGGATTCCCATGATCGACATGTAGAGGGTGCGGGGGATCGGGGTGGCGGTGAGGGTCATGATGTCCACCACCGCCCGGAACTGCTTGAGCCGCTCCTTGTGGGTCACGCCGAAGCGCTGCTCCTCGTCGACGATCAGAAGGCCCAGGTCCTTGAACGCCACGTCCTTCTGGAGGAGGCGGTGGGTGCCGATGATGATGTCCACTTCCCCTTTTTTCACCCCCGCGAGAATCTCCTTCTGTTCTTTGGGGGAGCGGAACCTGGAGAGCATCTCCACCCGGACCGGATAGGCTGCAAACCGGGCGCCGAAGGTTTCCAGATGCTGCTGGGCGAGGATCGTGGTCGGCACCAGCACAGCCACCTGTTTGCCGTCCATCGCCGCCTTGAAGGCGGCGCGCATGGCGACCTCGGTCTTGCCGTACCCCACGTCCCCGCAGACCAGGCGGTCCATCGGCTTGGCGCTCTCCATGTCCCTCAGCACGTCCTCGATGGCTGACATCTGGTCCGGCGTCTCCTCGTAGGCAAAGGAGGCCTCGAACTCCCGGTAGATGTCGTCCGGCGGGGAAAAGGCGACCCCTTCGTGGACCTGGCGGGCGGCGTAGATCTTCAGGAGCTCCGCCGCCATCTCCTGGACCGCTTCCCGTGCCCGCGCCTTTGCCTTGTCCCAGGCAGCCCCCCCCAGCCGGTCGACCCGCGGTTCCACCCCTTCCGCGCCGATGTAGCGCTGCACGAGGCCGATCCGGTCGACCGGGAGGTAGAGCTTGTCGCCGCCGGCGTACTCCAGGAGGAGAAAGTCCCCTTCCCCCCCTTGCAGGGCGACATGGTGCAGCCCCCGGTAGATGCCGACCCCGAAATCGAGGTGGACCATGTAATCGCCCGGCTTCAGTTCGGCCAGGGAGGTGAGGATCTGCTTCCTGCGCGCTTCGCTCACGCCGCGCCGCTTGATCCGCTTGCCGAAGATCTCCTCCTCGGCGATCACCACCAGACCCTCCCCGGGGAGGCGGAACCCCCGGCAGATCTCGCCGGTGAGGATCTCCACCCTGTTGTCCCGGCGGGCGCGTTCGGCGGGGAAGTTCCGTTCGGAAATGGCAAGGGGGAGCCGGTAGTGGGCGAGGAGCTCGTAGAGCCGTTCTGCCTGGCCCCGTTGGTGACAGGAGATGATGACCCGCCACTGCTGCGCGAGCCAGCCGGAGATCCTGTCGACCAGCGGCTTCAGGACCGCCTCGCTGTCCGGCGCGAGGTCGAGCTTCAGATCGCTGTTTTCCTCGACGGAGAAGCGGCAGGTTTCCCCTTCCTCCGCAGGTTCGGCCAGTTCGAGGAAGGGTATGGCGAGCCGGCGCAGGGAGGCGAACTGCTGTGCCAGCTCGTCTGCCGGGAGGAAGAGCCCGGACTGTTCGCAGAAGATCAGGTCCCGCTCCAGGGCGCGCCGTTCCGCCGCGGCCAGCTCGGTGCGGAAGGTCTCCTGGGTCTGCGCGATGGCTGCGGGGTCAACGAGGGCCAGGACCGTCGCGGGACCGGTGTAGGCGAAAATGGTCTCCAGGCCGGGATGAAAGAGCGGCTGGAGGTACTCGATCCCTGCGGGGAAAATGCCGTTGTGCAGCTGCTCCATCAGCTCGCGGCGCCTCGCCGCGGGGAAACCGAGGGCATCGCAGCGCGTCTTCAGCCGGGACGCGAACTCCTGTGCCTCCCCCTCGGGGAGGAGGATCTCCCGCGACGGGAGAAGAACCAACTCGGGGAGGGGGTGGAGGGAGCGCTGGCTCCCCGGGTCGAAGGAGCGGATGGTCTCCACGAAATCTCCGAAAAACTCGACCCTGACCGGAAAGGGGAGGTTCGGGGGGAAGATGTCCAGGATGCCGCCGCGCACGGCGAAGGTGCCGGGGTCCTCCACCAGGGGGGCGGAACCGTACCCGAGGCGCACCAGTTTCGCGAGGAGCTCCTCGCGCGCCACCTCCTCGCCGGCCACCAGATACTGGGAAACCTCTCCCAGAGTCTGCTTGGGGAGGACTTTCTGGACAACGGCCGCCAGGGGGGCCACCACAGCCCTCGCTCTGCCGTCAGTCAGCCGAAAGAGGGCGTTCAGACGCCGGCCGACCACTGCGGGGTGGGGAGAGGCCGCTTCGAAGGGGGTGGTGTCCCACGAGGGGAAGTAGAGGACCGTCTCCTGTTCGCCGGCGTAGAAGCACAGTTCCCGGTGGAGTTCTTCGGCCGCGTCGCTGTCTGCCGTGACGATCAGGAACGTGCCGTTCGCCTCGGCAAGGAGCCGGGAAAGGAGATAGGCGGGCGCCGACCCCCTGAGGCCCGCTATGGCGACGTTGCATTCCGCGGAGGAGAGGAGGCCGGTAATTTTTTTCATATGATCGCTGAAGTCAGGGGTCATCGATGGGTTCGTGCTCAGGGGAAAAGAAGACAACTAAATGATAGCAGAAACGGGTGAGTTGATCCAGCGATAAATCGGCCGTAGCGCCGGGGCCGGCGATGCAGTATACTGGTTGCTGCGGCTAACGCTCGCAGGTCCTTCCTGTGCAGCCAATTCCTGAAAGGAGTTTATTCATGAGGCTTAAACGGCTGGCTTTCCTGCTGGCGGCAGTCACCCTCCTCTGTGCGGGTCTGACGGGTCCCGCCGGGGCGGCGGAGGAGGCGGAAAAGATCGATGCGGCCGCCGATGTGTTCAAGGAGATCATGGCCATCCCTGAAAAGGGGATACCGCCGGCGCTCCTGCGCAATGCAGCCGCGATCGCCGTCATCCCGGGGGTCATCAAGCTCGGCTTCGTGGTCGGCGGGCGGCACGGAAAAGGGGTCCTGCTGGTGCGTAAGGAGGACGGAGAGTGGAGCAATCCCTCCTTCGTTACCTTCACGGGAGGGGGGATCGGCTGGCAGATCGGCGCCCAGTCGAGCGACGTCATCCTGGTGTTCAAGGGCAAACGGAGCATCGAGGGGCTCAGAAAGGGGAAGTTCACCATCGGGATTGATGCGGCCGCCGCCGCGGGGCCGGTGGGGCGCAATGCCGAGGCGGCCACAGACATCCAGCTGAAGGCGGAAATCTACTCCTATGCCCGCAGCAGGGGGGTGTTTGCCGGGGTTTCCCTGGAAGGGGCCGCCCTTCGGATCGATGGCGCGGCGAATGCCGCGCTCTACGGCAGGAAGGATATCCGGGCCGACGAGGTCTTTGCCGCGAAAAGGCATGAATCGCCGGCGGTGCGGCGCTTGATGATGCTGCTGACGGAACACGCATCCCCGCCGAGGCGATGATGCCAGATTTTTCTTGACCCCCCTTTTTCTCCCGGTGTACTGTTGTGCGGCGCGCCCCGCGCGCTAATCCACGGCTGATAGAACACAACCGGGTGGTGCAATGAAATGGCTTCTCATCGCTTCGATCGTCCTCTACCTGTTCGGGGCGCATAAACGGACACTCTTTCTCGCCGGCCTGGCAGCGGAGCTCGCCTATCTCGCCGTGCGGGGCGCTGCCCTGGGGCGCCTCCCCCTCATCGGTCCCCACGACACCCTGGTCTTCTTCTCCGCCTCCGTGGCCGTCATGGCCTTTCCCTTCTGCTTTGCGTCCACCCTGACCGGATCCCGCCGTTTTTCCTGGGGGGCCGGCCTTCTGGCGGGGCTGTTCGCCCTGCTGGCGCTCCCCTTTCCATCCTTCGCCATGCCGCTGCCGCCGGTCCTGCGGACTTTCTGGTTCGAGCTCCACGTGGCGCTCGCCTTTTTCGCCTACGCCCTGTTCGGCGTCGGGGGACTCCTCGGCGCCATGTTCCTGTTCGGGCGGGAGAGGCCCCTTCTCGACCTCCAGTACCGGGCCTCGCTGGTGGGATACTCGTTTTTCTCCGCCTCCATGGTCGCGGGGGGGATATGGGGGTACTACGCCTGGGGGACCTACTGGCTCTGGACCCCGAAGGAGCTCTGGACCTCGATCCTCTGGCTCTTTTACAGCCTTTATCTGCACCTGCGGCTGAAGGGGGCCCGGTGGGACGGGGTGGTCGCCTGGGGGGGGATTGCGGGGTTTGCGGTGGCGCTCTTTACGTATCTGGGGGTGAGTATGCTGATGAAGAGCTCGCACAGTTTTTGAAGCAACGTTTTTCGTAGGGGCGACTCATGAGTCGCCCTGGTTTTACGGGCGAGGCATGCCTCGCCCCTACTGCTGTAAAGGGGCCAACTACCATGCTCGCCAAGCTCTACGACCGTCTCGCCTCTCTGACCTTCGGCCTCTGGCTGATCGGCGGAGTCTGTCTTTTTCTCGCCGTGGGCTCGTTCAGTGGCGGGGGCGCAGAGGGAAGCTCCATCAACGACCTCCCGCTGTTCCAGTGGCTCGCGGAGACACCGCTCGTGGTTTCCTGGTGGCTCTGGGCCGCCATCGCGCTTCTCGCCATCCTGGCCATGAACACGGTGCTCTGCAGCATAGAATCGGTCCGGATGAAGTACCGGCGCGGCAATTTCCTTGTCCTGATTGCCCCGCAGGTGATGCACGCGGGCTTTCTCCTGATCGTCCTCGCCCACCTCTTCAGCGCACGGGGGGGGTACAAGCAGGTGATGCCGATCCGGGAGGGGGGGGTGATCATGGGGCCGGACGGCAGCCGGTTGCAGGTGGCTAACATCTCGGCGGCCATGGGGCCTATGGGGTTCCCTGTCGACTACAGCGCCGAGCTCCGCACCATCACCGGAGGCCGGCAAGATGTGGCAACCATCAGCCCGAACCATCCTTACTTCAGCAAGGGGGCGGGCATCTACCTCAAGGAGGTGGCGGTTGAGCCGTACCGGGCGGCGCTCATCGAGATCCACAGGGAACCGGGAGCGGGGGTGGCGCTGGCCGGGGCGCTGCTGTTCACGGTCGGCAACGTCGTGCTGCTGGCGGTACGTCGGGGGCGGTGAGGGTGTGCGGGCCGGGGAACAGCGCGGCAAGATGGAGCTTGACGAGGGATCTGGCGTTTTTGTCCATGGGGGGACCTGCTCTTGGTTGCACCGCCGGATGAGGGATACGAATAAGGGGGCCCGTCCGGCCCCCCCGTTCACCTGCCTTTCACCTATTTTATCACCGTAACCGATTTTATCACCACCGGCGTCAGCGGCACGTCCGCCATTCCCTGTTTGTGCCCGGTGCCGACCGCGGCGATCTTGTCGACCACGTCCATTCCCTCGACGACCTTGCCGAACACCGCATAGCCGTATCCCTGCATGGTATCGTCCCGGTGGTCGAGGAAACCGTTGTCGACGACGTTGATGTAGAACTGGGCGGTGGCGGAATCGACCACCATAGTGCGGGCCATGGCGATCGTCCCCCGGCGGTTCTTCAGGCCGTTACCCGCCTCGTTCCTGATCGGGGGATCGGTCGGTTTGTTGGTCATTTCGGGGGTGAAGCCCCCTCCCTGGATCATGAAACCGGCAATGACCCGGTGGAAGATGGTGCCGTTGTAGAACTTCTTGTTCGCGTAGTCGACAAAGTTCTTCACGGAGACGGGGGCTTCCTTGGCATAGAGTTCGAGCTTGATCTTTCCTAGGCTCGTTTCCATCAGGACCAGCGGGTTCTTGGCATCGCCCGCCAGGGCGGTGCCGCAGAGCAGTACAGATAGTGTCAGGACAAGGGCGATTTTTTTCAGCATGGTTTTCCTCCTCGATGGTATGGGTTCCCGTATCTATATACGGCAAGTCGGGCGCCGGGTCAACCGCGCGGTGAAATTATCCTTTCCGGAGGAGAAAGGTGACGAACTCCTCCATGAAACGGCCCTGAAGAAGATCGCATCCCTTTCGCTGGAACCGGTTGCGCACCTCGTAGTGGTCCTGGACCGGGATGCCGGACAGGAGGAGATAGCCGCCGGGACGGACTTTGGCGACCATCTCGCCGGCCAGCGCCAGGTGGATGTCGGCATAGATGTTGGCCAGCAGCAGGTCGAAATCGTCCTCCCCGATGCAGGCGAGCTCGCCGCAGACCGGGAACACATGCTCTTCCACGCCGTTCAGGCCGATGTTGGCGGCGCATGCTATCCCCGCGGCGGGGTCGATGTCTACGGCGATGACCCGATGGGCCCCGAGGCGTGCCGCCGCGATGGCGAGGATGCCGGTGCCGCTCCCCAGGTCGAGGCAGCGCATCCCTTCGAGCCCCGGCAGGCGCTCCAGTTCCTCCAGGCAGGAGGCGGTCGTCTCGTGCTCGCCGGAGCCGAACGCCCCCTTTTTCCCCATCACCAGGGTGATGCCGCCTTCCGGCGGGGGCGTTTCCCCTTCGGGGACGATGATGAAGCCGCCGACCGTAAAGGGTCTGAATATCCGTCCGTACATGGGTATCTCCTCTAGCGGGGACTATATCCAAAAACTGCACTAAAAGCATCCACTTTTGACATAAGCGGGAAGTTTCATCGCTTCGCAAAAGCCTCATTTCACCACGATGCCACGAAGAGCGCGAAGAAATGCCCTTAACAAACAAGTCTGTTAACTTCGTGTCCTTCGTGTCTTCGTGGTGGATTGGGTCTTTTTGAGGTTTCGTCACGTGTAATTATTATCTTTCCGGGGAAGGGAATTTTTGCTACAAAAGAGCGAATCGCCAATGATGCAGGGGAGGGAATCGGACGTGCAGATCAAATTCGGGACTGACGGGTGGCGCGGCGTGATCGCCCGCGACTTTACCTTTGACAATGTTTCGCTGGTGGCCCAGGCCACCATGGATTACCTGCATCAACAAGGGCTTGCGGGGAAGGGAGTGGTAGTGGGGTACGACCGTCGCTTTCTCTCCCGGCAGTTTGCCGAGCGGGTGGCGGAGGTCGCGGCGGGGAACGGGATCAAGAGCTGGCTCTCCGACGGCTACGCACCGACCCCGGCGGTGTCCTGGGCGGTGCACGAGCTGAAAGCGGGGTGCGGGGTGATGATTACCGCCAGCCACAACCCCCCCCAATACAACGGCTTCAAGGTGAAGGAGGCGTTCGGCGGCTCGGCGCGCCCAGCCACGACCCGTGCCCTGGAAGGGGTGGTGGCACGCAACGTCGGGAGCGGCCGGGGCGTACAGGAAGTGCCGCTTTCGGAAGCGCTGGCAAGCGGGCTGGCGGAATGGATCGACGTCCGGTCCGGCTATTTCAGGCAGCTGGCCGGCTACGTGGACCTGGAGTTGATCAGAAAGGCGGGGATTCCGGTGGTAGTGGACCCGATGTACGGCGCCGGGGCCGGCTTCATTCCCGAGCTCCTGCCGGGAACCGCTGAAATCCATACCCTTGAGAATCCAGGCTTCGGCGGGACCCCACCCGAGCCGACCGAAGAGCACCTCCTTGAACTCTCGGCCCTGGTGCAGAGCGGCGCCTACCGCGTGGGGCTCGCCCTGGACGGCGACGCCGACAGGATCGGCGCGGTGGACGAGTCCGGAGAGTTCTTCTCTTCCCACCGGATCTTCACCGTGCTGCTGCGTCATCTCCATGAGCGGAAAGGACTGTCCGGCGGGGTAGTGAAGACCGTCTCCACCACCCGGATGGTGGACCTCCTCTGCCGGAAGTTCGGCCTGCCGCTGTTCGAGACGCCGATCGGTTTCAAGTACATCTGCGAGCTGATGCTGGAGCACGACATCCTGATGGGTGGGGAGGAGTCGGGCGGGCTCGGCGTCAAGGGGCATATCCCCGAGCGGGACGGGATACTTATGGGGCTGCTCCTCCTGGAGGCGATGGCCGCGAGCGGCAAGGGGCTGCGCCGCCTCCTGGAGGAGACCATGGACGAGATCGGCCGGTTCTCCTACCGCCGCATCGACCTTCCCATCGAGAACCGCGCCAAGGAGCGGCTGATCGCTGAGCTGGGCAAGGGGGAGATCGCCGCCATCGCGTCCCGGCCGGTGGCGGAGACGAACTTCAAGGACGGCTTCAAGTTCATCTTCGCCGACGGCTCCTGGCTCCTGATCCGCCCTTCCGGCACTGAGCCGGTGCTGCGCCTTTACAGCGAGGCAAGCGATCCGGCCGTCGTGGAGGAGCTGCTGGAGGCGGGGCGAGCGATTGCGGGGGTTTAAAAGGCATCCGCTCCATTCCCCCCTTTGCCAAAGGGGGACTTTCTTTACTTCCCCAAGGCCTGCTCCAGTTTCTGCTGGTCGAACCCCGCGATGATCCTGCCGCAGATGATGAAGGTCGGCGTGCCGGTCACGTTCGCCTCCTTCGCCGCCGCCATGTGCTCTTCCAGGAGCTTGATCCCCTCCGCGGTTATGCCGCCCGGCTTCCGGCCGTCCAGCTTGCCGGACAGCATCTCCTCGTAGGCCTGTGCCTTGTTGCGGGCCGAGAGGATGTACTGGGCCTTTTCCTTTGCCTGGGGATGAATGGCGAGTGGGTTGAAAAAGATGTAGCGCGTCACGTCCTGCCGGCCGCGGAAGAACGCGGACCCCCTGCGGCAGAAGGGACAGTCGGGATCGGTAAACTCGATCACCATGGTCTTGCCCGAGCCTATCTTGACCGCTTTGTCGAGATCCAGCCGGTCAGCGGCGGCAAGGGGGATGCAGCACAGGGACAGAAGAAGGAACAGGACGGTCATTATCAGCTTCATGATGGTTCTCCCGGACGTTATTGAATGGTGCAGCGACAATGCAATGACCGTAAGGATTACCCCTGTGCTGCGGTTTTTGTCAAGCAGAAATCCACCCTATTCCTCTTCGCCCTCCTCTTCGCAGGTGCACTCTTTCGGCGCGTTCTGGCATCCCATGCAGAGGCCGTTCGCCAGGTCCCTGCCGCATTTGAAGCATGAATCTTCCATTCTGCCACCTCCTTCGCGGATTCGTCTCGCAGACGTTAGATCCATTGTATCAGGGCGAACCGGGAAATAAAGCCGGATCAAGGCGGCCTTCTTTTCCCGTTTCACCACGTCGTGTAAAAAAAGGGATTTCTGTGCTATAGTATCCTTTTTCGCCGCTCGCAGTCATAACCGGAGGACCATGGCAACCGACAAGATCATCATAAAAGGGGCGTGCGAGCACAACCTGAAGTGCATCGACGTGGAGATCCCCCGGGACAGGCTGGTGGTCATTACCGGCATTTCCGGCTCGGGAAAGTCCACCCTTGCCTTCGACACCATCTACGCCGAGGGGCAGCGCCGCTACGTGGAGTCCCTCTCCGCCTATGCCCGCCAGTTCCTGGAGCAGATGGAAAAGCCGGACGTGGAGTCGATAGAGGGGCTTTCCCCGGCGATCTCCATCGAGCAGAAGACCACCAGCAAGAACCCCCGCTCAACGGTCGGGACGGTGACCGAGATCTACGACTACCTGCGCCTTTTGTTCGCCCGGGTGGGGCACCCCTCCTGCTACAACTGCGGCAGGGAGATTGCCTCCCAAGCCGTCTCCCAGATGGTGGACCAGATCATGGCCCTCCCGGAGGGGAGCCGCATCACGCTCCTCTCCCCCATGGTGCGGGGCCGGAAGGGGGAGTACCGCAAAGAGCTCGCCCAGCTCAGGAAGGACGGCTTCGTCCGGGTGGTGGTGGACGGGGTGCAGTACGAGCTCGCCGAGGAGATCACTCTCGACAAGAAGAGGAAGCACGACATCGACATCGTGGTGGACCGGCTGATCGTGAAGCCAGGGATCGAGCGGCGCCTGGCCGACTCCCTGGAGACCTCCCTGGCCCACGCCGAGGGGGTGGCGAAGGTGGCCATCGCCGACGGGGAGACGATCCTCTTTTCCGAGGCCCTCGCCTGCATCGACTGCGGCATCTCCTACCCGGAGATGACACCGCGCATGTTCTCCTTCAACAACCCGTACGGCGCCTGCCCCGACTGCACGGGACTCGGCACCCGGATGTACTTCGACCCGGAGCTGGTGGTCCCCAACCCCGAACTCTCCATCCGCGACGGGGCGATCGCCCCGTGGGAGAAGCGGCTCTCCGGCTGGTACCACCAGACCCTGGAGGCGCTCGCCAAGGCGTTCGACTTCGACATTCGCACCCCGTTCCGCAAGCTCCCGCAGAAGGCGCGGGAGATCATCCTGCACGGATC
This sequence comes from Geobacteraceae bacterium, assembly GCA_036518435.1. GTDB lineage: Bacteria > Desulfobacterota > Desulfuromonadia > Geobacterales > Geobacteraceae > JAMPXD01. The sequence continues at coordinate 36,091 of DATDNF010000072.1, forward strand.
AAAGGGGGAGAAGGTGGAGTTCTGGTGGGAGGAGGACGGCGGCCGCAGGCACACCTACGCCAAGGAGTTCGAGGGGGTCTTGAACAACCTGGAGCGGCGCTGGCGGGAGAGCGACTCGGACCAGGTACGGGAGGAACTGGAGCGGTACATGAACGTGATGCCCTGCCCCACCTGCAACGGGGCGCGGCTGAAGAAAGAGGCGCTGTTCGTCCGGGTGTCGGGGAAAAACATATGCGAGGTGGCCGCCCTCTCCATCAAGGACGCCCTGGCGTTCTTCGACGCCCTGCAACTCTCGGAGAAGGAGACGGAGATCGCCCGCCGCATCCTCAAGGAGATCCGGGAGCGGCTCCATTTCCTGGTCAACGTGGGGCTCGACTACCTGTCCCTCGACCGGGCCGCCGGCACCCTGTCGGGGGGCGAAGGGCAGCGCATCCGCCTTGCCACCCAGATCGGCTCGTCTCTCGTGGGGGTGCTGTACATCCTGGACGAGCCTTCCATCGGCCTCCACCAGCGGGACAACGCGCGGCTCCTCCAGACTCTCAAGCACCTGCGCGACATCGGCAACACGGTCCTCGTTGTCGAGCACGACGAGGAGACCATCCTGGAGGCGGACCACGTCATCGACATGGGGCCGGGAGCGGGGGTGCACGGAGGAGAGGTGGTGGCTGAGGGGAGCCCGGAGGAGATCATGCGAAACCCCGCCTCGCTCACCGGCAGGTACCTCTCTGGCGAGCTCGCCATCCCGGTGCCGCGGGGGCGCCGGAAACCGGAGCGCTTCCTCCGGATCGCCGGGGCCACCGAGAACAATCTCAAAGAGGTGGCCGTCGACATCCCCCTGGGGGTGATGACCTGCGTTACCGGCGTGTCGGGCTCGGGGAAATCGACCCTGGTGATCGACACCCTCTACAAGGTCCTCTGCCAGCGCCTCTACCGCAGCCGCGAGAAGGCGGGTACGGTGCGGGAGATAACGGGGCTCGAGGCGCTCGACAAGGTGATCAACATCGACCAGTCCCCCATCGGCCGCACCCCCCGCTCCAATCCCGCCACCTACACCGGCGTGTTCGCCGACGTCCGCGACCTGTTCGCCCAGCTGCCGGAGTCCAAGGTGCGCGGCTACAAGCCGGGGCGCTACTCGTTCAACGTCAAGGGGGGGCGCTGCGAGGCGTGCGCCGGCGACGGGATCATCAAGATCGAGATGCACTTCCTTCCCGACGTCTACGTCCAGTGCGAGGTGTGCAAGGGGGCGCGTTACAACCGGGAGACCCTGGAGGTGCGCTACAAGGGAAAATCGATCGCCGAGGTACTCGACATGACTGTCGGGGAGGCGCTCCGGTTCATGGAGAACATACCGCGGATAAAGACCAAGCTCAAGACCCTAGAGGAGGTGGGCTTAGGCTACATCAAGCTCGGCCAGTCGGCCACCACCCTCTCCGGCGGCGAGGCACAACGGGTGAAACTTGCCAAGGAACTCGCCAAGCGGGCCACCGGCCGGACCATCTACATCCTCGACGAGCCGACCACCGGCCTCCATTTCGCCGACATCCACAAGCTTCTGGAGGTGCTCCACAAACTCGTGGAGGCGGGGAACACGGTGGTGATCATCGAACACAACCTGGACGTGATCAAGACCGCCGATTATCTCATCGACCTGGGGCCGGAAGGGGGCGACCGGGGGGGCGAGGTGATCGCCGTCGGCACGCCCGAGGAGGTGACCAGGGTGAGCAGGTCCTATACGGGGCAGTTCCTGCGGAAGATGTTGTGACAACATGCTGATCAGACTATTCATACTGTTTGCCGTCATCCCCGTGATCGAGCTGTACCTGTTGATCAAGGTCGGCAGCTTGATCGGTGCGCTCCCGACGGTGGCGCTGGTGCTCTCCATAAGCCTGGCCGGGGCGTGGCTGGTGCGGCACCAGGGGTTTGAGCTCCTGCGCCGCATCCAGTCCGAGCTTGCCCAGGGGCAGCTTCCCGCCGCCGAACTGCTGGACGGCGCCATGGTGCTGGTCGGCGGCGTGCTGCTCCTCACCCCCGGCTTTTTCACCGATTTTCTCGGCCTGTTGTTCCTTATCCCCTTCACCCGCACCATTATCAAGCAGATTGCCCGCCTCTGGCTACAGCGCCGGCTTTCCCGCGGGACGATCGAGATCCGCCGGTTCTGAAGGGAAATCCCGTCTGATGAATTCAGGGTCGCCCAGTTGATGGCCTTGTGCTCGAAAGCGACGTGGCAGCGCGGATCGCGCAGGTCCACTTACTCCGCTGCCGGGTGCTCCAGCCCGTACGGCCAGGCCAGCAACCCGCCGTCCATGAAGCTGACATTGGCAAACCCGGCAGCGGCGAGGATACTCTGTGCTTCATACGCCCGCAGTCCGCTCCGGCAGACCGTGATGATTTCCCTGTCCCTCGGGAGGCTCTCAAGATTTTCCCGCAGCTTGCTCAGGGGGAGCGGCGTGCTCCCCCCGATCACCCCCTCCAGCCGCTCCACCGGAGAACGGACGTCCAGTAGGATGAATGTCTCGTCTCCGTTCAGTTTTTCCCTCACCCGGACCGGCGACATGCCCCTGGCATGGCCCGCCAGTTTGTCGTTCAGGACATTTGCGGCAAGAAGCAGGTTGTCCGTGGCGGCGGCAAAAGGGGGGGCATAGGCCAGGTCCAGCTGGGAAAGCCGCCCGGCATCGGCACCGAAGGTGATGGCGGCCGCGGCGGCGTCGATCCGCTTGTCCACGGCGCCGCAGCCTACCGCCTGGAGGCCGAGGATGCGGCCGGTATCCCTCTCTGCAACAAGCTTCAGGGTGATCGGGGTGGCGCCCGGGAAAAAATGGGTGCGGTCGGAGGCCGGCACCAGCACCGACTCGACCGCGTATCCCAGTTCCCCGGCATCGGCCTCGCTGAGGCCGGTTTTCCCTGCGTTGAAGTCGAACAGCCTGATGATGGTTGTCCCGAGCGTCCCCGGGAAGAGCGCAGACCCGCCTGCCGCGTTGATCCCCGCCACTCTTGCCTGTTTGCCGGCGGTGCTTCCGCGGGGAACATAGACCTTTCTGCCGGTAACAAGATGGACGGTTTCGGTGCAGTCGCCGCAGGCGAAAATGTCCGGATCGGAGGTTTCCATCCGCTCGTTGACGGCGATGGCCCCGGTCTCACCGATCGTGAGGCCGGCTTCTTCGGCGAGGGTGACGTTGGGAGTGACGCCGGGGGCGAGGATGACCAGGTCGGCGGGGACTTCGCCCAGGTTGGTCATGGCCCTTTCCACCCGGGTCGTACCGTCGAAGCCGGCGACCCGGCAGGAGGTGAGCACCGTCACCCCTGTCTCCTCAAGGTGTCTTTCCAGGAGCCGCGCCAGTTCAACGTCAAGGATACCGTCCAGGAGGTGATGGTGCTTTTCCAGGATGGTGACCCGCATTCCCTTGAGAGACAACGCTTCGGCAATTTCCAGCCCTGCCAGTCCACCTCCCATGATACAGGCCGCTTTGCCGGGAATGGCTCTCTCTTTGATCGCGACGCCGTCTTCGACGCTCTTCACCGCAAGGATGTTCGGGCACCCCATGCTCGACAGGGAGGCGATGGCAGGGGAACTCCCCATTGCCAGGACGAGGCGGTCGTAGGGGAGGGTAAAGGGGCGGGCCCTGTTCCTGTCGAACAGGGAAACCCTTTTCGCCGCACGGTCGATCCCGATCGCTTCGGCACCGGTAATGGCGGTTACGCCCTTGTCGTTCCTGAAATAAGAGGTATCGCGCACCACCCCGTCGGCGGTGCTCACCAGCTCTTTGAGGGAGGGGATCGTGTCCGACACGTAGTAGGGGATGCCGCAGGAGCTGAAGGAGATGACGGTACTCCGGTCGACCAGCGTCACCTCCGCTGCGGGGTTGACCCTCTTTGCCTTGCTTGCCGCCTTGGCCCCTGCGGCGTTTGCCCCTATCACGACAATCCTGTATGGCATCCGTAATCCCCGAAACAGCATATAATGATATATATAAAATAATATATGCTATGACGAAAGACAAGTCTTTTTGGTGGGATTCAGGGAGGGATCAGAAACGCCTGCGCAGCGCCAGGTGGAGGGCGACGTCCGGCGAGGTGTTTACCGCCACGTCCTCGGAGACACCGATGTCCAGGGAGGTCATGGGAGAAAAGTTGAGGGTGCCGCCGACGATCAGCTGCAGCGCGGGGCGCGCCAGTTCCCTGAGATCGCTCCCCTGGAAGAAGGGGGTGTGTCCGGAAAGCTGGGCCTTGAAATCGATCCAGTCCGCCGGCCCCCAGCCGAGGCCGAGGGTGCCGAAGCCGGCCAGGTTTCGCTGCTGGTCGCGCAGCACGTTGCCGTCGGTCATGGCCATCCCGCCGGCGGCGCCGAACAACGTCAGGTGTCCCAGTGCCGGCAGCCGGTAGTCGTCGGCCGCGGTCAGCCAGAGGGCGAAATCCGTGCTGCCGCTGCCGCGCAGATTATCACTGTTCCCGGTGGGGAGCTTGATGCTTCCGCGCAGGGCCAGCTGGCGCGGGTTCGGCCGTCCGTCGTCGTAGAGTTGCACCCCTCCGGAGAGTCGGACATCGCCCAGCCCCGAGCCGGAGTCGTCGAGCAAGAGCCGTGGCTGGCCGTTCCTGTCATAAATGTAGAGGAGCCGGTTGCGCGGGGCATTCGGGCGACCTTCCTGGGGAAGGCCGAAAAAGCGGTGCCAACCCTCGATGAACCGGTCGAAAATGCCGCCGCCGATGCCGACGTAGGGGATGTCGATTCCCCCCTCCACCCTTTGTGTTATCCCGTAACGGAGGGCGAGGTTGACCCGGTAGCTCTCGCCGTCCAGCAGAATCGATTCGTTGGCATTGGCGTCTTCGGTGAAGTTGTTGGCGACATCGACGGCGAGGATGGCGCCGAGCTTTCCCTTGGGGAGGAGCGCAGCGTTGTCCGGAGCGGGAAGGCCGAAGATGAGGGCCACCGGGCTCTGGTTCTGGGTGTAGAAAGGGGTGATCGGGGCGCCGTGGGCGGCGAGGGGGAGCATGAGCAGTGCCAGCAGGGGGAGGACGACGAAGCGGAGGGGAAAAAACGGCAAACCCTCAGCGGGGAGGAGATTGGGGCGCAGGTAATGGTAGTTCATGGGTTCGCATGTGCCGGGAGGCCCGGTCACGGTTCCTTTCATGTGATGGCTGGCCGCAGACAACAACGTATAATAAAAAACAATTTTTCGCCAGAAAAATGAATGTCGCGTCGTGGGTTGTTCATCCGGTGACGGCGCAGAGTATGATAATCTGCTTGAATTCGCCGGCCAATCACGCGATAATGAGAAATTACGCAGAGTCAACCATTTAGTGCCGGAGACAGCAAGTCATGCAACATTACCAGGGACAGCCGCATCCCAGCCGTAAAATACAGCGCCGGGAGAAGTTCGCGATAGGCGCAGTTTTGTGGAAAACCGCCGTTTTCGGCGCCGTTGTCGGAGCGCTGGCGTTTGCCGGCTACTTTTTCTATCTGACGGCCACCCTCCCCAAGGTGGACCGGCTGGCCGACTACCGGCCCCCCATCGTTTCCCAGGTCTTCGGCGACGACGGGAGCCTGGTCGGGGAGTTCTACCTGGAGCGGCGCACCGTGGTGCCGGTCGCCAGGGTCCCGAAGAAGCTGATCCAGGCCTTTGTGGCGGCGGAGGACGCGAACTTCTACCGGCACGGGGGGATCGACTATCTCGGGGTGGTCCGGGCGGCAGTCAAGAACCTCATCTCGCTCCGGAAAAAGGAGGGGGCATCCACCATCACCCAGCAGGTGGCCAAGTCGATGCTCCTCACCCCGGAGAAGAAGTTTTCCCGCAAGCTGAAGGAGGCGATCCTGGCGACGCGGATGGAGAAGGCACTTTCCAAGGACGAGATTCTCTACATCTACCTGAACCAGATCTACCTCGGGGCCGGCGCCTACGGGGTCCAGCTGGCGGCGGAAACCTACTTCGCCAAGGACGTGGACCAGTTGAACCTGGCGGAGATGGCCATCCTGGCCGGGCTTCCCAAGGCCCCCAACAGTTATTCTCCCATCAAGCACCTGGACAAGGCCAAGGAGCGGCAGGCATACGTGCTGGAGAGGATGGTCAAGGAGGGGTACATCACCCAGTCCGAGGCGGACCATGCCAAGAGCCTCCCGATCATCATCCGCTCCAGGAAAAAGGTGAACGGCGACCAGTCGGCCTATTTCCTCGAACAGGTGCGCATCCAGCTGGAGGACAAGTACGGCGAGGACATGCTGTACAAGGGGGGGATGAAGATCTACACCACCATGAACGCCGAGATGCAGAAGGCTGCCTATGAAGGGGTGGTGAACGGCCTCAAGGCGCTCGACAAGCGGCAGGGGTTCCGCGGCCCCCTCCAGTACCTGGCCAGGGAGAAGGTGGATGAGTTCTGCAAGCGGGTGGAGGAGGGGATAGAGTCCGCCGCTCTGCGGGAAAGGGGCACCTACCAGGGGGTCGTTACGGCGATGAACCCCGCCGCCGGCAACCTGACGGTGCGGGTTGGGGACCGGACCGGCACCTTGAGCCGAAAAAACATGGCGTGGGCCGGCAAGGTCACCCTTGCGGACGCCTACGGCAAGCCGGAAGGGGCAAAGGGGAAAACGATTCCCCTCGGCGCGGTCATCGAGGTTTCGGTCGTGACCCCCGATGTCAACAAGGCGGGGGCCGTCTTCGCCCTCGACCAGGAGCCGGAGGCCCAGGCGGCGCTCTTTGCCATGGACCCGAAAAACGGCGCGGTGCGGGCGATGGTGGGAGGGTACGACTTCAGGAAGAGCCAGTTCAACCGGGCCATGCAGGCCAGGCGGAACCCCGGCTCGTCCTTCAAGCCGATGATCTATGCCGCGGCAATCGACAAGGGGATGACCCCGGCCACCATTATCGACGACTCCCCCGTGGAATACGACAGCGGCAGGGAGAAGAGCTGGAAGCCGAAAAACTACGACAACATCTACCGCGGCCCCGTCACCATGCGGGAGGCGCTCACCAATTCCATCAACGTGGTGAGCGTCAAGATCCTCGAACGGATCGGGGTGGACTATGCCATCGAGTACGCCAAGAAACTGGGTATAACCGCGCCGCTCGCCAGCAACCTCACATTGGCGCTCGGCTCATCCAGCCTCACCCCGATGGAGCTGACCAGCGCCTACGCGGTGTTTGCCTCGGGCGGCTACAAGGTTACCCCCTATTTCGTCACCAAGGTGGTAGATGGCAACGGCAAGATCCTGGAGGAGATCACCCCTCCGGCGATACCGACCTTCGTCCAGGCGAGCTCCGCGGGGAAAAAGGCCGAGGATGGCGTAATCAAGGGAGCCGAGGGGAGTTCTCCCCTTACCCCGGTCCAGGTCATTTCTCCGGAAACCTCGTATATCATGACCAATCTGATGGAGAGTGTGGTGACCAGCGGCACCGGACAGCGGGCCAAGGCCCTGGGCCGCCCCGTGGCAGGCAAGACGGGTACCACCAATGACATGAAGGATGCCTGGTTTATCGGCTATGTGCCGCAACTGGTGGCGGGGGTGTGGGTCGGCTACGATCAGGAGAGGTCCCTCGGGTCCAGCGGCTCGGGTGGACAGGCGGCTGCCCCCATCTGGACCGACTTCATGCAGCGCTCCCTGGCGGGCCTTTCGGCCCAGAGTTTTACTGCGCCGGCCAACATCTCCTTTGCCGTGATCAATCCCCGCACCGGCCGCCTGGCCAGGGAAGGGAGCGAGGGGAGCATGACGGAATGCTTTATCAGCGGGACGGAGCCGACCACCTACGATGGTGAACCGGCAAAGGATGGCAGAGGCGAGAAGTAGCACATGCGCTTCGCGGTCGCGTCAGTACTGGCGGGGCGGCCGGCGGCTTTTTCTTTTTTGGCTGCGGAATGACGTTCCGGAAAGGATGGGGGAGCACTTTTTGCGGGGTGGGGCGGGCGGCAGCAGTGGCAAAATGAACTCTGCCTTGAAAAAAATAAAATATTTTTACAATAATCCCTTGCAAACTGCAAATTTGTGGATATAGTATACCTGCACAATCACACAAAAGGAGGGTTTACCATGACCAAAGCAGAACTCGTCGAAGCTGTAGCGAAGTCTGCCAGTCTTACCAAGGCGGCGGCAGAGAAAGCGGTAGGGGCGTTCATCACCACTGTAACCGGCGCTCTGAAAAAAGGGGACCGGGTAACCCTGGTCGGCTTCGGCAGCTTTGAAGTCGCCAGCAGGAAGGCTCGCACGGGAAGAAACCCGCAGACCGGCAAAGAGATCAAGATTGCCGCTGCCAAGGTGCCCAAATTCCGTCCTGGTAAGGCCCTCAAGGACGCGGTGGCCAAGAAGAAGTAACAACGAGGTCCACCATGCTGCGCCCCCTTGGACGGGGTGACTTTTGGAGACTCTATTGCAGTAAAAGCCCGGCAATGCCGGGCTTTTACATTATGGGCCAAGTCCATCATCCCTCCCGGAAAACCCCCTTTTATACTGACTACGGCAGGTACCCACCCACAGCACACAGTTCACGGAAAATGCAAATCCTCTGTCGTCTTGCCAAATAATGTGGTAGAAGGTAAAGTCTGATAAGGGACGGCCACGGTGATGACGGAAACAGGGGAGACGACAAGAAGGCGAAAGCGTACGCTTGCACGGGTGGTCACCGTGTCGGCCGTCTTGTTGTGCCTTCTCCCCGTCTGCGGTTACCTGCTGGCGACGGTCTATCTCCACACTCCCTCCGCAGCACGCCGGATTTCCCGGATTCTCACCGATTACCTCCAGTATCCGGTCACCGTGGCCGGAATCGGCCTTGCCGGAAGAACCGTCTCGATCAACGGCCTGACAGTAGGAAATCCGGTGGGCTTCAGCGGGGGAGAACTCGTCGCTTCCCGGTCGATAACGATTACCCCGTCTTGGCGGGACCTGCTGCGGGGAAGGAAAAACTTTGACGAGATCTCGCTCCGCGGGCTCACGGTTACCGTCGGCAGAAACAGCCGGGGGGACTGGAACTTTCGCGAACTGGCCCGCCTTCTCTCGCAAAAAAAGGGGGGCGGGGAGACGTTCATAAAGCGCCTGACGATCGGCCAGGCGTCTCTGGCAGTGGAGGGGGTGCGCCTCGACGACTTGGCGCTGACCGTCAACGACCTTTCCACCAAGGGAGTAACCGGCTCCCGGATGCTCCTGACCGGCAGGGATGCCGGCGGCGATCCCTTCCGCATGGAGGGGAGCGCCCGCCTCGGGGGTGCGCCGTCCGTGGAGGTGGCTTTCGCTGCCCCCTCGTTTGCCCTGCAGACCTTCGCCGGAAAGGGTGGGCCGGGCCTCGCCCATGGCCGGGGGGCACTTTCCCTGAACCTGAAGCTGCATGAAGGGAAGCTGGCGGCTCGTGGAAGGCTTGGCATCGAGCATCTCGCCCTTGCCCTGAAGGACACGCGGATTCCCGTCAAAGGTGAGCTGGCATTTGCGGGGGGATACGATCCGCAGAAGGATGAGCTTTCCCTGGATGAGTGTGCCGTCCGGGTCAACGGGATTATCCGGTGGCAGGCCTCCGGCATGATGCGGCAGGCGAGAACGAAAAGATCGTTTACCGCGACGGTCACCATTGACGGTATCGACATAAAAACCCTCTATGCCATGCTGCCGCCCGGACTGCGCGGGGACCTGGCCCCGGCCGGCGTGCTGCGGCCCTCGGTCTTTCGCTTCTCCGGCGATGGCTTGCAGGGGATAACCGCAGGGGGCGGCACGATTTCGCTGCGCGGGGGAGCGGTAGCCAAGGGGAAAACGCTTCTCGGGCAGGGTCTTGCAGCCGATGCCTCTCTGGTCAAGGTGAAGGATGGCTGGCAGCTCCGCGGCAGGGCCGGACAGGAAGGAGAAACCGGCGGCGTGTTGCAGGCGATTGCCGCCCCTTTTGCCGCCACTTTTTCCAACCGGTTGAAGCCCCTTTCCGTGGAGGTGCCGTCATTCGCCGCGAGGGTTTTCGGGTTTTCCTCCGAGGGAAAGCTCAGCTACCGGCCTGCGGGTGCAGAGCCCCTTACCTTCCAGGTCGACATCCGGAAGGGGCCGGTTTCCTCCCTCAACCACGTGCTTGCGGGGAAGGACCTGACATTTGCCGCCGGCACCGCTGCCGTCTCCCTCCGCGGGGCCGGGCGCGGCCCGCGTGAGTTCAAGATCAAGCTGAATGCGGCATGCGCCGACCTGAGGGGGAGCGGTGCCGGCAAACGGTTCGCCGTCAAAGAAGGGGTGACCGAAACCGAACTCATTGGCAGCGGCGGCACGGTCTCCGCCGCAGGGAGCGTCCGGTGGAGCGGCGGGCTCATCGATGGGAAGAAGGTCGATTTCGCCGGGTCGTACGGGGTGCAGGGCGGAGAATTTCTCCTGAAAGACGGCGCCTTGGCGCTGGACCGCGCTGAGCTGCGCTTTGCCCGCCTCCGCGGCAAAATCCCCGTGGCCGCCCATGCGGGGGCGATGACAAGACTTCCCCTGCGGCTGGAAGCGAACGGCGTTACGGCACGAAGCGACACTGCCGGGGCGGACGGCATGTCCGGCAGGCTGGCGGTTGACTATATCTCAGGGGAGGGGATGCGCTGGTTAGAGGGGGACGGCGGCGTTGCCATCAAGCATCTGACGTACAAGAAACGGGACATCGGCGCGCTCGAAGGGGGACTAAAATTCACCCGTGCCGGAGCCGTTGCCGACATCCGCGGCAAGCTCCTGGAAGGGGGGGTGAGCGGAACAGCGCACCTCGATCCCTTTGACCCGGAAAGAAAGGCCGGCTTCAGCATCGATCTGGACCGGGCCCAGTGCGGGACAGCGGGCGCATTCATGCCCGATGCCTCCCCGGTCAAGGTCGCAAACGGCCTTCTCGGGGTGAAGGCGGCGGGGAGCTATGGCCGCACGGTCGGTTTGCAGTGCCGCCTGGAGGCCGATGCCAGAGGGATCACCCTTACCGGCAGGGGGGGGAGGACGCTGCTGACGGAAGGGGGCGTGCGGACGGTTTCCGAATTGGCGAAGGACACGCTCTCTATCCGGGAATGTTCCGTCAGCGCGGGCAAGGGGGTTGCCCTGCACGGGAGTGGGGAACTGACCCGCCCCCTTTCCCCCGACCGGGAGGGGACGCTGTCCCTTTCCCTTGGCGCCACATCCATCGACGCTATGCTCACCGCGTTCGCCAATGTTCTTCCCGGGAGCCTCCAGGAGTCTTCCGTCAGCGGGACTATCGGGGGAGACGGCCGGCTGCGCGTGTCCCATAAACAGGTGCTGTTCGACGGTAAGGTTTCCTTGACGAAGGCGGGTCTGGAGATCCCTTCCCAGAAGTTCAGCGCGGGCGACATCACCGGAACCATCCCGCTTTCCCTGGATTTCACCAGCGCCACGGGAGGAGGGCGGCCCCAGAAGCGCAGTTACAGCAGGGACAACTATCCGGCGCTTTTGGCCTCCCTGCGGCAGGCGGCGAAAACGGAGCGGACCATCACCATCGGCACGATCCGGTTCGGTGGGATGGAATTCGGAGAAACCTCGTTGGCGATGACCGCGGGAAACGGCCTTATGGAGATAACCTCGTTGGAATCCGCGCTGTTTGAAGGGACCCTGCTCGGCGAGGGGTTTTTCCGCTACGGCGGGAAGGTGCGGTACGGCGCCGACCTGATCGTCAATAATCTGAGCCTCAGGGCGCTCTGCAGCGCCTACCCTAAAATCAAAGGGTACATCGCCGGCAGGGTCGACGGGATCGCGAGCCTGTACGGGGAAGGGGCGGGGATGGTCGGGCTGCGCGGCTTCACGGACATCTGGACCCGGAGTGCCCCCGACGAAAAGATGCTGGTCAGCAAGGAATTTCTCCAGAAACTGGCCGGGAGAAAATTCAAGGGGATTTTCTTCCGTAACGACCGTCCCTACGACCGGGGCGAAATCCGTGGTTATCTGGAAAAGGGGTATCTCACATTCGATACCCTGGATATCTCCCATACCAACTTCTTCGCAATCAAGGACCTGAACGTGACGGTTGCGCCGGTTCAAAACAGAATTTCGCTCGGGCACCTGTTTGCCTCCATCCGGGAGGCGGCAACGCGTGGCAAGGCGGTGGGAGCGGGTGAAGCCCCTCCACAGTCCCAACCGGAAACCGACTTCAAGTGGGAGGAATGACACCATGACCCCGCCCCGCGTATCCATTCTCCTCCCCGTGAGAAACGAGGCGCAGTATCTTCCCGCCGCCCTCGCATCACTCCGGCGCCAGACCATGGCCTGCTGGGAACTGGTCTGCGTGGATGACGGCTCGTCCGACGCCACGCCGGCCATACTGGCAGAGGCCGCCCGGCGTGACCCGCGCGTCCGGGTCATCACGACGGCGGGCACGGGGCTCGTCGCAGCCCTCAACACCGGCCTTGCGACGTGCCGCGCTTCCCTTGTTGCCCGCATGGATGGCGACGACATCTCCCACCCCCGCCGCCTGGAACTGCAAGCCGCCCTCATGACGGCTGACCCGGACCTGGGACTGGTTGCCTGCACTTTCCGGCACTTTCCCCGACACCGGGTACGGATGGGGATGGTGGCCTACGAGGCGTGGCAGAATGCGCTCGCCTCCCACGAAGCGATCATCCGCGACCTGTTCGTGGAGTCACCCTTCGTGCATCCGAGTGTTATGTTTCGCAAGAGCGCGGTCGAGGCGGCGGGCGGTTACCGGGAAACCGGCTGGGCCGAGGATTACGACCTCTGGCTCCGACTGGCGGCCGCCGGGGTCCGCTTTGCCCGCCTTCCCCGCCCCCTTTTATTCTGGCGGGAGCGGCCGGAGCGGGTCACCCGCACCTGCTCCGCCTATTCTCCGGAGGCGTTCCGCGCCTGCAAGGCGCACCACCTGCGCAACGGCTTCCTGAGGGGGGTGAACGAAGTGATTCTGGCCGGGGCGGGGTTGGAGGGGCGGGCATGGATGAGGACCCTCGATCTTGAGGGTATCAGGGTCGCGCTCTGGGTGGACGTGGACCCCCGGAAGATCGGCCGGGTCCTGCACGGCGCGCCCATTGCGGGGCCGGACGAGGCGGTGCCTGACGGCAGGAAGATGCTGATCACCGTCGGTACGCGCGGGGCGCGGGAGCAGGTGCGAAACTGGGCGACAACGGCTGGCTTCAGGGAGGGGGGGGATTTCCTCTGCGTCACGTAAGCTTGGCAAAGCGCAGTGTGCCCTGTGCTTCCGGCTGCGCGGCCTGTAAAATCGGGTATCCGCATTTTATAGTTGATGAGGGAGTGAATTTTCCCGTCCTCGATCAATTTCCATCGTGTTGATATGACAACGTCGCGGGGGGCGGTACTAGCGCCTCAGCGCCTGTGTGCCGCCACCTTTGTAGGGCCATTCATCGCTTGGCTTTCAATGCATCCAAAAAATGGAATGCCGCAAGGGCCGGGTGAAGAACAAGCATGCGCGGCCCCGCGTAGCGCATGATCTGCGTGAATTGTTTGAGTATAGTCGGCTTAAAACATTGGGTGAGACAAAGACCGCACACCGGCTTGTTTCTCTCCAGGCACGGACACTCATCGATGCATTTCATAGCGTACTGAAACAAATGACCGCAATTTCCACAGAGTGCTTTTTTTGTGTGCCGATGTCCGCGACAGTAAATCTCAATCATGCGTTGGATGGTTTTCTTTTCTCGCTCGATTCGGGTTCTGTTAAGTGTCAAGATCTTATACCTCAACTAGGGGATATACCGCATCGTTTTAATCTTCTATTTATTCCATTATTCACGAAATATCACTAACAATGATGCAAAAATTAAGTCTTTCGTCTTTTCGGTTCGCTCTCATCAGAGAGCGCAACAACTAAAGTAGCCAGTCACATGCCAGCCTGCAGTGTCACAGATAACATTGCAGCCCACTACCTTTCCGGGCGGGTCCGATACATCCGTTGCACGAGATGCATTCAGAAGGTCTCATGTCACCGGCCTTCCACCGCCCTGTCAGGTCCGGTTCCCGAATGAGGGGACGGCACAAGGATATGAAGTCGGCGATGCCATCACGCACAATACTTCCAGCTGCTTCCAGGGATCGGATTCCACCTACCAGCAGCAGTGGGAGTCCGATCCTTTGCTTGTAGCGAGCCGCAGCTTCGCGGTAATACGACTCAGTCTCCGGCGACTTGGCAACTCCCGTTCTCATGCACGAGTACTTTCCCGATTCATACACAGTCCCGCCACTCATCTCTATGGCATCGACCCCCGACTTCTCAAGCATGGCACATACCTCCAGGCTCTCGTCAGCCGTGAAGCCGTTCTCTAGGAAGTCCTCCGAATTGATCTTCACCAAAAGCGGATAGCCTTCACCAACCTCCTTCCTCACAGCCTGAACGACTTCCAGCAGCAGTCGAGCGCGGTTCTCCAGGTTCCCGCCGTACCGGTCCGTCCGCTGGTTGAAGAAAGGAGACAGGAATTGGGAAAGCAGATAACCGTGTGCCGCATGGAGTTGCACCCCGTCAAAGCCCGCTCTTTTCCCCCTCGCTGCAGCCTCACCGAATGCAGCAACTACCTTATCTATTTCGGCCAAAGTCATCTCCCGGCAATGGGGAAAGAGGTCGGACCCGTTTGCAGAAGGGCCTGAAGGCTCCGTGCCGGTTAAGGCAGTTGGGGCACGGCACCCCGCATGGGCCAACTGCAGGAACACTTTGCCGTGCGCCTCGTGAACAGCCTTCGCCATTTCAGTGAGCCCAGGCACGAACCGATCATCATAAATAGCCAGCTGCCACGGAGCTGCTCTTCCCTCCAAGGTTACAAAGGCCATCCCGGTAATGAGCAAACCGACACCCCCGCGTGCCCGTTGCACCAACATGTCGATGTTTCTCTGGGTACAGAATCCGCCATCATCGGCCACTCCGTCCCAAGTGGCCGAATATACGAACCTGTTCGCGAGGCCCACGCCCTTGATCTCCGTTTCCCGGAAAAGCTCCTGCGTTGCCACTTTAACGTGCTCTATTGTTGACATCTCTTCTTCTCCTTAGGTTTTGTAGCCTGGTCTTCATCATGTTTAGCTGAAGCCGAACATCAGCCACGCTTGGTGGCAGACCCAGTCGGGATACAGGTCGGTCATTGCGTCGTAGAGTTCGCGATCGCTGGAGGTCGACTCCTGGAGTCGGCCGAAGTCGGTGAGGTAGCGTTTCGACTCCTCGATGGCCGCCGGGGCATCCGGGGCACCCGGCTTTTTGTGGCCGGCTACGGCGATCTTAGGGTTCAACGCCGCCAAACGATCCAGCGCGGCAATCCAATTCGCTCGGCTTTCCGGTGTGGTGTCGCCGACGTACATGTGGCACTGGTTGTAGAGGACGTCGCCACCGACGACGAGATCGATCGATGGCACGTGCAGGGAGGTAGTATCGACGGAGTCGGTGCGGCCTTGTTCGATGATGTGCAACTCGTGACCCTCCAGCGTGAAGACTTCGTCGCCGTAGGGTTCGGCGAGCGCTATCCCGGCTGGTAGTTGACCGGGCCAGCACTTGCGGAACAACGACATCAGTTGGGATTGCTTGCGCATCAGCTGTACCGACTTCGGTGTGGCGATGGCCCGTGCTTCGGGGAACCGTTGCAGCAGCACGCTCAACCCGGCGAAGTGATCGAAATGGCCGTGGGTGATGTAGATCGTGGTGAGGTTGCGATGGTGCAGGGCAACCCAGTTGGCCAGCGCTTCGGCTTCGGCGACGGTGGCAAGGGTGTCGACGAGGACGGCGTCGTTCTCGCCGAAGATCAGTGTCGAGGTCATGGGATCAAACGCCGTCGGCGGCCCAAACGAACGGACCCGCTCACCGACCATTGCCTTTTCCGGTGCAGTGAAAACGTTGACGCTCAGTGCAGATGTCATCATGATTGGCTCCTTTCCGTTGAGACGCGTCGCAGCATCGGTGGTGACCACAAAGGTCATATGCCTAGCGCAAGTTTTTTAGCCTATCAGAAGGGCTTATGCCGGCGCCCCAGTTTGCCTCGTAACTATCATACCAGCCTGGTATCGGATCGCCAGCACAGCCCCCTGTCTCCTAATAGCCGATGGTAAAGCGCGACCGCTCGTGCGCCGGCTTTTCGAGCTCGTCGACCAAAGCGACCGCGTAGTCCTCGAAGGAGACGCGGCTGTTGCCCTGGTCATCCTTGATGAGGTCGTCGCCGCCAAGGCGGAACTTGCCGGTGCGCTCGCCGGGCTGGATCAGCATGGGCGGGCTGAAATAGGTCCAGTTGATGTCCGATGCTTTCAAGGCCGCGAAAGCCTTCATGTGCGAGGTCGCGATCGGAACGTACTTCTTCGGCCAGTAGCCGGAGTCGAGCACAGTCACGCCGGGCGAGAACTCAAGCGAGCCGGCTCCCCCCACCACAATGAGGCGGGAAACGCCGGCCTTGCGCACCGCTGCGATCAGCCGCTCGGTAACGCTGACCAGTTGATCGGTGTAAGTCACGTCCGAGGTGTAGCGTGGATCGCTGCTCGGCGGCCCATAGGCGCTGACGACGGCATCCGCCCCGGATATGATCTCCGCGATCCGATCGACGCTGCTCAGGTCGTCCCAAGCGCGTTTGACGGTATGGGGGAGTTGCTCGGGGAGTTTGTCGAGGTCGCGGGCAACCGCTGTGACCTGGTGCCCACGGCTGATGAGTTCATTGAGGATGGTGCTACCGGCCCGACCGGTTGCACAGTATAGAATGACGTTCATAGTAGATCTCCTTAATGATTTATGTTTCGTTCGTTTGGTCGCCGGTCGCCCGTGACCCCCAAGGTTGGGCTTTGGGCCTCGGCATTACTTTGCAAGCGGGCACTACGCCAGCTCTTTCCCCCTTTCTCTCGCAATTCGCTTACGTTGCTCCAGTCTGTTTTCCGGCGGAACGTATAAATCTGTCCGTTGCGTCATGGTCAGCGATCCTTTTGGACAGGCGGAAACGCAGACTCCGCATCCTATACAGATTTGCTTATTAACTTCCGGCATGTTAGACCCGTTTCCGGTATCGGTCATCTTGATGGCATCAATTGGGCACTTCTTCTCACAGATGCCGCACTTAACGCAGGTATCCAGATCTAAAGACGGGATGAAATTACTGGGGTGGGCAGCAGATATACCAAAATCTTTTATGGTACCTAAGACTTCGCAGCAGCAACCGCAACAGTGGCAAATGAAGGCCGGTTGGTTGAGTACGTTATCGCAGAGGTGCACCATTCCCAACTTATGTGTTCGATCAAGCACCTCCAGCAATTCATCCACTGTGGCTTCCCTCGCCCATCCCTTTTTCACGGCCAATTGTGCGTGGATGCCTAACATGGTACACACATCCATTGGTGCATTTATCTCACATACTTTTCCTAGGTGACTGGCCTTATGCCGACAGGTACAAAGAGCGATTGCCCCGTAACCGGCCTGACGGATGATTTCAGAAGCTTTCTCATAGGTCATGACCTCCGTTTGGACAGTAAAGGGAATCACGTTTTCGTACACCAGTGTACGGAACTGTTTGGTATCGCTCCCGTACAGCTCACTTCTAACCTCGGGGTCATTGAGATATGTGTCAAATTGCGCTGCCAGTTTTTTGAGGTCTACATAATCAGGTTTATTCACCCGGTTGAAGGTAAACTCAAAAAAGCCGATCATCATTGGAGAGAGCATATAAATGGTGCCATCCGGCGTCGGTATGTTCAGTACCAAGCCTTTGTGGACCATGCTTTGAAGCGTTCTTTCCAACTCGTCTTTTGCAATTCCTGTACTACTGGCGATCTGTTCCAATTTCATGGGTGCCATCACTACTGTCCGGTTAATTTCCAAATAAGTTCAACTGGTTACTGTTAAGAGGTTCCGGATTTTGCTTGAGGGCCTCCGCAACCACCGATGAAATAGGCTTTCTCTCGAACAAATTGACCTCGATGATCTGTAGAAAAGAGT
>DATDNF010000073.1:0-17725 GCA_036518435.1 Geobacteraceae bacterium
CGGGGAGCCTCTCCGGGAGCGGCACGATCAGTGCCAGTGGCGGGGCGGCCACAGGGAGTACAAACTATGCGGGGGGCGGTGGCGGGCGGATCGCCGTCTACTACACGACAAACACCCTGCCGGCGGCCAGCATCATCGCCATGGGCGGGAAGAGCGGCGACGGGAGCATCGCCACCCGCAACGGCGGGGCGGGGACGGTCTATTTCCAGCAACAGTAGGGAGATAAGTCCTCTCGCGGCCCAAATCGAGAAGGTTCAACCTGAAAAGCAGTCTCTTGCAAAGCCGCAAAGAACGCCAAGTGAATTAAAGCGGGAGAATTGATGGCTAAATCCAAACTACAGCCAAAACTGTAACTTTTTAAGATGGAAAAATAAAAAGGCTTCACGGAATCCCCGTGAAGCCTTTTTTTCCCTGGAGCCACCTGCCAGAATCGAACTGGCGACCTATTGATTACGAATCAATTGCTCTACCGACTGAGCTAAGGTGGCGATGCACTCTGCTTTTTATACCAATTTGCCCGGTAAGTCAACCGCTATTGCTTTTGCTCGCACTCTTCAGCCATTCGCCTGCTGTTTTTCCATGGCGTCGTCCATCACCTTGTAGGCGCAGAACTCGCCGCACATGGTGCAGGCGCCGTGCTCGGCAACCCCCGATTCGGCCCGGAGCCGCCGCGCCTTTTCCGGGTCGAGGGCCATGCCGAACTGCCCCTCCCAGTCGAGCTTTTTGCGGCACCTTGCCATCGTGATGTCTTTCTCCATCGCCCCCTTCACCCCCTTGGCGATGTCGCCGGCGTGGGCCGCGATCCGGGAGGCGATCACCCCTTCCCTGACGTCCTCCACCGTGGGGAGGCGCAGGTGCTCGGAGGGGGTGACGTAGCAGAGGAAGTCGGCGCCCGCGGCGGCGGCGATCGCCCCGCCGATGGCACAGGTGATGTGGTCGTAGCCGGGGGCGATGTCGGTGACCAGCGGCCCCAGGACATAAAAAGGCGCGCCGTGGCAGAGCCGCTTCTGGAGGAGGATGTTCGCCTCGATCTGGTGCAGCGGCACATGCCCCGGCCCCTCGATCATCACCTGCACCCCGGCTGCCTGGGCTCGCTGGGTCAGCTCCCCCAGGAGGATCAGTTCGTGGATCTGGGCCCGGTCGGTGGCGTCCGCCAGGCATCCCGGCCGGAACCCGTCTCCGAGGGAGAGCACCATGTCGTACTCCCGGGTGATCTCCAGGAGCCGGTCGAAGTGCTCGAACAGCGGGTTCTCGCAGTTGTTGTACGTCATCCACTCGATGGTGAAGGCCCCCCCGCGCGAGACCACGTCCATGATCCTCCCCTCGTTTTTCATCCGCTCCACCGTGGAGCGGGTCACCCCGCAGTGGACCGTGATGAAGTCCACCCCGTCCTCGGCGTGTTTCACGATCCCGGCGAAGATGTCGTCCACGGTCATGTCGACGATCGCCTTATTCTTGTTCCGGACGGCATCCAGCGCGGCCTGGTAGAGGGGGACGCTTCCGATGCAGGCGTCGGTTTCGGCGATGATGGCGCGCCGGATCTCGTCCACCGGTCCCCCGGTGGAGAGGTCCATGATGGCGTGTGCCCCGTGGTGCACGGCGACCCGGGCCTTTTCCAGCTCCTTGGTGATGTCCAGGTCGTCGGCGGAGGTGCCGATGTTGGCGTTCACCTTGGTGGCGAGACCTTTGCCCACCGCCAGCGGCCGGCCGTTGTTCCGCTTGATGTTGCGGCAGATGATGATGTTTCCCGCCTCTATGCCGGCGCGGATGAACTCGGGGGCCACCCCTTCGGCAAGGGCCGACTCCTTCATGGCTTCGGTGATGACCCCCTGGCGGGCATGGTCAAGTTGTGTTGTGATCATTTAATGCTCCTTGAAGTATTACAGAAGTGCTTTCAGGATGTGTCACCGTGGTGGAGACGTATTGCAATGCGTCTCTACGACTCCCCTTGGTTGCGTACCAGCTGTGCAGCAAGAAAATGATTGACCGGCCCGTGCCCCTTTCCGAGAGAGCGGGCATGCCGTATGGCGAGGGTCACAAATTCCTTGGCCCTGGCCACTGCCCGGGGGAGCGGTTCTCCCTGTGCGAGCCGGGCAGCGATTGCCGAGGCATATGTGCAACCGGTGCCGTGGGTGTTCCTGGTGAGGATGCGAGGGGCCGTGAAGCGGGTGAAGCCGCTCCCGTCGAACAGAATGTCGGTGGCGTCCCCTGCCGGCAGGTGCCCACCCTTGACCAGCACGTTCCCGGCCCCCATGGCGACCAGCGCCCTGGCCGCCTCTTCCATCCCTCCCTCGTCCCGGATGGTGAGGCCGGTCAGCTGCTCCGCCTCCAGGACGTTGGGGGTGAGGAGATAGCTCAGGGGGAGGAGTCGCTCCCGGAACGTATCGACCGCGTCGCGGTCGAGAAGGAGCGCTCCACCCTTGGCCACCATCACCGGGTCGATGACGGTAATCCGCCGGCCGTACTCGACCAGTTTGTCGGCGAGCGCCTCGATGATGCCGGCCGTCAGGAGCATGCCGGTTTTCACTACGTCGACCGGGATGTCGCAGAGGACCGCCTCCAGCTGTTCCGTGACAAAGGAAGCGTGGCTGCCGTGGACGGCAGCCACGCCGCGGCTGTTCTGGGCGGTGAGCGCGGTGACCGCCGAGGTGCCGTAGGCGCCGAGCAGTGTAATGGTCTTCAGGTCGGCCTGGATGCCCGCACCGCCTCCGGAGTCGCTCCCCGCCACGGTGAGGACGGAGCCGCGCGGCAGGGGGGCGGTCCGGTTGAACAGGAGGGAGAGTTCGGCCGCAGCCAGGGCGGGGGCGGGGCTCCCCAGCACCGAGGAAATGACCGCCACGGCATCTGCACCGGCGTCGATCACCTCGCAGGCATTGTCCCGGTTGATCCCGCCGATGGCCACTACCGGTATCCCGACCCTGGCGCGGATGGCAGCCAGCCCCGCCGGTCCCGGCATATGCTCGATCTCCTTGCTGCCGGTCGGATACATCGCGCCGAAGCCGATGTAGTCGGCCCCCTGTGCCTCTGCCTGGAGCGCTTCCGAAAGGGAATGGGTGGAGACGCCGATCAGCTTCCCCTTCCCGAGGCGTCTGCGTGCCTCGGCCGGGTCGCCGTCCTCCTGGCCGATGTGGAGGCCGTCCGCATCCAGCTCCAGGGCCAGTTCAAGGTCGTCGTTGACGATGAAAGGAACTCTCCGCTCCCGGCAGAGCCGTTGCAGTTCACACCCCTCGGCCAGCTTCCGGTCGTAATTACGTTCCTTGTTCCGGTACTGGAGGAGCGACACGCCGCCGCTGAGGGCTTCCCGCACCCTTTCCGGAAGCCGCTCCCCCTGGTCGGTGATCAGGTAGAGCCCCTTTATCGCTTTACCGGGGACGTCGTTGTCGACGATCAACCGCATCTTCGCTGTTTCGGCTATCATGGTCTCTGCTCCGTCACGGCAACGAAAAAAGCCGCGACATTAGGTCACGGCTTCCTGGACAGATCACGCAAAGGGAAGTTACGCCGCTTTCCTACGCCGGTGCAAACCGGATCAGGTTCAAAGGGTTTGGGCCTGAAAGGCCCATCTCAGTTCTTGCGAACTCCCCCAGCTGGCATCAGTTTTTATAAGAGATACAAGGCTAAAGGAATTTTCAAGGGAAGTCAATGGTTTTTCCGGTTTTTGACTTTACAGCGCGGGGGAGAAGTGGTAGAAAAAATCAGTTTTGAGTTTTGAGTTTTGAGTTTCGAGTTGAAACCGAAAATCCAAACCCGAAATTCAAAACTGAGAACTCAAAACTCAAAACTAAGAACTGGTTCTTTATGGAAAGCCGTCCGACCTTTGCGGAGATAGACCTGGCCGCGTTGCGCCATAACTTCCAGGAAGTGCGGAAGACCGTTCCCGCGGGGTGCGGCATACTGGCGGTGGTCAAGGCCGATGCCTACGGGCACGGTTTCATGGACATCGCCACGGAGCTGGAGAAGCTCGGGGTGACCGCCTTCGGGGTCGCCTTCCTGGCGGAGGGGATACAGCTGAGAAAGAGCGGTATCGACCGGCCGATCCTGATCCTCGGCGGCATCTATCCCGGCCAGGAGAAGAAGTGCATCGGCTTCAACCTTTCCACCGCGGTCTTCTCCCTTGAGCAGGCGCGGCTCCTCAATTACGTGGCGGGGAAGCTGTTCCGCAAGGCGAAGATCCACGTAAAGATCGATACCGGCATGGGGCGGCTCGGCATCTCCCACGAGGAGGCGCCGGCGTTCTTCCGCAAGCTTGCGGGGATGAAGCACATAGAGCTGGAGGGGATCATCTCCCATTTCGCCTCGGCCGACGAACTGGACGACGACGGCAAAAGCTTCACCGCCTGCCAGGCCGAAGTCTTTGCCCGGGTGGTGGCGGTGGCCAGGGGTGAGGGATTCGCCCCGCCCTACGTGCACATAGCCAACAGCGCCGCCGCCTTCGGCCTGGAGCTTCCCTTCTGCACCATGGTCAGGCCGGGGATCGTGCTCTACGGTGCGCTCCCCTCGGCCGACTTCGTCGGGAAAATGGACCTCCGGCCGGTGATGCAGCTCAAGAGCAGAGTGGCGATGCTCAAGTGGGTGGAGCCGGGGACCAGCATCAGCTATGCCCGTCGTTACGTTGCGCAGGAGAAGACGCTGATTGCCAGTGTGCCGGTGGGGTATGCCGACGGCTACAGCCGAACACTCACCAACCGCGGGGAGGTGCTTGTCCGGGGAAAGCGCGCCCGGGTGTCCGGGACGGTTTGCATGGACTGGATCATGCTCGACGTCACCCACATCGAGGGGGTGTCCGTGGGGGACGAGGTGGTGCTCCTCGGCTGCGACCGGCAGGGGAACTGCATCCGGGCGGAGGAGCTCGCTGCCTGGGCCGGCACTATTCCCTACGAGATCTTCTGCGGGGTGAGCAAAAGGGTGCCGAGAATCTATCTCAATGCTTCGCGCTGAGGCAGAGGACGTTGTAGGGGCGGCCCCATGTGGCCGCCCGTAAGCAGGGCAACCACACAGGGTTGCCCCTACATTGGAAAAACAATGACCAAACAGAAGATAAAACTGACCGGCATGGTGAAGGCGGCCGGCTGAGCGGCAAAACTGGGCCCGGCGGGCCTGGAGAAAGCGCTTTCCGGCATCGCGCGGTCAGCCGACCCGCATCTCCTGGTGGGACCGGAGACGGCAGACGATGCGGGGGTGTACCTGCTCGGCGAGTCCCTCGCCCTGGTGGAGACCACCGACATCATCACCCCCCTGGTGGACGATCCGAAGACCTTCGGCCGGATCGCCGCGGCCAACGCCCTGTCGGATGTGTTCGCCATGGGAGCAAGGCCGGTGACCGCCATGAACCTGGTCTTTTTCCCGGCATGCGCCCTTTCACTGGAGGTCCTGGCCGCCATCCTGGCCGGGGGCCAGGAGACTATCCTTGAGGCGGGGGCCTGCCTGGTGGGTGGGCATACCGTGGAGGACGACGAGCTCAAGTACGGCCTGGCGGTGACCGGGGTTATCCATCCTGACCGGATCATCCGGAACTGCACCGCCGTCCCCGGCGACCGGCTCATCCTCACCAAGCCGCTCGGCACCGGGATCGTCTCGACCGCCATCAAGGCGGACATGGTGAGCTCGGAGACGGAGGCGGAGGCGATCGGCTGGATGACCCTGCTGAACGGGGATGCCGCCGGGATCATGGCGGAGTGCGGTGCCAGCGCCTGCACCGACGTAACCGGCTTCGGCCTGATCGGCCATGCTATGGAGATGGCCGTGGGGGCGGGGGTTACCATGCGGCTTTTCCTCGACCGGTTGCCGCTCATGACCGGCATAGCCGGGCTGATCGGCGACGGCCTCGTTCCGGCCGGCTGTTACCGTAACCGCGACCACTACTCCCCCCAACTTCGGGCGAACGGGATCGCCGGTGACGTGCTCCTCCCCCTGTTCGATCCCCAGACGTCGGGCGGCCTCCTCATCTCCCTTCCTCCCCGTGCCGCCGAGCGGTTCCTTGCGCTCGCCGCGGAGCGGGGATGTTTCGCCGCCCCGGTCGGCGAGGTGCTGGAGCGGAGGGCTCACCCCGTTGAAATCGTCTGACCGGCTCGCCATTGCGTTCGATCTCGGGACCACCACCATTGCCGCATCGCTCCTCGACCTGGACAGCGGGGCGCGGCTGGCGGATGCGGGGAGCCTCAACCCGCAGCGGGAGTTCGGCTCCGACGTGGTTTCCCGGCTGGCGGCCGCCTGTGCGTCCCGCGATGCTCTGGGCCGAATGGCCCGGCTCGTGAACGGGGAGCTGGAGCGCCTGGCCGGGGAGATCCTGGCCGCTGCCGGTGCGTCGCCGGGAGGGCTCGCCACCGTTGCCATTGCCGGGAACCCCGCCATGGAGCACCTCCTCCTGGGGCTGCCGGTCGAATCCCTCGCCTTCCCGCCGTACCGTCCCCTGTTCACCGCCGGCCGGACCGTGAGCACCGCCGACCTCGGCTGGCAGACGGCGGTTGACGCCTGCATCTTCCCCCTGCCGGGCGGTTTCGTCGGCGGCGACCTGGTCGCCTTCCTCTACGGGGCGGGTGTTGCCGGTCACCCGTCATTTAGGCCCAGTAGGGTCCCCGTCACCCGTCACCGACTCTTCCTCGACCTCGGCACCAACGGCGAGATCGCCCTGGTTGCCGGGGAGCGTATCTACGCCACGTCGGCGGCAGCCGGCCCCGCCTTCGAAGGGGGGAACCTGGCGTGTGGCATGGCCGCCCTGCCGGGGGCGATCAGCGGCGTCGCCTTCGTGGATGACCGTGTTGGCCTTTCCGTCATTGGCGGCGGGGCCCCTGCCGGGGTCTGCGGCTCCGGGGTGATCGAGGCCATTGCCGGGCTTTTGCGTGCCGGGGTCATGGACGCCACCGGCCGTCTCCTGGCGCCCGGCGAGATCCCGTCCAACCTGGCCAACCGGGTGATCTCCCGCAACGGGGAAACCGCTTTCCTCCTCTACCGGGATGCCCAACGAGAGATTTGCCTCACCCAGCAGGATATCCGTCAGGTGCAGCTGGCGAAGGCCGCCATCAGGGCCGGAATGGAAGTCCTTTTCGAGAAGGCGCGTATACGGTACGACGCCGTGCAGGAGGTGATCCTGACCGGTTCGTTCGGCGCCCGGCTCACCCCCGACGGGTTAAAAAACGTTGGAATTTTCCCGGAAAAGATGGTAGAAATATGCAGTTTTGTCCGGGATGGAGCCCTGGCCGGAGTGGAGCGGGCCGCTTGCACTTCCCGCGGGTCCGAGGCGGTCGATGCCCTGGCCGCAGCGCTCCGGGTCATCCCCCTTTCCGGCACCCCCGCCTTTGAGAAGCATTTTCTGGAACAGATGAACTTTCCCGAAATCAAGAACTGAATCATTCACCACGGAGACACGGACAAAAACTTAAACCTTTTTCACTCACACAAAGGCACAAAGACACAAAGGTTTTAAGATCATGTGCACCCGGCATTATGCTTTTCTTTGTGACTTAGTAGCTTTGTGTGACCATTTTTTCTTTCGTGTCTCCGTGGTAGATTTTTTTAAGGAGCAAAAATCATGGCAAAGATCACCCGCGCACTCATCAGCGTATCCGACAAGACCGGGATCGTGGCATTTACCCGGGAACTGGCAGGCTTCGGCGTTGAGATCCTTTCAACCGGCGGTACCGCCAAGCTGCTCCGCGAGGCGGGGCTGGCAGTGAAGGACGTCTCCGAGTTCACCGGTTTCCCCGAGATGCTGGACGGACGGGTAAAGACACTCCATCCCAAGGTGCACGGAGGGCTTTTGGGGATGAGGGGCAACCCGGAGCACGTGGCGACCATGAAGGCGCACGGCATCGAGCCGATCGACATGGTGGTGGTGAACCTCTACCCCTTCGAGGCGACCGTGGCAAAGCCGGGCTGCACTCTGGAGGACGCCATCGAGAATATCGACATCGGCGGCCCCACCATGCTCCGCTCGGCTGCCAAGAACAACGCCGACGTGACCGTCATTGTCGACCACACCGACTACCGGCGCGTGCTGGACGAGATGGCGGCTTCCGGCGGGAGCGTTTCGAAAGAGACCAACTTCGGCCTGGCGGTGAAGGTCTACCAGCACACCGCTGCCTATGACGGGGCGATCTCCAACTGGCTCGGGCGAAAGCTCGGGGAGGAGAATGCCGATTTCCCGCCGACCCTCACCTTCCAGTTCAAAAAGGCCCAGGGGATGCGCTACGGCGAGAACCCGCACCAGAAGGCGGCTTTTTACGTGGAGCGGGACGTGCAGGAGGCGTCGGTCGCCACCGCCCGGCAGCTTCAGGGAAAGGAGCTTTCCTACAACAACATCGGCGATACCGACGCGGCTCTGGAGTGCGTCAAGCAGTTCCCCGAAGGGCCGGCCTGCGTCATCGTCAAGCATGCCAACCCCTGCGGCGTGGCGATCGGCTCGACGCTTCTGGAGGCGTACGACCGGGCGTACACAACCGACCCGGAGTCTGCGTTCGGCGGGATCATCGCCTGCAACCGGGAGCTGGATGCCGAGACGGCGCGGGCGATCGTCGATCGGCAGTTCGTGGAGGTGATCATCGCTCCCGCGGTTGCCCCGGCAGCCGTGGAGATCGTGGCCGCCAAGAAGAACGTGCGGCTCCTCTCGTGCGGTGCATGGCCGGCCGAGCCCGCCCAGCGGCTCGACCTGAAAAGGGTGAATGGCGGTCTCCTCGTGCAGGACACCGACCTCCTCCTCTACGAGGGGCTCACGGTGGCGACCAAAAGGGCGCCGACCGAGAAGGAGATGGTGGACCTGCTGTTCGCCTGGCGGGTGGCCAAGTTCGTGAAATCGAACGCCATCGTCTACGGCAAGGACGGCATGACCATCGGTGTGGGGGCCGGGCAGATGAGCCGGGTCAATTCGGCCCGGATCGCGGCCATCAAGGCGGAGCATGCGGGGCTTGAAGTGAAAGGCGCTGTGATGGCCTCCGACGCCTTCTTCCCGTTCCGCGACGGCCTGGACAATGCCGCCGCGGTCGGTGTCACCGCAGTCATACAGCCGGGGGGGAGCATGCGGGACGAGGAGGTAATCGCTGCGGCGGACGAGCACGGGATAGCCATGGTGTTCACCGGGATGAGACATTTCAGGCATTGATGGAACGTGCCTTTTCCGCAATCTCTGCGTTGATCTTCGAGACTCCTTGTGCGGCGTAGCGCTGTTTATGCCCGTAGGGTACTACGCCTCCGCGTCGTCCCTCGATCGCCTTGACCTTGCGAAAAAATCACGTTCCATTGAGTTAGTTCAAGGAGTTAATAGATGAAAGTTCTTGTTATCGGCAGCGGCGGGCGGGAGCATGCCCTGGTCTGGAAGATCGTCCAGTCCCCGCTGGTTACCAAGGTCTACTGTGCGCCGGGAAACCCCGGCATCGGACGGATCGCGGAGAATGTCGACATCAAGGTCGATGACCTGCCGCGCCTGCTTGAGTTCGCCAAAAGGGAAGGGATCGGGCTGACCGTGGTCGGGCCGGAACTCCCCCTTTCGCTCGGGATCGTTGACCTGTTCGAGGAATACGGCCAGCGGATCTTCGGCGCCCGGCGCAACGCCGCCCTGATTGAGGCAAGCAAGGCGTTTTCCAAGGATCTCATGCAGAAGTACCGGATACCGACCGCTGCCTACGAGGTCTTCACGGAGGTGGAGCCGGCCGTTGCCTTCATCGACAAGGTCGGCACCCCTATCGTGATCAAGGCCGACGGCCTGGCTGCGGGGAAGGGGGTCATCATCGCTGCCACGCGGGACGAGGCGGTGGCCGCGGTGACCGACATGCTGGCGGGTAACGCCTTCGGGGAGGCGGGCTCCCGGGTGGTGGTGGAGGAGTTCCTGAAGGGGGAGGAGGCGTCCTTTCTCGCCTTCACCGACGGGAAGCGCATTATCCCGCTGGCGAGCGCCCAGGACCACAAGGCGGTCTTCGATGGAGACACGGGGCCCAACACCGGCGGGATGGGGGCCTATTCGCCCGCGCCGGTCGTGACCCCCGCCATCCACGAAAAGGCGATGGCAGAGGTGATGCGCCGCGCGGTGGACGGCATGGCGGCGGAAGGGCGCCCCTACCGGGGGGTTCTCTATGCGGGGTTGATGATCGACGGCGACAGTGTCAAAACCCTGGAGTTCAACGCCCGTTTCGGCGACCCGGAGTGCCAACCGCTCCTGATGCGGATGAAATCGGATATCGTGCCGGTTCTCCTGGCCGTGGCCGAGGGGGACCTCTCCGGGGTGGAGATCGAGTGGCACGAAAGCGCGGCAGTCTGCGTAGTGATGGCGTCCCAGGGATACCCGGGCGATTACCGGAAGGGGGACGAGATCGCAGGACTGGCGGATGCTGCGCGAATCGAGGAGCTGTTCGTCTTCCACGCAGGCACTGCCGAGCGAGGCGGGAAGATCGTCACCAGCGGCGGCCGGGTCCTCGGCGTCACCGCTCTCGGGGATACGGTGCAGACCGCCATCGACCGGGCGTACCGGGGGGTGGCGGCCATTACCTGGGACGGGGTCCACTATCGCCGGGACATCGGCCGGAAGGCGCTGAACCGGTAACTCCCTGATTCTCCCCTCCCCCTTGATGGGGAAGGGTCAGGATGGGGGTGTTCTTGCTTGCTGGCGTTCACCCTCCCCCCGCCCCTTTAGGCCCTTTGGGTCCTTCCCTCAAGGGAGGGGGGGAGAAGAATGCATAAAGGTAAAGGAGAGGGGACTTTCATGGCTGATCCACAAGTGCTTATAGTGATGGGGAGCGACTCCGACCTGCCGGTCATGGAGGAGGGGGCGAAGGTCCTCGCGGAGTTCGGCATTTCCTACGAGGTCCGCATCTCATCGGCCCACCGCTCGCCGGAGCGTACCGCAAAACTCGCCGCTGAAGCGGCCGGGCGCGGGATCAGGGTGGTGATCGCCGGGGCCGGCATGGCGGCCCACCTGGCCGGCGTTATGGCGGCAGAGACGACTTTGCCGGTGATCGGCGTGCCGATGGGGGGTGGTGCGCTCGGCGGCGTGGATGCCCTCTATGCCACGGTCCAGATGCCCGGCGGGATACCGGTGGCAACCATGGCGATCGGCAGGGCAGGGGCGAAAAACGCCGGGATTTTCGCCGTGCAGATTCTTGCTCTCGCGGACGAGCGGTTGGCGCTTCTCCTCAAGGAATACCGGGAGAGGATGGCGGAGGACGTGGCGGCAAAGGACCGGGCTCTTCAGGAGGCACAGCTGTAGCCTGTTTCATGGCATCTTAAATCAATATAAATGGATGTTTGCATGCATGTTTTTTCTTGACAAAGGGGAGGCTGTGTATTAAATTTCGACGCGTTTTTCATATTCCTAGGAGGAGGTGATATCTGTAATGAAAAAGATCGCCATTGCCATGATTTCGGTTGTCGCTTTTGCCGGGTCCGTGTGTGCCGCTGACGTGATGGAGTTCCCGGCCAAAATGGGGACGGTAACCTTCAACCACAAGGCGCACCAGGAAAAAGTCAAAGGTGTCTGCACGACTTGCCACGCTACTGCAGCAGGCGGCAAGATCGAGGGGTTCGGTAAGGACTTCGCCCACAAGACCTGCAAAGGGTGTCACGAGAAATCGGGTGGACCCACCAAGTGCGGTGAGTGTCACAAAAAGAAACAATAAGGGTTTGGTATCAGATGCACTACGGAAAAAGGGGTAACAAGTTCTTGTTATCCCTTTTTCTGTAAAAAATTAGTGTGCTTTTCCCGCAGATTGCTTTATCATGGAGCGGTTACCATACAGGTTCACAGCAATCCTTCTTTCAGGAGCCAGCCTTGACAACGAACAAACGCGGATTCATTCAGTCGGTATGGGACTTTTTCTGTTCCCTGAAGCTCTCCATTTCTCTCCTCATCCTGCTGGCGGCGACCTCGGTGATCGGCACCATTATCCCCCAGAGTCCGCCGCGTGAGTACCTCGAAACCATAAGCCAGGCCAAGATCAAGCTGTACAGCGCGCTTGGCTTCTTCGACATGTACCATTCCTGGTGGTTCATCCTGCTTCTCTATCTCCTGACGGTCAATCTGGTGGCTTGTTCCGTCAAGCGTCTGCCGAGGGTCTGGAAGTTCATCTCCGAACCGACCCTGGTTTTCGATGCGGGGCTGGAGAAGACCCTTTCCCTGACCCATGAGTTCAAGATGCAGGGGGATGCCGCATCCCTCAAGGAGAAGATGGCGGCCTTTCTCAAGGGTGAATTCACCGCGCCGGTGGTGACCGAGGTCGACGGCGAGTACCACCTGTTTGCCCAGAAAACCCCGTACTGCCGGTTGGCAGTGTACGTCGTCCACTTCAGCATCATCATCATCTTCATCGGCGCCCTGCTCGGCTCCTTTTTCGGCTATAAGGCCTACGTCCAGATTGCCGAGGGAACGAGCACCTCGATGGTTTACAAGCGCGGCGACGAAAAGCCGCTCGACGTCGGGTTTTCCGTCAAGTGCGAGAAGTTCTCCGTATCTTTCTACGATACCGGCGCACCCAAGGAATTCAAGAGCATCCTCACCATTCTGGAGAACGGCCAGCCGGTTCCAGGGTATGAAAACAGGCGGGTGGTGGTCAACAGCCCCCTCACCTACAAGGGGATAACCTTTTACCAGTCGAGCTACGGCCCCGCCGGCGACGGGGCGGTTTATTTCCTGACCGTCCGCGACAAAAAGGGGGGAGAGCCGACCAAGATCGTGGCCCGCAAGGATGAGAAGATTCCCCTCCCCGGCGGCGGCTCCGTGCAGGTGCTCGAAGCGACTGAAGATGTAAAGCCTTTCCTTCCCCAGTTCTCAGGGCCGGCGATCAGGATGTCCTACGCCCCTGCCAAAGGCGAGGCGCAAGCCGTTGTGCTGCTGCGCGACTATCCCGATTTCGATCAGCAACGGGGGGGGGACCAGGTCTTCGTCTACACCGGCGCGAACGAGAAGTTCTACACCGGGCTCCAGGTGGCGAAAGACCCCGGCGTATGGGTCGTCTGGTCCGGTTGCGCACTCATGGTGCTGGGTATCATCATAGCCTTCTTCTTCTCCCACAAGCGGATCTGGATCAGGACAGGGAACGGCCGGGTGACGATCGGCGGTACGGCCAGCAAGAACCAGCCGGCTTTCCAGCTTTTCTTCGACGGGCTGGCGGACAAGCTGAAAAAAATGTAGCCGCTAGTTGCTAGCTGCTAGCTACAACCATTTGGAGGATTACGATGACCAGTTCCATGCTGTTTAATGTTGTCACACTTACATACATGGTTTCCATGCTGATCTTTTTCGCCTTCCTGGCGACCAAGAACAAGACTATCGGCCTGACCGCCAGCTGTGCGGCCTATTTCGGCTTTATCGTCCAGACAACCGCCATCATCCTGCGCTGGAAGGAATCGTACGAGGCGGGCCGCGGCCACGCCCCTCTTACGAACCTGTACGAGTCGGTCATCTTCTTCTCCTGGACGATCATCCTCATCTATGCGCTGATCGAGATCAAGTACAAATACCGGGTGGTCGGGGCGTTTGTCGTCCCCTTCGCCTTGCTCGGGATGGCGTGGGCGCAACTGGGGCTCGAGAGCCACATAGAGCCGCTGGTCCCGGCCCTCCAGAGCAACTGGCTCCTCTACCACGTCATTACCTGCTTCCTCGGGTATGCCGCTTTTGCAGTGGCCTGCGGTATTTCCATCATGTACCTGATCAAGGATTGGCTGGAAGGGACGTCCGGCGATGCGCAGGCAGGGGGGATCATCGCCATGTTCCCCTCCATCAAGATACTCGATGACCTGAACTACAAGGCGATCATGATCGGCTTCCCGCTCCTGACCCTCGGGATCATCACCGGCGCGGCCTGGGCCAACTATGCCTGGGGAACCTACTGGAGCTGGGACCCCAAGGAAACATGGTCCCTGATCGTATGGTTCATCTATGCGGCGTTTCTCCATGCCCGCATCACCCGGGGATGGGTCGGCAGAAGGGCTGCCATCCTTTCCGTGGTCGGTTTTGCCGCCACCATATTCTGCTACCTCGGCGTCAACCTCTTCCTGTCGGGACTCCACAGTTACGGTGGCGGCGGCAAATAGGCATAGCGCCGGCGGCACGTGGGAAATGAAAGAGGGGAATACGTTCTCCCTCACGCGAGAAAAGCCGGGTATTCACCCGGATTTTCTTTTTAGGGAAGCGGATGGCTGATCCTGTGAAAGTTTCCATCATCATCCCGGTGAAGCCGGGAGGAGCGGTGAGTGCCCTTGGGGAGCTCCGCGCGGCTGACTATCCGGCCGATGCCCTGGAGATACTCGTGGCGGAAGGATGTTCCCCGAGCCGGCAGCGCAACATGGCTGCGGCAGCAGCAGCGGGGGAGATCCTCTACTTTCTCGATGACGACTCGCTGGTGACGCCGGGTTTTTTGCGCACGGCGGTCCGTCATTACGGTGACCCTGTCGTGGCGGCTGTCGGCGGGCCATCCCTCACTCCTGCTGCGGATACTCCGCTCCAGCATGCCTTCGGCCTTGCATTCGCCTCCCGTGCGGGGGGCGGTGGGATGCGCAACCGTTACCGGCGGACCGGCGGGGTACGGGCGACCTGCGACCGGGAACTGATCCTCTGCAACCTGAGCTTCCGCAGGGATGTTTTTCTCGAACAGGGGGGGTTCGACGAGCGGCTTTACCCGAACGAAGAGAACGAGTTGATGGAGCGGCTCCGGCGAAGAGGAGGGGTGCTGATCCATGATCCCGATCTTGCCGTGCAGCGGAGCCAGCGCCCGACCCTCAAGGCTTTCTGCCGGCAACTGTTCAGCTACGGGAGAGGCAGGGGGGAACAGACGGCCCTGAGCGGCGTCATCAGGCCGATCACCTTCATCCCTTCCCTGTTTCTTCTCTACCTGGTCCTGCTCCCCTTCGTCCGGAAGCCGGTTTTCTATCTGCCGCTTTTTTTCTACCTGCTCATGGCAGTTGCCGTTGCCCTTTGTGCGGCAGTGCGGACGCGGCGGTTCCGCGCGGCCATCCTGCTGCCGGCCGTCTTGCTCCTGTTCCATATCTGCTACGGCGCCGGCCTGGTACGGGGGCTTGTTATGACCGGCGGCAGAAAGCGGGGGTCTCGGGATTCCGAGGTGACCATCCGGAAGGTGAAGGAATTCGGCGGGCCGCTGATGGGTTGACAATGCGGAGTGTGGAGTGCGGAATGAAACGCAGCACCCCGCATTTCGCTTCCGCACTCGAAATGAAAAGGGGTTCCCGTGGATATCAGCATTGTCGTTCCCATTTACAATGAAGAAGAAAATATTCCCGCCCTGCATCAGGCGATCACCGGCGCATTGGCGGAGAGCGGCCTCGATTACGAGCTGATCCTGGTGGACGACGGCTCCAGTGACGGTTCGTTCCGGCATTTGCGCGAGATTGCCGGCAACGACCCGCGGGTCAGGGTGATCCGCTTTCGCCGCAATTTCGGCCAGACTGCCGCCATGGCCGCCGGTTTCAACGCCGCCATCGGGCGCGTGGTCGTGCCGATGGACGGCGATCTACAGAACGACCCGGCCGACATCCCGCGCCTTTTGGCAAAGATCGACGAGGGGTACGACGTGGTTTCCGGCTGGCGCAAGGAACGGCATGATACCTTCATCAACCGGAAGCTTCCTTCCCTGATCGCCAATGCCCTCATCTCGCGCATGACCGGCGTTCATCTCCACGATTACGGCTGCACCCTCAAGGCTTACCGGCGAGAAGTGCTCGACGGGATCAACCTGTACGGCGAGATGCACCGTTTCGTGCCAGCCCTTGCCTCACAGGTCGGGGCAAGGGTGACGGAACTCCCCGTGCGTCACCATGCGCGGCGCTTCGGCACGAGCAAATACGGCATC
Organism: Geobacteraceae bacterium; assembly: GCA_036518435.1. Taxonomy (GTDB): domain Bacteria; phylum Desulfobacterota; class Desulfuromonadia; order Geobacterales; family Geobacteraceae; genus JAMPXD01. Next base: position 15,786 of record DATDNF010000073.1, read on the forward strand.
TCCCGGACTATGCGGGTCGTTCTCGACCTGATGACGGTCAAATTCCTCCTGTCATACTCCACCAAGCCGATTCAGCTGTTCGGCAAGTGGGGTATCTATACCCTGGCGGCGGGCTTTCTCTGCGGCGCCCTTACCTTTTACATGAAGCTGTTCGAGCATACCAGCATGAACCGCAACCCGCTCCTGACCCTCACCGCTTTCCTCCTTTTCACCGGGATTCAGTTCATCGTTCTCGGGCTTTTGGGGGAGCTGAACGCCCGGACCTACTACGAGGCCCAGGGTAAGCCGATCTACACGGTGAAGGAAACGATCAACTTTAAGGACTAAAAGCAATGCAGAGTGCGGAGTGCGGAGTGCGGAGTGCGGAATTTTAAGACCTTCATTCCGCATTCGCCAATCCGCATTTCGCACTGGTGAGTGGGGACTGGCGAAGAATGGGCGATGCTAAGGACTTGGAGCACGGGAAGGGAAGCGGGCCGCTCCGCGTGTTGATGATTGCCCCCACCCCGTATTTCGCCGACCGGGGGTGTCACGTCCGGATTTACGAGGAGGCCCGCGCCCTGACGGAGCTGGGTCACGAAGTCCGGATCGCGACCTACCACCTGGGACGCGACATGCCGGGTATCCCGACCTTGCGCACCCCCCGGGTCCCCTGGTACAAAAAACTCTCTGCCGGCCCTTCGTGGCACAAGCCCTACCTCGACATCCTCCTGTTTTTCACGGCGCTGCGCGCAGCACGGGCATTCAGGCCGGACGTCATCCATGCCCACCTCCACGAGGGTGCGTTCATCGGACTTCTGCTGAAAATGCTCATCCCCGTTCCGCTGGTGTTCGATTGTCAGGGGAGTCTCACGGCGGAGATGATCGACCACGGCTTCATCAGGAGGGGTTCCCTTCTCTTTCGCCTGTTCGCCTGCCTTGAGCGGTTCATCAACCGGCGGGCGGATGCCATCGTCACCAGTTCCGGTCCCGGTGCCCGGACGCTTTCGGCGGAGTGGGGGGTGAGCGGCGAGCGGGTCCTGTCCCTGATTGACGGGGTTAACGCCGAAGAGTTCCGGCCCCTTCCCCGTGAGGAGGCGCGCCGGGTCTTGCACCTTCCCCCGAACATCACTATCGCGGTTTTCCTCGGGGTCCTCAACCGCTACCAGGGGGTGGATCTCCTGCTGGAGTCGATACGTATCCTCCGCTGCAAGGGGAGCCCGGTCCATTTCCTCATCATGGGGTTCCCCGAGGAGGAATACCGGCGGACCGCGGAGCAGATGGGTATCGGGGAGTCGGTAACCTTTACCGGACGGGTCGAGTATGCCCGGGCACCCCTCTATCTCTCGGCCGGAGACATTGCCCTCTCTCCGAAGATTTCCCGCACCGAAGCGAATGGCAAGCTGTTCAACTACATGGCGTGCGGCCTCCCCACGGTGGTCTTCGATACCCCCGTCAACCGGGAGATACTGGGCGACGCGGGTGTCTATGCCGCCCACGGCGATCCGGTGGACTTTGCCGCGCGGATCGAGATGCTGGTTAATGACCGGGCACTGCGCGATATGCTTGCCGTCAGGCTGGCAGAAATGGCGGTGACCGAACACTCCTGGCTGGCGCGGGGAAGGACGCTGATTGGGCTCTACCGGCGGCTCCTTGCCCGCTAGGTTCCGGTGCTGGATCATGGGAACTGGCTGATTTTGTTTGCGTATACGCCATGATTAGTGTATTGTTCATTGTATGAACGCTCATGATGAAAGAATGCTCGACACCTACCGCTCCTTTCTGCTTATCTCCGAGATCGCCAAGGAGGAATCGCTGTCGCAGCGGGAACTCGCCCAGCGGCTCGGCATCGCCTTGGGACTGGTCAACTCCTATCTCAAGAACCTGGTCGCCAAGGGGTTTGTCCGGGTCAGGAACTTTCCCCCGAATCGCTACGCCTACCTCCTCACCCCGCAGGGGGT
>DATDNF010000074.1:0-8853 GCA_036518435.1 Geobacteraceae bacterium
ACCCGGCAGCGGCTGCTGCAGAAGGGTGTCACCTTCACGCCCGACATCGCGGTGATCGAGGTGGGGGGCGAGGCCGGCGCCAAGACCGTCAAGGGGTTCAACGTCTACTCGAACGTCTGGGACCAGTGGGGGCCGTACGACTCCCTCGTCCTCGCCATGGGGCAGCGGGTGGATGACGCCCTCTACATGAGCCTCAAGGGGAAGGTGGAGGAACTCTACCGGATCGGCGACGCCGTGGCCCCCCGCAAGGTGGACATGGCCATCTGGGAAGGGCACAAGACCGGGAGGGAGATCTGATGGCGGAAACCGGAAAAATCCTCGTATTCGTCGACCTCCCCGACGGCGGGCTCGACGAGACCGGACGGGGGCTTCTCTCCCATGGTTCGCGCCTGGCCGGGTTCATCGACGCCACGTGGGGGGCGGTAACCGCGGTCTCTCCCGGGAATGAGGCCCTGACCGGGTTCGGCGCCTACGGCGTCCCGGCGGTCACCCGGCTGGTCGGCGGCGAGGGCCTCCTAGACACCCCGGCGCTCCTCGGCCTGACCCTGGCGCAACTGGTTGCCGCGGAATCGGCAAACCTGCTGGTGCTGCCGCATAACGACCTGGGCGCCACCCTGGCGCCGGTCGTCGCCGCGGCCCTCGACGCCGCTCTCCTGACCGAAGTGGCCACCGCCCGCCGGGGAAGCGACGGGGTGCACCTCTCCCGCCAGGCCCTGGGGAACAGGATTGCGGAAACCAAGGTGTGGGACGGTTCCCGCCCCCTGGTCATCACCGTGCCGACCCGCAGCCTCAGCCAGGTCCTTCTGCCGTCCGTGCGCCCCAGCACTCCGGCGCTGGCCGACTGGCAGCCGGCCGAACAGCCGCAAGTGGCTGCGGCAACCGTTATCACCCGTATCCCCCCCGATCCCCAGACCGTCGACCTGACCGAAGCGGAGGTGATCTTCAGCGCCGGCAAGGGGTGCGACCCCGCCACCTTCGACCAGCTGAAGGAGCTCTGCCGGCTCCTGAACGTCTCCTTCGGCGTCACCCGGCCGGTGTTCGATCTCGGCTGGACCGGCTTCGAACGGATGGTCGGCCAGACCGGCCGCACCGTTGTTCCCAGGTTCTACCTGGCGCTCGGCATCTCCGGTTCCATGCACCATGTGGGGGGGATCAAGGATTCAAAGCGGATCGTGGCGGTAAACAGCGATCCCAAGGCCCCCATTTTCCCCAACAGTGACGAAGGATACGTGGCCGACCTGCGCGAGGTGCTGCCGCTCCTCCTGGAACGGGCCAGGGCGTCTGCCGGAGGTGCCGCATGAGCAAGACATATCAGGCAATCGTTGTCGGGGCCGGCCCGGCCGGCTCCTCGGCCGCGCTGACCATGGCCCGGGCCGGGCTGGATGTGGCCCTGGTGGAACGGGGCACCTTCCCCGGCGAGAAAAACATGTTCGGCGGGGTGCTCCACCGGCTCCCCTGCCTGGAAGAGGTCTTCCCCGACTTCTGGGACCGGGCGCCGCTGGAACGGCACATCGTCAAGAAGGGTGTCACCTTCATGACCGATGACTCCAGCTTCAACACGACCATCGAGGCCGGCAACTTCGACAAGCCCCCTTACAACGGCTACACCATCTTCCGCCCCCGTTTCGACCGCTGGCTGGCCGGCGAGGCGGTAAGCGCGGGCGCCACCCTGATCACCAGCGCCACGGTCGAGGACGTGATCCTGAAGAACGACCGGGTGGCCGGAGTCACCATCCTCGGCCGCCAGGGAGAGATCAAGGCCCCGGTAATCGTGGCCGCCGACGGCGTGCTTTCCTTTACCGCCAAGAAAGCGGGGCTGCGCCAGCCGAGCTTCGACCCGGCCCAGATGGCAGTGGGGGTCAAGGCCCTCATCGACATGCCCCGCGAGGTGATCGACGAGCGGTTCGGCCTGGTCCGCGACCAGGGATTTGCCAACGAATTCGTCGGCTGTACCGGCGGGGTCCGGGGAGGCGGCTTCCTCTACACCAACTACGACTCCATCTCGGTCGGCCTGGTCTTCCATCTCGCCAGCCTGCGGGTGAGCGGCAAGACTCCCTACGACCTCCTGAACGCCTTCCTGGAGCAACCCCAGGTGGCCAAGATGGTCAGGGGAGGACGGCTCCAGGAGTATTCGGCCCACCTGATCCCCGAAGGGGGGTATGACATGATTCCCGAGCTGGTGGGAGACGGCATCCTGGTGGCCGGCGATGCCGCGGCGCTCTGCAACGCCACCGGCCTCAACCTGGAGGGGATCAACCTCGCCTCCCAGTCCGGAGTGCTGGCGGGCAAGGCGGTCGTGGCCGCCCACGAGGCGGGCGATTTCAGCCGGCGCGGGCTCCAGGCCTACCAGCGGCTCATGAACGACAGCTACGTCATCAAGGATTTGAAGCTCTACCGCAAGGCGCCGCACATGCTGCACAACGACCGGATCTACAACGAGTACCCGGAACTGATGACGAGCTTCATGGAATACATCTACCGCATCGAAGGTGCCCCCAAGGAGAACCTGTCCAAGCTGTTCCTCAAGTCGGCCCGGGAAAAGGTGGGGCTGGGGAACCTTCTGGCCGACGCCTTCAACGCCTGGAGAGCCCTATGAACATAGACGAGATTTTCGATTTCACCAGCTTCACCATCGACCGCGAACCCCATATCGTCCTCGACACCCAGGTTTGCGTCGACTGCGACAACCGCGGCTGCGCCAACTCCTGCCCGGCCCGCTGCTACACCTGGTCGGAGGAGGAGCAGAAGATGACGTTCGTCTACGACGGCTGCCTCGAGTGCGGCACCTGCTACGTGGTCTGCCACCGGGGCGCCTTCACCCGCTGGCGCTACCCCCGGGGTGGGTTCGGGGTGGCGTACAGGATGACGTGATGAATGTGATAATGTAGGGGCGGCCCTGTGTGGCCGCCCTCAGGGCAACCACGCAGGGTTGCCCCTACAATCGCGACACAAAAAGAGGAATTGCTCATGCCATACACAAACCTTCACATACTCGTCCTCCTCCGTGAGGTCAGCGACCCCCGCCCCCCCGCCCGCGTCATCACCCGTGGCGCCGGAATCAGCGACCGGGGACTGCGGCGCGTGCCGAACCCGGCCGATCTCATTGCCCTGGAAGAGGCACTCTGCCTGAAAGACAGGCTCGGGGCGACGGTGACCGTTCTGGCCATCGGCCCTGACCGGCTCGACGACACCCTCCGGCTCGCCTTCGCCATGGGGGCGGACCGGGGGATACGGTTCTGGGACCATGGACTGGAGGGTGGCGACGCCGTGACCGGCGCCCGGTGCCTTTCCCGGATCGTGTCCATCCTCTCCCCTGCCCTCGTTTTCACCGGCAACAGGCTTGTCGACAGTGGTGACGATCCCGTGCCGGCCCTGGCCGCCGCCGTCGCCGGCACGCCGTGCCTCGGCGCCGCCGTCTCCCTCACCCTGAAAAGGGACGGCGTGGAGGCGCTGCGCAAGGTGGACCGCGGCGGACGCCAGGTAGTGGCCGCCCCCCTCCCCTGCACGGTCCTCTTCGACGAAGGGGAAACCCCGCGCTATCCGTCGGTGGAGGCGATCACCCGGTCGCTCACCGCCACCATCGAAACCTGGCACCTGGAAGACGTGGGCCTCCCCTTCTGGGAGGTCGGCGCTACCGGCGCCTATCTGGACAGGGGCGAGTTCGGCGTGCCCCGGCCGGACCCGGTCCGGGTGGTCACCCCTGATGCAACGCTCCCCGCATTCGAGCGGATCATCTCGCTCCTCTCCGGCGGGATCAAGGCGCGCGAGGGGCGGCAGCACTTCGTCTCGGCCGACGATGCGGCCGCGGGGCTCTGGCGGATTCTCGCCGAAGAGGGGCTGATACCGGAGAAGGCATGATCGGTCCCATGGGTCTTATACGTTCTGTAGGTCCTGCGAGACTTATAGCAATGACGAGGTTTTCATCATGATCTATCGCCTGGCAAAGACCGTCGAGCTGGTGGAGCGTAACGGGGAGAGTTTCCTTGTATCGAAGACCCCGCTCTGCGCACTTCGCCTGAACCGTTCCCTGGCGGAGCTGATCGGGCGCGAAGCGGATGTCCTTACCGCCACGACAGACTCCGAAACCGACGTCCTGGAGCATCTTGCGGCCAAGGGGTTTGTGGAACGGCTCAAGCGCGTCCCGGAGCAGCCTGCGGAACTCCCCACCGTCAGCATCGTCATCCCGGTCAAGGACCGGGCGGAGGAGCTCTCGCGCTGTCTCGCCTCCCTTGCCCGGCTCGCCTACCCGCGGGAGAAGCTCCAGGTGATCGTGGTGGACGACGGAAGCCTCGACGATTCGCCGGCGGTGGCGCGGCGGTTCGCCGACCTTCTCGTATCGTCGGGCGGGGTCGGCCGGGGGCCGGCTGCGGCCAGAAACCGCGGGGCATCGGCAGCAAGCGGGGATATCCTCGCCTTCATCGACTCCGACTGTACCGCCTCCGAGGGATGGCTCTCCGAGTTGATCCCCGCCTTTTCCGACCCGGCCACCGCTGCGGTGGGGGGACTCGTCGACGGAATGCACGATGCGGGGCCGCTCGACCGCTACGAAGCGGTCATGTCGAGCCTTTCCCTGGGTGCCCGCGAGCGCGCCGGGAACTCCGGCGACGATACCTTTTATCTTCCGAGCTGCAACCTCCTCGTGCGGCGCACAGCCTTCCTCGGGGCCGGCGGGTTTGCCGACGCCATGCATGTGGGAGAGGATGTGGACCTCACCTGGCGACTGCGCGACCGCGGCTGGACGATCCGCTACCTACCCACGGGCCGGATCTGGCACGAGCACCGGGCGCGGCTCCGCCCATTCATGGCGCGGCGCTTCGATTACGGCACCTCCGAGGGGCTCCTCCAGACGCTCCACCCCGAGCGTCACAAGAAAATGGTCGTCCCTCCCCTGCTCGGCCTTCTCCTCGGCCTCGCCATCGTTACGCTCTTCTCCGGCCTGTGGCAGCTCCTCCCGGCGGGCGCGCTCCTGCTGGCGGCAGACGTGGTGCGGCTACGCGGCCGCCTTGCCCGCCACCGCCTCACCCTCGGTTACGGGGCGCTCCTTGGCGGGCGGGTGCGGGCGCTGGGGAGCCTTGCCTACTACCTGAGCTACCACCTCATACGCTACTACGCCATGGCGCTCATCGTGCTTGCGTTCATCGTGCCGATGGCCGGGGTGTTTGCCGCAGCGGCCTTCGCCTGTGCCGCCGGGGTCGATTACGCCGTCAGAAAGCCCGATCTTCCCTTTGTCTCTTTCGCCGTTTTCTACCTCCTAGAACACCTCTCCTACGGCAGCGGCGTCTTCTGGGGATGCCTGCGCGAGAAGAGCTTTTCCACCTACAGGCTCACAGTGCTCCGGCAGATGGAGCCGGCAACCTGAAGGTTGGTGCGGCAGACGGCTGCCGCATCGAAGCAGTCAGAATAAGGAGTTATCGTATGGCAGGACAGATAAAGCAAATGATCGACCTCATTGTCCAGCAACGGGGTGAAGGAAACAAGGTGCTGGAGGGGGTCGTCAAAATGAAGCTGATCCTCAAGGGGATCGATCCGAAGAACTACACCGAGACCTCGCCGGACGACCCGGAAGTGCTGGGCAGACTTCTCACGCTGATGAGAGAGATGAAATAACGCCGGGAGCAACACAGGAGCCCTACATGAAAGCAATTACCGCCTTTTCGGTCAAGATCGATGTCGCCGATGCCGTCGCCGACATCAGGGAGCAACTCTCACCGGCCGACGCCACAATGGTACTATTCTTTGCCTCCCCGGCATACGATCCCGACCGGCTCGCGGCAGCCATGGCAGACGCCTTTCCGACGTCCGTCACCTTCGGCTGCACGACCGCCGGAGAGATCGTCACCGGCAGGATGCTGACCCATTCCGTGGTGGCCATGGCCTTCACCAAAGCGGCCGTGAAGTCGGTCAAGGTGGAGGTGCTGAAGGACCTGGACACCCAGAGCAATGAAGCGTTCGCGTCGTTCGAGCGCCATTTCGACACGCGAATGTCTGACATGGACCCGGACCGGTATGCGGGGATACTCCTCATCGACGGGTTGTGCAGGAAAGAAGAGCTGATCGTCGACCGGATCGGCGACCTGACCAACGTCAACTTCGTCGGCGGTTCCGCCGGAGACGATCTGCGGTTCGCCGTCACCCACGTCTACGCCAACGGCACGAGCCATACTCATGCAGCAGTGGTGGCACTCATGGAACCGGCAGTCCCCTTCTCCTTCCTCAAGACCCAGAGCTTCGCGCCGCTGCCGCAGAAACTCGTAGTGACCCGGGCGAACGAGGCGGAGCGGGAGGTGATCGAATTCAACCACAAGCCGGCGATCGTCGCGTACGCGGAGGCGCTCGGCGTGACGGTAGAGCAAGCCGCCGCACACTTCCTGAACAACCCGGTCGGCCTGATGTTCGATGAAGAACCCTTTGTCCGGAGCCCCCAGAGGGTCAAGGACGGCAGCATGATCTTCTACTGCGCCATAAAGGAGGGTATGGAACTCTCCCTGCTCCAGTCGACGGACATCATCGCCGATACGCGCCGGACGCTGGATGCGGCCAGGACGGCTTCAGGAGAGCTTTCCGCCATCGTCAATTTCAACTGCATCCTGCGGACACTTGAGCTGCGGCAGAAGGGGCTGACCGACCAGTACGGGGAGCTCTTCGCCGCAGTGCCCACCGTCGGCTTCAGCACCTACGGCGAGCAGTTCATCGGGCATATGAACCAGACGGCAACGATGATCGTCTTCCATTAGCACAAAATATCTCCGAGCCTGCCAGCCTACAGGGTATCCCCCATGGCCGGCGGCCAACGGGTGTCGCGGGAAACGGCGGCGCCTCCCTTTGGAAAGGAGAATTAACGTGGCGATGCCACACAATTCCATACGAGGGAAAGGAGCAGAAGCATGGACAAGATCGCACGTATCGACATGGGCGCCGCGGGCGGCCCCAAGGTAACGGTGGAAGAGGTCGGCGAATACCTCGGTCTCGGCGGCCGGGCATTGACCTCGCTCATGATTGCCAAGGAAGTTCATCCCCTCTGTCATCCGCTGGGAGCGGAGAACAAGCTGGTTATCGCCCCGGGGATGCTGAGCGGCACCACCGGTTCCATGACCGGCAGATTGTCGGTGGGATGCAAGAGCCCGCTGACCGGCACCATCAAGGAGTCGAACGCCGGCGGCCAGGCAGCCCAGGTGCTCGCCCGGCTCGGCTACGCAGCCGTGGTCCTCGAAGGAAAACCGGCAGGCGACGACCTCTACAAGATCTACATCAATAAAGACGGCATCCAGGTCATCGTCGACAACAGCCTGAAGGAACTCGACAACTACCCCGTCATCGAAAAGCTGCGCCAGGAATACGGCGACAAGGTGGCCTACATGTCGATCGGCACGGCCGGCGAGAGGAAGCTGCTGGCCGCCTCCATCGCCTGCACCGACCCGGAACTGCGGCCGACCCGCCACTGCGGTCGAGGCGGCGTCGGCGCCGTCATGGGCGCCAAGCGGGTCAAGGCGATCATCCTGGACGATGCCGGAATGAAGATGCGCCCGCCGAAGGACCCGGAGAAATACCGGGATGCCAACAGGAAGTTCGTCGAAGGGCTGCGCAAGCACCCGGTCACCGGCGAGGGGCTTCCCGCTTACGGCACCAACGTCCTGACCAACGTCCTGAACGAGGCGGGGGGCTACCCGACCTACAACTTCAAGACCGGCCAGTTCGCAGGCTCCGAAAAGCTTTCCGGCGAGGCCCAGGCGGAGCTGGAGGTGAAGCGGGGCGGCACCGCCACCCACGGCTGCCACCGCGGCTGTGTCATCCAGTGCTCGGGGATCTACAACGACAAGGACGGCCACTACCTGACCAAGCAGCCTGAGTACGAGACGGTCTGGTCCCACGGCGGCCACTGCGGCATCGACGACCTGGACACCGTCGCCCGGCTCGACTTCATGGACGACAACATCGGCCTCGACACCATCGAAATGGGGGTCACCATCGGGGTGGCCATGGATGCGGGAATCATCGAGTTCGGCGACAAAGAAGGTGCCATCCGGCTGATGGAGGAAGTGGGCAAGGGAACGCCGCTCGGCCGCGTCCTCGGCAGCGGCGCCGCGGTGACCGGCAAGGTGTTCGGCGTCGAGCGGGTGCCGGTGGTGAAGGACCAGGCGCTCCCCGCCTACGATCCGCGCGCCATCCAGGGGATCGGCGTCACCTACGCCACCACCACCATGGGTGCGGACCACACAGCCGGCTACGCCATCGCCACCAACATCCTGAAGGTCGGTGGGGACGTGGACCCGCTGAAGACCGAGGGACAGGTGGAGCTCTCCAGGAACCTGCAGATCGCAACCGCGGCCATCGACTCCACCGGGATGTGCCTGTTCATCGCCTTCGCCATCATGGACCAGCCGGAGACCTTCCAGGCGCTCCTCGACATGCTCGGCTCCTTCTACGGCATCACCATGACCGGCGACGACGTGGTGGCGCTCGGGAAGAAAGTACTCTCGGCCGAGCGGGACTTCAACGCCCGGGCGGGCTTCACCAAGCAGCACGACCGGCTGCCGCGCTTCTTCTACAACGAGCCGGTCGCACCGCATAACCTGACGTTCATGATGAAGGATGAAGAACTGGACGAAGTCTTCAACTGGTAGTATAGGCGGCGGCCATATTTCCGCCATCTCGGCCCCGTCCTCGGCCCCCTCCTTGTGCGGCGTAGCGCTGCTACGCCTCCGCGGGGGGGGCCTGCGGGTGGACCGACCTGACGAAAATCTGGCCGCCGCTGCCACTGCTTAAACCCTAGCAGCCTTCAGGGCTGCTAGGGGGTAGGTTTTTGTGAAATGACATGATCCGCGCCCGGATTTGCGCAAGATTTGACTCGGCTCG
>DATDNF010000075.1:0-22686 GCA_036518435.1 Geobacteraceae bacterium
GAATTTGCGCTGCCGAATGTCCGAGAAAGCTCACTTTACGGGCGAAGATGTCGCCGGAGGCCCGCGCCAATATCGGGTCTGCAAAACCTTTATTCGGCGGTTCAAATCCGCTCGCCGCCTCCACAAAAACAAAAGGGGTCAGCCATGCTTGGCTGACCCCTTTTGTTTTTGTGCGCGGTACCGAAAAAAAGATTGCGTTTACCCCTCACCGCTCACCGACGAACCGACATCGGTTTTCTCTCACCACACTTTGATCTTCCAGCCATCGCCTTCCTTGACCAGGTCCTCCACCACCTTGATGGTTTTCGGTTCCTTCCTCAGAAGTTTTTTAGACGGCGCAAAGGTGAGCTCCACATCAGCCTTGGCGTTGTTTCCAGCCAATTTGGTGATCGAAAGAATGCGGTAGGAGTTGAGGGCCGACGCCTCCTTGCGGTGCTTGATGAACTCTTCCTTGGAGATCTTTTGCTTGTAGGGGCGGTAGTAGCAGGTGTACGTGGTGGCATAGTCCTGCTTCACGGCGGAGCTGAAGTATGTGTTCAGCAGATTTCTGGCCCCATCCGTTTCGGAACTCACCCCGCCCGAATCTGTTGTAGCCTCTCCCGTGCCGGCTGCAATCCCGGCCGGTGTGGCTTTAGCGTCGACTGCATCGGATTTAGTCCCGCCAGTGCTGCCATTGCAGGCGGCGACTAATGCAACAACTCCCAAAATAAAGAAGATGGACCACGGTTTCTTGTTCACAGTTTCTCGGTTTCCTTTCACGCAACGATTTTCACACTCGAACATACCATATCACCTTTGGAAGCGGGGTGGAAAGAAAATTTTCCGCCGGGAGGACCTCCTCCCGGCGGAAAGGGGTGTATGGCTATCAGTGGTGCATCTGCTGGACAGTCTTGTTGTTATGGCAGACGTTACAGTTCCAGATCCAGTAGCTGTCCCCCTGGAACTGATTCGGGATGGTCGGGTCGGCCGCATTGGAGGTGATGTGCTCGCCATGGGTGCTGTTGTGGCATGCTTCGCAGTAAAGCTTGCCGCTCATGTTGTTGTTCGGCGCGTTCTGGAAGATGGAGTTCCGGTAGAGGATGCTGGCATTCTCCGCATGCTTGGCGTCGTGGCATTTGCTGCATCCGGGCTCCTGGAGCCACGGTTGGCGGCCGTTCTGCATCGAGGTGGTCATGCCGTACATGTCGCCATGGCAGTCATGGCAGGATTTGCCGGCCCTCTCCATGATGCCGCGCAGGCACTGGGTCCTGGGCCCGGGATGGCAGTTGTAGCAGTCAGGGGTGGTGTTGGCGGCGATGGTGGTGTACGTCATCTTGTCCTTGTGGAAATTGTGCATCGCGAGAGAGAGGCTCTCAACGCCGGGAACGCCGGGGGCGCCGACAGCGTTGTCTGAATGGCACTGGGAGCAGGCGTGGCGCGTGCCGGCGTTGTAATCCGCAACGAGGGTGGTGCCGCTCAGGGCGTCATGCTTCGTCAGGATGTCGAGCTGCGGATTGGTTGTGCCGTGGCAGTTGCTGCACATCATCTCGGTGGAAACGGGGGCGAGCACGCTGGCGGTCTGCAGCACATTGCCGACGCTGTCCTTCACGGTGATGGTGGCGGTGCCGTATGGGTCCCAGGTGCCGTCATCGTCATAGGGAGTGATGGGGATGCCGGTGGCAACCCAGCTCAGGTTGTTGGCGTCGGCGACCATGGTGCCGGCGAGCGGCGTGCCGGTAATGCCTATGTTCGCCGGCTGGTTAAACCCGTACTGGGATTGGTAGGTCCACCAGTTGGTGTGGAGGGTGGAGTCGGTCTTCTTGGCAAAGGCATAGCTCACCGTGATGCCGCTCATGATCGGGCTGGTGGTGCCATTGCGGTTTACTACCTGCACGTGCAGGGTGTTGAACGGCGGCAGCACCATGAAGTAGGAGTAATCGTCCTGATCGCAGTGCATCCCCAGGTCGTTCCAGGCGAGGACGCTATAGTTCATGCCGGTGGCCGGGATGTACTGGTTGCCGTAGGCGGCGGTCAGGCTCCAGTTGACGGTGTTGACCACACCGCTGGAGACGGTGTTGACCTGCCATGTGGTCTGGTAGCCGCTCATGGTCGCTTTCAGGGTATAGCTGCCGGCGGGCTCGCTCAAGGTGTAGACGCCGCTGCCGTTGGTTGTGGCCGTGTTTCTGCCCCCGTCGTTGATCGTTGCCCCGGAAATGGGGTTGCCGGTGACGATGTCCTTGACGACGCCGGTGATGGTGCCGTTGGTGGCTCCCAGAGCGGACGTGGCCATGGTAAAGGCCGCGGCGATGGTGATGAGAATTCCTGCCTTCTTCATCTGCTGTTCTCCTTTCTGATATTTCCTGTAATGATTTCTCCCGCATTCCCTGCGATGATCACCGGCAGGGGCGGACGATCTCCCGTCAGGCGCGACGCTGGTGCGCGTGTGCGCCATGGACAATCAGTGCGGCTCTTGGATGATGACGGAAAGAACGGCATGGGGCGGCGCGCGCCCGAGTTGGGGGATGACGAATATGGAGGGGGCAACGCCGCAGCAAAAGACGCAGCAACCGGCGATTAAAAGCAGCAGGGGAACAACCAATCGGGGGACACTGGACTGGCCGCTCCCGTTGAGGTCCTTGGAAACCTTGCAAACGGCGCAATCCGCATGCTCTCGCCCGTCAGCGTGCCAATGGAAGGAGGGCAGCAGCGTAGCGCTGAGGATCAGAAGGAGCAGGCCGATGGCCGAATTCCTGACAATTCTGATGTTTCGCAGTTGCTTCATGGGCGCCTTGTCCGTTTCCCGCGTTTCGCCATACCATCCCAAGCCGTTGCCGGACACTACAGCAATATCGATGCCATGGGCAAAAGAGTCGTATTTACAGCGAATTACAACAGGCACCCTTATGCGCACAGCGGGATTTAACCCAGTTTGCGAGCGAAAATGTGTGAAATCCCCCACGGCAAGATGACGGTTGTGGTAAAGAACATGTGCAAACATTAATTGACTAATTACAACTATATTAATGCGGGAGTGTTGGTGTTGTGGGTAAAAGGGGGGGCGTGCCGGACGGAGATGAACGTGAAATGCCCGAATATCCCGACTGGCTGGCTTTGCGGCCTCTTTTTGTTTTACAAGGTAGGGCTATTTTGTTAGGATAAAAAACCTGCAAAACGTGGAATGAAGGGTTTTTATGTCAGAACTTACGCCGATGATGCGGCAGTACCTCGAGATCAAGGCCGATTATCCGGACGCTATTCTGTTCTTCCGCCTGGGCGACTTTTACGAGATGTTCCTCGATGACGCGGTCAAGGCTTCCCGCATCCTGGACATCACCCTCACTTCCCGCAACAAGAGCGCCGAGGGTACGGACGTCCCGCTGTGCGGCGTGCCGTACCATTCCGTTACCCCCTACATCGCGCGGCTGATCGAGGCGGGCGAAAAGGTCGCCATCTGCGAACAGGTGGAGGACCCGAAGGCCGCCAAGGGGATCGTCAAGCGGGAGGTGGTGAAGGTCATCACCCCCGGCATGGTGGTCGATGCCGAGAGCCTTTCCCCCAAGGAGAACAACTACCTCCTCTCCCTCTATACCGGTGCCGGCGGTCGCTGGGGGGTGTCGTACCTCGACCTCTCCACCGGCGAGTTCCGGGTCACCGAGCTGGACGGCAAGGATGCGGCGTTCGCCGAGGTAGCCTGCGTGAACCCGCGGGAAATCCTCGCTCCGCTCCCGTTCCGCGACAACGGCCGGGGCACGGAGCTGGCCGGGATATCCGCGGCAGCGATGGTCACTTATCTCGACGAATGGGTGTATGATGCCGATTACGCCCGGAGGCTCTTCCAGACCCACTTCGGCGCCGCTTCACCGGCCGCCCTCGGCGGGAAGGGGGGGCAGGAAGGTGCCGCCGCCGCCGGCGCCGTGCTCCATTACCTCCAGGAAACCCAGAAGGGGAAGGCGGGACACGTCCGCGACATCGCCTTTTACGAAACCAGGGAACACCTGGTGCTGGACGAGGCGACCCGGCGAAACCTGGAGCTGACCGCGACCCTTGCCGAGGGAAAACGCAAGGGGTCGCTGCTCGGGCTCATGGACCGGACCGCCACCGCCATGGGGGGGCGAAAGCTCAGGCAGTGGATCAACTATCCGCTGATAACCGTCGAATCGATAAGGGAACGGCAGGATGCAATCGAGGAGCTGCTCCGCGACGCGGGACGGCGCCGGGAGATGGTCGCACTCCTCGACGGGGTCCACGACCTGGAGCGGCTGAACGGCCGGATCAGCCTGGCGAGCGCCGGCGCCAAGGACCTGGTGGCCCTGGGCGGATCGCTGGAGCGCATTCCGGCTGTGCAGTCGCTCCTCGCCGTTTCTTCGGCACCCCTGCTGCAGCGGCTCCACGCCGGGATCGACCCCCTGGAGGAGCTGGCGGAACTGATCCACGCGGGGATCGTGGAGAATCCCCCCTTTGTCCTGCGGGACGGGGGAATCATCGCCGACGGGTACAATGCCGAGCTGGACGAGCTGCGCACCATCAGCCGGGAGGGGAAGGGGTTCATCGCCCGGCTGGAGGCGCAGGAGAAGGCGCGCACCGGCATCGGTTCCCTGAAGATCCGCTACAACAAGGTGTTCGGTTACTACATCGAGGTGACCAGGGCGAACCTCGCCGGGATACCCGACGACTACATCCGGCGCCAGACCCTGGCCAATGCCGAGCGGTACGTGACGCCGGAGCTGAAGGAGTACGAGGAGAAGGTGCTGGGGGCCGAGGAGCGGATCGCCGGCCTGGAGTACGCCCTGTTCCAGGAGATCCGGGAGCGGGTGGCGGCCGAGGGGGCGCGGATTGCCCGCACCGCCGACAGCCTCGCCACTCTCGACGTGCTCGCCTCCCTTGCGGAGCTCGCCCACGACCGCGGCTACTGCCGCCCGACGGTTGACGATGGCGACGCGATCTCGATCACCGATGGGCGGCACCCGGTGATCGAGGCTATGAGCCTGGGGGAGCGGTTCGTGCCGAACGACACCTGCCTGGACAACCGGGACAACCAGCTCCTGATCATCACCGGCCCGAACATGGCGGGCAAATCCACCTTCATGCGCCAGGTGGCGCTCATCACGCTCATGGCGCAGGTCGGCAGCTTCGTCCCCGCCGAACAGGCGACCATCGGGGTGGTCGACCGGATATTCACCCGGGTCGGCGCCGCGGACAACCTCGCCCGGGGGCAGTCCACCTTCATGGTGGAGATGACCGAGACCGCCAACATCCTGCGCAACGCGACCCGGCAGAGCCTGATCATCCTCGACGAGATCGGCAGGGGGACCTCCACCTTCGACGGGGTTTCCATCGCCTGGGCGGTCGCCGAGTTTCTCCACGACTGCACCGCACACGCCGCCAAGACCCTCTTCGCCACCCACTACCACGAGCTGACGGAGCTGGCGGTCACCCGCGGCGGCATCAAGAATTTCAACATCGCGGTCAGGGAATGGAACGATCAGATCATCTTTCTCCGCAAGATCGTCGCCGGCGGCGCGTCCCATTCCTACGGCATCCAGGTGGCCAGGCTGGCGGGGCTCCCGGTGGAGGTGATCGAGCGGGCCAAGGAGATCCTGCTCAACCTGGAAAAGGGGGAGTACGGGGAAGGGGGGGTCCCGCGGATCGCCAAGGGGAAGAAAGGGGGCGGCAAGGGAGCGAGCTCACCCCAGCTCTCCCTGTTCGAGGGGGAGGAAGACCTCATCCGCAAAAGGCTGAAGGGGTTGAACGTGGCGGCCATGACTCCTCTGGAAGCGCTCAACATTCTCGACGAACTGCGGGGGATGCTGTGAGGCGTGCCGGTCGCATCGCTCTATTTTTTATCACCCTGTGCCTGCTCACCGCCCTGGTGCCGCGCCCGGCAACCGCGGAGGATGGCAAGCCGCATCCCCGGACCCCAGTGAAAAAGAAAGCGGCCAAGGGGGGGCACAGGGGGAAGAGCGCCAGGAAAAAGAGCGCCGCCAAACCTTCCGCCGGGAAAAATGCCGCAACCGCGGTGAAGAGTGTCGAAACCCCGCAGGCGGCGGAACAGGCAGCGAGCGAGCAGGGGGCTTCGGCGCTGGTCACCGAGATGCGCCACTGGTCCACTCCCGACTACACCCGCATAGCCGTCGCCATCGACCGTGAGGTGAAGTTCGAGACCCACCAGATACCGAAACTTCCCAATTCGTCCGCGCCGCCACGGCTCTACATCGATATCGCCCCGGCCAGACTGGCGGCCGGGGTGAAGGACATCCCGATCGGCGACGGGCTGCTGAAAACCGCGCGCATCGGCCAGTACCGGCCCGATACGGTGCGAGTCGTGCTCGACATGGACAGCATCAGGGACTCCAAGGTATTTACTTTTTCCGACCCGTTCCGGATCATCATCGATGTGAAGGGGGAGCGGCGGGAGGAGATCTCCCGTCCGAAGGAGGCGGAGCTTGCCCCGCTTCCCGAGCCGGCTGCCAGGCCGGAGCAGCCGGTGGAAAGGCCGAAAGCGGCGGTGAAGGGGATCGGCAAAGTCCGGCGGATCGTCGTCGATGCAGGGCACGGCGGCCACGACCCGGGAGCCAGCGGCGCCGGGGGGACCAAGGAGAAGGACGTGGTCCTCCAGGTCGCCCTGAAGCTTGCCCGGAAGCTGCGTGAGGAGCTCGGCCTCGACGTGGTGCTGACCAGGTCGACCGACGTGTTCCTGGAGCTGCAGGAGCGGACCGCCATCGCCAACAAGGTCGGGGCCGACCTGTTCGTCTCTATCCATGCCAACGCCTCCCTGAACCGGAATTCGGCCGGGATCGAGACCTACTACCTGAACCTCGCCAAGACCGAGAAGGCGGCCCAGCTCGCCGCCAAGGAGAACGGCACGTCTCTTGAGAAGGTGAGCCTTCTGCAGGCGGTCCTGTTCGACCTGATGGCCAACTACAAGCTGAACGATTCGGCCCATCTGGCGGACGACGTGCAGAAGGCGGTCTACCGCAGGGTCAGCGCCCGTTACCCGGGCGTCAAGAACCTGGGAGTGAAACAGGGCCCCTTCTACGTGCTGGTGGGGGCGACCATGCCGAGCATCCTGGTGGAAACCGCCTTCGTCAGCAACGAGCGGGAAGAGGAGCGGCTGAAAGATGCCCAGTACCAGGACACCACCGCCGAGGGGATCATGGAAGGGATCAGGGCGTACATAGCAACGCTGAAATAAAATACAATGTTCAAGGTTCAATGGCGAACTCAGAACGGCTTTTGAGGAACCATGGAATTCGACATCGACAGATATTTCCCCGATGAAACCCAGGAAGAGGGGGATGCCGGCCGGGCGTCCTTCGGGGAGAAACGTCCCCTCTATCTCTCCGCCTGCAAGCACTTCCTCACCCACTACCGGGAAGAGATAAAGAACAGGCATCGGGCCGGGGCGAGCGGCGAGGAGGTGGTGCAGGCAATCACCGCCATGACCGATGTCCTGATCGGCAAGCTGTTCAGCTGCATCATGCAGGACATCGACGATTCGCGCCATGCGGGCGAACAACTCTCCCTGGTGGCAATCGGCGGCTACGGCCGGGGCGAGCTCAATCCCTCGTCCGACATCGACCTGATGTTCCTTCATGGCGGGAAGGACCCCCAGCGGACCGAGAACATCGCCCAGAAGCTCCTCTATTTTCTCTGGGACATGCGCCTGGATGTCGGCTACTCCGTCCGGACCCTGAGCGACTGCCAGGAGATGGCCGCCTCCGACATGACCGTCAAGACCGCACTGCTGGACAGCCGTTTCCTGATCGGGAGCCGCCCGCTCTATGACAGCTTTCAGAAAATGCTCATCTCCCAGATCCTCGCCCGGGGGAGCGGCGCCTTCATCCGGGAAAAGCTGGAGGAGCTGAAGAAGAGGCGCGAGAAATACGGCTCTTCGATCTACATCCTGGAACCGAACGTCAAGGAGGGGGAAGGGGCGCTGCGCGACCTCCATACCGCCCTCTGGGTGGCCAAGATCAAGTACAAGATCGTCGAGCCGCGGGAGATGATCATCAAGGGGGTGCTGTCGGAGGAAGAGCTCGCCGCCTCCGCCAATTCCCTCTCCTACCTCTGGCGGATCCGCAATGAGCTCCACTTCCTCGCCGGGCGCAAGAACGACCAGCTCACGTTCGACGCCCAGATCAAGCTCGCGCGGTTCTTCGGCTACCAGGACCGGGGGAAGAGCCTCGCGGTGGAAGAGTTCATGCGCGACTACTACCTCCATGCCACGAAGGTGGAGCATTTTTCCTCCAGCCTCATCTCCCGCTGCGCGGAGCGGGAGGAGGGGACCCGCAGGCTCCTCGGCTACTTCCGGCGGCGGCCGGTGGGGGAAGGGTTTTACGTCCTGAAGGGTGAGCTGGTGATCCCCGACGAGTCGGTCATCGAAAAAGAGCCGGCCCGGCTGATGAAGATCTTCGAGTATGCCCAGAAGCACGGGGTTACCCTCAACATCAAGGTGAAATCCCTCGTCAGGCGGAGCCTCGACCTGGTGCACGACAAGTTCCGCAGGAGCAAAGAGGTCAACACCTCGTTTTTCAACATCCTCCGCTCCGACAAGGGGGTCGCCGAGACCCTCCGGCTCATGCACCACCTGGAGTTCCTGAACCGCTTCATCCCGGAGTTCGAGCGGATCTACTGCAAGGTGCAGCACGACCTCTACCACATCTACACGGTCGACGTCCATTCGCTGTTCGCGGTGGAGGAGATCGTCAAGCTCCAGCACGGAGAGCACAAGAAAGAGCTGCCGCTCCTGACCCAGCTCGCCAACGAGGTGAACAAGCGGGAGCTCCTGCTGCTGGCGGTCATGCTGCACGACATCGGCAAGGGGGAAGGGGGGGGGCATGCCGACATCGGCGCGTCCCTGGTCCCCACCATCTCCCGCCGGCTGGGGCTCACCAAGGAGGACGCGGAGCGGCTCGAGTTCCTGGTACGCCACCACATCCTGATGGCCCACATCGCCCAGCGCCGCGACCTCCACGACGAACGGATGATTATCCAGTTCGCCCGGCAGATGGGGAAGAGCGAAAACTTGAAGATGCTCTATCTCCTCACCTATGCCGACATCAAGGGGGTCGGCCCCGACGTCTGGACCGAGTGGAAGGCGCTGCTCCTCCAGGAGCTGTACGAAAAGGCGTTCCAGGTGCTGGAGCGGGGCGATTTCCGGCTGGAGGCAAGCAGCGAGAGGGTGAAGGGGGTGAAGCGCCGGGTGATCGAGGTCCTGGCGGACGAATATCCGGCGGCGGCGGTAAAGGAGGAGCTGAAGGCAATGACCACCCGCCACCTCCTCTCCAATCAGCCGCAGGTCCTGGCTGAGCATGTGCGCACCCTCCTGGCGCTCGGCGAGAGCAAGATCGTCATGCGGGTCGCCCACGAGATCGACAAGGGGTATTCCAACTTCACCATCTGCACCTTCGATGTGCCGGGGCTCTTTTCCATGATCACCGGGGTGATGGCCGCCAACGGCATGAACATCCTCGGCGCCCAGATCCACACCAGCACCAACGGCAAGGCCCTGGACGTGCTGCAGGTAAATTCCCCCCAGGGGTTTGTCATTACCGACGAGAACCGCTGGCAGCGGCTCCGGGAGGATATGCGGCAGGTCCTGGTGGGAAAGGTGAGGGTCGCAGCGCTGGTCGCGAAGAAGCAGCGTCCCACGCTGCTGGCCGAGAAGCCGAAACCGCGGTTCCCGTCGCGGGTGGAGATCGACAACGAGGTGTCGGAGGAGTACACGGTCATCGACATCTACACCCACGACAAGATCGGCCTCCTCTACCGCATCACCAGCACCCTCACCGACCTGGGGCTCTACATCGGCGTCGCCAAGATATCCACCAAGGTGGACCAGGTGGCGGACGTCTTCTACGTGAAGGACATCTTCGGGCAGAAGGTGCACTACCAGGAGAAGCTCGCGGAGATCAGGGACCGGCTGCTCAAGGCGATCGAGGAATAAAATCGGTTCGAGGTTCGACGTTCGGGGTTCAAGGTGTTTTTAACATCGAACATCGAACGGTTTTTAAGACATGGACCTTTTTTTAGATCTGTTTCTCAACTACCTGCAGGTGGAGAAGGGGCTTGCCGACAACACCCTGGCGGCGTACAGCCGCGATGTCGGCACCTACCTGAACTTCCTCGTCCGGCAGGGACACGAAGGGTTTGTGACGGTCCGGCCGGCGGACGTCGCGTCGTTTCTCCAGAGCCTCAAGGACGGCGGGATCGGGGCGCGCAGCCGGGCCCGGGCGCTCTCCGCGGTACGGATGTTCCACCGCTTCCTGATGGTGGAGAACTACTGCGACGCGAACCCCACCTCGATCATCGAGGCGCCGAAGGCCGTGGGAAAGCTTCCGTCGGTCCTTGCCCCCCGGGAGGTGGAGCGCCTCCTGGCAGCGCCCGGTGATTGCGACGACATGGCTGTGCGCGACCGGGCCATGCTGGAGCTCCTGTATGCCACGGGGCTGCGCGTTTCGGAACTGGTCGCCCTGCGGGTGCGGGACGTGAACCTGGATGCCGGCTATCTGCTGACCATGGGGAAGGGGGGAAAGGAGCGGCTGGTGCCCATCGGCGAGTCCGCCCGGGCGGCCCTTTCCGAGTATGCGGCCACGGTCCGCCCCGGGATGGACAGGACGGGCGAGAGCGACTGTCTTTTCCTCAGCCGGCTTGGGGAGGGGATGTCGCGCCAGGCATTCTGGAACATCGTCAAGAAGCGGGCTTGCGAGGCGGGGATCGTGAAAAACATCTCGCCCCACACCCTGCGGCACTCCTTTGCCACCCATCTGCTGGAGAACGGGGCGGACCTCCGCAGCGTCCAGATCATGCTCGGCCATGCGGACCTCTCCACCACGCAGATCTACACCCACGTCACCCGGGAGCGGCTGAAGAGGCTGCACGAGGAGTTTCATCCGAGAGGATGAAAACTGTTCGACGTTCCACGTTCGATGTTCGGACCTCGAACAATCTTTTGTGAAAGGATAGAGACATGAAATACATCGTACTGCTCGGCGACGGGATGTCCGACAAGAAACTGGACGAGCTCGGGGGGAAGACCCCGCTCCAGGCGGCGAAGACTCCCAATATGGACTTTATGGCGCGGCGCGGCCGGCTCGGGCTGGCAAAGACCGTCCCGGACGGTTTCCTCCCCGGAAGCGACGTGGCGAACCTCTCGGTGTTCGGCTACGACCCGGCCAAATGCTACACCGGCCGCTCTCCCCTGGAGGCCGCCAGCATAGGGGTCGAGCTCGGGCCGAATGACGTGGCGTTCCGGGTCAACCTGGTCAACCTCCACCCCCAGGGGGGGAAGCTCTACATGCAGGACTACTCGGCCGGCCACATCACGGACGCGGAGGGGCGGGAGCTCGTCAAGGCGCTCCAGGAGGAGCTGGGGAGCGGCGAGATCCAGTTCTTCCCCGGCGTCGGGTATCGCCACCTCATGGTCTGGCGCGGCGGCGAGGACCGGATGACCGTTACCCCGCCCCACGACATCACCGGCCAGGAGATCGCCGAATACCTCCCGACGGGAGAAGGGGCGGAGCGGCTCATCTACCTGATGAACGCCTCCCAGATGATCTTCTTCAACCATCCTCAGTATAAGCGGCGGCTGGCGGACAACAAGCTCCCGGCCAATTCGGTCTGGTTCTGGGGACAGGGGAAGGCCCCGCGCATGGAGAGCTACCGGGAACGGTTCGGGCTTTCCGGCGCGGTCATCTCCGCGGTCGACCTGATCCGGGGGATCGGGGTGTACGCGGGGCTGGAGATCGTGAGAGTAGAGGGGG
The DNA here is from genome assembly GCA_036518435.1 of Geobacteraceae bacterium. GTDB lineage: Bacteria > Desulfobacterota > Desulfuromonadia > Geobacterales > Geobacteraceae > JAMPXD01. The sequence goes on from DATDNF010000075.1 coordinate 11,742, forward strand.
CCACCGGTTACGTCAACACCAACTACCGGGGAAAGGCCGAGGCGGCCCTCGATGCGCTCGAACGGGTCGATTACGTCTATCTCCACGTGGAGGCGCCCGACGAGGCGTCCCATTCGGGGAACCTGGCGGAGAAGATCGAGGCGATCGAGAGTTTCGACCGGCTGGTGGTGGGGCCGGTCCTGGAAGGGATCAAGCGGTTCGGTGCCTACCGGATTCTCTGCATGCCGGACCATCCCACCCCGGTGAAACTCATGACCCATACCGCAGCCCCCGTTCCGTTCATCGTCTACGGCGGCGAAACCGAGGAAAACCGGGCCGTGGCGGGTTACGACGAGGAATCTGCGAAAGCCACCGGGCTGCAGGTGGAGGAAGCCTTTCGCCTGATGGAGATGCTGATGAAGTAGGGGTGGTCGTGCCTTCGTGGTAGATTTGGATTTTTGCGGTTTCATCACTTTAAGGAAAACGCGGCAGGGGGTTGCGTCATGGACCTTTTTCAACATGAATGGTACGGCAGATACTGGCTGACGCTCTTGCTGCACAACCGCATGTTCTGGTTCACCCTGGCGGCGGTCGTACTGCTGGTCTTCTGGCTGACGAGAATTACCCGGCGCCGGTAGCGTTATTACCCCTCTTTACGAAAGGGGGAGGAAAACCACACTCCGCCGCCCCTACCTCGACATATGCACCTCGACCGTCCCTCCCGGTCCGGAAAACCGCACCCGGTCCGGCAAAATCTCCTCCACCCGCATGCCTCCCACCGTCATCCCCCTTTTCACCAGGGCTCCGTTAACCACCGCAACGCTTTCGGCCGGATCGTCCTGGAGGGCGATCCCGTTTACCCGCAATCCGGGAGGCGCGGAACCGGCGGGGGGGAGCGGCGCCGGGTTGTCCGCAGGCTCCGCAGCAGCTGCTCTCGTTTCCGGGGGAAGCTGTTGCCGGTGCGCACCCGGCTTTACGGGGGGCTCGGCAACGGCGGTTGCCACGGGGGCGACCGTCTCGGTCCCGGCGGACGGATGGGCGGACGGAGGAACCGGAGGCGGTGGGGTGACAGGAGCAGCCTGGTCCCGCACCGGCGCGGACGCCACGGGACGATTCTGCACGAGCAGGGTGGTGAGGCCGCTGCCGGCGGCAAAGACGAGCACGATGATCCCCCACCTGGAGAGCCGCGACGCCCCGTGCGCCGGCGGGGCGTCGGCACGCAGGAGCGCGCTCGGCAAATCCACTTCCCCTTGGCGGGCTGCCTTTTCCTCTTCCACTTTCTTCAGCGCCTTCAGGATGAAGCTCATGGTCGTCCGCCTCCCTTCACCGGTCCGTTGGGGGACACTTCCGCTGCCCTGTAGAGGCGGATCAGGGTCGCAGGGGCGGTTATCCCGGTCTCCCTGAGGCCATGGGAGGCCTGAAAAGCTCTCACTGCGTTCACCGTCGCCCTGTCGTAAACGCCATTCGCCTGCACGGCGCGACAACCGGCCTCCAGCAAGAGGGCCTGGAGCTTCCTGACGTTCGGCCCCCTCATGCCGGGGGTCATGTTGAGAGGGACGTTCCGGCGGTTACGCCAGAGAAGGTAGGCCTGTCCCGACCAGACAGCGGATGCCTCGGCCGCGGTGAATGTGGTGCGCCCTGCCAGCGGGGGTGCGATGGTGACGTTTCCGCCCCTGGTCCCGGTGAGCGCCACCAGGACACCGCCGTTTCCCTTCTGTGCCGACAGGACGAGGAGGGCGGGGGTGTCGAGGCGGATGAGCTCTTCCATGCTCCCCTTGAAGGGGGTCATCTCCAGGTTTCTCTTTCGTGCCAGGCGCTTGAGTGTCTTTGCCACCGGCGCCTTTTCGTTCAGCGCGCTGACGGTCGGGACATGCCAGCGGGGCGCCAGGGCATTGAACGCCTGAAGCGCCGTCTTTGTCTCGCTGAGAAGGGGAAGATCGGTCGCGAGGGCGTGCCCGGGTTGAGCGCTGCTCTCCCGGCCGAACGCTGCCGGATGGGCAGGGGGGGGCGGTGTCGCTTCCCTCGCACCGGTCGGCGCGGAAAGCCGGGGCGCGGCCGCCACGGTCCTTTGCCTGGCAACATGCGGGTAGCCGACAAGGACGCCGAGCACGGCCAGGGCGAGCATAGGAAGAACGCCCCGGAGAAGGCGCCGGAAGGGTACTGCCGGTTTCAGCATGACGTCCCGGAAGGCCAGGGTCACGATCCGTCCCGAGATTTTCCTCTTCTCCCCGGTGTAGCCGATCAGGAGCGCCCGGTCGCACAGCATGTTGATGATCCGGGGGGTCCCGCGGGAGCAGCGGTAGAGCCACCAGCGCGCCGCGGCGGTGAAGGAGACCCTGTCCCTGCCGCCGGCGACGGTGAGCCGGTGCTCCAGGTACGCCCCGGCATCGTGCCGGTCCAGGGGGCGAAGCTGGTAGCGGAGCGCGATCCGCTGGTTCAGCTGGCGCAGATCCGGGCGCTCCAGGAGCCTGGCGAGCTCGGGCTGGCCCGCCAGGACGATCTGGATCAGCTTGTCCGTATCGGTTTCCAGGTTGGAGATCAGGCGGACCTGCTCCAGCACCGCCGGCGCCAGGTTCTGCGCCTCGTCGATCACCAGCACCACCGTCCTGCCGGCGGCGTTTTCCTCCAGGAGAAACCGGTTCAGCTCCCCGGTCAGTTCCGCCGGGTTGTCGGACGCCGCGGGAATACCGTATTCCCGGTTGACGGCGCGCATGAGCTCGACCGGCGAGAGGGAGGGGTTGAAGATCAGGGCGGTCCGGTAGTTCTCCTCGTCGAGCCGGCCCAGCAGCGTGCGGAGCACCGTGGTCTTGCCGGTCCCCACCTCGCCGACGAGCTCCATGAAGCCGAAGCGGTGGTTGATCCCGTACAGGAGGAGGGCGAACGCCTCCCGGTGTATGGTGCTGAAGAAGATGAAACGGGGGTTGGGGGTGATGGCGAACGGTTTTTCGGTGAAACCGTAAAAGTCGAGGTACATGTTCGGGGCTTTCCTTCATATCGGAATGGGCGCCGGAAAGAATATTCCATAAAACCTGATATTTTACAACCGATTATTCCTGCTGGTCCGGGGCAATCGTGTAAAGAAAGTTTACATGGTAAACAAAGTTTACATAAGCTGAAAATGCTTGTGAAAAAGGGGGTTGCATGGACTTGAGTCAAGCCGGTGTAAATTTTGTTTACGCAAGGATAGAGATCACGATAAAAAATGACTCGCAACACATTGATAATATTGAATATGCATATGGCACGATATTAGCATAATAGGGACAGATTTATTTTATTGAACTTTAGAGGACAAACTATTATAAATAAAAACCATGCCGAGAACAGGTCGCATTGTCATAGCCGGCTATCCCCACCATGTGATACAGCGGGGACATAACCGGCAGGTGGTCTTCACCACCGAAGAGGACTACCGCTACTATCTGGGCAACCTCAGGGAGTGGAAGGAGCGCCTCGGCTGCCGGCTCTACGCCTACTGCCTCATGGCGAACCATGTCCACCTCGTGGTGGACCCCGGGGAGCGAGGGGAGAACCTGGCACTTCTGATGAAGCGGGTGGCGGGGCGCCAGACCGGCTTCGTCAACAGCCGGGAGAAGCGCACCGGCACCCTGTGGGAGGGGCGCTACCGGTCGAGCCTGGTCAGCACCGACGACTACTTCCTTGCCTGCTGCCGCTACGTGGAGCTGAACCCCGTGAGGAACGGCATCGCGGCCGACCCGGCGGCCTACCGCTGGTCGAGTTACGCAGGGAAGGTGGGGAATGGGGGTGAAGACTGGCTCGACGAACACCCCATCTACCAGGGGCTGGGGACGACGGTGGAGGAGCGGCAGGCACGCTACCGTGACTGGGCGCGGGCCGCGGCCGCCGAAGGGGAGCTGGAGCTGTTGCGGCAGGCGATCCAGCGTGGCGGGCTCATCGGGGGGAGCCGGTTTGTCGAGGAGATCGCCGCACGGGTGGGGAGGCGGATCGAGCTGAGGCCTCCGGGAAGGCCGAAAAACAAGTGACGAGTTACGGGTGACAAGTGACCCGTTACCTGTCACCTGTTACAACAAATATTCACGGAGTGTTCATGCAGCAGCATCACGACCAATCTGAACGACTCGCCCCGTCACCGGCGGGCGAAGATACCATCAACCTGCTCGACTATCTCGAGGTGATCGTTAAGCGCAAACGGCTCATCATCCGGACGACGCTGGCCGCTTTTGTGCTTTCGATCGTAGTCAGTATTCTGCTGCCCAACGTCTACAGCTCCACGGCCAAGATCCTTCCCCCCCAGCAGGACTCATCGGGCCTTATGGGAATGTTGATGGGGCAGGCTGGGGGTGGCATGGCGAGCCTTGCCGGCGACCTGCTCGGCAAGGGTTCGCCTGCGGACATGTACGTGGGGATACTGAACAGTGATGCGGTGAGCGATGCCATCATCGACCGGTTCCATCTGATGCAGGTCTACAAGGAGAAGTACCGCGTCGATGCCTACAAGACCCTTGACAAGAAGGTAGACATCATCGCCGGAAAAAAGGACGGCATCATCTCCATCACCGTCGAGGACAAAGACCCGAAACGGGCTGCCGCTATGGCCAACGCCTATGTGGAAGAATTGGGGAGGCTGACTGCACAGCTCAACATGACCGGCGCCGGGCAGAACAAGGCATTTTACGAGGAACGGCTGGCCAAGGCCAAGGTGGACCTCGCCAGGGCGGAGGATAACCTGAAGGCCTTCCAGTCCAAAAACAAGGTGGTGTCAGTCACCGACCAGGCGGCTGCCACCATCGGCGGGATTGCCCAGATCAAGGCACAACTGGTGGCCCAGGAGGTGCAGCTGGCTGTGTTGAAAGGCCAGTTTACCGACTCCAGCCAGGAGGTAAAGAGCGCCAGGGACTCGATTGCCAACCTCAAGGGGCAGCTTGCCCGGCTGGAGGGGAACGGCTCGGGGGGGGCCATTCCGGGGGTTGGCTCGGTGCCGGAACTGGGAGAGCAGTATCTGCGCCTGATGCGGGAGTTCAAGATCCAGGAAACCCTGGTGGAGCTGCTGACCAAGCAGGATGAGATGGCGAAGCTAACGGAAGCAAAGGATGTTGCCGGGGTTCAAGTGATTCAACAGGCCCGGGTGCCGGACAAGAAGACAAAACCGAAAAGGGCTCTGATCGTGATGATGACCAGTTTTTTTGTGGGCTTTGCATCACTACTGGTTGCATTTGGCCTTGAATATAAAGAGAAAATGCTGGAAGAAGACCGACAACATTGGCGCCGTATAAAGTCTTCATTTCGGGGCAAATAGTAGATGGCGGGTAAACGGCTAAAGAATTTCTATACTCTCTCTGGGTGCAAACTGGCTGTGACAAGGGTCGTATGACGGATAATAAGGCAATGCTCCCCAATTCCAATGGATTGGTCAGAAGCAATCTCTGGCCGATGCAACTCACAAATCGTATCAAATCATTGATCCGCCATCAGGGGGTTCAGCGCTATGCCTTCAACGCTAGTTGGCTGTTCGCCGAGAATTTCCTGCGCGGGGTAGCCGGGGTCTTTGTCGGCATCTATGTTGCCCGCCACCTGGGGCCTGAACGGTTCGGCGTTTTCAGTTACATTACTTCAGTTGTGGCTATCTTTGCTGCAGTGGCGCGTCTTGGTCTGGATGGCATCATGACGCGCGAGTTTGTACAGCGGCCTCAACAATCCGCCATCGATTTGGGCACGGCATTCTGGATGATGATCGGTGCAGCCTGTGTCTGTCTTGTATTCCTTGCCGCTACGATGGCGATTTTTGACCATGAGGCCATTCACATATACTATGCCTTGCTTGCGGGTGGCATTATCATCTTCCAGTCCTTTGGCAACGTCGATTGGTTTTTTCAGGCACGCGTGCAAGCAAAGTACGCCTCCATCGGCAGGGTCATTGGCCTTGCAACCTCTTCCGCCGTGAAGATTGGTGCCGTCTTTCTGCATGCCGATCTTCTGTTTTTTTTCGTCATCGCTTTGTTTGACCAGATGTTCTTGGCCTTCCTCTATATCGTCATTGGCAGGAGCAAGGGTCTTCCCCGTTTTTTCTCCAACTTTTCAGGAGCGCGCGCCAAAGAGCTTATTCAAAGTTCCTGGCCACTGATCTTTACCGCTTTGGCCATAATTCTCTATATGAAAATTGATCAGATCATGATCAAGGCGATGTTGGGTGAGCGTGAGGTCGGTATTTATTCAGCGGCAGTTAAGATTTACGAGGCCTGGGTTATGATCCCATTTCTCATTACCACATCCATGGTCCCCGCCATCGTGAAAGCCAAGAGTCTAGGCGAAGCCGTTTATCACCGGCGAATGGTTTACCTCTTTCGCTTCATTTTCTGGCTCTCCATTTTTGCAGCTGGATTCGTCATCATTTTTTCCAACTGGATCATTTCCCACAGCTTCGGACCGGCCTATCAGAAAGCAGCATCGGTGCTGGCCGTTGTTATGTTCACGACGGCCGGGACGGCGCTCGGTTCCGGAACCGCTCGGTACCTTATCGTCGAAGGAATGGAAAAGAAAATTGCAGCGCGCACAATCGTTGCCGCCGTAGTTAACGGACTGCTCAATGTTGTTCTTATCCCGCGCATGGGCATTCAGGGGGCTGCCGTTGCTACGCTGACCTGTACTTTTGTAGGGAATTATCTCTTGGACTGGTTTGATGCGGATTTAAAAACCCTACTGGCTATCAAGCATCGGGCAATATTCTTTCTGCCATAAACGCTTCTCAATAGGAGATATAGAATGGAACCTGTTGTCCTCGACTGCACTTTTCGTGACGGCGGATACCACAATGACTGGGATTTTACCCCTGACGTTGTTCAGGACTATTTACGGGCAATGACCGCCGTGGGGGCAGATTATGTTGAGTTAGGTTTCCGCTCATTGGAAAACCAGGGTTTCAAAGGTCCTTTTGCCTACAGCACCGACCGCTTTATCCGTAGTCTTTCCGTGCCGGCATCCCTCAAGCTGGGTGTCATGGTGAATGCCTCTGAAATAGTCAAATATCCGGAAGGTTCCGTTTCTGCCCTGACAAAACTTTTTGCCCCAGCCAGTCAATCACCGGTCGCACTCGTCAGGCTGGCATGTCACTATCCCGAGCTTGCCGGCACTCTAAAGGCGTGTGATTGGTTGAAAGAACAGGGCTACACCGTGGGCATCAACCTTATGCAGATCTCCGACCGCACACCGGAAGAGATAGAGCAGGCGGGCAAGCTTGCGGCGGAACACCCACTGGATGTTCTCTACTTTGCCGACAGCCTCGGCGGGCTGTTGCCGGATCAAGTCGCCGGCATCATTCGCCGGCTGCGTACCAACTGGTCGGGTGCCCTTGGTTTTCACGCACATGATAACCTGGGCAATGCGCTGGCAAACACCATGCGCGCTTATCGGGAAGGGGCCGTCTGGCTGGATTCTACCGTTACCGGCATGGGACGTGGACCTGGCAACGCCAAGACCGAATATCTTGCCCTAGAGCTTGCCGATCAACGTATGTCGCATGGTGACGTTACCCCCCTTCTTTCCGTTATTCGCAAGCATTTCAAACCGATGCAGGACACGTACGGCTGGGGTACAAACACCTATTATTACCTGGCGGGCAAATATGGAATTCATCCGACGTACATACAGGAGATGCTGTCCGATTCACGCTTCAGCGACGAAGACATTCTGGCCGTCATCCAGCACCTGCAGAAAGTAGGCGGCAAGAAGTACAACGTAGCTACCCTGGAAACCGGTCGCCATTTCTTCCAGGGTGAAGCTCGGGGCACGTGGTCACCGTCAGAAATGATCGCAGGTCGGGAAGTCCTTATACTTGGCCCCGGTGCGGGAGTATCTGCTCATCGCCATGCACTCGAAGAATATATAGAAAATTGCCATCCATTTGTCATAGCCCTCAACACCTTGGGGACAATAGCCCCGCACCTGATCAATATTCGCGCCGCATGTCACCCTGTGCGCATGTTGGCCGACTGCGGTCACTATGCCCAATTTCCCCAGCCCCTGGCCACTCCGGCCTCCATGCTGCCGGGGGCAATCCGCCAAGCTCTTTCGGGGGCGCAACTGCTGGACTACGGACTGACGGTACGTGAAAAAGCATTCGAATTCCATTCAACCCATTGTGTAATTCCAACGTCACTGGTGTTGGCATATGCATTGGCTATAGCCGCCAGTGGAGACGCTTCGCGCATACTGCTTGCGGGATTTGACGGATATAGCGCTGACGATCCGCGACGCTCGGAAGTGGATACGTTGTTCCATTATTACATGCAGGCAAGACCGGCGACAATGCTGGCTGCAATCACCCCTACAAAATACGAAATTCCTTCACTATCCCTTTATGCGCTTTGAGGATATGCCGATATGAGATTTATAATAGTCATTCCGGCCCGTTATCAATCATCCCGGCTCCCCGGCAAGCCATTGGTTAATATCGGTGGCGTCCCCATGGTTGTGCGCACGTACCGTCAATGCATCAAAGCTTTGCCGTCAGAGAAAGTCTATGTTGCTACCGACGACGAACGGATTGCGGGCGTGTGCAGAACATACGGGATGCAGTATCTGATGACGTCCGCGGATTGCCTTACGGGAACAGACCGGATCGCCGAGGCGTCGCGGTTAGTGGATGCCGACAGCTATATAAATGTGCAAGGTGACGAACCGGTTTTCAATCCGGATGATATTCGTAAGTTGATGGAAGAGGCCACTGCCTACCCCCATCAAATTCTGAATGGCTATTGCCGGATTTTAAATGAAGAACAATTTCGCAGCAGCAGCATCCCCAAGGTGGTCATGCGCCCGGATGGACGGCTGCTTTACATGTCAAGGGCGCCGATACCGACTAACAAGAATCACGGTTTCGAAAAGGCACTGCGCCAAGTGTGTGCATACGCCTTTCCGAAGGAAGCATTGACGGCTTTTGTCGCAGCTGAGACAAAAACAGCTCTGGAGCTGATCGAGGATATCGAAATCCTCAGGTTCCTGGAATTGGGTTGGGATGTCCGCATGATCCCCATGACTGATGATTCCGTAGCGGTAGACAACCCGGAAGATGTGCTCAAAGCCGAAGCAAAGATTCGCGAGATGGGTCTATGATTCCCGATATTCGCCACTATCAGACAATTGTCTTCGATTGCGATGGGGTCATCCTGGACTCCAATAATGTCAAGACTCGCGCCTTTCATGCTGCCGCCCTTGCTAGGGGGCAAAAGGCCGCCAACGATCTGGTGGATTATCACGTTAGCCACGGAGGCATTTCCCGCTACAAGAAATTCGACTACTTTCTCCGGCACATTATCGGGAAGGACCCGGAAGAGGGTGAGTTGCAGGCATTATTGGACGTCTACGGCCATGAGGTTCGTAGCGGGTTGCGAACATGTGCCATTGCACCGGGGCTGCAAGAGCTTCGGAGAGCTACTGCCGGTGCCCGCTGGCTGGTGGTCTCCGGCGGCGATCAGAACGAATTGCGGGACGTCTTTGCAGAACGCAAACTTGCGCATCTTTTCGACTGTGGCATCTATGGCAGTCCGGACACCAAGGATGCCATACTTGCCCGCGAGATACGTGATAATAACATAAAGGCGCCGGCGATATTCTTGGGAGACAGTCGCTACGACCACGAAGCAGCCACAAGAGCCGGATTAGAGTTTGTTTTTGTCAGCGGATGGTCGGAATTTGTTGACTGGCAAGCTTACCTGGAGCGTCTTTCTGTTCCGAGCGTTCATAGTCTGCAAGCTTTGTGTGGCCAGTCATGATCATGATTCAAGGAACACCGGTATGAATATGGAACGGTCCGACACTAAAAAGCGTATCACTGAATTGAAAACAGCCATAAGGCAAACAAATGATCCGGTAAGGATATTAGAAAACGCCTTTGCCGGACGCGATGCCCTAGTGGTCTCATGTGGTCCCTCGATGTGTCATTGGCGAGAAGTTTATGAACGTGAAATAGAAAATAACCCTTTAGTAGTGTGCATAAAACAAAGCTATTTGAGTTTAGGCGGGTTATGTGATCTGCATTTCTTGAACACGTGGAACCTTGTTAGATATCAGTATAAAGAGAAAAAATCTCCGGTCATGTCGTTTTGTACAATAGATAATGAGACCATATCTTTTGGCACGTACGACGTAATTTTTAAAATACCAGCTGAGATGATCGCAAAGCCAGAGAATATGCTCGCAATAACAAGGGACTTTTCTTCTTACAAACTAAACGGCACAGGTTTGAGCAGGCCGCGTGGACCTTCCATTATGTTAGAGTCGGTAATCTATTCCCTTATTCATATGGGGGTGAAGCGCATTGTTACTATCGGTTGGGATATCGCAGATGACAAAGGTGGTAATACCCACTACTACAACATGGACGATTTTCAAGGTGTTGAAGAACACAAATCCGGCAGTAAATTCAAAGAAGCCGCAAAAAAGTTGTTGGAAGAGACCTTGATTCTTCCTTTTGCTAAGGAAGTAAAAACAAAAGTTAAAGGTATGCTTTCCTACGTGAGGTTTCTCACGGGCAAGACTACCAACATTTCAAAAATGTTCCCTGGTGAAGCCGAACTAACTGCCGCCAGCATACCAAGCTTAATCAGTTGGTTGAAGCAAGAAGGCGTTGAGCTTGAGATAATTAGCAATTCGAAATGGATGAATGAAGTGCATGGTAAATAAAATTGCAAGATCATGATTTGACAAGAAAAGTGCTTTATTCGGGTTTTCGGTTTTCTCACCACAACCCGGGTTCAGGTTATGATGGCATTGTTAACGACCAGCGCCATTATGTTTGCGGGAATAAGTTCCCTTTTGGAACACGTCCGGAAACGAGCCGGCTTCGTAAAATAAACTTTATTTTAGTTGATCTCGTGACTCTATTTCGTGGGTTTGGCTATTCAACTATTCATTATATTTATCCGGAAAATACAGCCTACCTGTCTCCTACGATTCTGAGATGTCTGGGCAAGAAGATTGTTTATACGCT
>DATDNF010000076.1:0-49434 GCA_036518435.1 Geobacteraceae bacterium
ACTCGCGGGTCCCTGGCTCGGAAGGGGCACGGATGGTGAGGGCGGCATTGTTGGTAATGTGATCGGTATTGTGCCCCGCGCCGCCGTCGGTGCTGTCATTGGCGAGAGCTACCGTCGGGGTCGAAGGAGGGGTGGTGTCAAGGGTGAAGGTGAGACTGCCGGTGGCCGTATTGCCGGCCACATCGGTGTCGCGCACCTGGACGGTGTGGCTTCCGTCCACGGTCGGCGCGGTATAGGTAGTTGTCCAGGCGTTGCCGTCCACACTGTACTCGCGGGTCACGGTTTCGGCGGGGGCACCGATGGTGAGGGCGGCGTTGTTGGTTATCAGATCGGTATTGTGTCCCGTGCCGCCGTCGGTGCTGTCATTGGTGAGTGCTACGGTCGGAGTGGCAACGTGAGTGTCCAGGGTGAAGGTGAGGCTGGAAACGCCGCTGGTGTTACCGGCCACATCGGTGTCGCGCACAGTGACGGTGTGGCTTCCGTCCACGGTCGGCGCGGTATAGGTAGTTGTCCAGGCGCTGCCGTCCACACTGTACTCGCGGGTCACGGTTTCGGCGGGGGCGCTGATGGTGAGGGCGGCGTTGTTGGTAATGTGATCGGTACTGTGCCCCCCGCCGCCGTCGGTGCTGTCCAGGGTGAGCGCTACCGTCGGGGTCGAGGGAGGGGTGGTGTCAAGGGTGAAGGTGAGGCTGCCGGTGGCTTGGTTGCCGGCGATATCGGTGTCGCGCACAGTGACGGTGTGGGCACCATCCACGGTCGGCGCGGTGTAGGTCGTGCTCCAGGCGCCGCCGTCGACGCTGTACTCGCGGGTTGCCGGCTCGGCGGGGGCACTGATGGTGAGGGCGGCGTTGTTGGTAATGTGATCGGTATTGTGCCCCGCGCCGCCGTCGGTGCTGTCGTTGGCAAGCGCCACCGTCGGGGGGGCTATGGCCGTGTCCAGGGTGAAGGTGAGGCTGCCGGTGGCCGTATTGCCGGCCCCATCGGTGTCGCGCACAGTGACGGTGTGGCTGCCGTCCACGGTCGGCGCGGTATAGGTAGTTGTCCAGGCGCCGCCGTCCACACTGTACTCGCGGGTCACCGGCTCGGCGGGGGCACTGATGGTGAGGGCGGCGTTGTTGGTTATATGATCGTTGTTGTGGCCGACACCGCCGTCGGTGCTGTCATTGGCAAGCGCTACGGTCGGGGGGGCTATGGCCGTGTCCAGGGTGAAGGTGAGGCTGCCGGTAGCCTGGTTGCCGGCGATATCGGTGTCGCGCACAGTGACGGTGTGGCTTCCGTCCGCGGTCGGCGCGGTGTAGGTCGTGCTCCAGGCGCCGCCGTCGATACTGTACTCGCGGGTCACCGGCTCGGCGGGGGCGCTGATGGTGAGGGCGGCGTTGTTGGTAATGTGATCGGTATTGTGCCCCGCGCCGCCGTCGGTGCTGTCCACGGTGAGGGCTATGGTCGGGGTGGCTATGGCCCTGTCCAGGGTGAAGGTGAGGCTGCCGGTGGCTGAGTTGCCGGCCACATCGGTGTCACGCACAGTGACGGTGTGGGCGCCATCCACGGTCGGCGCGGTGTAGGTCGTGCTCCAGGCACCGCCGTCCACGCTATATTCCCTTGTCACCGGTTCGGAAGCGGTGCCGATGGTGAGGGCAGCGTTGTTGGTAATGTGATCGGTATTGTGCCCCGCGCCGCCGTCGGTGCTGTCCAGGGTGAGCGCTACCGTCGGGGTCGAAGGAGGGGTGGTGTCAAGGGTGAAGGTGAGGCTGCCGGTGGCTTGGTTGCCGGCGATGTCGGTGTCGCGTACAGTGACGGTGTGGGCACCATCCACGGTCGGCGCTGTATAGGTCGTGCTCCAGGCGCCGCCGTCTACGCTGTACTCGCGGGTCACCGTCTCGGCGGGGGCGCTGATGGTAAGGGCGGCGTTGTTGGTAATGTGATCGGCATTGTGTCCCGCGCCGCCGTCGGTGCTGTCCACGGTGAGCGCCACCGTCGGGGTGGCTACGGTGGTGTCCAGGGTGAAGGTGAGGCTGGAAACGCCGCTGGTGTTACCCGCCACATCGGTCTGACGGACCTGGACGTTGTTTAAACCTTCTACCGGGGTGAAGCTGCCGCTCCAGTGGGCGCCGCCGTCGGTGGAGTATTCAACCGTGGCGCCGGTCTCGATCCCGCTCAAGGTGAGGGCACCGCTGTCGGTAATGTGGTCGCTGGGGCTTGCGCCGCTATCGGTGGCCAGCGCTACGCCTGGAGCAGCAGGCGCGATGGTGTCCAGGGTGAAGCTCAGGCTCCCGGCGCTGCCGGTATTGCCGACAACGTCGGTCTGGCGAACCAGAACGTTGTTCAAGCCTTCCACTGCCGTGAAGCTGCCGCTCCAGTGAGCGCCGCCGTCGCTGGAGTATTCCACCGTTGCGCCGGCCTCGATCCCCGTCAGGGTTAGAGCCCCGGACTTGGTGATATGGTCGCTGCCGCTCGTGCCGGTATCGGTGGCAAGGGCTACGCCCGGTGCTACCGGGGGAGTGATGTCTACACCATACCTGTGGGTATCGGTAGCGGTGCCGGAAGGGATGGTGATGCCCGCATCGATTGTCCTGGCGGAATCGGCAACGAGGTCACTGCCGGAAACGTTGATGCTGAAGCTCTTGTCGCCCAGCACCAGGCCGGCATATGTGTTGCCGTTAACGGTAAGGGTGACCGTATCGCCGGCTTGGGCGCCGCCGCCGACCTTGCCGCTGACGGCTACGTCCCCCCTTGATTCCGCGATATTGATAATATTGTCGGCGGTGACATTGGCATCAAGAGTAATGTACGGCTGACTGACCGTATCTGTTGCATGGCCGGCTTTATACACCGATGGCCGATCCGTGACTGACGGCACCACCCGATCCGCAGTATCGACAAGTTCCTCACCGTATCCGGTTGCACCAAGCCCCTTGCCGGAAAAGCCGATGCTGCTTCCCACCTTGACCGGAGGCGCAGGCGGAGGCGGTATATAGTTGGCGAATATGCCGTGATCTTCGTCTGTATTGTCGCTATCCGCGTCATCGTCGGTGTTTGCGTCGACGTTTTCGCTCACCACTCTCAGACTGCCGGCGTCGGCATGGTTGCTGATCCCGACCATCTTGAACAGGTCGCCGAGGGTGCTTATGTGGTGGCTGTCGGGCTGGTGGGAATTGAAGACGCTATCTGGGGGGTCAGTGAAGGCAACCTGGTGGGAAGGGTCGCTTATGGCTTCAAGGGCGCCATTGGGTATTATGACAAATTTCCCGTCGGAAAAGCTGAGCAGCAGATCGACATCCGCCACATCGACCGCTGCAAGCGTTGCTTCGCCATGGGGAATGGTGATTGTTCCGTCCGGGGCGACCGATGCGGGGTCAACCTGCTCCCCTTGGACGAGCCCCTTGATCAGCTTTCCGATTTCACCATCAGTCTCACTTGCCATATCGCCCTCTCAGTTAACGGTAACCGACTACAGTCACCAACCACGAAACGCCCCGGACCTCTAACTGCAGCTGTCAACGGCCATTGCCTGTTCAACCGAGCCCATCATCTCTTCTGATCGTTCACCTGCAGGGCAAGCAGATTCTGTAATTCCTTGGCATCGGCAGCCATATGAATCATCAGTTCGGAGATCTGGGTGCGTATCTCGTCGTTCCCCTTGTTCATGCTGATGGAAACGGCACTCAGCTGCCTGCCGACTTCCTGCAACTCTCTGCGGAACTTGTTGCTTGCCTCGGTTTGATCGGTAAGCGTGCGGAGCATGTCGGCTCTTTGGTTCTGGAACTCCTCAATCTCCGTCGAGAGCCGTCGCTGCTGCAAGCGCGCAGCCTCGGCCAGCCTTTCTTCGACTTTGCAGGAGTCGAGTGTATCTCTCAATCTCTTCTGTTCATCCACCTGCATGGCAAGCAATTTGTGGGATTCCCTTGCTCCGCCGACCAATTGAACGGTCAGTTCCGAAAGCTGGCTCGATATCTCGCCGTTACCCCTCTCAAACGCACCGAAGACACTGCCAAGCTGTCCTCCCAGTTGCTGCAGCTCGCTGCGGAAGTTGTGGGTCGCCTCGGTCAGTTCGGAGATTGTCCGCAACATATCGGCACGCTGTTCCCGGAAGTCGCCGATTTCGGCGGAGAGCGTTTGCTGTTGCAGGCGCGCCGCCTCGGACAGCCTTTGTTCGATACGGACCAGGACCTTGTATCCATCCCCGGCATGGGCACTGGCCACCTCTCCGGAAGACTCGGAAGCGGCGCTTTCATGGGAAAGGGCGGTCTCGATGTGCCGGGAAATTTCCGAACTGAGCAGTGAGACGATATCGCCCTGCAGACGACGTATCCCGACCATCATCAGTCCGAGGATTATGGAGCCGAGCAGGCCGAACATGGACGCAGAAAAGGCAATACTCATTGACTGCATGGGTGCTTTCATCCGTTCGATCATCACCCGGAATACCTGGATGGGGGCGACCTTGTTCATGTCGAGATCGGCAAAGCTGCTGATCAGGGTTGAAATGTCGCTGAGGGTCGAGAGCAGGCCGATAAACGTCCCGAGAAGCCCCATGCCGACCAGGAGGCCGGACAGGTATTGGGGCAAAGCATTTCGACGACCGAGGCGAGTCCGCGCATTTGACAGCTCATGCTCGATGGCGACCTGTTCCTGATGGGAAATGGAGCGGCCGGCAGATGCTGCCACCAGTTGCAGCAAATTTGAAATTTCGACCGTGTACCCGTTGGCCATTTTCTGGAGGATTGCCAAATCGGTCTTGGCCTTTACGGCTTGGGAGAAGTCCAGGAGCGTTCTCGCTTCCCGTACCAGCCGATGCACATTGAAGATAATGAGTATCCCGCCGACCAGGATAATTGTGAAGATGACATAGTTGATCTGGGGATGGGGATTGCGGTCGATGGTCCCCTTGATTGCGTGGAAGAAAAAAACGGCCCCACCGAGCAGCAGAGCGAAGGGGAGTGTTACGAAGAAGTAATAAAGTTTGAGTTGCCTGAACATGGAATTCTCTCTTTAGATTGTATTTTTCGACACTGATAGAAACTCACCCGGCGCGAAACGCACCGTCACGAAACTTCAGCAATGGAGAAAGCAGGTATGACAGTATTGTTCGCTTGCCGACAGCAATATCCGCAGTTGCAGTCATCCCCGGCACCAGCACCCCCGGTTTGTGGGTGCGGGACATGAGGCTCGACACATCGACCTCCACGTTGACGCGGTAAAAGCGGTTCCCCTTCTCATCGCTCAAGGTGTCCGCACTCACGTCGGTTACGTGGCCTTCGAACGTACCGTACGTTGAATAATCATATGCACCGACCCGCACACGGGCCGGCAGTCCCCGGTGCAGGTTGGCACGATCGTTGGGGTTGGATCGGGTCTGGATGACCAGGCGTTGATCGCTCGGCGTGATTTCCAGCAGTACCTCGCTGGGGCGCACCACCGCGCCGATGGTCGTGATGTTCAGTTTGTTGATGAGACCCGCTACCGGAGCCCTGACGATGTTCCGGTCGAGGCGGTCGACACTGGAGCCGATTTCATGGGTCATCTTCGCGAGCTCCTCACGCACCTGCGTCAACTCGGCAGATGCTTCGGCGCGGAAACGGGCAACCGCTTCCTTTACCCGCGATTCGGCTTCCGACTGCGCGGCCTGCAGGCGCGGGGCAGCATTTGCCGCCTCGGCTATCTGCGAGTTGATGCGCTGAACGCGGGTCTGGGTATCCAGCACCTCCAGGTCGGACGCCGCGTTGTTTTTTCTCAAACCCGAAATTACCTGGTGCTGTTTTTTCGCCAATTCCAGCTCTTCCAGCAGATTCTGCCGCTTTGAATTCGTTTCGACCAGCTCGTTCCTCTTCTGCATCCCTTGAGCCTGCAGCACCTGGACCTCTTCGGCAAGCTGGGCGCGCCGGGCCTGCCAAGCGGCAGTCTCCACGCGGATTACATTCGGATCGGACAGCGTCTTTGGGAAGACGATCGTGCTCTGGCCGTTCAACTCGGCGAGCAGACGGGCCTCCCGACCGCGCAACGCATCGATCTTTGACTGCTCCTGCCCCAGATTCGAGCGGGTCTGTACGTCTGCCAGCTCCATCAGCGGTTGTTCGGCGGTTACCACCTGCCCTTCCTGCACCAGGATCTTCCTGACGATTCCTCCCTCGAGATGTTGCACGAGCTGTGACTTGCCGGCAGGGATTATCTGCCCCTCGGTGCGGACAATGACGTCCACTTCGGCAGTCGCGGCCCACATCAGGGCAATTGTGCTGCTGCACAGCAACAACAGCACGAAAGCGCGCTGCGGCGACAGGGAACCGAAAAGGTTGCCGACTTTTCCGAAAAGGGAGGCTTTCATAGCCGCCTCAGCGGGACCTGACCCTGACGAGTGAAGCATTCCCATTCTTTTTTCCTTCGACCACGGAAACATCGATTTTATCTTTTGGAACCTTCAGTTCAAGCAGCAGGTTTCGCACTGCCATGGCTCGATAGAAAGCCATTCGTTTCGCTTCGGAAAAGCCTGCCGGGACCTCCACATGAATGGACACCTTTCCATCGGCTGCCAGAGGCTTCAGGGAGTCGAGGAGCCGGTCGCGCTCAGCCGGCGTAAATGCAACGGCTTCGTCGTTGAACCGGACCACCACCTCAAGACCGGTGGCGCTGGTTTTGTCGACCCCCTTCAGCGGCTGCGACACCTTGGTCGTTGCCTCGACGGTTTTGGCCGAGCCACCGGAAGCAGCAGGCTGCACCCGTGGAGAAACACGCTGTGCCAGTTGGACATTCAGGCGCTCGATCTCGCGTTTGAGGGCGATGTTTTCCTCGGCCAGGCCGGTTGTCGCCTTGGGAACGGCTTTCCCCTTCTGAGCGGTTGGAGGAGTCGAAGGCTTGTCCTTGCTGGCGCGCCCCAGTTCGAGGGCAAACATGAACACCGCAACGGTCATGATCGTCAGGAGGAAGAGGAGGTTGAGCACCAGGTTGGTTACGGCATCTACATAGCCCGGCCAGAAAATATCCGAGCCATCGGTATCGCTGTGACGTTCTGACGCCATGAGTTCACCTTTAATCCTTGTGGTTTGACTTCTTCAGCTATTTCGACCCGGGCCGGGCCGCCCCTGGCCGACCGGAGCTACACCCTACCTCTGGCGCGGCTCCGCGACGATCTCCGGAGCGCGCCCCGGAACCCCCATCGTCAGCCTGATCAGCTGGGCCACGGTACTCATCTCCTGAACATGGAGCGTAACGAGACGGGAGCGGGCCTGGTAGAAACGGTCGTAAACATCGAGCAGATCCAACAGGGACTGGTTGCCGGAAAGCATCCGTTTCGACATTGCCTCTGCTGCCGTGGAGATCGATTTCAGCTCCTTGTAACCCGAGGCAATCCGCTCTGTTGTCGCCGCGAGCGTCGCATAGTTGGCCGAAAGCGCCTGGACGATGCGACGGCGCTGGTCGTCCAGGTGATAACGCAATTCCTGTTGCCGCGCATTCCGTTCCGCAATGGCCTTGTAATCGCCGCCGCCATTGAAAAGGTTCCAGTCCAGCACCGCCATCAGGCGCTTGTCCCGTTGGCTGGATGTGGCCCCCCCGGCGTGAATGGAATAGGTATCGGTATACTCCGTACTGAAACGCGGCAGGTACCGCCCCTTGGCGGAGGACGTGTCGATATCCGCAGCCCGGAGCTCGGCTGCGAGTCCCGTAATTTCCGGATTGTACTTCATGGCGGTCGCAACGGCCGAGCTGAACGATTTCGGCAGTGACGAAGCGCCCACGTCCTCGAGCACCGGAAGGCGAACCTTGCGCGGCACGAGGTTGGTCAAACGGATGAACTCGATCCCTGCCGCCGCAAGAGCGGACTCCTGCTCCAGGCGCGACGACAGCGTCGACTCGCACCGCGCGCGGACTCGCGCCATGTCGGAAACGCTCGACGCCCCGGCCTGGACCCTTTTTTCGATATAGTTCAGCAGGTTCCCGAGCTGGGCTTCGAAGTCACGCGTCATATCCACCTGGAGGCGGCTCGATACCAGGGTGAGATAGGCATTGGCCGCTGCGAGATAGGCATCGCCATCAGTTGCCCGGTAATTTTCTCCCCGCGCCTCTTCCAATACTTTGCGGCGGCGCCAGTCGAGAAGAGACGGGAGATCGAACAGAGTTTGACGTGCGGTGAACGCCGCATCGGTACGCGAGTGGGTATCGGAGGCAATGGCATTCCCGGCCGCATCAACCAGAACCGAAGGCTGGGAGTTTTCGAGGCCGTAGTTGCCATGCACCGACACGGAGGGGAGCAGGAGGGCGAGAGCCTGCCCCGTCTGCGCTTTTGACTGTTCCGTGCGTGCCTGCGCCGCGAGGCTGTCGCGGCTGAAACTTCGGCCGGCGCGGATCGACTCCAGGAGGGTTGCCTCATCCACCTGACCGGCAGGGGATTCTTCCGATATTCGATTTTCAACCAGACTTCGTGTAAATTGCCCGTCAACATCTGCCAACACCGAAATTTCGGACTTGCCGGTCAGTCCCGTCAGGCTCTGCTTTTCCGGCACATTGAAGCTATAGTCGAATTCCCGAACCTCGCCGGCACTCCCCGCCTGCACTTCGGCGGCACTTGCAGTAACCGGTGTCAAAGCTATTGGCAAAAGCAGAAGAACACTACAACAGACGCACCACTTGAAACAGTCAAACAAAACGTACTCCTATACGCTCCGCTAACCGATCGGTATCCGTTCCGGGGCGAAGACACCGTTCGATCTGGTATGAAAAAATGCGGCAGCCGTGGCTACCGCGATTCCGTACATGCAAGAAGCGAACCTGCACCGGGGTGGTGGGTTTACTCTTACTCAATGGTTTCGGCCGGGTTCTTGACTCATGACATGTGGATACTCTCGGCTGACTCCGGGAGAACC
Source organism: Geobacteraceae bacterium (assembly GCA_036518435.1). Taxonomy (GTDB): domain Bacteria; phylum Desulfobacterota; class Desulfuromonadia; order Geobacterales; family Geobacteraceae; genus JAMPXD01. Next base: position 8,853 of record DATDNF010000076.1, read on the forward strand.
GCGAAGCGTGGAAATGCTACCCTGAAGCCGGGTGGGGGGCTTTGTCGTCGGCAGATATGCGGCACGGGAACTTCTCCGCGCGGAGGGCGCCAGTAAAAAGCAGGGCCTCGCGTCCCTGTTGCGCCCGACCGTTTTCACCGGGACACTACGGCAAATGACTGAAAGGGTCGCCAAATAACAATATTCCTGAAGTGACGGTTGGTGCTTTAACCTACGTCATCAAACGACGGCATAAACTGAGCTTGAACGCAAACAGGCGGCTCCATTTCCGGAACCGCCTGCCTGTTTTACGGTGGGCCTGTGTTGTGCGGCTAGATCGTCTCGGCGACCTTGTACCGCTCCGTTTCCTTCGCCGAAGGTGTTGCCGCAAGTAAATTCATGATTTCCTTCCTGAACTGCCGCCGCTTCACTTCATAGGCGTCGGCTTCCGGCCCCGCTCCGCAGTAAAGCTTTTTGGCCCGGACCATGTCCCCCTTCGCCATCCCGAGCTTGCTCGCCAGCTCACGCACCGCCGCCTCGGCACATTTCTCGTCGTTCGCCATGTCTTCCGGCGAATACCCATGGCTCATGGCCCTGCGGGGCATCAGCTGCCATACGCCGAGCGCCCCCTTATGCGACACTGCCTTGGCTGACAGGCCATGGCTTCCCGTTTCCGCCAGGGCGATCTCGGCAAGGTCCATCGGCATAAACGGCGTGCCGAGGGTCTTCAGGTAACAGAGCGCTGCCAGCCAGCGGGCGCGCTTCGGGTCGGTCCTGAGAGAAAAGGCGGCGGCTATTGCTGGCACCTGGCCCCTTCTCTCCTCGAGATTGATCCCCTTCTCCATCACCCGGCGAATCTCCTTATCGATCTCGGAGTCGCCGGCGACGACCTGCGTCTGTGCCTGACGGATGTGGGACTGATCGCACGACACGGTGAGCAGCAACATGGCTGCCATTATCATAGCTGTTTTTCTCATAAGTGTTTTTGTCGGTTGTGTCAGCTTTGCCGGCTGGTCCCGCGGACCCACGGAATTATCGGTATCGTTTCCGGCCAGAACCTCCTTCCCTTTTGATGTAGAAGCGACGCCCCCGCTGGGGAGTGCGGCTTCTCCATAAAACTTTATGGTAAAAGTCTTACAGATATTTTCCCGATTGCAAGAACCAAGACCCCTGGAACGTCAAAAGGGCTCTATGGAGCCCTTTTTCGGTCTAAGCTTGATTCAAGTGTTTAAACTATATACTATACAACCTGCCGCCTGTCAACCGCCTTTTTTCAACAATCCAACAATTTCAATATATTGGCCAACCATATCGCGATTGCACGGCACAGGGAATCCCTGTCGACGGGATTACTGCAGGTTAACCCCCATTGCCCCGGCCACGGTATGAATATCCTTGTCCCCCCGGCCGGAGAGGCAAACCACGATGGTCTTGTCCCTGGCGAGCGTCGGTGCCAGTTTCAACACATGGGCTATGGCATGGGACGATTCCAGGGCCGGCAGGATACCCTCTTCGCGCGTGAGGGTTTGAAAACCTTCCAGCGCCTCTTCGTCGGTCACCGAAACGTAGGCGGCCCGGCCGCTCTCCTTGAGCCAGGCGTGCTCAGGGCCCACGCCGGGGTAGTCGAGCCCGGCGGATATGGAGTGGGCCGGGGCGATCTGGCCGAACTCGTCCTGGAGGAGATAGGTCTTGTTGCCATGCAGCACGCCGACCGTCCCGGCGCAGAGGGGCGCGGCGTGTTTGCCGGTGGGAATGCCGTAGCCGGCCGCCTCCACCCCGATCATCCGGACCTCCGTGTCGTTGAGGAAGGGGTAGAAAAGCCCCATGGCGTTGCTCCCCCCGCCGACCGCCGCGACCAGGTAGTCGGGGAGCTTCCCCTCCGCCTCTTTATGCTGCTTCCGGGCTTCGCGGCCGATGATCGCCTGAAAATCCCGCACCATCCGCGGATAGGGATGGGGCCCGGCCGTGGTCCCGATAACGTAAAAAGTACTGTGCACAAACGTGACCCAGTTGCGCATCGCCTCGTTCATGGCGTCCTTGAGGGTTGCGGCGCCCGCGGTTACCGGCGTAACCGTAGCCCCCAGGAGCTTCATGCGGAAGACGTTCAGGGACTGGCGGTGGATGTCTTCCTCCCCCATGAACACCTCGCATTCCATCCCGAGCAGGGCGGCCACGGTCGCGGTGGCCACGCCGTGCTGACCGGCACCGGTTTCGGCGATCACCCTCCCCTTCCCCATCCTCTTCGCCAGGAGACCCTGGCCGATGGTATTGTTGATCTTGTGGGCACCGGTGTGGTTCAGGTCCTCGCGCTTCAGGTAGATCCGGGCTCCGCCGAGCTTCCTGGTGAGCTTCTCGGCAAAATAGAGCGGGTTGGGGCGCCCCACATACTGGCGAAGGTAATAGGCGAACTCCTGCTTGAACTCCCGGTCGTTCTTGTAATGGTTGTAGGCCTGCTCCAGCTCCAGCAGGGCGGGCATGAGGGTTTCCGGCACGTAACGGCCGCCGAACTGGCCGAAATGCCCCTGCTTGTCGGGTAATCGCATCAGGTGAATCCTCCAGGTCGTATTCTTCAGTCCAAATTGTCTTTCTTACGCATCTTACCCGGGACAAGAAAGGCGGACAAGCTGCGTTCCCTTACCATCCTTTCGCCCGGCGAATGAATTCCGCCACCTTTACATGATCTTTCCTGCCGGGAGCGGATTCCACCCCGCTCGATACGTCCACCGCATACGGAGCCACGCTCTCCACGGCCTGGCGGACGTTTTCCGGGGTAAGCCCGCCGGCAAGAATGACCGGACCGTACTTTTCGGCCATCTTTGCGACTTCCCAGTTGAAGGATGTCCCGGTGCCGCCGTAGGCTGCGGGCGACCAGGCATCGAGGAGATAGCCGGCGACCCGGTAGTTTTTTATCGGGTCGAGGCTCTCGATGCCCTTAATGCGGAACGCCTTGATCACCCGCCGGTTGACCTGGTCGCAGTATTCCGGCGGCTCGTCGCCATGAAGCTGGGCAAGGTCGAGCCGGCACCGGTCGAGGGTGGCGTTGACAAAGGCCAAGTCGGCGTTGACGAAGAGCCCCACCGCCTGCACGAAGGGTGGAAGCGCCTTCACGATGGCCGCCGCCTGCTCCGGGGAGACGCGGCGGGGGGATTTTTCGTGAAAGACGAACCCCAGGGCGTCCGCCCCCGCCTCCACCGCCTGGAGGGCATCCTCGCCATTGGTTATGCCGCAGATCTTTGCTCGAATCATGGCTATCTCGTGCTACGTACCGGGTACGTGCAAAAGGAATACACTCGCGGCACATGGCACGCCGAACGTCGTCTCTACCGGATATCGCCCAAAAGCTCCCGCAGCTTCGCGCCGATGTCCCCCTCCCGCATAAGCGACTCGCCGACCAGGAATGCCTTTGCCCCGGCCCTCTGGAGCCGGACGATGTCGGACCGGCTGTTGATGCCGCTCTCGGCCACGATCATCCGGTCGCCGGGCGCCAGTTTAGCCAGCCGCTCGGTGGCGGCAAGGTCCGTGACGAACGTGCGGAGGTTGCGGTTGTTGACGCCGATCAGCTCCACGTTCACCTGCAGCGCCGTCTCCAGCTCCCGCTCGTCGTGGACCTCCAGCAGAATGTCCAGGGAGAGCTCCCGAGCGACTCCGGCGAGGTCCCGGAGCTGGTTCAACTCCAGCATGGCGGCGATCAGGAGGACCGCGTCGGCGCCCGCGGCCCTTGCCTCGTAGATCTGGTAGGCGTCGAAGATGAAATCCTTGCGCAGAAGCGGCAGCCGCACCTGTTCCCGGATCAGTCCCAGATAGGAGAGGTGGCCGAGAAAAAAATGCTCGTCCGTCAACACCGACAGACAGGCGGCGCCGTTCTGCTCGTATATTTCCGCTATGGCCAGGGGGTCGAAGTCGGGACGGATCACCCCCTTGCTGGGGGAGCCCTTCTTCACCTCGGCGATCACCGCAGTCCAGTCGGACTCCTCGGCCGCTCGCAGCGCCCGCACGAAACCGCGGGGCTGGTCCTCCAGGTCCGCCAGGCGGGCCTTCAGCTCGGCAAGTGAAACCTCCCCCCGGGCATGGGCCACCTCGTCGCGCTTGTATTCAACGATTTGCTGCAGTATATCCGGGATACGGCTCATTGATCCTGTCCACTTTCTCTTTCTCGAATATCTCCCACAGGTTCAGCTCCAGCTCGGGGAAAAGCGCCAGGGTCATGGTCTCGTCCCAGCCGAAGACATCGGGATGTCCATATGTGCCGTCCCCCTGAACGAACCGCTCCACGGTCTCGTTGGCCGGTGCCCCTACACGTTGGTCATCGCCACCAGCTTCTGTAACTGCCCCTTCGCCTTTCCGGAATCGATCGTCCCGGCGGCCATCTTCATCCCCTCCTCAGGGGTCGCGGCCTTGCCAACGGCGACCAGGCCGTAGGCGGCGTTCAGGAGGACGATATCCCGCCTCGGTCCCTTGGCGCCATCCAGTATGCTGCGGACGATCCCGGCATTCTCCCCGGCATCGCCGCCCCGCAGCTCTTCCATGGAGCAGCGGGCGAGCCCCAGGTCCTCAGGCCTGACGACGCCCGGCTTTACCCCTTCCGGAGTCACCTCGGCGATACGGGTCTCGCAGGTCAAGGTGATCTCGTCCATGCCGTCCATGCCGTGGACCACGAAGCCGTGCCTGCAGCCGAGGTTCTTCAGGACTTCAGCCAGCGTCTCCACCAGGTCCTCCCTGTAGACCCCCAGCACCTGGCGATCGGCGCCGGCCGGATTGGTCAGGGGGCCGAGGATGTTGAAGATGGTCCGGATGCCGATCTCCCGGCGGGGCCCTATGGCATGCTTCATGGCACCGTGCAGGGCGGGGGCGAAGAGAAAACCGACGCCGACCTCGTTGATGCACCGCTCCACGGTCTCCGGGGTCACGTTCAGGTTCACCCCCAGTGCCTCCAGCACATCTGCGCTGCCGCAGCAGGAAGAGACCGAGCGGTTGCCGTGCTTCGCCACCTTCACCCCGAGAGCCGAGACCACGAAGGCGACGGTGGTGGAGACATTGAAGGTATTGGTGCCGCTGCCGCCGGTGCCGCAAGTGTCGAGGATGCTCTCCTGGTCCAGGTTGATGTCGTCCCGGTCCATATCGAGGACATTCCTGCCGACCCGGATCGGGGTCACCTTGTCGCGCATCACCCGGGCGGCGCCGGTGATCTCGTCCACCGTCTCCCCCTTCATCCGGAGGGCAGTGATAAAGGCGGCAATCTGGGCCGGGGTCGCCTCCCCCGACATGACCTGGTCCATGACCCGGACCATCTCGGTTTCGGAAAGGTCTTGCCGCTCGACCACCTTGGCGATGGCGTTCTTGATCATTGGATTCCCCCTGTGGGGGCAAGGCATGCCTTGCCCAGGGCGACGCATGCGCCGCCCCTACACGATCATTTCGTCATCTCCAGGAAGTTCCGCAGGATATCCATCCCGCCTTCCGTCAGGATCGATTCGGGATGGAACTGAACTCCCCAGAGAGGCAGCGTGCGGTGCGCCATCCCCATGATCTCCCCCTCTTCCACCCAGGCGGTGATTTCCAGGCAATCCGGCAGCGAGGCGCGCTCCACCACCAGGGAGTGGTAGCGGGTCGCCTCGAAGGGGCTCGGGAGCCCCTCGAACAGCCCCGTGCCGTTGTGGTGGATCGGGGATGTCTTGCCGTGCATCAGGGAGGCGCTGCGCACTACCCTGCCGCCGAACGCCGCGCCGATTGCCTGGTGTCCGAGGCAGACCCCGAGGATGGGGATCTTCCCGGCGAAATGCCTGATGGCGGCCACCGATATCCCCGCCTCGTCCGGAGAACAGGGGCCGGGAGAAATGACGATCCGCGCAGGCGCCATCCCCTCCATTTCCGGGATGGATATCCTGTCGTTGCGAAAGACCACGACCTCTTCCCCCAGCTCCCCGAAATACTGGACGATGTTGTAGGTGAAGGAGTCGTAGTTGTCGATCATCAAAAGCATATAAACCTCTTCCATCGGAAACGCGATTTTTGTGCAAGATCAAGGCAATCCCGAAGACTTACGCAGAGATCGCGCAAAAGGCGCGTTTCCTTAATCCAAGCCGCGTTCCACCGCCTCGATGGCCTTCACCACCGCCTTCGCCTTGTTGACCGTTTCCTGGTATTCCGCCGCCGGGTCCGAATCGGCGACGATCCCCGCCCCCGCCTGGAGGTGGACCTTGCCGTCCTTGATGACCAGGGTCCTGATGGCTATGGCCAGGTCCATGTTCCCGGAAAAGGAAAAGTAGCCGACCGCGCCGCCGTAGATCTCGCGGCGCACCGGCTCCAGCTCGTCGATGATCTCCATGGCCCGCACCTTGGGGGCGCCGGAAAGCGTCCCCGCGGGGAAGGTCGCCCGTACCACGTCGAAGGCGTCCTTGCCCGGCTCAAGCTCTCCCTGTACGTTGGAGACGATGTGCATCACGTGGGAATAGCGCTCCACCACCATCAACTCTGACACGCGGACGGTGCCGGTTTTGCAGACCCGCCCCAGGTCGTTGCGCCCCAGGTCCACCAGCATGACATGCTCGGCCCGCTCCTTGGGGTCCGCCAGCAGCTCCCGCCCCAGACGGTCATCCTCGTCAGTGCTCCCGCCGCGCGGCCTCGTGCCAGCGATGGGGCGAAGCTCGGCCCGCTCGCTTTCCTTGCGGACCATGACCTCCGGGGAAGCGCCCACCACCAGGGTGTCGTCCAGGCGGAGGAAGAACATGTAGGGCGACGGATTGAGGGTGCGGAGGACCCGGTAGATGTCGAGCGGCTCCACGGTGAGATCCCCGGAAAAGCGCTGGGAGAGGACCACCTGGATGATGTCGCCGGCCTTGACGTATTCCTTGGCATCGACCACCGCCTGCTCGAAGGCCTCCCGGCTCACGTTGGAGACAAAGGCGACCTTGCCGGTCCGCGGGGCAGCGCCTTCCTGCGGCAGCGGAGCCTTCAGTTTCCTTATGATGGCCTCGATCTTGGCGGTCGCTTCCGCGTAAGCCGCCTCGGGCGACGTGCCCCCATCCAGATGGGCATTGGAAACGACCTTGATCTTCTGCTTCACGCCATCGAAAATGACCAGCGTGTCGGTAATGAGGAAATAGGAATCGTAGGCGCCGATAACGGCGGGCTTCTCCGTCGGCAGACGCTCGAAATGGCGGACCATGTCGTAGCCGAGGTACCCCACCGCGCCGCCGAAAAAGCGGGGTATCCCCTCGATTTCCACCGGGGTGTAACGCTGCAGGTACTCCTTCAGGAACGCCAGGGGGTCCGCCACCTCTTCCCGCCGCACGCCGTTTCCCGCTTCGAGCACCTCGACGGTATTCCCCCGTGACCGGATGACCACCGACGGACTGGACCCGAGAAAGGTGTAGCGCGCCCATTTCTCCCCCCCCTCTATGCTCTCCAGGAGGAATGAGTAACGGCCGTCGTCGATTTTCCTGAAGGCGCTGACCGGGGTGTCCATATCCGCCATGATCTCCCGGCAGACGGGGATCAGGTTCCCCCGGGCGGCAAGGGACCGGAAAAGGGAGAGATCGGGATAATACATGGTTTCTCCGGACGGCCGGCTCGGAATGTGAGGACACACGTTGAATACGCCCCGACCGTCTCTAGCACGTTGAAATAATTGAGTTAAACTAGCACAGCGGCGCAAGGGTGTCAAGAAAAGGGGGAGCGCGAAGGATTCCCCCGACGGATTGACAGAATATCCCGTACCTGCTACCTTGCAAAATCGCATTGCCATGATTATGTTTACCCCGATTGACAATTCCCGATAAAAAAGGAGAACACGCGTACATGTCCAAGATCACCAAAAAATTCGAGACCGAGGTCCAGCAGCTCCTCGATCTGGTCATTCACTCGCTTTACTCCAACAAGGACATCTTCCTCAGGGAACTGATCTCCAACGCCTCCGACGCCATCGACAAGATCCGCTTCGAATCCCATTCCAACGAGGCGCTCCTGGAGGGGAACGCCGACTGGAAGATCAAGATCATCCCGGACAAGGCCGCCGGGACGCTGACCATCAGCGACAACGGCATAGGCATGACCATGGCCGAAGTGGAGGAAAACATCGGCACCATCGCCCGTTCCGGCACCCGGGCATTCGTGGAGGGGCTCAAGGGGAAGAACATCCAGGACCATCCCGAGCTGATCGGCCAGTTCGGGGTCGGCTTCTATGCGTCGTTCATGGTGGCCGACAGGGTGACCCTCACCACGCGCCGCGCCGGGGACAAAAGCGCCGCCAGCCGCTGGGAGTCCGCCGGCGACGGGAGCTACACCATCGAGGAGTGCGAGAAGGAGAGCCGCGGCACCGAGATCGTCCTGCACCTGAAAGAGGAAGCGCGTGACTACCTGGATGAGTGGCGGGTCCGCTCCATCGTGAAAAAATATTCCGACTACGTCCAGTATCCCATCGCCATGGACGTAACCCGCGAGGAAACGCCTACCGGGGCCGACGGCAAGCCGATCGAGGGCGCGGGAACCATCGCGAAGACCACGGAAGAAACCCTCAACTCCATGAAGGCGATCTGGGCCCGCGCAAAGCAGGAGATCAGCGAGGAGGAGTACGAGGAGTTCTACAAGCATATCTCCCACGATTTCGAGAAGCCGCTGAAGACCATCCATTACTCGGCCGAGGGGGTGAGCGAATTCAAGGCGCTTCTCTACATTCCCGGCCACAAGCCGTTCGACCTGTTTCACCGTGAACACCAGCGGGGGGTCCATCTCTACGTGAAGAGGGTCTTCATCACCGACAACTGCGAGGCGCTGCTCCCCGACTACCTGCGCTTCATGAAGGGGGTGGTCGATTCCAGCGACCTGCCGTTGAACGTCTCCCGCGAGATCCTCCAGGAAGACGTGCAGATCAAGCGTATCCAGAAGGGCCTGGTGACGAAGGTCCTGTCCACGCTGGCGGAAATGCAGTCAAAGACGCCGGAGGAGTACCTGAAGTTCTACAAGGAGTTCGGCCAGGTCCTGAAGGAAGGGGTCCACTTCGACTACGCCAACAGGGAGAAGATCCAGGAACTGCTGCTGTTCGAGAGCTCCGGGACGGAGCCGGAGAAGTACGTCACCCTGAAGGAATACACGGAGAGGATGCCGGAGGCCCAGAAAGAGATCTACTTCATCACCGGCACCAGCAGGTCCGCCGTGGAACAATCCCCCCACCTGGAGATCTTCAGGAAGAAGGAGTTCGAGGTGCTCTTCCTGACCGACCCGGTGGACGAGTGGGTGACCCAGGGGCTCACGGAATACGACGGCAAGAAGCTGAAGGCGGTCGACCGGGGCGACCTGGAGCTCGAATCGGAAGAGGAGAAAAAAGAACTCGAGGCCAGGAAAGAGGAGACCTCACAGCAGTACAAGGATGTGCTCGCGTTTATCGGCGAGAAATTGAAGGACCGGGTAAAGGAGGTCCGCCTCTCCAGCCGCCTGACCGACAGCGCCTGCTGCCTGGTGGCCGACCAGTACGGCCTGAACGCGAACATGGAGCGCATCCTCAAGGCGATGAACCAGGACGTGCCGGAGAGCAAGCGGATCCTGGAGCTGAACCCCGACCACCCGATCATGCAGGTCCTGGCCAGGATGTACGGGGAGAACAAGGAGAACAAGAAACTGGACGACTACTGCGACCTTCTCTACGACCAGGGGCTTCTCACCGAGGGGTCGCCGATCACGGACCCGCTCCGGTTTTCGCGGCTGGTGAGCGAGCTGATGGTGGAAGCGGCGAAGGGGTAGGAAGTCGAGGGTGTGAACGCAAAAGGCCGGGGAAAATCCCGGCCTTTTGCTTGCTACCCTTATTTATCCCTATGCTGCCAGCTCAAGATGCACCTTGCGCCCCGCACGGGCTTCCAGGGAAATGAGCATTTCCAGGCTGAACTTGTCCCATTTGCCCCGCACCAGATCGGACACCCGCGACTGCGCGATGCCGAGCCGCTCTGCCGCTTCCGTCTGGGTCATGCCGCTCGACCGGATAAAGTCGCGAAGGTCGTTCATCAACTTGGCGCGCATCTGGAGAATTGCCGCCTCCGCCGGATCAAAACCCAAATCCGAAAATATATTGCCGCTGGATTCGGTAATCGGTTCTTTCATGTCTCATCCTCCTATTTGCCGGTAGCGCCGCCGGGCCAGCTCGATATCCTCGCGCCGCGTTCTTTGCGTTTTCTTTTGAAAAGCGTGCAGGACATAGATCGCATCCGCTACCTTGGCAACATATATCACCCGCCATTCACCCAACACATGAATGCGTATCTCCCTCACTCCAGTACCGACACTCGTCATCGGCTTCCAATCGGAAGGCTCCAGACCGCGCTGCACGGCATCCAGCTCAAAGCCGGCCTGGCGGCGGGCATCGGCGGGAAAGTCGCGCATATCGTCCAGACTGGAGCCAATGAACCGTAGGTCCTTCATGGAAAGATTATATAAGTTTATTGATAAATTATCAAGAGACTTTGATAATTTGGTAAGAGCGGTAGAAGCAGGAGGGACCGCTTGGCGCAGGCGGGATTGGAGTTTTTAATTCCACGGATGGGAGCGAACTGATGGTGGAAGCGGCATACCTTGGCCACGGCAAAGCGGGCTATTTCCCTTTGCGAATTTATTTTTTGCTTATGACCCGGCACTTTGCTATTATTGCCTCAACAAAGGAGTTCCCCATGAACGAAATTTTTTTCCTTGTCGAAGAGGCCTCAGAAGGAGGCTACGCGGCCAAAGCGCTCGGGGAATCGATTTTCACCGAGGCGGATACCCTCGAAGAACTCCATGCCAATGTGCGGGATGCGGTTCGGTGCCACTTCGATGAAGGGAAAGCGCCGAAGATGATCCGCCTCCTGTCGCATCAGGCCTTCCACAGTTGAAAACGACGAACATCACATCACCGTACCCGCCCACAATCCCCTGAAAATAGGGACCCTGGCTGCAATTCTTTCCGATATTGAATCCCATCACAAGCTGACACGAGAAGAGCTGTTGAAGCGCCTTTTCTCTTGAAATGACGTAAAAAAGGGAAGTGTCCCTTTTCCCCTGATGAATAAGGGGATTATTACGTTCGAGCATGATGGCACCTCGTCATTATTCAGGCAAGTCAGACGTTCCAAAATTGTGCAAAAAGCACTGTTAATGAAGGGAGTATACCATTCAGGCCAAACGGTCGTCAAGGCGTCATGGTCATGTCTTTCTTGGAGGCGACGTAACGGGTGTGGTAATGTCTTGTGTCAGGGGCTGACCCTTTAATTTTACGCCCACAATCCCCTACCCTGGCAGCAATTCTTTCCGATATCGAATCCCATCACAAGCTGACGCGTGAAGAGCTGCTGAAGCGCCTTTTGTCTTGAAATGACGTAAAAAGGGAAGTGTCCCTTTTCCCCTTTTCCCCTCTGGTGAAAAACTTCTTTGCAATTCAAAAAAAAAATGCGATACTTTGCTTAGTCCAATGTTGAGTTATACAATACATTATGATTTAAAGGAGTTGCAACTGATATGGACGAGATAAGTAATATGAAGGAGGATTTAGCCCACCTTGCACGGCTGGCACTTACAGAGAAGCCAGAGGATGTACGGATGTTCCTGGCTCGCCTTGTGCGGAAATACAGAGGCATTGATCCCAGCCTCGCTGATCAGTTTGATCTTTGCCTACGAAACAAGTCGTCACGAACGTCAGGGTCGTTAAGGAAAGTGCAAAAGAAACCTATGCCAGATCAGCCACTTCCTTTTGATGAAGAATCACGACTGTCATTGTTAAAAAGGTTTTATGATCAGGATTTTGCGCCACCATTGTTGGGAAGTGATGTTGAAGAAATTTTAAACCAGCTTATTCAAGAGCGGAGGCAATCGGAACGTCTAGCCTCTTTAGGCTTATCGCCTGCTCGATCAGCGATTTTTTTGGGTAATCCTGGAGTGGGAAAGACTTTAACTGCTCGATGGCTTGCTTCGCAATTGGGGTTGCCTTTATACGTTTTAGACTTAACAGCTGTCATGAGCAGTCTGCTTGGAAAGACAGGGACAAATCTCCGAGCAGTAATAGACTTTGCAAAAGAGAGACAGTGTGTTTTACTTCTTGACGAGATTGATTCAATAGCAAAGCGACGTAGTGATGACACTGATGTTGGAGAACTCAAGCGGCTTGTGACAGTTATATTACAAGAAGTAGAATCTTGGCCTGCTAGTGGTTTACTCCTTGCCGCAACCAATCATCCAGAACTTATAGATCCCGCTCTATGGCGCCGTTTTGATCTTATTATAAAGTTCTCCATGCCTGATCTGCAGTCAGTCAGGGAAGCAATTAAACGGTTCCTTGGTCCAGATTTTCCTATCTTTGTACACTGGATAGACACTCTTGCCTATGCATTTAAAGGTAGTTCTTACAGTGACATAGAGCGGACGCTCCAGCGTTTCAGGCGGGCTGTAGCACTAGGAGTTGCTTCCATCTCTGATCTTATCGAGGACTTTATTGCTTCAACATCTTTGGCCCTTGAACGACAAGAGCGCATAGAATTTGCCACATTGTTAGCTAAACAAACCAAACTTTCACAACATTCAATATCAGATCTCACTGGAGTTAGCAGGGATACAATTAGGAAACATACCGTTCGATAAATGGAGCAAAAAAAAGGGGGGGGGTAAGGCGTGAGAAATCCTAATTTTTTAATCGGTCGTGGCGAGCTTCTGACATACGATATAAAAGGGCCTAAGCGTAAACCCGGAAAAGCTGAACCATATAGCCTCTCTGAAGCCAAGGATTTACTCACTCCACAAATTTTAGCTACAGTCCGTCAGCTAGATTTATTGCCTCAACTTGCTTGCCCTCACGATCTAGCAGTCGTTCAACTCACACTAAATCCTTCCTTTATAGCGAAATCGTTTTTCCCGTCAGAATTACTACGTTTAGCTGGACTTGTCTCTATCGGCAGCAAGGCGGTAAAGATAAAGCCAAACAAGTGGACAAAGAAGGACCCTCCCCGAGAATGGCCCACTACGCAGATTTTTGTTGCTGGAAAAAGAAAAAGCTTCAGAAATTTACCAAACCTGGTAGGTACCATTGAGGAGGGTAGTTACGAAGAGCTGGATCTCAGACACATTGAACAAATATCGGTAATCTCAGCTGAAGAGCGAATTAAGAATTTAGCTATAGAAAATGATAACCGATGGTATGAGGTCGGTCTTCACCTTCTTCCTGATGAAGATTCATCATTCATTCAAGATAATTTTGAAAGTTTTGCTTCCGCAGTCGGAGTAACTGTTCACGCACAATATGGTTTTATAGTGGGGAACCTTTGGTTTGTTCCTGTGGAAGGCCAGCTCCAAGCAATAAAACTTCTAACTGAGTTCGCTTTCATAAGGGTAGTGCGCCCTGTGCCTAAACTCCGTGCTTTTCGGCCACTTCAACGGGCAACGGGCGTCACTTTAGGATGCTCTCTTCCTACTGAGCAGCCGTTATCTTCAAGACCACGAGTTGCAATTCTAGATGGTGGCTTGCCAAACGACCACCTACTTGATAATTGGATTGGATCTTATACTGTCCTCGATCCTAAAGCCGATGACGATCCGGACGGTATTATACATGGGCTGGGGGTTACTTCCGCATTCCTGTTTGGTCCGATTTCTCCCGGCGTTGAGCCACCTCGCCCATTCTCGTATGTTGATCATCTTCGTGTTCTTGATAAGGAAGCAGATGGAGAAGATCCGCTTGAGTTATATCGCACGCTCGGCTTGATTGAGCAGGTATTACTCATGCGACATTATGAATTTATTAACCTCAGCCTCGGCCCCGACCTTCCAGTTGAAGACACTGACGTTCATGCCTGGACTTCTGTTATCGACAGTATGTTGAGTGATGGTGAAACCTTTATGACGGTTGCTGTCGGCAACAATGGGGAAATGGATAAGTGCTCAGGAAACGCAAGAGTACAGGTGCCGTCAGATTGCGTAAACGCTGTCGCAGTAGGATCAGCAAACCACACTGAGGCGATATGGGCTCGTGCTTCTTACAGTGCAATAGGTCCAGGCCGAAGCCCAGGCGTTATAAAGCCAGACCTCCTAGCTTTTGGTGGAGATCCATGTAAGTACTTCCACGTTCTTGCGCCTGGCAAAAGACCTAGCCTATCCCCCCAACTGGGCACCAGTTTTGCCGCTCCGTACCTCCTCAGAAGTGCCGTAGGTATCAGAGCTGTTCTTGGTGATGATCTTTCTCCTCTTGCAATTAAAGCTCTTCTTGTTCATAGCGCCAATGATGGCGGTCATGACAAAATTGAGGTTGGATGGGGGAAGATCCCTGAGAATGTGATGCACGTTATCACTTGCCCACCAGGGGAGGCGAGGGTTGTTTATCAAGGAGAGTTGAAGCCAGGAAAGTACCTTCGCGCACCGCTGCCAGTACCTAAAGAAGGTATCCCCGGTCGAGTGGCACTTAAAGCAACCTTTTGTTACGCCTCTCCCGTGGACCCGCAAGATACATGTTCATATACAAAGGCTGGTCTAGAAGTTGTTTTCAGACCAGATTTGGACAACATCAAGGAGGGCAAGAAAAATCCAGCTACTAAAGGGTTCTTTGAGATGAAAAAGTATTCATCTGAAGATGAGCGCAGATCAGATATGGGAAAGTGGGAAACTGTGCTGCACGGCCATGCACGAATGCTGGGAACAACCTTAAAAGCACCCGTATTTGATATTCATTACAATGCGCGAGAAGCGGGTGGAGCAACGAGGACAGCTGATAAGATCAAATATGCACTTGTTATAACAATTGAAGCTCCAAAGGCCCCTGAAATCTACAATGATATTTTAAGAGCGTATTCGAATATTTTAATACCTATTCAACCTGAAATTTCGATACCTATCATCGTATAGAGACGAGCGACCAACTGAACTGCCGGGGTGTTGGAGCAGGGCGGAATTCCGGGCAGAGCAGAGAACATGAGTTTCGTGAGGTGGTCACAACTTGTGACCACCTCTTCCATCTCACCCTTCGTCAAACAGAAACATGAAGTCCTGTAGATCAGCATATGAAAAAGCCGCCCCATCAGCTCTCCCACTGACAAAACGGCTCCATTACCCCCACTCCCCGATTTTCAAGAAAATCCGTCACAACCCGCCCTCCGCAAAGTTACCCTCCTTTAATACACCATCCGCGATGCGGAGGCAAGGAACAATGCAATTATGGACCCACGGGCCTAAAAAGGATGAATGATGAATTATGAAATTTCAACCTTCAACATCCAACCTTTGCTTTTGTTCCGGCACGTTTTGAGCTGTAAGGCGCGGCGGGCTCCGCAACGTGCATCCCGCTCTCTTTCGGTTCGGGCTCGAATATGACGCGCACCCGGGCGTGCAGGGCTTCCGCGACGCGGCGCAGGGTGCTGAGCGAGTGGCCTTCATATCCGGGGGATTCCAGCCGGCTGATCTGCTGCTGGGAGGTCTTGAGAAGCTTTGCCAGGTCCTTCTGGGAAAGCCCGGCCTGCTGGCGAAGCGCGGCGATTTGCAGCGCCACGTCCCACGCTTCGCCGGCATGCTCGAAACGGGCTGCGAACGCCGGATCTTGCATCTGTTCTTCGAGATAGTGGTCGAAATTGGATTTCTTCATTGCTTCTTCCTTCTTTGCCAATCCAGCTTCCGCTCCCGAGCGATTTCCATATCCCTGGCGGGGATGGCCTGTCCTTTGTTGCGGATGCCGTGCACTGCCACGATCCGGCGATTCTTCACGAAAAACCAGAGCACGCGGGTATTAAGCTTTCCCACGTGGCGGAGTTCGAATAGCCCGTCGCCAAGCGATTTAGACAACGGCTCCCGATGATAGAGCCGGTTCCGAAGCTTTGCCAGACCGGCGAGCACCGCCGCAAAGTCGTCAGGATCGGTAACTTTCAGCTCATCCAGAAAATCCCGAACCGGACAACTTCCGGCCACTGTCTCATAAAACTCTACTATAAAATCCATAATCTTGCAACATCAATTTTGATGTATTTGGAACCGCGAAGGGTGCAGCGCGGCGGGCTCCCCCCCAATAAAACAAAAGCCGCTCCGTCAGCTCTCATACTGACAAAACGGCTTCTTTCTCCGTACCTTCGGCCCTTAAAATCCGTCACAACCCGCCCTCCGCAAAATTACCCTCCTTTAATACACCATCCGCGATGCGGAGGCAAGGGACAATGCAATTATGGACCCACGGGCCTAAAAAGGATGAAGGATGAATTATGAAATTTCAAACGGTAATCGGTGATCGGGGACAGGGAAACGGTGAATAGTGAAACATAAATAACTGCTATTTCCGCTTTCGCTTGCGGTCTTTAAGGAAATCTTCCCTCGTCAACTCCACGTCCCGCAATATCTTGGAGAACAAGCCGGGACCGATGATCTCGCCTGCATGCACGGGGACGACCGTTGCCCGGCCGTCCTCATGCTTCATGAAAATATGGCTCCCCCGCTGTCGGTCAATGACAAAACCGTATCCTTTCAAGATATCAACGACCTCCTTGCCCTCAAAGGCCGGAAACCGCGTCATACAGCGATCCTCTGCACTCCTACCAGGTGCTTGCGCGGTCGCTTTGTTTTGTCGGCCTCGCGGCAAAGCTCGATGGCCTCCCGCACCCGTTCCATAAGTTCGTCGAGAGATTTTGCCTGCGTGTGACAGCCATAGAATTCCGGCACCTCGGCCACATAATAGCCGGTCTCATCCTGTTCGATAATGACGGTATATTCCCTTTTCATAGAGGTACCCTCCAGTGTTTCCCGCAATTAGTGTTAAGGTAGCGCAAGCGTGCGGTTTTATCAACAGCTTTTGCCTCAATTGCTTAAGACCGCAAATTGTGACTTTTAAACACCCTTTCCCCGCACTCTTTCTCCCTGACTGTGCACAGACTACCCGCCCCTGGCGCACAACGCAAAAATAGCCGGAAAAATCTCCCGGCTATTTTCATGCCTCAAAGGCCCGTGCGCATCTGCCAGGTCACATTTTGACCCCCGGCCCATAGGATGGCCCCTCGCGCCGCTTCTGGCAATCGATGCAGTACGGGGCCAGGGGGGCCACCGCGAGCCTCTTCTCGTCGATCTCCACGCCGCACTCCTCGCAGATGCCGTAGGTCCCCTGTTCGAGCCTCCCCATCGCCTCGTCCATGCCGGTCAGCTCCTGGCGCCGGATGTCCGCAACGGCAAGCCCCGTGTCCTCCAGGAGGGCGATGAGCCCCGTATCGGCCGGGTCCTGCGCGATTTCGAACTGGGTGTGGAGCTCTTCGCCGGCCTTCCTGAAGATCTCCTCCCGCAGATCGTTCCACAACGTCCGTTTCTTCTCCATGAGTATGGCCCTGAGCCGAGCCTGTCTCTCACTGTTTTTCGCCGGCATGCCGTTTGCCTCCACGGGGAAAGATTGTCCCTTCCCTATCCAGCTTACCACACCGGCAGCAGGTTGCAATCCCTCCCGCTTCAGGCCGTTTCTACAACCGTATCATGTCCTCGTGCTCCTCTTCGTGGGGATTGATGTGGATCATCACATCCCCCACATTGGGATAGTTCTCGAAGATGAGCCTCTTTACCTCCGTGGCGATGTCGTGCGACTGCTTGACCGTCATGTCCGGGTCCATCTCCAGCTTGAGGTCGATGATGATGTACTGGCCGGAGCGGCGACCGCGGATCTCGTGCACGTGCTCCACGCCCGGCACCCCCTCTGCCAGCCCCGTGACGGCCCTGATGAGCTCTTCCGGCGGCCGGACGTCCATCAGCTCCTGGGCGGCCGTCGTAAAGGTATGATAGCCGACATGGAAGATAAAAAACGAGGTCACCCCGGCGGCCAGCGGGTCCATGAGCCTGAAGCCGAGGAACGCCCCGGTTACGCCGACAAGGGTGGCAATCGAGGTAATGGCGTCTTTCCGGTGGTCCTTGGCAACGGCCAGCAGGGCGGGACTCTGCAATGCGGCGCCGGTTTTTACGGAGAAACGATAGAGCCGTTCCTTGATGATGATAGTGATGAAGGCCGCTGCAACCGCCACGGTTTTCGGGGTCTCGTAATCCGCGTCGACTATGGTGTGAATCGCTCCATACAGTATCCCCGCGCCGGTGGCGAAGATGACCAGCGAAACCACGATGGCGGCAAGGCTTTCGGCCTTGCCGTGGCCGTACGGATGGGAAAGATCGAACGGTTTTTGCCCGATCCGGAGGGCGATCAGGGATGCCAGGATGGCTATAAAATCGCAGGCGCTCTCCAGACCGTCGGCAAGAACCGCCTCCGACCTCCCGAAATAACCGGCAAGCAGCTTCATCGCCATCAAAAGGGCATTCATCCAGAACCCGACCCATATCACCCGTTCGGCGCGACTGAACCTCTCATGCCGCAGCATGCAACCCTCCACGACAACCGCTTGCGGAGCGCAACTCTCCTGTCGAGTGGATCGTCATTTCACCGCTTCCCTGAAGTCCCTGAGCCGCAACTGGACGCGCCGTTTTCCGTTCCAGCTGTTCTCCGAAAGGGAAAAGGCGACATCGATGGATTGCGACAGGGCCCTCCCCTGCGCCATGTTGAAACCGATAGCCTCGAAGACGCGCCCCCCGGCGGAAACGCGAAGTTTCAGATGATGCCCCTTGACCACCCGGCTATCGACAACGGTGGCGCTTCGCAGCATGAAAACCGGTTCCGGGTTCCCCACGCCGAAAGGAGAGAGCTGCTCGATCTCCTCAGCCAGTTCAAGGGTGATGTCCGCCGCGGCAAGCTCACCATCGACGACGAGTTCCGGGGTCAGGTCGAAGTCCCCGAGGAGCCCCTGGGCGACCTCGTCGAACCTCTCCACGAAGCGTTCCAGGGTTGCCTCATCGATGGAAAGGCCGGCGGCATACTTGTGGCCGCCGAACTTCAGGAGATGCTCCGAACAGGCATGGAGGGCGTCGTGGAGATGAAAATTGGGGATGCTTCGCCCGGACCCCCTGCCGCTCCCTTCCTGCAACGCAATGAGGATTGTGGGACGGTGATACAGGTCGACGATGCGGGATGCGACAATGCCGATGACTCCCGGATGCCACTCCCGCGAGGCGAGGACGATGCTCTTCCTGTTCGCCCCCCCCACTTCCTCTTTCACCTTGGCCAGCGCATCGCGCAGGATCTCCTGTTCGAGCGCCTGCCGCTCGGCATTGCTGGCATCGAGCTCCGCGGCGATTTCAGCCCCCTTTTTCGGGTCGTCGCACAGGAGGAGTTCCACCCCAAGGGCCGCGTCCTCAAGCCTTCCCGCTGCGTTGAGCCGCGGCGCAAGCCGAAATCCCACGGCACCGCAGCCGACGTCACCTGTCACCCCGGCCACCGCTTTGAGGGCCTGCACCCCGATTCGCGGGGAGGGGGTCAGCTCGGCAAGCCCGAACTTGACGAAGATGCGGTTCTCATCCACCAGCGGCACGATATCGGCAATGGTGCCGAGTGCCACCAGGTCGAGATATCCGCGCAGGTTAGGCCCGCCGTTGCCGCCGAAGCACCCTTCTTCACGCAGTCTGCTCCTGAGGGCGATCAGCAGGTTGAAGGCGACACCGACGCCGGCCAGGGATTTGAACGACGGAGGAGAGCCGGGCAGGTGCGGATTGATGACGGCGCATGCCTGCGGAACGGCGGCGCCCGGGGTGTGGTGGTCGGTGATGATCAGATCGATCCCGAGAGCTGAACAGAACAGGCTTTCGTCAACTGCGGTGATGCCGCAATCAACGGTGACGATGACCCGGGCACCTTGGGCCGCCGCGCTTTCCACCCCCTCGCGGGAAAGACCGTATCCTTCGTCGAGTCTTCGGGGGATGTGGTAAAAACAATCGAGCCCGACGGTCCGGAAAAACGAAATCAGGAGGGCAACGGCGGATATCCCGTCCACATCGTAATCACCGTAGACGCAGACCTTCTCGCGCTTGTTGAGTGCTCCGGCCAGCCTCTCGACCGCATGGTCCATGCCGGGGAGAAGAAAGGGGTCCCGGATCGCCGCCAGGGTTGAAGAAAGAAATCCGGCGGCAACCGCGGGCTCGGTCATACCCCGGTTGACCATAACCAGTGCGCAGATCGGGGAAATGCCCGTTTCCCGGGTCAGCAGGCTCACCCGGGCGGGGTCGGGCTCGTTGATACGCCATCGTTTCCGGCTTACGGGTTCCACATCCACTCCCGAGATGAACTCACAAAAAAATCCCCCCGGCTCGGCGGGGGGATGTCACTACTTGAAACCTTGCTTGCTTACTTTGATCTGTTCCAGCATTCCCTTTATCTGCTGGGCCGTGGGACTGGTCGAGTCCAGCTCCAGGTACCTGCTCCATACCTTGATCGCCTTGTCCGGCTGTTTCAGGTCTTCCGCATACACCACACCCATGTTGTACAGGCTCTGCAGGTGGGTCGGATCGATCTGCTGGGCCTTTTCGAAATTGGCGATCGCCTTGTCGAACGCCCCCGCCTGTTTGTACATGACCCCCTGATCGGTCAGGACATTGGGATCATTGGGCTTCAACTCCAGGGCCATCCCATAGGCGTAGATCGCCTTCTGCGCCTGGCCGGTATCGAAGTAATCGTTGCCCAGCTGGATCCATGCCTGCAGGTTCTTGGGGTCCTGGGCGACGATCTTCTCCGCTTCCGTAATGCGCGTCTGATAATCGGTAGGTGAACCGCCCCCTATGGGCACCCCTCCACCTACAGGGATTTCCTGTTTCTTGCCGGCGACGCTGAAAATCAAATACCCTCCCAGTATGCCGACTATGAGCGCTATGAGGACAAACAGGATGTTTTCCTTTTTCAAGACTGACCCCTCCTTAAGCTTTGGTCGTCCCGGACCTGCTTTCCAACAGGACGACTATCGGACTCGCGACAAAAATCGAAGAATAGGTGCCAACGGCTATGCCGATCACGAGGGCAAAGGCAAAGTCATGGATCACCTCGCCGCCGAAGAAAAACAGCGAAAGGGCGGCCAGGAAGGCCGTGAGCGAAGTAACGATGGTACGGGACAGGACTTCGTTGATGCTCTTGTTGAAAATGATCGTCAGCGCACCTTTCAGGTCCTTGTGGAGGTTCTCCCTGATCCGGTCGAAGACCACGACGGTATCGGTGAGGGAATAACCGGCGATGGTCAGCACCGCGGTAATGAACAGGAGGTTGACTTCCTTGTTCATGACGAGAAAGACCGCGAACATGGCGAGCACGTCATGCAGCGTGGCAACGGTTGCGCCGATGCCGAACTTGAAATCGAACCGCCAGGCGATATAGATGATGATGCCAACCAATGAAATGACGATGGCAACCAGGGTGTCCTTGCGGAGCTTGTCCCCGATGGAAGGGCCGATCTCCGTGGAACTCTCCACCACAAAGCTGTTGCCGGGGACCTCTTTCTTGAATATCTCCTCGATGGTGTCCGCGACCTTGCCAACTGCCAGGTTCGCTTTCCCCACCTTGATGAGGATCTTGTTCCCTTCCTTGATCTCCTGGAGATTGGCTTCCTTCAGGTTGTTTTTGATGAGCGCGTTGCGTGCCTGCTCGAGGGTCACGGGCTGGGCGAATTTCAGCTGCACCTCAGTCCCCCCGGAGAAGTCGATGCCCATGTTGGCGGCGCCCCGGACGATCTGGATGATGCCGATGATGCCGACGAGGGCAATGATGCTGGATATGACGAAGGCAATGTTTCTCTTGCCGATGAAATCGATGCTCGTTTTGCCGATGAGTTCCATTGTTCCCCCCTATATACTGAGTCTCTTCACGCCTCTGCGGCTCAGGATGATGTCGAACACCACCTTTGTGGCCAGCAGCGAGGTAAAGAGATTAATGATGATACCGAGACTCAAGGATACCGCAAACCCCTTGACCGGCCCGGTGCCGAACTGGAAGAGGACCGCGGCAGTGATGAGGGTAGTGACGTGGGAGTCCATGATGGTCAAAAACGCCTTGTCATAGCCGGCGTCGAGCCCTGCCTTGGGCGTCTTGCCGAGCCTCAGCTCCTCTCGTATCCTTTCAAAGATCAGGACGTTGGAATCGACCGACATCCCGATCAGGAGAACGATTGCCGCAATGCCGGGGAGCGTCAGTGTCGCCCCGAGGGCAGCCAGGGCACCCATCAGGTAGACGATGTTCAGAACCATCCCCATGTTGGCCACCAGCCCGGACAGCTTGTAGTAGATCGCCATGAAGACGACGACCAGGGCAACCCCGATCAGGCCGGCCATCAGCCCCTTGTTGATGGAATCCTGACCGAGGGACGGGCCGACCGTGACGTTCTGAATGATCTTGACCGGTGCCGGCAGCGAACCGGCACGGAGCACTATCGCCAGGTCGGCCGCTTCCTTCTCGGTGAACGAACCGGTAATCTGGGCGCTCCCGCCGGAAATCCGTTCCCGGATCACCGGTGCGGAATAGATGCTGTTGTCGAGCACGATGGCAAACCGTTTTCCCACGTTGGCGGCGGTCACCTGATCGAACAGCTTGGCGCCGGTGGAGTTGAATTCGATCGCCACGTACGGCTGGTTGAACTGGGAGTCGATCCGCACCTGGGCATCGGTCAGGAGCTCGCCGGTGATCATGGCCTTCTTCTTGACCACCAGTGGGATCTCCGAAACCGCACCGGTTGCCGGATCGATCTTCTTTTCCACCAAAAGCTCGTCATCCTCGGGGGTGGAAGAGGGGGTAGCGGCAGCCGGGCTGACGTTCTCATCCACCAGTTTGAATTCGAGCCTGGCGGTCTTGCCGATCAGCTCGATGGCCCGCTTCGGGTCCTTGATGCCGGGGAGCTGGACAACGATATGGTTGATCCCTTCCCGCTGAATGACCGGTTCAGACACGCCGAACTGGTCGATCCTGTTCCGGATTGTTTCCAGCGCCTGCTGAACGGCCTTGTCTTTTCTCCCTTCCGCCTCTTTCTCGTTCATCCTGATCTGAAGGTTGACAAAGCCCCCTTCGTCATAGGTGGGAAGCATCTCCAGTTCCGGATACTTTTTCTTGACAAGCTTCTGCACGGATTCGGCCGAAGTTTTGTCGTACATCACCACCTGGACGCGGTCCGCACCCACCCGTGAAATCTGCTTGAATCGCGTGTTCTGGGCATTCAGGGAGTCTTCCAGGTCAGTGGCGATCAGGTCGAGCGACCCTTCCACCGCCTTCTGGGTTTCGACCTCCATGACAAGGTGGGTCCCCCCCTGCAGGTCGAGGCCGAGGTGGATCTTATCCTTGGGCAGGATACCCTTCCACCATGCGGGAAGCTTGCTGACCAGTGTCGGGGTCAGGTAGAAGAACGACAGCAACAGGAACAACAGAATCAAACTTATGCGCCAGGTAAGGCCCTTGGACATGGAGATGCTCCTTTCAACAAAAGTCAATCATTTCAATCAATTTTTACTTAAGCACTTCGGCGATATGCCCTTTTTTGATCTTCACGTTCACACCCGTCGCTATTTCCAGCGTCACGATGTTTTCATCGATAGAGGTCACCTTGCCGTACATGCCGCCGGCCGTAACCACATTGTCCCCCTTCTTCAGGGCATCGAGCAATGCCCGGTGCTCCTTGGCCTTTTTCTGCTGCGGGCGGATCAGGAGAAAATAGAAAATGCCGAACATGAACACGAGGGGCACCAGATTCATGATCGCCGACTGCCCTCCGCCTCCCCCACCGGCAGGCGGGGCTCCCATCGCAAATGCCAATCCTAACATGTTAACCTCCGATATGATGTAATTAATTTGTGCAGGGGCGATCCGTGATCGCCCAACTCACGGGCGAATACGAGATTCGCCCCTATGTACCCGCTCTCTTGGCGTAAAACTCCCGCCTGAACTCGGCAAAGCGACCCTCGGCTATGGCCTTTCGCGCATCCCCCATGAGCGACAGATAGTAATGGAGGTTGTGCCATGTATTGAGCCGCGATGCCAGGATCTCGCCGGCCCGGTAGAGGTGACGCAAATAGGCCCGGCTGTAATTTCTGCACACGTAGCAGCTGCACGCCGGATCAACGGGGAGGCGGTCCTCGGCATAGGCTGCCCCCTTGATGTTGATCCTGCCGAATGAGGTGAAGAGCATGCCGTTGCGCGCATTTCTGGTCGGCATCACGCAGTCGAACATGTCGAAGCCTGCATGGATACCTTCGATCAAATCCTCCGGGGCGCCGATCCCCATGACATAACGGGGCTTGTCCTCCGGAAGAAGCGGGGCGCAATACCCCATGACCTCGTACATGTACTCTTTTTCTTCACCCACCGACAAACCGCCCAGCGCGTATCCGTCAAAACCGATCCGGCGGAGATCGCAAATGCTCTGCTCCCTCAGGTCGCGGTGCATCCCCCCCTGGACAATGCCGAACAATGCCTGGTCGGGCCGAAGGTGGGCATCCTTGCAGCGCTTGGCCCAGCGGGTGGTCATCTCCATGGATTTCCGCACATATTCGTACTCTGCCGGATAGGGGGGGCATTCATCGAAGCACATGATGATGTCCCCTCCCAGCGCCTCCTGGATCGCGATGGAACGCTCCGGGGAGATGAAGTGATAGGAGCCGTCCAGATGGGACTGGAACTTCACCCCCTCCTCGGTGATCTTGCGGAGTTCGCCCAGGCTGAATACCTGGAAACCGCCGCTGTCGGTCAGGATCGGTCCCTGCCAGCGCATGAACTCGTGCAATCCCCCGAGCCGCGCCACCAGTTCATGCCCTGGGCGGATGTAGAGGTGATAGGTATTGGACAGGATGATCTGTGCCCCGACTTCCCGAAGCTCCTCGGGAGTCATGGCCTTCACCGTCGCCTGGGTACCCACCGGCATGAATATCGGCGTATCGATCCTGCCATGGGGGGTTGTCAGAGAGCCGAGACGGGCCGCTGTCGACCCATCCTTTTTTATAAGCTTAAAATCTATGGCAGACAAAGAAATCCTTGAAAACCGTTCGACGTTCGACGTTAAAACCTCAAACCTCGAACATAGAACTAGTGAATGAACATCGCATCTCCATAGCTGAAGAAGCGAAACCCCCGCCGCACGGCGTCGGCATAGGCCCTGAAGAGCAACTCCTTGCCGGCAAAGGCGGAAACCAGCATCAGCAGGGTGGACTTGGGGAGATGGAAATTGGTGATCAGGGCGTCCACCGCCTTGAACCGATAGCCGGGGTAGATGAATATGTCCGCCTCGCCGTCGCCCGCCTTGAGGACACCTTCGTCCGTGGACGCATACTCCAGCGCCCGCGCAGTCGTGGTGCCGAGGGCAACGACCCTCCTTCCCTCTCTCCTGGCGGCATTCACCCGGACCGCGGTCATTTCCGGGACAGCGCAATGCTCGCGATGCATCCGGTGCTCCCGCGGGTCTTCCACCCTCACCGGCATGAACGTTCCCAACCCCACATGCAGGGTCAGAGGGACTATCTCCACCCCCCTTCCCCGGATCGCATCGAGCAGCTCGGCGGTCATGTGGAGCCCTGCCGTGGGAGCAGCCACGGCACCCTTTACCCGGGCAAAGACCGTCTGGTACCGCTCCCTGTCATGATTTTCCGCAGGCCGTTTGATATAGGGCGGAAGGGGAACGCTCCCCGCCCGTTCGAGCCGTTCTTCAAATCCCTCCACGGGAGAGAACGAAACGGTCCAGAGCTCATCGTCTCCGCGCCCCGCAACCAGGGCCACCAGACCCTCGGGAAGGAAGAGACGCATGCCGGGTTTCGGCGGCTTCGATGCCTTCACCAGGCAGTGCCACATCTCCCCGGGCCCGGCAAGCTTTCTCACCAGAAAGACCTCGACACGGCCGCCGCTCTCCTTGCAGCCGGTCAGTCGTGCCGGGATCACCCTCGTGTCGTTGACAACCAGCAGGTCTCCTTCGCGAAACAGAGCGGGTATCCCCCTGAAGGAAGTCTCTTCTATGGTTCCGGTCCGCCGCTCCAGGGTCATCAGACGGGAAGCGTCCCTTCTGTCCGAAGGCTGCTGGGCAATGAGCTCCGGGGGAAGAATGTAATCGAAATCGTCCAGCAGCATCATCGATCTCTGTATTCCGTTTCCAGCCTTGTGCCGGGATAGTAATAGGCAAGGATCTCCCGGTAGTCAAAGCCGTCTTCCGCCCTCTGCTTCGCCCCCCATTGGCAGAGCCCTACCCCGTGGCCATAACCGGCGCCGGAGAAGATCGCCTCATCACCGGTCATTTTCACGTCGAAATTGGTGCTCTTTATGACGCTGTACCCGATCGCCTTGCGGAAATTGACTGCCGAAACAATCAGGCTCCCCTTGGAAGAGACGATTGTCAGATCACTCAATCGACCGCTCACGTTTTTTCGCCCCGGCCTGATCTCTCTCAGTCCGGCAACCTGATACCCGCTCCCCTTCAGCAGGGACTCGATCTTTTTCAGCGGAATCACCTGTTCCCACTTCCCCGTCCCGGCAGTAAGGCAGTATTTGCACTCGACCCCCTTCAGATAGGGCAGCGGATAGCCCCAGACGTTTTCCGCCGCCTCGGTATGGCCACCGCAATTGGAATGGTAGAACGCCTGGATTATCCTGCCGTCAAACGTCAGCACTTCCCCGGCGGTTTCCCGGACACCTCTCGCCGCCCGGCTGTCCTCGATATCGCAGCCGTCATAAACCTGGTCCAGAACACTGGATTCCAGATGGTACGGGGCGTTGTTCCTGGCTTCCATCTGGTAAAGGGCATACGATCTGGCGATCACCGCCTGGGCCTTTATCGCTTCGATCGGCCACTGAGAGGATATTTCACAATTGATGAGCCCAACGAGATAATCTTCCAGGGGAAGCTCATCGACAACCAGAAGGCCTTTGTCGGTTGGCGCAACTTCAATGATACCGCGGTATCCTTTTCCGTTCACCTGCAAAGAAGCGGGAGCTGATGCTTTAAGGGCGCGCAGGCTCCTGCCGTTGACCGACAGCCCCCTCCCCTTTCTTTTGACGATCAGAGGAAACCCGACGTCTATGGCCTTGCCGTCCCCGTCAACCGCCAACACACCGTTGCCGCCGATTCGTACACTCTCAACGCCTTTCATCAGGGCCACCCGGACCATCTCGGGTCGAAACGGCACCGCCTTAGCCACTGGACCGGGAACGGCCGCGCATAGAAAAAGAATACCAATTAACCGTCTCAATCTAATTAACCCCATACAAAACTTTTTGATAAAATCACAATTCAACAAGCAAAGTCAACCATTTTAACAGAAAATCGCGGTTTGCTTACAGTACAGCTGGCAGCGGCCAATCGCTTAAACCAAGCTAATCTGGCATCTTGCGGGGAGTCTGTCGCCCGGCCAAGCGTTTCGCACCCCTGACAACCGCCCTGCTTGCCTCTGCCGCTTATAGTGCCTCCTTTCACTCAAGCAGTAAATGACTTATCGGCCGGAAGAACTTTAAAATGCTTGAAAATATCGAAAAGTTCAAGTAAAGTCGTGCCAATTAAATCCTAGCCACATTCATCAGTTTATATCAGTTTATGAATTCACTTAAAGTAAAAATTCTCGGTCTGATAACAGTTATTGTTGTGGCCATCGTTGCCGGGGCCGCGATCATAAATTTTCAACTCCAAAAGCAGATGATCAACAGCATCACGGAGCATAACGCCCTGATGCTGACGGAAACGGTACGAAGCAGTATTGCCAGCACCATGCGCTCCGGCCGGGCTGATGATATCCGCAACATCCTGGCTCACATAAAAACCCAGGAATCCATCAGATCCATAAGGCTGCTCGATGCTGCCGGCAAGATACTCAATTCCGCCGACAGCGGTGAAATCGGCCAAACGGTTTCCCCTGATGAATTGTCTGCCTTGCGTTTCCGGGTGTCCGACCATCCCACCATGCAGAGGGGCGATAATGTCTTCTCCGCATTTTCGTTCATCCGCAACAATCCCGATTGCTACGGCTGCCACGAACCGTCCCAGGAGGTTCTCGGCATCCTGCAGATCAACATAACACTCGATCATCTGAAGGGTTTTCTCGCCAATTTCAGAAACAACTCAGTAATCTCCACGTCCCTCATCATCGTTCTCATCACCATCACAATTTCCGTATTTCTGATTTATTACGTAGACAAACCGATCTCCCTTCTTATTTCTTCCATGCAGCAGGTGGAACACGGCGATTTTTCACGCAAACCGATCATAAACAGCAGTGCCGAAATGAACCTTCTCTCTACGCACCACAACCGGATGGTGGAACGGTTGAAGACCCAGATGGAAACAGCCATCAATCACGAACGCGAGCTTGCCCGTGCGCAGGAAAAACTGGCCCACCACCGTGAAATATACCTGATGAACGGGAAACTCGAAGAACAGATAAAGGAGATCGAAAATCTCAATGTCACCCTCGAAGAACGGATCGAAGAGATCGAAGAGGCTAACTACAAAATTTCCGACCTCGCCGGCGAACTGGAAGACAAAAACACCAATCTTGAAAAGGCGGTTGCCAAGCTTTCCACTCTCTACAAAGTAGGCCTTGCCATAAACTCGACCATGGAGTTGGACACTCTCTTCAACCTGATCGTCAGGACCACCATGGATACCTTGCAGGCGGAAATAGGCTACATAATTCTTTTTGAGCCTTCACTGCACTCCCTGCGGGTCACAACCCTTCTCGGCCATGAATTCGTCTCGCCGAGCGGGGCATTGCTCCCGATGAAACCTTCCAGCGTTTCAACATGGGTAATCGAAAACCGCACGCCTCTCTTGATATCCGATATCAGCACAACGCCGCAATTCGACAGGTTCAGCGCCCTGGGTTATGAACGAAAAACTCTCATCTGCGCACCGCTCCTGGTAAAGGATGAAATCATCGGCACCATAACCGTGGTAAACAAGATCGACAATACAGTCTACAACCATGAAGAGCTGGAGCTTCTCAACACCATTGCTGCGCAGGCCGGCATTGCCATCAAGAATGCAAAGCTGTACGATGAACAGCAAAAAATCTACATGAACACCATCCATGCCCTCGTTTCCGCCATCGAGGCAAGCGACAGTTACACCCGGGGCCATTCCGAACGGGTAACCCGCTACAGCCTTGAGCTTGCCAGGAAATTGGACCTCCCTTCCGACCGGATGAAGATCATCGAACGGGCCGCCGTACTTCACGACATAGGAAAGATCGGCATCGACCTGAGTCTGCTTCATAAAGAAGGAAAACTTTCACCGGAGGACGTGAACAACCTCCAGCAACACCCGCTCATCGGCATGAAGATCCTTGAGCCGATTGAATTCCTTCATGACGTAAAGCTCTGCATCGGCCAGCACCACGAACGTTACGACGGCCATGGGTATCCCAACCATGTCGCCGCAGACCAGCTCCTTGTCGAATCACGCATTCTCGCCATCGCGGATGCCTTTGACGCCATGACATCGGACCGCCCCTACCGCAAGTCCCTCCCCATCGAGGTGGCAATCAAAGAACTCAGCGACAACGCAGGGACCCAATTCGACCCCAACATGGTATCCCACTTCGTCAGCCTGCTGAACAGCGGCATCTTTTTCTCTCGCGAAGAGAGAGAATCCTCCCCCGTTGCTGCCGCCTAGCCGCCTGCTTTTCCCTCCTCACCGGTAACGGCAAAGGGTTTGCCCATGCCCGGAAATCGTGATATAAAGCTTTGCATGCAGGCTGCTTCTGCGCCCCTCCAGGCGGCGACAGCTTGCCCATTAACATAGATACGGAGTGCCCACGTGCCCCCTCTTCTCGAGGTAAAAGACCTTGCCACCCATTTTCGCCTCTCTTCCGGCATCCTGAAGGCCGTCGACGGGGTCGACTTCACCCTCGACGAAGGAGAAACCCTGGCCATTGTGGGCGAGTCCGGATGCGGCAAGAGCGTTACCGCTTATTCACTCATGCGCCTGGTTGCACCGCCGGGAAGGGTCGCTGCGGGCGCTATCCTCCTTGACGGGACCGACCTTCTGCAAATCCCGGAAGAGCGGATGCGCCAGGTGCGCGGCAACCAAATTTCCATGATATTTCAGGAACCGATGACGTCCCTGAACCCGGTTCTGCGCATAGGGGACCAGATTACGGAAGGGCTCCTCCTGCACCGGCGCCTTTCGCGCGACGAAGCGCGCAGAGAGGGGCTGGAACTGCTGCGCCAGGTCGGCATCCCATCGGCAGACGAAAGGTTCGACGATTATCCGCACCGCCTGAGCGGCGGGATGCGGCAACGGGTAATGATTGCCATGGCACTGGCGTGCCGACCACGGATTCTTATTGCCGATGAGCCGACAACAGCCCTCGACGTGACTATCCAGGCGCAGATCCTGGAGCTCATCGACCGTTTGAAACGAGAAAACCGGATGGGGCTGATACTCATCACCCATGACCTGGGGATTGTCGCGGAAAAGTCCGACCGAACCGCCATCATGTACGCGGGGAAAATTGTGGAATCAGCGGCAACCGCCGAAATCTTCCGCAATCCCCTTCATCCCTACACCAACGGGCTCCTGAACTCTCTTCCCCAGAAAACCGGGCCGGGACAGCCGTTGCAAACAATCCCGGGCCAGGTCCCGAATCTTCTCGCCGACGTTCCGGGATGCGGCTTCTGCGAGCGTTGCCCGGCGAAAACCTGGGTATGCCGCCGGGAAAGACCGGAAATGAAGGAGGCCGGAACGGATCACTTTGTCCGCTGCTGGAAATTCGCATGAAAACACCCCTTTTGGAAACCAGGCAGTTGAGCCGCCATTTCTCCGTGAAATCCGGCACATTCGGCAAGCCCTGCCGCCTCAAAGCGGTAGACGGCATCGATCTGCGCCTCGAACCGGGAGAAACACTGGGACTGGCGGGTGAATCGGGGTGCGGAAAATCGACTCTGGCAAAGCTCATCATGGGCCTGATTCCCTCGTCCGGCGGATCAATTGCTTTCCGCGGCAAATCACTCGACGACATGGACAAAGGTGAGCGGGTCGCCTTTAGAAAAAACGTCCAGATGATCTTTCAAGACCCATTTTCCTCCCTCAACCCCCGGATGCGAATCGGTGACATCATCGGAGAACCGCTCGCCATCCACAATCTCGCCCGCGGCGACAAGAAACGGGCACGGGTCCTGGAACTGATGAACAAGGTAGGCCTGGCGGAAGAACATTACCACCGCTACCCCCACGAATTTTCCGGGGGGCAGAGACAGCGAATCGGTATTGCCAGGGCACTGGCGGTCTCCCCGCAGCTGATCATCGCCGATGAG
The DNA here is from genome assembly GCA_036518435.1 of Geobacteraceae bacterium. Lineage (GTDB taxonomy): Bacteria > Desulfobacterota > Desulfuromonadia > Geobacterales > Geobacteraceae > JAMPXD01. The sequence continues at coordinate 39,907 of DATDNF010000076.1, forward strand.
CCGGTATCCGCCCTCGATCTTTCCATCCAGGCGCAAATCATCAATCTGCTCCAGGAACTGAAGCGGGAATATGCCCTCTCTTTTCTGTTCATTGCCCATGACCTGTCTGTTGTCCGCCACACGAGCGATCGAATTGCCATCATGTATCTCGGAAAGATTGTCGAGATGGGAGAGAGGGAAGACCTTTTCACCCGTTTTCTTCACCCTTACAGCGAAGCCCTTCTGTCCGCCATCCCCCGGATAGTCCCTGTGGCCGGGAAGCCACGGATAATTCTGCAGGGGGACCTCCCTTCTCCTTTCGCACCGCCGTCCGGCTGCCCGTTCCATACCCGCTGTCCGTACGCAGAGCGGCCTCTCTGCTTCGAGGTCACCCCCCCTCTGGAAGAAAAAGAGGCCCGTCATTTTGCCGCCTGCCATTTCAGTGAAAAATTATTTCGCTAATTCACCTTTTTTGTTTGACAAAGTGTTCATTCAACCATATATATAATCTTTAAACTTGGTATCATGGGGTAATTATGGAAGAACAAGAATTCGACAAGAGCAGAAATTTCGACGACGAAGCCGAGATACTGAAAGTACTGGGCCATCCGGTACGACTCAAAATAGTTGCCGGACTCTGCACCAAGGAATGCAACGTGAAGCACATCTGGGAGTGTCTCGGTCTCCCCCAGGCTACTGTTTCCCAGCACTTGGCGTTATTGAAAAATAAAGGGATCATTGAAGGGAAGCGCGACGGTGTTGAAGTACACTATAGTGTGGTTCACCCTCTCGCAAAGAAAATAATCACTATTTTACAGTAGCCGTATTCATTGCATCGCACACCTTGCCAATCCCCTCCTCCAGAGGGGATTTTTGTTTAAAGTGAATTCGGCATTATTCGTGGGGCATTATGCTGCAGATAGTTCTTAGACGAGGCGAAGACAAGCGGGTCAGGGGTGGTCATCCCTGGATATTCAGCAATGAGATCCGGGAAATAAAAGGCGAAAATGCCGCCGGCGCTGCCGCGGAAGTCTACGACTCCGAAGGCCGCTTTATCGGCACCGGTTTCTACAACCCCAATTCCCTGATATCCGTCCGCATCCTGGCATGGCAGCGGGCCGACATAGACAGCGCGCTCTTTTACCGGGAGCGGATCGAAAAGGCGCTTCGTTATCGCCGCGCCGTTTACCCCGACATGGAGAGTTTCAGGGCGGTCTACAGTGAAGGGGACTTCCTGCCGGGACTCGTTATCGACAAGTACGGAGAGTACTTGGCGGTGCAATTTCTCACCCTGGGAATGGAACGGCGAAAAGAGCTGATCATGCCCGCCCTGCTGGACATATTCACCCCGCGCGGCATCGTTGCCCGCAATGATGTGGGGGTGCGCAAGCTGGAAGGGCTGGAGGAACGGGTAGAAATCCTGTACGGCGATATCCCTGGAGCTGTGGAGGTTGAAGAACACGGGCTCCGTTTCCGGGTGGACATACTGGGGGGACAGAAAACAGGGCATTTCTTCGACCAGAAGAACAACCACCTTCTTCTGGAAGGAATCAGCCGGGGGAAAGATGTGCTCGATTGTTTCTGTTACACCGGCAGCTGGGGGATACACGCTGCCCTTTATGGCGCCCGCTCAGTCACTTTTGTCGATGTGTCGGAACGGGCAATCAACCTCGCCCGGGAAAATGCAGCGTTTAACGGCCTGGCAACGCCGATGCGCTTTGAAGCAGAGGACGCTTTCGACCGGCTCAGGAGCCTCAAAAGCGCAGGAAGCAGCTTTGACCTGGTGGTACTCGATCCGCCGGCTTTCGTCAAAAGCAAGAAAATGTTAAAGGAAGCGGAAAAAGGATATCTGACCATAAACCGCCGGGCAATGGAACTGCTCAGGGAAGGAGGCTATCTCATCACCTGCTCCTGCTCATACCACATGGGGCGGGAGATGTTTCGCGATCTTCTGGTAAAGGCGGCAAAACAGGCGGGACGGGAGATGCGTCTGGTCGGGGCCTATGCCCAGGCCCTCGATCACCCGGTATTGCTGGCTGTCCCGGAAACTGAGTACCTGAAATGTTTCCTCTTGCGGGCGGTATAAGGCAGCGGCCGGTTGAGGAGTCGCTGCCGCGGCTTCAGGCAACACCGTCCCGGCCGAGGCTGTAAATTTGCCAAGAGTCAGATAGCGCCGCTCGTCCTTCGGAACACGGGGGTATCCTCCAGAATCTGTGCCCGCGTATCGTTGCCATCCAGATCGACCCTGTCCATCATGAATCCGACGATTTCCGCAAAGTTCTCCCCACTATGGACGATCTCTTGCAGCTGCCCGGAAGTTTCGGGCTGCTCAGCAGGCTCATATAGCAGGACTTTATTGTTTTCACTGAGGAAAAAAGCGACATAGACCCGGGGGCTGCCACATCTTTCCACGATACAGAGGTACGCTGTACAGTTTTGCGATGGGTACCCTTCTATCGTCACCCGCGCCATGTTCAAAGACCGGTACAATTCAATGACCTGTTCTTCCCGGTCGAATTCAATGTACGACAAGGAGTCGGTTAACGAAAAAGAAACTGTCGGTCCTGTGTTCCTATCGTCGAAGGGACTTGGAACATTTTCCCCCTTGTCCGCCGCTTCGAGGAACGAAAATGGCGTGGTGTCGCTTGCCCGAGGCTGAATAACCGTCGCGTCCGGTATCGGTGCATCCATGTCCCTATCCAGCCGTGCCGCTTCGACCAACTCCTGGGTATGACGTTCGATGTCGGCTTTCTCAGCAAGAACCGGCTTCCGGTCCTTTTTCTCTGTTTCAGCCGGGCTATGCGTCACTGCGGGCTGGACGGCCACCTCTTCTCTGTCCTCCTTTTCAGTCGAACGATGCGCCTCCGGAAGCTTGACAGTTGACGTCTCTGCAGCCTTGACCTGATCGGCAACAAGCCGTTCATGCTTCACCAGTTCCTCTTGTGCGTTTTCCAAGGAGCGCCGCGCGGCTGTAGCCTTATCCTCTGCGTGTCGTTCCACTGCAACTTTTTCCGCGACAACATCTTCCAGCTCGGCTCTTTCCGTTTCGGCACGCAGCAGGGCGACCCTCGCCGTCTCGGCCTCTTCTGCCGCCAACTGCGCGGCCTCAGCCCCGGCGGCAAGAACCATCTCGCTCTCGACGCGTTCGGCTTCCGCTTTTTCCCACGCGCGCCGGGCCGCCTCTATCTGGTCCGCTGCATATTGTTCCGCCGCCGCCTTCTCGCCAAGGATTTTCTCTTTGTCGACCCGCTCCGTCTCCGCCTTCTCCAAAGCCAACCTGGCTGCCTCCGCTCGTTCTGCAGCCAGCTTTTCGGCCGCAATCTTTTCGGCAAGGAGCTTTTCGGTTGCGATGCGCTCGGTTTCGGCCATTTCCCGCTCAAGCCCGGCCTCTTCAGCCTGCTCTGCCATCATTTTCTGTGCTTTTTTCTTCTCGATCAGAGATCGCTCAAGTTCGGCTTTCCGTGCGGCGATCTCCTCTACAGCCACCTTCTCGGCTCTCTCCTTATTGGTCTGGGTCTTCTCACGCTCGATCCGCTCTGCCTCAGCTCGTTCATGTGCATGTCGAACCGCCTCCATCTGCTCAGCTGCACGCTGTTCCGCGTCGGCCTTCTCTACGAGCAGCTTCTCCCGAACAGTACGTTCCGTTTCGATATTCTCCAATGTAATACGAGCCAACTCGGTCTGTTCTGCCGCATGCTTTTCCGCTTCGACCTTTTCAGCAAGAATCCTCTCCCGCTCGGCCCGTTCCTTTTCAAACCTCTCAAGGGCAAGCCGGGCCGCTTCGGCCTGCTCTGCCGCATGCTTTTCCGCCTCGGCCTTTTCAGCAAGTATCCTCTCCCGCTCGGCCCGTTCTTTTTCAAACCTCTCAAGGGCGAGCCGGGCCGCTTCGGCCTGCTCCGCGGCACGTCTTTCGCTTTCCGTCTTTTCTGCCAGAATTTTCTCGCGTTCAGCCTGCTCCGCATCCGCCTTTTCCCATGCAAGCCGAGCCGCTTCCGTCTGTTCCGTTACGATTTTTTCGATCGCGACCTTCTCTGCCATCAGCCTTTCGCGCTCCGCCCGCTCCGATTCCGCTTTTCCCAAGGCAAGCCGAACTTTCTCCGCTTGCTCAGCTGCAACCTTCTCCGCCACTGCTTTTTCGGCAAGAATTCTCTCAAGCTCGGCGCGCTCCGCCTCTGCGTTTGCCAAAGAACGCCGTGCCGCCTCCGCCTCATCGGCAGCACGTTTTTCCGCCTCTACCTGTTGCGCCAGGTTTCTGACTTTTTCGCTGTGCTCAATATCCCTCTTTTCCGCGGAAAGCCATGCATCTTCCGCCTGCTCCTTTTCGAGGGTGCTTGACAAGCGTTCTTCCCCGACACCTTGCCCGCTTTTCTCAAACTTGGCAGCCGTTTTCTTTGGCCGGACGACCTTTTTCATATCCTGGGGAGTACGAAAGACCCGCAGGTTGCGGATTATTACTTCTCTCAACGCCTTGCTGCAGTTCAAATTGACGCTTTCCATGGTAAATCCCATCGATTCAGCAAAACCAAGGGCACTCTTTACCATCTCATCGAGGGTGCCCACTCCCTGCGCACCTTCTTCCGGAGTGTAAACAAGCACTTTTTTAGGGAAAGCTTGAAACACGAGATATACTTCAATAACTGCATCTTCCCTGAGAGCACAGATAAGTGCTTCGAAAGATTGGGGCTGCAGGCCGGGAAAGGTAACGGTGATTACAGACGTGGAACGGTATATGGCAATTACATCCTGTTCAACGGCTTCTATGCAATGCAATGAAGGGTTAAGCTTAAACATCGGTACCTCACGATTTTTTCTGTAAGACCTTCTCTGTCGTCAGCCGGGGTGTGATAAGCTTAGCACAACATATTGCATATTATTAATAATTCTGGCTCCATACAAAAAAACCGGGCGCAAAATATACGTGATATTTCGGCAACCCGGCTGTCTGCTGGAGACCCTGTAGGCTTTCCGTCCCATTCTCGCGAATGGTTTAGTATTATCGACTAACACTAACGGCAATTTTTAGGAATTGCTATATTATCAATTAATGAAGAAACAATGTCAATCTGATTTTATCCGTTCCTTTGGGCAAACACATGCGCTTTCTTAACAGAGGATATACCTTAGCAAGCCTTTTCCCCCATCCCGTAAATAATTTCATAGGTTGCCGGAATCCCCGACTGTTTTCCGTATTCCCTTCTGTACCCGTCCATCATTTCCAGCATAACGCGTTTCCCTGCAAGGCCACGCAGGGTGTGCGGCGAGGCGCTTCCTGCACCGATACGCTTCAGGGTGCGCAGCAAGAACGGTACATCGGCGTGGAGGTCAATATCTTGTTCCGATAGTGTGCGGCAATTCTTAAGACCTGCCCGTTCGAGGGCGGCAGTTACATCGTTTTCCGAAAAAAAGGTATGAGACCGATTATCCTCAGGACAGCCGGCGGCAACAAGCGCCCGGCGGTACGAACTTCGCAGCTCATGGAGGGTCTGTCCTCCGAACAGAGAAAAGAAGAACAGCCCGCCGGGGGCCAGCACCCGGAACGCTTCACCGAAGGCCGCGTCCAAAGTGGTGAGCCACTGGAACGTGGATGTGGAAAGGACCAGATCGAAGCTTTCCGCCGCAAAAGGGAGACGTTCTGCATCGGCAGTCATGACCTGGCAGCGCCCGTCGGTTTGAAGATTTTGCCGTGCCGCTTGATTCATCCCCAAGGCCAGGTCGATACCGACAGCGAACGCATCTCCGTACAAATGCCGCAAAGAACCGAGGAGCATGCCGGTTCCGGCCCCCACGTCCAATAAGCGCCGTGGTGCTCTTCCCTCGGCCTCCAGGATTTTCATGAACCTGCCTATCACCCTCTTCTGAACGGCCGCATGCGCATCATACTCGTGAGCCTGCCTCCCGAAGGCGTCCCTTACCTTGCGTCGGTCAATCATGTGTGTATCCCGTCCAGAAATTTCGTGAGTACTGCGGTGAATTCGGTCGGCCTCGACAGAAACGGCGCATGGCCAACCCCTTCTAAAATGACCAGTCGTGCGTTCGGCAGTTGCTCCGCCATATGCCGCGAAGCCTCAGGAAGACAGATGGCATCGGCGCTTCCGTGTACAAGCAGGACAGGGAGATCGATGGCGGGCAAAAGGTGGCGCAGGTCGGCAGCGGCCAGACTTGCCAGCGATTCGCGGGCGGTTTCTTGCCCGGGAAGCTCTCGGGCAATGGCGACCTCATCCTTGATACGCCGGAACTCCTCAGGGGAAAGCTCCCCTTCGGCGAACATACCCTGATAAAAATCCGCCATGGCACGCGGATAATCCTTTTTCAGGCGAAGCGCCAATCCCTTTGCCGCGGCGGCGGGGAGGCCGAAGGGATAATCGTCGGCAGCGGTGAACTTCGGCGTCCCGGACACGAGCACCAGCGCCGCGAGCCGCTCCCTGAGGCGGGAGCAGACAGTAAGTGCCACCATCGCCCCCATCGACCAGCCGAGCAAGGTTACGTTGTTCAGCCGCAGGTGATCAAACAAGACGAGAAGGTCATTGGCGAAATCATCAAAATCGTAACCCGAGGAAGGGGCGGATGACCGGCCATGACCGCGCAGATCGACGGCAATCACCCGGTGATCCGTAGCCAAGCCTTGCTGGTACCGCCAGACCGTCCGGGACATCCCCCAGCCATGAACAAGAACCAGCGGCTCCCCCCCCCCGGCGGATTCAAACCAGAGATGAACCCCGGAAGGGGTATCAACGAACGCCATCAGCAAATCCCCAGTTTTTTCCCTGTATTGGTTATGGCGGAAACGGCCTGCTCCAGGTCATCATCCGTGTGGGTCGCCATCATGGTGCAGCGCAACCGGCAACTCCCGGCCGGCACGGTCGGCGGCCTGATCCCCTGGACAAATACCCCCTCTTCCAGAAGGAGGCGGGAAAACTCCATGGTGGGAGCAGCACCGCCGACAAAAACCGGCATGATCTGGGTAGCACTGCCCATGGTGTCAAAGCCGGCCTTTTGCAGGGCAGCTCTGAACGACCGGCTGTTGTTCGCCAGCCTGCTCCGTAGTTCCGCACCTGTAGGAGAATCGACCAGATCGAGGGCAGCCAGGGAGGCTGCCAGCACCGCGGGAGGGAGTGATGTGGAAAAAATGAAACTGCGCGCACGGTTGATCAAGATGTGGATAAGGTCACGGGAGCCTGCAACGTAGGCCCCGAAGCTTCCCAGCGCCTTCCCGAGGGTCCCCATCTGAATATCGATGTCGGCCGCCACCCCGCAGAATTCGGCGCTTCCCCGTCCGGCATCTCCCAATACGCCGGTGCCGTGGGCATCGTCAATCATGAGCAGCGCGTCGAACTCCTTCTTGAGCGCCACCAGCTCCCGGAGGGGAGCCAGGTCGCCATCCATGCTGAAGACGCCGTCGGATACGATCAGCCGCCGCCCCTGAACGGGCGTCCGCTCCAGGAGCCTGCGCAGGGCTACCATGTCATTGTGGGGATAGCGCACGAATCGTGCACGCGACAGGAGGCATCCGTCCACGATGCTCGCATGATTCAGCCTGTCGGAGAAGATGACGTCCCCCTTGCCGACAAGGGCCGGCAGGATGCCGGTGTTGGCCGCATAACCGGAGTTGAACACGAGCGCCGCTTCAGTCCCCTTGAAAGCGGCGATCCGTGCTTCCAGTGCCTCATGCAGCTCCATATTTCCCGAAACGAGACGGGCAGCGCCGCTCCCTGCGCCGTAGCGCTCCACGGCCTTTATTGCGGCTTCTTTCAAGGCAGGATGCTCAGCCAGCCCGAGATAGTTGTTGGAGCAGAAAAGGAGCACGTCACGGCCCTCAAGGCAGACCCGGTTCGACTGCTCTCCATGCAGAAGACGCAAGGTTCTGAAGAGACCTTGTGTGTGCAATTCCTCAAGTTCTTGACGATATGTCCGCACGCATCTCCTCCTACTGCCGGATTCCCTATACATTTAGCATAATTCCACCCCTTTCGTCAACCTTGCACATTCAACCAGTTAACAACTACACCATGGCTTGAATGCAGAGGAAATGCGCGGGAAAAGCGGCGATCAGCGGAAGCCACTCCTTCAGCCACCATAGGGAATAGGACTGTTTTATCTCTCCGCTGGCGGGGAAACCAATTCGATTACCGTCACTTCAGGCGGGGCCAGGAAACGGATCGGCGGCCCCCATGTGCCGGTTCCTCTGCTCACATACAGTGCAGAGTTCCGGGGATACACCGAAAACCCGGTCTTGACGGGATAAAAAAGCTGCGTGACCAGATTGAAGGGAAATATCTGTCCTTTATGGACGTGTCCGGAAAGCTGCACATCGAACAAACCGAGGCTCTCCCTGTCGATTGACGGGCGGTGCTTCAGGAAAAGGGTAAACGTGTCGGGAGGGACTTGAGACAGGAGAGACTTCTCCGTTACAACGCGGGAACGGTTGATCTGGCTACCCGCCGGATCGTCTACTCCGACAATGGTGATCATCTCTCCGACCGTTACCCGTTCATTACGCAGCATCCTGAAGCCGGCCCGTTCGGTAAAAGCAAGCGACTGCTCCAGCCCGGCATAGAATTCATGATTGCCCGTAACGGCAAACTTGCCGTATCGAGGCTTGATTTCCTGGAGGAGCTCTGCCAGACCGGCCATCCTGTTGATTTGTCCATCGACCAGATCGCCGGTGGAAACCAGCACGTCCGGAGCAGCGGCTTTTACCTGTTCGATGATCCTGGACAGCCGCTCTTGCCTGACGATCAGTCCCAGATGCACATCGGAAATCTGGACAATAGTCAGCTTGCCAACCGACTGCGGGATTTTCGGACTGACTATGACCACGCGCTCGGTCCTGATAGTACGTGCCTCGAAATATCCATAGGCAGCTGCCGCAATTCCACAACAGCAGGAAATAAGGAAGGCGGGCCTCTGCGTCGCAGCGAAGACGGCAACATCCCTGTGAGAAAGGAGCCCTGCGCCAAGAGCCACCAGGCGACAGATGTCGAGTGCAAGGGACGCTGAGAAAAACAGGAAGAGAACGCCCATCCATGTGTAGCCTACATAGGCAAACAGGCGGGCTGCCGTCTCCAGTCCTTCATTTTCCAGAACATGGACCAGCAGCGGGGCAAGGGTCATCACCAGCAGGAAGAGAGACAGGCAAAGGGTGGCGCCTGGAGCTAAAGATAGCGCAGCCATCAGCTTCAGAAAAAAGTAGAGATGCGTGCCGCCATACAGGAATAAAAAGGTAAGAAGAAACAGGCGCATGATCGCTCCGCAACAAAGAGCTGAGTACCCTCATACTCTACCATAAACCCGGTCTATGCACGAGCGACGGTCAGCGTAAAGTTTCTTCTACGTTAGAAAAAAGCAGACAAATGCGGCGGGAGCGGGTTATGTTGAAGCTCAGAAGAGAGATTAAATCAAATCAAAAGCAAGCAAAACGCCCCGTGTCTCAACGGAGACGCGGGGCGTTCAAATAAATTCCCGGCGGCGACCTACTCTCCCACACAGCTGCCCGTGCAGTACCATCGGCCCAGAGAGGCTTAACTTCCGTGTTCGGGATGGGAACGGGTG
>DATDNF010000077.1:0-25009 GCA_036518435.1 Geobacteraceae bacterium
CGGATTCATGGCGGTGAGAGTCGGCGCGCCACCCGCTGTCGTGGCGCTTGTCGTGGATGCCAGGTTGCCGAGCTCGTCGTAGTTGTACACGACACCCGATGTCCCCTTGACCACCCGCACCAGCCTGCCGAGGTCGTCGTAGAAGTAATCGGCGGTGTCCCCCAAGGCGGCAGGGACGTGGAGCAGGAAAGCGGCAAGCAGAACGAACGTCTTGACGAAATTGAGGCAAGGGAAAGACCCGGCAGCGTCCTTGGCATGCATAGAAACCTCATCTAAGATGGTTTGTTGAGCTACTAAGAGGTTTATGCCGGCCGTAAGGGAAGCGGGAAAGAAGAGAGTGGATGACCCGGAAAACGGCAAGCAGGAATATGTCGTAAGTTAATACCAAGTAATAATGTCTTGTCAATGAACCGTGGAAAATATATATTCTCCGCCATGGCGCGCGTTGATAATCGATCCGTTATTGTTAGAATATTTAATGAATCTTTTGAACGGGAGGCGGGCTCATGAGAATCCGGGAAATAGCCATGGCAGCGGTTGCGTCTGCCGTCATCGCACATGCGGCACTGCCCCCTCGGCAGGCGCAAGGCGCCGAGGCGCCGAACAGCTGTATCTCCTGCCACGAGGATGCCACGAGGATGGCGGAGCTCGGCTACCCCCATTTCGCCGTGACCCGGGCGGAGGTGAAGAAAGAATCCGGCATGCCCGCCTCCTGCTCCGAGTGCCACCTGGGAGACCCTGCCAAAGCCGGCAAGGAGGAGGCGCACCGGGGAATGGGCAGGCTCCTCCTGTCGAAAAAGAACGGGCTCACGGCCGGGCCTGTCGAGCGGAAGCTCCCCCTGGAGATCGGCGGCGCACCGGTTTCCCGGCTGAAGTACTTCGCCGAAAAGGACGGCAAAAAGGTGGCGGACCAATCGGTCTCCGCAATTCTCTACCAGGACCGGCGCCGCGACACCCTCTCCCAGGACTTCGCCATGATGGAGCGGACCTGCGGCGCGTGCCATGCCAGGGAATTCGCCGAGTTCACCCGGAGCACCATGGCGCGAAACGCCAAACAGAGCTCGTACCGGAGCTGGACCGATCGGGAGAGGGGGCCCCACAACTGCGGGGTCTGGTCCGACGGCAACTACGATAAGATCGCGGCAAACAGCGCTCTCCCCTTTTCCCCTGAGGTGAACGCCCTCAACCAGCGGCAGTGCAATAGCTGCCACGTCGGCTGCCTCGACTGCCACTACGACCCGCAGGCAAAGGACCCGGCCGACCCGGCCAAGGGGATGCACACCTTCAACCGGACACCCCGGCCGGAGAGCTGCTACGGCGGCGGAAGGGGCTCGCTCTGCCACGCGGGGCCGGAAGACCGGCGGCGCGGCGCCGGCTATTTCGGCGGCTCCTATTCCCATCCCGAGGGGATGGAGCCGGACGCGCATGCGGCCCGCCGCGTCGGGTGTCTCGACTGCCACGCCAGCTCCCGCGACGACAAGGGACTGGGGCACGCCATGGTGCGGCGGCAGGCGACCTGCGGCAAGTGCCACGCCGCAACGGTCGAAAGCCATGCCCGTTCCCGGCACAAAATGCTCTCCTGCGAAGCGTGCCACATCCAGCAGGTGGCCGGCTACCAGGCGACCTTCTGGGGGCCTGGCAAACTGGGCGGAACCGAAACCCCTTTCTTTAAATACAAGGATTATTACGGCGTCATGGCGGAACCGGTCCTGATACGCGACCAGGGAGGGCGCTGGATCCCGGTCAAGCCCTATCCCATGGCGGTCCTGAACCAGAAACAAGGAATCGACCTCGCGCCGGGGCTCCACTGGCGCTGGCCGAAGGGACTCCCGGACCTTGGCCGGACCGACGACGCCTGGGGATACGTGGGTCTGTTCGACGGCCTTCCGGAGAACAACCGGGCGCTCCTCTGGATACAGATGGACAAGATGTCCCACAAGTACGGCAAAAGCCGCTCCTGCGCCTCCTGTCACGAGCTGCCGGACGGAGAGCAGCGCCAGACGGTCAGCTGGGAGTTCAGCGACGTGGGCGCCCTCCCCTTCGACGGGAGCCATACGGTGATTGCCGGCAGGAACGGGCTGCTCATCCGGGGGATGCGGGCGAAAGGCCCCATCGAAGCGAGCGAGGGGCAGGCCCTGTCGAGCCTCGCCCCCTGGTTCTACCTCAAAGACAGCTGGGGCATCCCCGGTGATTTTTCCATCCCCCCGCTGCGCGATCTGAAAGGGTACGGGGCGGCGCTGGGCGATTTGAACAAAGCACGGAAAGCCGGTCTGCTGCACCGCTGATTCCATTTCAACAAGGAAGTCCGGATGATTGTTTCATCTTCCTCTACGCTGGCCTCTCTGAAAATAGCGCTCATCTATGCAGCGGTTGCGGGACTCTGGGTCCTCTGCTCGGATGAATTGCTCGCGCAGCTGTTCCCGGACCCCGCGACCCTGACCCGTATGTCGCTCCTCAGCGGCTGGTTGTTCGTCATCGTCACGGCGGCAATGCTCTGGTGGCTCATCCGTTACTACCTGGCATCCATGCGTCAGCGGGAGGAAACCGTGCGGGAGATGGTCCAGGGGGTGTCGGCGGCAACCGGAGAGGAATTCTTCGCTTCGCTCGTCAGACATCTCGCCGGGACTCTCCAGGCGGACTATGCACTGGTGGGTGAGTTGATCGAGGGAGAGCCGCCGGGCATGCGGACCATTGCCATGTTCGGCAAGGGGGGCCCCATGGCAAACGCGGAGTTCACCCTGGCCGGCACGCCGTGCGCCGAAGTGATCGCGGCCGGCGACGGGGGATGTTTTCATCCGGAAGGTGTGGCCCGGATCTTCCCCGACGACCATCTCCTGGTAAAAATGGGGGTGGAAAGCTACATCGGCACGCCGCTGCGCGACAGCGCAGGGAGAACGATGGGGGTGATGGCGGCCCTCAGTTGCCGGCCGATGGCAGAGAAAGGCCTGGCCGATTCGCTGTTCCGGATCTTTGCGGTCCGCGCCGCCGCGGAACTGGATCGACGCCAGGCGGAGGCGAAACTGCTCAAGCGGGAGTATCAGCTGGAAATCCTCTCCTGCTCCAGCAGGCAGATAAACACCGTCCTTGAGGTCCCGGCAATCACCCGTTCCCTGACGACCTCGGCGGTCGGGCTGGTAAAGGCACAAGGGTGCGGGGCGGGTCTGCTGCGCGACGGGAAAATGCTCTTCACCGAATACAACCGCAGAGGGGAGTTCATCCAGGTCGACTACACGTTCGAACGGGGGATCGGCGTACCGGGCCGGGTAATGGAAACCTTGAAGCCATACTACACCAACGATGCCGAACACGACCCCCACGTCATCCGGGAAATCCGCGCTGCCCTCGGCTTTCGCAACCTCGCCAACGTACCGATCCTGAGCCGCAGCGGCGAGCTGCTGGGCTGTTTCGAGGTCCACAACAAGGAGGGGGACGCCCCCTTCGACGATCTCGACATCGCCATGCTCCGGAGCCTGGCCGACAGCGCGGCGGTGGCCCTGGAAAACGCACGCATGCTCGCCGGGCTGAAACGGGCGGAAGAGGCGCTGGAAAACCAGTTCAAGCAGCTGACCACCATATTCGACGCGGTCAATGCGGTCATCTACGTGGCCGACCTGGAAAGCTACGAGCTTCTCTACCTGAACAAGTTCGGGGCCGCCATCCTGGGCGAAGACTGGCAGAGAAAGAACTGCCACCAGCTTCTCCAGGAGCAGAAAGAACCCTGCTCGTTCTGTACCAGTGAACGCCTGGTGGTCGGCGGAGAGCCCCAGCCCCCGTTGGTATGGGAATACCGGAGCCCGGTGACCGACAGGTGGTACCAGTGCATCGACCGGGCGATCCGCTGGATCGACGACAGGCTCGTCAGGATGGAAATCGCCTTCGACATCAGCGACCGGAAAGAGATGGAACGGATCAAGGACGAGATGGTTTCCGCGGTCAGCCACGAGATGCGCACCCCGCTTACCGCCATGCTCGGCTATACCGAGTTCATGCTGGAAAACGAGATCCCCCCGGGGGAGCAGAAGGAATACCTGCGCATCGTCTATTCTGAAACAGAGCGGCTCAATGAGCTGATCGGCAACTTCCTCGACCTCCAGCGCCTCAAGTTGCGCCCGGAACCGTTCGCCATGCAGCACCTCTCCGTCGAAGCCCTCCTTGACAAGGCCTCTGCCCTGTTCGGCGCGGCCCCGCAAAAACACCGCCTTGCCGTCGACTGCCCCCCCGACCTCCCCCAGGTGATAGGCAATGCGGGGCAACTGCACCAGGTGCTGGTCAATCTCATATCCAACGCCATAAAATACTCGCCCGAGGAGAGCACCATTGCCATCGGCGCACGCACGGAGGGGGAAAGCGTCGTCATCCGGGTGAAAGACGAAGGGCCGGGGATACCCGCGGAGCTGCGCGACAAGATCTTCGAGAAATTTTACCGGATCGACAACACTGACCGGCGCATGATCGGCGGGGCGGGTCTCGGCCTCGCCCTGGTCCGGGAAATCGTCACCGCCCACGGAGGCCGGGCTTGGGTGGAGAGCGGCGCCGACCGGGGGAGCACCTTCTGCGTGCAGCTTCCCGCCCTGGCAGGACAGCAATAGTCCCGCTCAGAAGTTGACCGTTGTCCCGCCCCCCGCTGCCGGGAAGAGCCCCTTCTTCCGGTTCGTCCCGCCGGTAAAGACCAGATAGCCGTACGTGCCGTAATGGGTGATCTTCATCACGCACGCAGCGGCTGCTTCCTCCGAAAGGGGAAGAAACAGGGCGGCAACCCGCTCCCGTTCGGAGGGATGGGCGGTGACGGCAAACAGGGCGTCGCCGGGCTTGTCGAAGGTATCCCGGCCGACGGCAAACCGCTGCGGGGCGACCCGCACCTCCTGCGGGAGCCGCGGCAGGAGATCCGCCCGGGCAGGGACCCCGCAGAACAGGAGGTCGTGGCCCGCCAGGTCGGGGACCCGCACCTCGTCTTCCGGCACGATCCTCACCCCCCTCTGCCCGAGGGATTCCAGCAGGAGCGTAAGCGTTTCCCGCCCGGCCCGACACCCCCTGGCCATAACCGCCAGCAGATCCCGTGCCCCCTTGATCCTGTTGACTGCGGGGGGGATTTCCTCCCGGGAGAGGAGCCGGAACAGGTCGACATCAGGATCGAGGATGAGGCGCCCGGGGGACTCGGGGAGGGACATGGAGAACGGAGCGTTCCCCTCCTTGACGAACAGAGTCTGGCGGACATCACCCCCTGCGGCCTCGATCTTGAGGGTGACCGGAAACGACCAGTAGGGGGGGGATTGGACCACCGTGCCGCGCACCTGCCACTCCCCCCCATTCCTGCTGCTGGTCACATCCTTCAGCAAAAGGCTCGGCCCCCCGGTGCGCGTGAGCCACTGGTCCACAAAGGGGGCGAGGTTCCGCCCCGCCGCCCGGGAGAAGGCCCGGGTGAAATCGCCCCAGGACGCCGTTTTGTAGAGCCTTTCCCGGCATACCTCCCGGAGCGCGGCAAAAAAGGCGGGATCGCCGATCATGGTCCGCACCATGTGGAAGACCATGGCCCCCTTGCCGTAGCCGATGGTGCGCGAGGCCGGGTCAACCCGCGCCTCGAACTCACGGAGGGGAAAATCGTTGGCGGGTACGACGAGGGAGGCGTAGTCCGCGAGGATCCGGAAGCGGTAATCACGCCCCGCCTCCGGCGATTTCCGCTCTTCCATGAGATGGTCGGCCAGATAGGTCACCAGTCCCTCCGACCAGTTCCCCCCCCGGTAGTCGACCAGGACCCCGTTGCCCCACCAGTTGTGGGCGATTTCGTGGGGGAGGCTCGTGCCGATGATGAACGGGAGCCGGATCACCGTCCCCCCCAGCAGGGTGTAGGAGGGGAAGCCGTAGCCGGTGGGGATGAAGTTCTCCACCACGGCGAATTTCTCGAAGGGGTAGGGGCCGAACAGCCCCTCGTACATGGCGAGGTAGTCGGCGCTGGCGTTCAGGTATGCATCCGCCAGGGAGGCGTCGTCGGCATAAAAATAGGTGTACAGCGGGAGGGAGCCGAGCATCCGCTCGCGGACCAGATACTCCCCGGCTGACAGGGAGAGGTTTTCCACCGGATGCGTCTCTTCCCAGACGGAAACGGTCTTCTCCCTCCCGCTCTCCCTCTTCAGGCGCCTACCCGCCGTGATCGCCTCGATCCCGGCGGGTGCCGTCACCTCGACCGTCCGCTTCCCCGGCATGAGGGGGGGGCGGGGGTACCACGCCACCCCGCCACCCAGGAACGTTCCCGCGGGAGAGATGACGCCGTTCACTCCGTAGCTCGGGTCTTCGGTTGCCGCGGTCCGCCCCGGCACCGGGTCGTTGAACAGGGCGCGATAGTCGATCCCGATCCGCACGGTCCGATCCCGCGCCTCCGGAGGGAGCCCGACGGTGAGCGCGCCGCCGGCGAACTCGACCGGGACCGCCCTCCCCTCCAGGGTGACGCGCTGGACGATTGCCCCGGCTTGGAGGGTAAATGAGACGCTCCCCGCGCCGCGGGGGTTCAGGATGACCGTGCTCTCCCCGGCCAGCAGATGGGATGGGGGGTCGAGGGTGACGGCGATCCGCTCCTCTGATATCTCCGGCGCCCCTTCTCCCCGGCAGACGCCCGCAGCGAACAGCATGCAGAGCAGGGCAAGGGCAGATCCGACAATGCCGCGTCTCATGATCACCTCGTCACCTCAGTAATAATGATGATGCCTCTTTTTCACCTTGGTACGGTGCACCTTTTTCCTGGCGGCCCCCGAGAGGGAGAGGATGTCGGCCTGGGAGATCCGCCAGACGCCATCCTCCTTGACCAGTTTGAAATCCCGCGTTTTGAATGTGGTGCCGCTCCCCCCGTCCAGTCCCACCTGCGCGCGGATGGCGGCGCTGTCGTCGCTTTTCATGGTGACCCTCACCTCCTGCAGCTTCTCCCAGCAGCAGACCGGCCGGAACGGGGCCGCGGCGAGCCTGCCGACAAACCCCTCCTTGGTCTGCGTGCCGGCCAGGGTCCGGTCGTAGAGCTCGTCATACCTCCCGTCGCGCCAGAGGTCGAGTATCTCCCCGAAGCCCCGCTCCGCCTCGGCCTTCAGCTCCTCCTCCCCCAGGTACGGGGTCTTCCCCTGAACAGCACCGGCCCCGAACAGCGACATAACCAGCATCAGCACGAATACAAGCTTCCCCATACCCCCTCCTTCGATTAGAATAAACAAATACTAATCAAAAGCCGCGGGCGGTGCAAGGATCTTTTAACAGGCTGGCGGAAAACAGCGGAGGGGCACAGCATGCTGCGCCCCTTCAAAGGGTCACAGCGACCGCTCCGCCGCCTCGGCGATAAGCCTCAGTTTCACCATCATGGCGGCGAATTTCTTCGGTTTGAGGGACTGGGGGCCGTCCGAGGAGGCGTGTTCCGGGTCGGGATGGACCTCGATCATCAGGCCGTCGGCCCCGGCGGCCACCGCGGCAAAGGCCATGGGGACGACGTAGTGGTAGTTGCCGGTCCCGTGGGACGGGTCGGCGACCACCGGCAGGTGGGTCTTCCCCTTCAGCACCGGGATGGCGGAGAGGTCGAGGGTGTTGCGGGTGGCGGTCTCGAACGTGCGGATCCCCCGCTCGCAGAGGATCACCGCCTGGTTCCCCTCGCTCATCACGTACTCCGCGCTCATCAGGAATTCCTGGATGGTCATGGACATCCCCCGCTTGAGAAGGACCGGCCTGTTGAGCTGGCCCACCTTTTTCAGGAGGGCGAAATTCTGGGCGTTGCGCGCCCCGATTTGCAGGATGTCGGCGTACTCGGCTACCAGCTCGGCGGTCTCCGGGTTCACCACCTCGGTGACGATGGGAAGACCGGTGATCTCCCGCGCCTTGGCCAACAGCTTCAGCCCCTCCTCCTCCAGCCCCTGGAACGAGTAGGGTGAGGTGCGCGGCTTGAAGGCGCCCCCCCGCAGGATATGGGCCCCCGCCTCCTTCACGGCAATGGCGGTCTCGATGATCTGGCTCTCGCTCTCCACCGAACAGGGGCCGGCCATGACCACGATCCCCTTTCCGCCGATGACGACCGACTCCCCCACCCTGATCCTGCTCGGCTCCGCCTTCACCTCCCTGGATGCGAGCTTGTATGGCTGGAGGATCGGGACCACGCTCTCCACCCCCGGCATCGACTCCAGCGACTGGAGCACCTGCTTCCCCCGCTCGTCCCCCACCGCGCCGATCACGTCACGGGTGGTGCCGTGGATCACATGGGGCTGGTACCCCAGCTCCTTGATCCGTTTCAACACCTCACTCTTCTCCTTCTTCCCTGCTCCCGCCTTCATCACGACGATCATCTCCTCTCCCCTTTCCCGGCTCCGTGGAAAGCCCGTTTGCGCGCCTTGCATCCGGATCTTCGCATGGTGCCTGTTTCACCGAAATGCAAAAAGGCCGGAGGATCTCTCCCCCGGCCGTGAACTGCGCGCTGCTCTGAAAAACGGAAAAGCCGGGGGTTGGTTTCCTGTCCACCCTCGGCTTTCGGTTCTGTAATTTAGTTCAGCTTTCCCCTAAATCAAACCTCTACCCCGGGCAGACGGCCTAAAATAAAAGCCGCACCAAAAGGAAAAGTTAGAATAGGAGAAAAAGCCGTTGGTTACCATGGCGCCCATATTTGCCGATTTTACCAGCCCATGTCAAGCAAAATTTGCAAAACAGCACCGGCCGGTTTATTTCTTTTTTTTGGCCACCCTGGGGAGGCGGAGAGCTTTTGCTGCCGGTACGGCTTCGACGGGAGGGACATAGGAAGATGCGGCGGCCGGTTGCAGGGTAATGAAATGGGAGGCTGCAATTTTCCGGTTTTTACCGTCACTGAACTGAATCGTTGCCATGGCTGCCGTCACTTCCAGCACCTTGCCGACGCCCCATTCCAGGGCGCCTGTGTGGCTTACAATGTTGCCAGCTTTGATTGTCATTGGTTTTTACCTTCTTTCATGAGGGCAGGCGGTATCTGCGGCCGTAAAAGCATTAAAAAGCATCCGGTCCTTATAACTATACTTTTAAACATAAATTCAGATGAATTACATCCTGATTATAATACCGCAAAACCTCTCCAATGCAAAGCATGAATAATAAAATGATCATCTATTTAACAGCTGCGCCTTTTTGGATGCTTGTTTTATAGATTCCAGCGTGATCAATCATGATTGTTTCAATAAAGATGGTCAGGATTTAATAGCTTGACTTTGATCCCATAAAGCTGTTACGGTGATTCATGTTCGGACATAATATCGGACAAAACTAACATGAAGGATCAGGAGAACGTAAGCACATGGCAAATGGAACGGTAAAATGGTTTAACGACAGCAAGGGTTTTGGTTTTCTGGAGCAGGAAAACGGCGAAGATGTTTTTTGTCATTTCTCTGCAATCGCCGGCGATGGATTCAAATCCCTTGTTGAAGGCGATAGCGTAACGTTTGAAGTTACCAAGGGTCCGAAAGGGCTACAGGCCGCGAACGTAAGAAAAATCTGAACATCCTCTCCAGCCGACAAAAAAGCCCCGGAGAAACCCGGGGCTTTTTTTATTGGATAACGCCCCCCCCCGCGATACGTCCCTTCCGTGGATCGGAGAACAGCCCCGCGATACCTTTGCTGAAACCGCGGGGAAGGAGGAGCATAATTCCCGCATCAGGAAATACCGGAGAAAGTTAATGACCGACAGCACCATGATCAGCTCCACAAACCAGGTGGAGATTTCCGAGAAGGCACGATACAAGGCAAAACACAACCATATCACCTGGATCGTTTGGGAGAATGACGGCGTTTTTTATGCCGACCGGGAAACCGCCGCATCCCTTGTTCTTGCCATGGAAGCGAGCGGAAACAGGAAATTTTACGGACTGGAAGCGTCGACCGGCAACGGATTCATCATCAATCCGGAGAACGCACAGATACTGCTGAACACTATGAGACCCTGATCGACCAGGGGGGAGGCAATCGATGGCAAAACCTAATTTTAAATTTCAAAAGCGGCAGAAGGAATTAGAAAAAAAGAAAAAGAACGAAGAAAAATTACAACGCAAACTGGCTAAAAGCAGCGCAGATCCTCAAGAAAATCCTGATCAAGCCCCTGCCGACGAAGAGACTTTATAGGGCGCGTGATGCGTGTGAAAAAATAAAAAATCGTCGGCAGCGCCGACAAATGGCGCTATAATAAACACTAACTTCCGCCTCCCTTACCGAGATTTCATGACAGCCTTGCCGTGTGCAGTGAACAAGGTCACCCATGAATTTTCCGCAAACCGCGAACATTCCCAACGCCATCACCCTGATCAGGATACTGCTGGTCCCCGCCCTGGTCTTCCTCCTTCTGCACGGTGCCTTCGGCGGAGCAATCTGGCTCTTCCTGGCGGCGGGGGCGAGCGACGCCCTGGACGGCTTCATCGCCAGGCGCTTCAACCTGGCCACCCGCCTGGGGGCGATCCTCGACCCGCTTGCGGACAAGCTCCTGGTGGTCGCATCGGTCATCGTCCTCGCCCGCCTCGGCCATCTGCCGCAGTGGCTCGCCCTCACCATCGTCGCCCGCGATGCCTTGATCGTCGGCGGCGCGGTCGCCTTCCACCTCCGTTTCGGCAGGGTGGAAATGGCCCCCAGCGCAGTGAGCAAGCTGAACACCTTCGTTCAGCTCACCATGATCTTTATTGTGCTCGGCCAGACAGCGGGGCTTGTCCGGGCCGCAGGCTTGCTCCCGGCACTGTTCTGCCTCGTCCTCCTGACCACGGTTGTTTCCGGCGTGCAGTATGTGGTAGTATGGGGGCGGAAACCCGGGGCAGTACCACCCGGAGGAAAAGTCATCTGCTGAGATTCCACCAGGAGGTTTGATGATCACCTGCAGTAAGAAAACCCTTCCCAACGGACTGCGCCTTGTGGCGGTCGAGATGCCCCACCTGCACAACGCCGAGATCGCCTTCTACTTCAAAGTCGGCGGGCGCAATGACCCGGAGGGAAAGGCCGGAATATCCCATTTCCTGGAGCATATGCTGTTCCGCGGCACCGAGGAGCACCCCACCACCCTGGAGCTTGAAACGGCCTTCGAGGCAATCGGCGGCAATGTGAACGCGGCAACCGACGAGGAGAGCACCTGCTACTTTTCCCGGGTCCACCCGCGCCACGTCCCCGAAGGAATCCGGCTCTTCTCCTCCATGCTGCTGCGCCCCACCCTCCCCGGAATCGACATCGAGAAGCGGATCATCACCGAGGAGGCGCTGGAGGACATCAACGAGCGGGGGGAGGAGATCAACACCCACAACCTGGCGAGCAGGCTCCTCTGGCCCGGACACCCGCTCGGGGCGCCGACCATCGGCTACCTGGACACCATCGCCGGGTTTACCCGCGGCGACCTGCGGGAACATCTGGCACACTTTTACGTTCCCGGCAATGCCGTGGCGGTCGTTGCCGGCAACGTCAGGGCGGATGAGGCCCTGGCAGCCTGCGAAGAGGCGTTCGGCTCCTGGGCCGGCCCTGCTGCCACCCCTCCCTCCCCACCCGTGCACGACCAGGGCTCGCCGCAAGCCATCTTCGTCGACGATTCCGACAGCCAGGTCCACCTCCAGCTCGCCTTCCGCGGCTTCGCCCGCCCCGACCGGCGGATCATGACGACCCGGCTCCTCAGGCGCATCCTTTGCGGCAGCGGCTGCTCGCGTCTCAACCTCTCCCTGCGGGAAGAACTCGGCATCGTCTATTCCGTGGACGCCGGCATCGCCGCCTACGAGGAGACCGGCTCCTTCGCCATCGAGCTCTCCACCGCCCCGGAGAACCTCAACCTGGCCATACGGGAGGTCCTGCGCGAAACGCGCCGGATGGCGTGCGAACAGGTTGCAGCCGATGAGCTCCAGCGGGCCAAGACCGGCTATTATTTCGACCTGGAGTACAGCAGGGACTCAAGCTACGAGATGCAGGTCCGCTACGGCTGGGGGGAACTGATGAGGATGGTCAGGGAGATCGAGGAGGACCAGGCGGAGGCCGCGGCGGTCGATGGGAAGGCAATAAGGGAGGCCGCGGAGGCGCTGTTCGCCCCGCGCAACCTGAACCTGGTGGCGGTCGGCCCTCTGAAGGCGGCCGCGCGGCGGGAAGTGGAAACTATCCTGGCGAACTACGCCAAGGAGTGGCAGGGGTAAGCATCAGTACTTTTGCGCCACGATCTTCGCCTGCAACCGCCCGACCAGCCCGGCCAGGGGCGCCATCTCCTCCAGTGACTCCCCCTCCGCCAACTTGATGTGGGTGGCATCCGCCGGTACCTGCCCGAGGTTGGGATCGACAGCCACCCATTCTCCCACCCGGCTTTCGGCCCAGCAATGGTAGAGAAATCCCTTCCCCCCCACATAGACGAGCCCGGCGACGAGCCTGGTCGGAATCCCCGCGGCCCGGGCAAGAGCGACGTACAAAAGGGCCCGTGACCGGCAATCCCCCCTCTTTGCCCTGAGGGTCTCCAGGGGGGGATGGCTGTCGTCAACGCCCTCGGCCACATTGGCGGCGACCCAGCGGGCAAGCTTCTCCGCCTTTCGGCGCGGCTCCTTTTCGTCCCCCAGAATCTCGTTTTTTTTTGCAGCCAGCTCGCCGCTGTCCGGCGTTTCGGGCAGATACCTTTCTTTGTCCGGAACGACGGTGGCGGAAGCTCCGTCCCTTGACGGCAACGGCGCATTCCCCTCGGTAACGAGGACCCTGCCCCCGTTCGTCCTCACCGCCTGCTGCCTCCCCTCCGACAGAAGCGGAAAGGTGTCGGGAATTCCGGCAAGCTCGACCGCAAGCTGCTTCAGGTCCGCCGGCCGCGCGATCGGCGGGTCGACCCTGACCAGGCTGAACTGGCGTATCAGTTCTTTCTTGGCAATGGCGGCCTCCAGGATGAACCTCCGGGCGCTCTCCCCTTCTTCCGCGCCGGTGACGATCAGGTCGTCCCGCACCGATTCCCTGACGGTGTTCCCCGCCAGGTCCACCCAGATGTCGTTGGCCACGAAGGGATAGAGGTCGTTGCGCAGATGCACGGTGGCCCCCCCGCCGGGGAGGGTTTCCTTTCCCACGACCGTGATCGTCACATTCTTGAGCTTCGCCTCCTCCGGGTCGAACATCTGGAGACGGTATTTCTTCCCCTTCTTCGCCCCCTGCATCAGGGGATAGAGATTGAGCAGCGACGGGGGATAGACCTTTCCCCGGGCTTTCAGGCTTTTTTCCCGCCTGCTCTCCCCGGATGCCACCGTCACGTTCACCCCTTTGGCCGTCGCCTCACCCATGAGCCGCGTCGGCATGCCGCTGATGGTCTGTTCCACGACAAAGGATCTCAGGGAGAGGTCCCTGTTGACCAGGTAGATTTCCCGGGACGAGGCCTCCCGGGAAAAGCCCAGGACCTCCATGCGGGCGCTCCCCTCACTGGCGACCCGGTACCCCTCCGGAACCGCGCTGACGACGGTATGGGCGAACCCAACGCGCTGGTCCCACATGGTGATGCGGAACCAGCGCTCCCCGAGCGGGGGGGCAGACAATGGGGGGATGACCTCCGCCGTCGAGATCCGGGGGAGCACAAGACAGCAGAGGATAAGGGAACAGGCGAATCTGCGGATCAGCTGCATACAAAGAGTTCCTGGAAGAATACCGTTCGCGGGAAATGGGGGCTCGGCGGGATACGCAGGGCTAACCGGAATGGCCGTTGCTCGGTGGTTGACATACCGTTCCGGGCAAACGGCAACGTCCTACTCGGTAAAGATCGGCTCCTTGGCTGCTTCCGGCCTCTCCTCCGGCTGGGCGGCGAGACGACACTGATTGTCCGCTGTTGACGGCTCTCCGGCACAGCTTGAGCGGGACTTCTTTGCCAGAAATGCCGCGTAATCCAGGAGTTCTTTTTTACCCGCCGCGTCGAGGCGGCGGAAGCCGGCCAGCAACAGCTGCTCATCAAGTTTCAGGTCCATTGATCCATCTCCTTACGTAAAAATATCTCTAGATATACCATAATCCCGCAGCCGTGACAATCTCGGAAAGACCGGAGATCGCCCCCCGCCCCCACATTAAAATAACCTGCGTTTTCAGCAAGTTATTCAAAACTACCCCTTGCGAAAATACCATGATCGGAGTATAGTATAATTAAAGAGTTGCGAGGATCGTGTGAAAGCACGGTTCTCATTATGCCCTAGCGACTTGCCCTCCTAGTCACTAGGGTGTTTTTTTGCCTGAAGACGGTTGTGCCATTTCCTGCACACCGACATCAATATGTGTCACTTCTTGCACAGAAAATATTTTCGGTGTATAGTGACACCAGCGCCGCGCGCAGACCTTCTCATGCACCCGAGGATCTATGATGGGACCGATCATCACCCTTACGGAAAAATGCCGCAAATGCTACTCCTGCGTCCGAAGCTGCCCGGTCAAGGCGATCAAGGTGGACAAGAGTTATACCGAGATCATCTTCGACCGTTGCATCGGCTGCGGCAACTGCCTCAACAACTGCCCGCAGAAGGCTAAAATCGTCACCGACAAGGTGGCGGTCACCGAGAGGCTGCTTGCCTCGGGCCAGCCGGTCGTCGCCGTTCTGGGATGCTCTTTCCCGGCCTTTTTCCACAACGTCTCCCCGGGGCAGCTGGTAGCGGGGCTGAAACGGCTCGGCTTCGCCGAAGTCCACGAAGGCGCCTACGGGGCGGAACTGGTGGCCCCCCTCTATGCGGAGATGATGGAAAAGACATCCGCACCGCTCATCTCCTCCCACTGCCCGGCAATCGTCGACCTGATCGAGCGCCACTACCCGAAGCTGATCAAAAACCTGGTTGGCGTCGTCTCACCGATGGTGGCCATGGGGCGCTTCCTGAAAGGGGTCCTGGGGCCCGAGGCGAAGGTGATCTACCTCAGCGCGTGCATCGCCGCCAAATTCGAGATGGCAACCGAAGAGACCAGGGGGGCCATCGACATCGTCCTCACCTACCGGGAGTTGGACGGCATATTCAGAAACCGCTCGCTCAACCTCGCTTCCCTTGCGGAAGAGCCTTTCGACGGCATCCAGCCCCATCTGGGGCGGCTTTTCCCCATTTCCGAGGGCGCCTTCAAAGCTTTCTCCATTGCCACCGACCCCTTGGACAGCGAGATCGTCACTGCCGAGGGGGAAGTGAACGTCATGGGGATCATCCGTGACCTGGCGGCCGGACGGATAAACCCCCGTATCGCCGACATCCGCTTCTGTTACGACGGCTGCATCGGCGGCCCCGGCAAAAACCGCGAACTGACCGGCTTCTACAAGCGGAACCTGGTCATTTCCCACTTCAAGAGCGACGCCCCTTACCGGACCGCCCCCCATTACCGGGGGGAGACGCCCGCCGTCCCCCTCTCCCGCACCTTTTCCAATAAATACAAAAAGCTCGGCACCCCCAAGGGGAGCGATATCACCAGGATTCTCCACGCCACCAGCAAGTTCACCCAGAAGGACGAGCTCAACTGCCGCGCCTGCGGCTACCGGACCTGCCGCGAGTACGCCGTGGCGGTCTACCAGGGACTTGCCGACATGGAGATGTGCCTCCCCTACAATCTCCAGCAGCTGGAGGAAGACCGGGGGCGCCTCATCCAGAAGTACGAACTGGCCCAACGGGAGCTGAACAAGGCGTACAGCGACGAATGCATCATCGGCGCCGACCGGAAAACCATGGAGGTGCTCGACCTCATCAAGCAGGTCGGTCCCACCCCCACCACGGTCCTGATCCGGGGGGAGTCGGGCACGGGGAAGGAGCTGACCGCCCGGGCCATCCACCGCTACAGCACAAGAAACGACAAGCCGCTGGTAACGGTGAACTGCACGACCATCACCGATTCCCTGCTGGAAAGCGAGCTGTTCGGCCACAAGAAGGGGGCCTTCACCGGCGCCATCGCCGACAAAAAGGGGCTGTTCGAGGCGGCGGACGGCGGCTCCATCTTTCTCGACGAGATCGGCGACATTACCCCCAAGCTCCAGGCGGAGCTTTTGCGCGTCCTGGACCTGGGAGAGGTGCGGCCGGTGGGGGGGACCCACGCCAGGAAGGTGGATGTGCGCCTGATCGCCGCCACCAACAAGAATCTCGAACAGGGGGTCAAGGAGGGGTGGTTCAGGGAAGACCTCTATTACCGCCTCAACGTCTTCACCATCACCATGCCCCCCCTGCGCAGCAGGGTCGATTCGATCCCGCTCCTGGCCCACCATTTCCTGGAAAAGGCGAGCGCGCGACTGAAAAAGAAACTGGTCGGCATCGAGGAACGGGCCATCAAGGCGATGACCCAGTACCCCTGGTCCGGCAACATCAGGGAGATGCAGAACATTATCGAGCGGGCCGCGGTCCTCACCCACGACGACATCATCAGACTGGAGCACCTACCCCACACCTTTGCCGAGAACTATGCGGTGGTGGCGATAGAACGGCCCGACATTCAGGCGTCCTTCCAGGCGGCGCGGGAGCGCCACATCGTCCGGGTGGAAAAAAACCTGATCCAGCGCTACCTGGTCGAGGCGGGTGGAAATGTATCAAAAGCGGCACAACTTGCCAACATTCCCCGCAGGACATTTTACCGCCTTTTGGACAAGCTCGGCCTCAAAGGGCGGGAGATCAAGGCGTTGCTGAAGGCAAGCAAGGACGCTCGTGTGTAATATTGACCATCCATGTGCCAGGCGTGACACACAATGGATCATTTTAAAACACCCGCCGACGCAGCCCCCAACACCCCCACCGCATAAAATATCGCAATTCCAACTAGTTATATAAAAAATTGATGGTTGGCACAGTTATGGCATATAGTATGATGTATTCGCCAAAATCAAACAAATCAAAAACCATAGAGGAGGAAGCCATGGGAAGAATGAGAGAAAATCCGCGGTACAACGTAATTTCCATGAGGATCAGCGACGAGGAGAGGGATACGCTGGAGATGATCATGAACACGACCCACAAGAGTGTGTCGGACATCATGCGCGAGGCGATGGATCTCTTGAAGAGCCAGGTAACCAATGGCCCGCTGAACCAGCAGGCGGCGTAAGGCGCCTGCACGGAAACAGCCGCGACAGCGGCCAGCCGTTCGCGTCATTGCGTAATGGCCGCAACTTTAACCAGTTGCGGCCATTTTTGTTATTTCCCTGCTCATGACGCTCGCTTAGAAGAATAAAGGGACGGGGCTTAACACTGTAAATAATGACCAGTGGCGAGTCTGCTTCGTCTGGAACGACGGGACGGCCAGCCGTGTTGAAATATGTGACTATCATTGAGGTGACACCATGAATAAACTTCCCAATATCCATCCCGGCGAAGTTCTTCGGGAAGAATTTCTGGTCCCGATGGGAATCAGTCAGTACCGGTTGGCAAAGGAAATCGGTGTTCCGGAGCCAAGAATCTCTGCCATATGTAATGGTAAGCGGGCAATCACCGCTGACACTGCGGTCCGACTGTCACGGTTCTTCGGCACCAGCGCAAGTTTCTGGCTCGGCCTTCAAGCTGATTACGATACCGAGGAAATCGAAAACTCTGAGTCGGAGAGTCTGTCGGCGATTCATAGGTGGGGCGTCAACAGCACTCACGCCTGAAAATTGAGACCAATTGCAGGTGTACCCAGTTGAGATCCCAATTGGTTCCCCCGCCATTCTTAGAAGCCCCTTTGTGCCAGCAAAAACGTTGCTCTAAGGCCATAAATAAGGCCGATTTTGGCACATTAGCTGTGATATTTCATACAGTTAACTTGGTCCGACCCCAGAGACTGTGTTGTGGCGGCTCCAGCCTTTTTGACCCCCTTATCTAACCCTCTTTTGTTCTCCTGGCCTTATGCCCAACGGGCATGGCTTTGACCCGCCAGCCTTCTCGGGCGGGTCGTAAGCCATGTTGGAGATCCAGCTCTTTCTTCCAATTATCGAGATTTGGGTAACTTTCTATCTGCTTCACTAGACCATCAAGTCCGTTGTGGAATGCTCCCATGGCCATCCAGTACGCCCCCTATGATCGGTTATTTTCTGTATCAACATTGTTACCTTGGTTATGCGTTTTCTCAGTGCTTCTTCTCTGTTAACAAATACTCCCCGAGCAGAAAAATCATGTTCGGTGGTCAGCCCTTCCCTGATCTCAGCCCATTCAAGACGCTCCCGCATCACGGCAGCACAATTGAAAAGCCAATCAACAAAATTAATGGCCTGAGGCACTGATTTCCAAAACGACAACATATCCTGGTCAATCAGATATCCTTTTGCGCTCTCAACCGACCGAAAAGAATTGCTGTGCCAATAAAAATGAGGTTTTTCCACTGTTCTCCCTGTCAGAATTTCAGCAATATACTCGTTAGCGAGAAAGCCGATTCTTAGTGCTGTTGCAGCAGCAGAAAAGTTTCCTTCCTTGAATTCCAATAAGCCAAGTGAATACGCATTATCCGGGTAGGGAGAATACCCTTCCTCCAATTGTGCGTTGAATGCTCGACGCGCATTTTCGATATCGCCCGCCAACAAATACGCGTCACCTAATAAATAACGAACACCTATGTTATCATTCTGGTTCCAGGCCAAGTGTTCTTCGATCATCCTCGCTGCTTCCGCATAATCTTTTTTACGTAGATAACATAGAATCAAGCCATGATGTGCCCTCAAGAATGGCCGGTTGTCGAGATGGCCCCAGATAATCCGTCCATCGAAGCCAGCGGGGACGAGTTCCCTCGCGCGGTCGTACGCCCTCTGATAGTAGTTTTTTGCAGCGTTCAAATAAGTAGGGAAAATTACTGAATCTACCTTTGAGGCCAACTCCAGATAAGCATTCCCCGCATAGTTGTAAGCATCGAGGTAATCTGGCTCTTTTTCGATAAGCCGATCCAGTTTTCTTAGGTATCCTTGATAGGTTTTAGCGCTAGTCTCTGCCTTTTCCAAGGTATCATCGAGTCGAAGCCAGGCTTTGGTGTGTGGTGTTAGAAAAATTCCTTCTTTGACTTGGCTGACGTCATCAGAGTCTGATTCATCCACGTAGAAGGAAAGAGCTCTTTTGTCTGTGTCTTTCATGGATTTTCCTATCTTGACTAGTTAACATTTAAACGGTTTCAACGTCGTAGTGGCGCACCGGCGGAGCGAAGCGGAGACCGAGTGCGCCGCATGTTGGGCATTACTCGCTCTATGGCTCTGTCTGGACTGCAAACACAGGTGTAAAGCGGCATCGATTTTTCTCCTAAGGCTGTTGACTTGGCGCCACCGTATCGCTCGTGATTTCCGGCTTTTTTGTATCGATTGCCGTAATGCTTCTGGCTTCATGCAGAATCTGGCTTATCTCTTCCACGCTATAACCTTCTGCATGAAATATTTTGTTGTCTTTAGTGGTGATCATGACTTTTCGACTCTTCCGAGCCCGAATGAAGGCAACTATGACCGTAGCAAGGGATGGCCACAATGCTGCATTTCCGACAGTTTTAACTATTTCAAGCATCTCTCCTGCATTCATTGGCCCACATGAATTTAGCGCGACACCATAATACTCAATATCGTTTTGATCTAGTAACTGAGTAAATGGATCATGGCTGTCTCTGAAGACATGGACTCGAATGCTATCCATAGGTGTCATAAAGCTTGCCTCTCTTGTTTTTCCTGTCTGCTCAACGGGGTGCCCCCATGACCCGCCCGCCCAGTTTTTTCGGGCGGTCGGCGTCCATGGGGCTTGTTGATGTCACTCGAATATTCCATTTCAGGAGTTGCCCACACCTCTGCTCCTCTAGACGCCGAACTGTCTCTTATTGAATCTCTCTATTCCTCGTAGCTTCCGTCTGAATAATTCATAAATTCCCAGTCTTACCTTGCCCATTTTTAATATTCCTTTTTTCTTTTATGTGATTAGCAAAATTTTCAAGAGATGGGTAAGTATCTGGACCACCACAAGCAATTCTAAAGTTGTGAACAAGCTGGTGACCTTCCTTGTCGTTAATTAAATATTCAAATTGTTCTTCTATAATCTCTCTATCAGCTATGTTGTGGCGCCATGCAGATAGTATAAACTCTAATGAGTTTAGATAGCATATGATCTGCCAACGAAGATTGGAAATACAATGTTGCTTTAAAACAATTTCATCGTTGCTAAATTCACAATCTTTTTTGCATTCACTGCTGCATGAGATAGAAGCATAAAGAAGGTCTTTGTATTTCTTATCAATTTTAAATGTCTCTTGTTTTAAAAGACACCTAGACTGTTCTGCATTCAGCGTTTCAACTAATTTACGAGCAGCCGAGCTATGTTGCTTTAAATTTCTTGACCATTCCAGCAATAAATTTACTGCCATCTCCCGCCTAGACCTTTTGTGATCTTCTATAATCTGTGATTTAAGCAGGTCAACCTGTTTCCATATAAACCATATTGCGCTTGCAGACCCAATTGCAGCCAATGCACTAATCCAATTAGCTATTGCGGTACTCAGTAGTACATCCATCTTATATGCCTCCTTGATAAATGCTTCTAGTCAACGGGAATGAGGCTGACCGGCCCTGTTTTTCAAGGGCCGGTCGTGCCGATGGTTGGCCTTCGCTCTTATTTCCGAAATGGATACACAGCGCCTATAAACAAGCCGCACTTGTTACAGACAACACCCTCTTGTGAGGGATCTACGTCCATAATGCCGTCAGAGCACGCCTGAGCCGGACATGGTTGTCCTGACATTTGACAGGGGGACCCAGCTTGAAAAGGAGGCTTATCGATGTTCACAACCGAGGAAACCACGGCCTGGGCGTTCTGTGGGTTTATGCCATCCAAATATACTTCCATGAAATCACGGACAGCAGATTTGATTGCTTCCATTGGCGGTGCAGCGCTCCTTACTGTTGTCAGGAGTTCGTCCAGCTTTGCTTCAATGACTTGGAATCGTGGGTCAGTGGGCGAATGTTGAGCAGAAACCTTCTCGTACCACCAGTCCCTCATCTCGCGAAGTTCTTTCCTCTTCAGGGGGTTGTCGCCAAAATCAGCGTGGCACTTTGCGCAAAGAGGGGCCGCATTTTCAATCGTGTCGTGGCCTCCCTCAGCTTGCGGAATAATATGGTGAATCTCGACTCCTATTGCTTGGCATTGACAACACCTGAAAGCAGAAAGTTGCCTTACTTCCAACTTGAGTTTCTCCGAGAAAGCCATCCCGCCTCCTATGGTTTCTATTCTCTTTCGGCCAACCAATAGATCACCAGAGCGTGCAAGGTAGTGCCACCTTGCAAGGTTGCCGAAACCTGGGAGAACCATGGGGTCGTTGGCATTTCCTGCCAACTTAGGTGAAACATAACCTTTGTCACCATTAAAACAAAAGCCGCCGGAGCCATAACCTGGCTCACAGCGGCTGTACAGACATTATGCCGTCACTTCTCTCATCGCCACTCTCCCGCACGACATGAACCTGCCCTAATATAGCCGAAGCGGGAACTGCGGTCAATTTTTCTAATCTTTTTGCCCCCCTACTTCACCTTCCAGGTCGTCCCCTGCGGCCCGTCCAAAAGGACGATCCCCTTTGCCAGGAGCAGATCCCTGATCTCGTCGCTCCGCTTGAAGTCCTTCGCCTTCCTGGCGGCGGCACGCTCCCCGATCAGCCCCTCGATCTCCTCGGCCGAAATGGCGAGCTCCGCCACCTTCCGCCCCGTGATCCGGGCAAAAAATGCCGCGGGCTCCGAGGTGAATATCCCCAGCACCCCGCCCAGTTCCCCGATGCCGGCACGCGCGGCGGCAAGGAGCTCCCGCCCCCCTTCCCGCGCGCCACCCCCTTCGGCAACGAAGCGATTGACGCTCCTCACCAGATCGAAGACGTTGCCCAGCGCCAGGGCCGTGTTGAAGTCGTCGTCCATCGCCTCCCTGAAGCGCGCCGCGAAGGAAGCGACCTTCCCGGCCAGCTCCTGTTCCGCCTCGGCAGCGGTCGCCGGCTCTCCCCCCGCCGGCGCCTCGTCGATGGCGGCCAGCGCCTTGTAGATCCGCTCCATCCCGGATTCCGCCTCGGTCAGGTTCTGGTCGGAAAAGTCGAGGGGGGAGCGGTAATGGGCGGAGAGGAGGAAGAAGCGGAGCACCTCGCTGTCGTACTTCTCCAGCACCTCCTTGATGGTGAAGAAGTTGCCGAGGGACTTGCTCATTTTCTCAGAGTTGATGTTGACGAACCCGTTGTGGACCCAGTACTTCACGAACGGCCGGCCGGTGGCGGCCTCGGACTGGGCGATCTCGTTCTCGTGGTGGGGAAAGATCAGGTCCTTCCCCCCGCCATGGATGTCGAAGGTGGTGCCGAGGTACTTCATGCTCATGGCCGAGCATTCGATGTGCCAGCCGGGGCGCCCGTTCCCCCAGGGGGACGCCCAGAACGGCTCCCCCGGTTTCGCCTCCTTCCAGAGAGCAAAGTCCATCGGGTGCCGCTTCCGCTCGTCCACCTCGATCCGGGCCCCCGCCTGCATCTCCTCCAGGTTCCTCCCGGAGAGCTTCAGATAGCCGTCGAACTTTTCCACGCAGAAATAGACGTCACCCCCCGCCTGGTAGGCAACCCCCTTGTCGACCAGGGTCCGGACGATGTCGATGATCTCGGCGATGTGCTCGGTAGCCTTCGGCTGGTGGGTGGGAAGATCGAGGCCGAGCCGGGCCATGTCGCAGTCGAACTCCGCGATGAACCGCTCGGATATCTCGTTGAACGGCACCCCTTCCTTGAGCGCCCGGTTGATGATCTTGTCGTCGATGTCGGTGTAGTTGCGCACATAGGTCACCTCGTAACCGAGATGGCGCAGGTACCGATAGATCACGTCGAACACCACGTTGGCCCGGGCATGGCCGATATGGCAATGGTCGTAGACCGTCACGCCGCAGACGTACATCCTGACCTTTCCCGGCTCCAGGGGGACAAACTCCTCTTTGCCGGCGGAAAGGGTATTGTAGACTCTCAGTGCCATGCTGCTCCCCGCATCGGAATAATTTTACCGCCAAATCTAGCACACCGGCGCCGGATTGTGAAGCTTTCAGTGGGGGTATTTGGCCAGGAAATCCCGGACGCTGGCAACGATCCCCGCAGTGGTGAACGGTTTGCGGATAAAACCGTCAACCCCCGCCTCGGCGACGAGCCGGGTCAGTTCCTCCTCGCTCTTCGAGGAGATCAGCAGGATGGGGATCTGCTTGCTGAACTCCTTTTCCCGCAGGAGCTTGGCCTTCTTGTTGCCGTCCAGCATGGGGAGCATGACGTCGAGGATGATCAGGTCCGGCCTGCTTTTCGAGAATATGAAGCTGTTGGCCTCGATGCCATTGGTGGCCGTCAGCACCTCGTATCCCGCCTCTTCCAGGGCGTCCCGGGCCATTGCCAGGACCAGCTCGCTGTCGTCTACTATCAATATCTTCTGCTTTTCCATTGGTTGTACCTCCGTCAATGGGCGAATATTTTGGTTATGGCGTCCGGAATGGACGGCAACGGCAGTATTTCATCAACCGCATTGAGGGCTATGGCCGCCTTGGGCATGCCGAAAACAACGCAGCTCTTCTCATCCTGGACGATGGTAACGCCCCCCTGCTCCTTTATCCTGTGCAGCCCCTGGGCACCGTCCTTTCCCATGCCGGTCAGGAGCACCCCCACCACCCGGCCCCCCTCCTCCTTGGCCAGCGAATTGAAAAAAACGTCGATGGACGGACGGCAGCAGTTGACCGGCTCCCCCTGCACCAGCCGGACTTTCCCGTTGTCGACGATCATGTGGCAATCGTTCGGCGCCACGAGGGCCTCGCCGGCCTTGAATTCCTGGCCGTCTGCCGCCAG
The DNA here is from genome assembly GCA_036518435.1 of Geobacteraceae bacterium. Lineage (GTDB taxonomy): Bacteria > Desulfobacterota > Desulfuromonadia > Geobacterales > Geobacteraceae > JAMPXD01. The sequence continues at coordinate 23,686 of DATDNF010000077.1, forward strand.
GCGCACCCTGACGGCGCTGTCCTGGTCGAGCCACTGGGCGAACCCCCGCGCAAAGCCGTTGGCGATATGCTGGACAATGAACACGGCGGCGTTGAAATCCTCCGGAAGACTCTTCATGATCCCCATGACTGCTTTCGGCCCGCCAGTGGAGGCGCCTATGGCCAGGATGTCCCGTTCGCCCCGCTGGTAGCCCGGCTTCAGTTCGAGCTTTATCTTCCTGCTCGGCCAGCGCCGGATGACCTTGACCTTTGCCAGCAGCCTCGCCTTCTCGACGATCCTGGCGCCGAACTCACTCCCCTGCTCGAGCCCGTTGATCCGCGGCTTTTCCATGACGTCCAGGGCGCCCTTCCTGATGGCGGTGAAGGCGTAATTCACTTCCCGGTCGTCCATGGTTGCCGACAGAACCAGGATCGGCGTCGGGAATCGCGCCATGATGATCTCCAGCGCCGCCAGTCCGTCCATGACCGGCATGATGATGTCCATGATGACCAGGTCGGGTTTCAGCCGCTCCGTCAGCGTGACCGCATCTTCGCCGTTTTCCGCTTCCCCCACGACCACGATATCGGGCGTGGCGTGGAAAATATCCTTCAGCACCGCCCGCACCAGGGCCGAATCGTCTGCCAGCAATACCTTTATCATCTCCATTCCCCAGAGCTTAGTCGGTTTTCCCCATGGTATAACTGATCCGCAACGCTCCCCAATGCCTCCCCAGCACATAGACCGGCGCGGAGAGGTCCCAGACCTTATCGCCCGTATCCCGGTAATAGACCTGCGTAAGGAGTTCCTGGCGGTTTCTGGCCGCGGCGAGCCCCACCGGGTCGTTGAACATCCGCTTGGTGCGGTTCCGCGTCTTGTCCTTGTCCCGGTCGCCGGTCAGGGGTTGCGAATACTTGCTGTTGTGAGTCGGCACGTAGCCGTTTCTGTCCGCCAGGACGGCATACACCACTTGCTCGTCCTTTGCCAGGAATTCGTCCAGAATGGTTTGAATGGTTTCGTCAAGATAGCCGTCATACTTGGTATGATACTTCTGGGGATCGGTGCCGGGGATCGGGATGTAATTCTCGTCGAAGAGCTCGTCCATGGTGAATCTGCCGCTCTCCACCGCTTCGGTCAACACCCGTGCCATGGTCTCGGCACCGCTCATGACTTCGCTCTTCCCTTTTAGCTGCAGCTCCTCCTCCATCAGGTCCTTCAGTTTTTCGGTGAGCTCCATGATCTCCCCGATCGCCTTCTCCGTCTCCCGGGCGCTCCCCGCCACCTGCTGCGCCACGTCCCGCACCTCGGTCATCGTCTCCGCCATCTGTTCGCACGCCGAGGTCTGCTG